>NZ_WINL01000007.1:0-881 GCF_009827705.1 Apibacter sp. B3935
CAGGTATTGGACCTTCTATTTTGCATCCTTTTAAGTCTAAGCTATCTAAATTTTTTAATCCGGATATTACATTCCAATCGGTTCCTTGAAAGTCTTTTTGTATATAAGATGAGGATAAATTTAAATAGTTTATGTACTCCAAATTTTTTATGCTTGCCGGTAGTTTGCCTTTTACATTATAAAAATAATATAAACTAAGTCCGGTAACATGACCATTCTCTACCATTACTCCATCCCATTTTATCTCATGTAAATTATTCTCTGCTATATTCCATTTTTCCCATTGGTGTGATCCTCTCCAATATGGGCCGTTCAATTGGTTATAAATATCTACTAAGGCTTGATACTCATTTTCCGGTACTTTCGGTAAATCTAAATCTATTTGGGTGAAGAGTAGATAATTATTTCCCATGTAACTATTATTAAGATTATCTTGATACAAGTAAAGGTCGTCTCCTTTTTTAATCGTTGATAATAACTTTTTAGGAATTGTAACAACTCCTTTTTCTGATACCGGTAGATTACCGTTAATTCTTTCTCCTCTCAAATAGAGCCTTATACTTGGTTTTTGAATAAAATCATATAAAAATATTTGGGGTAAATTTATTTCTATATCTTCTCCTTTATATGTTAATAAGGGGAAAGTAATACGTTGTTTTCTTAAATCGTAGTAAGTTACGCTGTCAGGTGAAAAGCCTTCTACTTCTGAGATACAATTGTTAGATAATAGTACTGTCTTTAAACTTTTTATTTTTTCCAGTTCTTTGGGTACTTTTTTTAATTGATTAGATGCAATATCTAGATATTCCAACTTAGTTTTAGAAATTGATGGGGGTAATTCTTGTATTTGATTTCCATAACATTCTAATTTAATTAAATTT
>NZ_WINL01000001.1:0-695408 GCF_009827705.1 Apibacter sp. B3935
GAGCCCTGTGGTGTTACAAAAACGGAACCAGAAGGACCGAGACGGGCTGGGAGGAAGAAAATTATTTCTACCTTAGTTTGAAAGGGCTGGAGAGCGTTGGAATCAAAGTAACGATTTGGGCAGAACATCCCAACTTTGAACCGTTGGAAACCTTCCGCCGACAAGAATGTTTGATAAAAGAACTGGATGCCGCCTTGGATGAAAAAGGAAGTTGTCAACTTTCCTTTATTGTGGACCGGGAAAGTAAAGAAAAGATACAAACCATCAATCCCGACCCTAAAGTACAGACCCAACTTTTTTTTACGGTGGAATTTACCTCAAAAGAACCGTTGGATCTTTCTCGCATATCCTTGATCCACCAGGCAGACGGTCAAGAAGTGGAAACGGTGCATATAGACGGGAAAACGTTATATTTGGTATTGGATCGCAGAGAATATTTGAAAGTCCCTGCTCCTGCGCGCATTACTTCTATGTGCTTTTCTAATGAGGCAGCGGATGATGTTCAGATAAAGACTACTGAGTACGGCATAAAGCATACGGTTTGGGTACATACCGTGGGTATGGCTAAGGAAAAACTGACGGTGATTGTGTATAAAAAATTGGGGGCGGATGATTGGGCGGATTCTTATAACGAAAAGCAAAAGTCCTTTATGGTGGCAACACAGGCAAAAAGGTATGAGGCAGAGGTGGTGGGGACCGACGGCTTACTGTCGCTGGATTTTACCCCGGAGAGGGACTCGAACGTTCCGAGCCCTCAGGTGTTCTATATCGCTGTTTTTAAGGAGGAAAAGGATGCAAACGATGCAACGATTTGGGTGGAATTGGAATCTCAGCTGAAGACGGTAAACAGGGATTCGTATGAAAAGGTTTTTAATGAGGAGTATTCGCAGGTGGGCATTGCCATGCCCACTTTGGAGGAAGGGCAAACTCCTACTGCGGAACAATTAAAAAAGGTGGAATCTGTTTTTTTCCATTTTTTTAATCCGCTCTATGTTTCTGATCTGGGAAATCTTGAAGATTTATCTTCTGTTTCTTTGGTTACCGTGGCCAGGGGGAAGAATTTGATCAATACATACGAATGTCCCAGATGTAAGGCAGATATTACAGTTGATTTATTAAAACAGGTTTATAGCGGGGTAAAAGATACTAAAATATTAGAAGAATTGGCAGAAGCTTTAAATAAGTATAAAGATAAATTTAACTTAGACACTTGTGCACGAAAAGCACATTTTTTTGCACAATCTCGCGAAGAATCGGGCTTAGATTTAAAAGGAGCCTTAGAAGGTGAAAGTTTAAATTATGCTGCGCAAGATTTACCCAAACATTTTAAAGCTTTTCGGGCCAATCCGGCCTTGAATGAAAAAAGCCCTCCTAATGAATTAGCCTATCAATATGGAAGAACGGCTCAGCACCCGGCCAATCAAAGAAAAATAGCAGAAATAGCTTACGGCAATCGTAAGGAATTAGGAAATAAAGGAGGAGAAGACGGTTGGAGATTTAAAGGAAGGGGATTGCTTCAGATAACCGGGAGAGAGAATTACGGTAAAATTCAAAAGCAAATAGATCAACAAGCGCCCGACAGTGGTTTTAATGTATTTACCTCGGCAATTAATGAAAAAGGCTATACCCCGTATCAAGCAGCCCTTACCGGAATGGCCGACTGGTATAAAGATAAAATGTATTTGGAAGCAGATAAGACCGGTCAATACTCCGATGATAGGGTTGTGGAAATGATTGTTGATATACTAAATCAAAACACGAAGTCACATCCTAAAAGAAAAATATGGTACAGAGGAGGAAAAGAAGGGAAATTATCCGTAGCCGTTGAAAACTCAACTAAGGTCCTATTTAAGGTAGCAGAATGTGAAAAGGTAAACAAGCCGTTAGACTATATTGATGGCGATTTAAAGATACAACAGGGAATAGACTGGTTATTAACCAAGGCCATAAGCCAGGAAGAAGCAGACGCAGGAAAATCGTATAAAGTAAGATATGCCAACGATCAAAACCGAGTAGAAGAATCGGGAGAAAATACGATGGATTGTTCGGAATTAGTGTGCCGATATTTACAAAAAATAGAATGGAGTAAAAAGGTAATGGCAGGAAATACAAGGATACTGCATGACTTCGGGGAAACCTATTCGGAATATTTACTGAAACATGATGATATAAATTACAAACCTCAAAAGGGAGATATATTTATATGGAAAAATAAAAGCGGAGGAATGGGTCATACCGGAGTAATTATCGATTACGAAGAAAAAAAGATAAAAAGGAAAAATGAAGAAGGAAAAGAAGTAGAAGAAACCCTGGAAATAGTTACCACCATTGAAGCGATCAGTTCTTCTGAAACACCCTATGGGATGGATAAAACTTTAGATATGAAGGGAGTTATTAAACTCAAATGGTTAAGAAATTCTTACCATTTGCTCGATCACCCTCTAACTAAAAATAGGCAAAGCTTTACAGCCTGTCGTTTTTATACCCCCAAAGTTCACTTTAGTAAGGCAGATAAAAAAATACGGTGGAAAGATCAAGGGTACACCTTTGAAATAAAGAAAAAATAATAAAAAAATAAAGAATTATGAGAAAGATATTGGTCTCATGTATACAAGTATTGGTTTTATTTTCTTGTCAAGGCCAAGAAAATAAAACGGCAATACAAGTTAATAATGAAAATAAAGAAACAACAACAAAACCTATTGAAAAACCGACAGAAAATAAGCCCGTTATGAATAATGAAATAGATTTAAAAAAAATAGCCGAGCATATTGAACTACAAAAACGGGTTTTCGTAGCAGATCATACTCCAGAAAACGAATATGTTGCCACCCGGGAAGATTTAGACTTGCAACAACCCTTAATTGAAAAAACGCTGTTAAACAGCGGATATAAATTTCCAGAGTATGCCGAATTCAGAGAACGTGTAAAATATCTTTTTGGAATCGATCTGGATAAAAGTAAAGAAACGATAGTTACCTTATATCCACTTCGTTTTGCCAATCTAAGAGGGGTAGCTTATACGGATGAGGAGATAAAAGGTAATGTCAGTAAAACCATGACTTTTGATAAATATAAATATACTTTTGCCTGGGATGGATGGAAATTGTTTATAGACAAGGAAAGAAAAATAATAACCCCGATGGTTTTTTTAGAGGATTTAATAAAAATAAATAGTATCGATAAAAAAGAGTATTCGGTTAAACAAAATTTATCGATAGTAAGTTTAAATAAATATTTAATGTATGGAGATAAAGCCGGTTTGATATATTTACTTTCAAGGGAAAAAGAAATGGCCCATGACTTATTATTAAATTTCAATTTTGATAAGGAAGATAAAATTAATAAAAGTGTTTTAGATAGTTTATATAATCGATATAAATCGGATGGATATAGGTTTGGGCAAGAGGTTAGAAATTTAATTTTCGTAGATAATTTTAAAACGGGTGATAAATTATATATCAGAGAAGGAATATTAAAAACGATAGAACATATAACTAATGAAAATGAAGGCATTTATACCATAGATTTAATATCAAGTACATTATATCTATTAAGAGAGTTAGATAAAAGTGATTTAACTAAAGTGCAAAAAGGGTATAGTTATAAAATAATAGGGTATATGGCCAATACCTGTGATCCGCTATTTAGGAAATATCATTTATCAAAAACAGTAAGATGGCGCAGGGGAAATATTTTAGGCTCATATCACGCCTCATTAGTAGATGATTTGGAGCCTTGGTATGATTTAAAAAACACCTTTATAGAAAACAACTACTATAATTTACCCCATTTAAAAGAAATGGTAGCTTATGCGGAAGAATTTACTGATAAGGAGACTCCGGAATAATTCAAGCAAGGTACACGTAAAGGCTCAGATATAATATAAATACTTGCATACAAAAGATTACTTTTTTGGCTCAAGTAAATGCAGAGACGGGATTTTTTAAATTATCGCAAGAAAAACCGAGTAAATATAAATCCAGTACTTCCTTTTATAAAGGGAGAGGATTGATTCAACTTACCGGTAATTTAAATAAGGATAAAACTGCTTACGATGATCCCGGACCTTATAAAAAGTATGGAAAATATTTAGCAGACAATGGGTATCTGAAAAAAGAAGAGGAAGGAATATTTATCAACGATCCTGATTTGATATCCAAAGATCTACATTATGCCATAGACAGTGCCGGTTGGGAATGGGAGGTATTTAAAAGGGTTTCAAAATGGGGAGATAATAAAGATGATTCAGCTGAAATAAAACAAATCAAAGCATGGAAACGGGAGCGTTTTAGTAAAGGATTAGATCAAAGTTTAAACCGATTGGCTTTGGTTATGGAAGAAAGCGGAGAGGAGGAAAATTATTTTTGGTTACAGTCTAAAATACTTAACGGATATTCGCCAGGTCATAAAGATAAACCCGATCCGCATGGTTGGGAAAAACGCAAAGAAGGACTTAGAAAGTTAAAAACATGGTTTAAGTACGATAAGGCTGTTTGCAAAGGAGAGAAAGAGTTGGAATTTATAAGCGCCAAAGGCAGGGCGCCATGGATGGAAACCGCTATTCAAGAGATAATTAATTACGGCGGTAAACATGAGAAAGCAATTGACAAAAGAATAAGAGAATATCACAAAGCAGGAGGAACTTCAGGTAGTGATAGTGGAGTACCTTGGTGTGCCTCATTTGTATCCTGGTGCTTGGAGAATTCAACGCCTAAATTTAAATCACCTCATTCTGCCAGTTCGAGTATGTTTTTCAATCACAACACATTAGAACCTTGTGAGGCGTTCTTTGGTGCCATAGCCGTATTTTCAGATTGTTATTCAAATGGAAAAATGAAAGGATCAGGACATATAACCTTAGTATATGGAAGATTATTAGATAAAAACACCTATATTGGTTTAGGGGGAAATCAAGGAAACATGATAACCCTTTCACCTAATTATAAATTTGATGGTAGCACATTCTATTCTTATACCGAAAAAGGAGTAAAAATATATAAAAAACTTAGAGGTTTTTTTAAGCCTAAAGGATACGTTATTAAAGAAGAAGATAAATTGAATAAAAATGATGAATATGCCACTATCAATGAAGCAAATAAAAAATTAAACCAAAAAACTCAAGATACCAGTAAAGGAGAAAGTTCAAGATAAAAAATATATGAAAACCAAATTATTGTTAATAAACACAATCACCCTTTTTGCAATAATGAATTGTCAAGAAAAAAAAGAGGTGAGTCTGACAAACAAAAATATAGAGGAAAAAAAAATGGAAACATCTAAAATAAAAGACGTACTGATAAAACAAATTAAAGAAGGTGCTAGTCCAGAATATTGGGGGGAAACATATGGAAAGGAAGATTTAGATGCTTTAGTACAAATTGAAGACACTATTTTAAAAAACAATGGATATAAAACCCCTGAAATAGAGGATTTTAATCAAAAAATAAAAAAGATTTTTGGAAGGATAATCGACAATCAATCAGAAAATTCATATTTAAAAATAGACAGATATTATAAATGCAATGAGGATTTAGAATATTATCCAACCTATATGGGGTTTAATTATATATATGTAGCAAAAAAATATAATTTTATTACACAGTTTGAACCTCTTCCAGTAGTATTAGATTATCAGAAAATATATCCTGAAGTATCAAAATATGAAGAAAATTCATATATGATTGATACTGCCGATGGTGAAATAGAGGTATTGATGTGGAAAGATGTAAATAATTTATTGCAAAAAAGAAATTTCAATAAACAGCGTTTAATCTCACGAAACAAATACTTATTTACTGACGATAAAAGCCAGTTTCCATGGTTGGTTACGCATGATAAGTTTTTTATGCGCAGTTTGGTAACAGACTTTGGATATACTGAAGATAAAAAACTATTGAAGTGGGCACTAGAAAATACCCATCTTCCACTCTTTTATACCTATGCTAATGACAATGATTTGGAGGAGTTGGGAAAATTATTATGGACTAAAGATTGTAATGGAGAAATACGAGTTCATCAAAATACTTTAGATCTTCTAAAAGAAATGTCTACACCGGATGAAAATTTATATATTATGTATGTAGCTGAATATCTTACAAATTTAGAACACCTAAATGCTAACAAAGAATTAAGTGATGCGCAAAAAGCCAAAATAGCAGCTCATTTGATGTATTGGGGAGAGCAATATAAATACGATAAACATTACGATTATAATCAAATGTTTATGGGGCATTTTTGGCATTATAAGGATGATGGCACTTATGATAAGGAATTTAAAAAGAATAATTATTACGGTTTATCCAAATTTAAAGAGTGGTATGAAGCAGCAAAAAAAGAAGAAAATCTATTTTTAGATGATGAGTCTATACCCGATTCCCCACAACCATTAGATTATGAATTTAAAGCGAGACCAATAAAATAATAATCCCTTTTTAAATAAAAATTTATAAAATAAAGATAAATTTAACATAGACACTTGTGCTCGAAAAGCACATTTTTTTGCACAATCTCGCGAAGAATCGGGCTTAGATTTAAAAGGAGCCTTAGAAGGAGAAAGTTTAAATTATGCTGCGCAAGATTTACCCAAACATTTCATTAACTTCAGCAGCACAGGAAAATTAGAGGGGCCTCCTAATGAATTAGCCTATCAATATGGAAGGACGGCTCAGCACCCGGCCAATCAAAGAAAAATAGCAGAAATAGCTTACGGCAATCGTAAGGAATTAGGAAATAAAGGAGGAGAAGACGGCTGGAGATTTAAAGGTCGGGGACTGCTTCAGATAACCGGGAGATATAATTACGGTAAAATTCAAGAGCAAATAGATCAACTTGCTCCCGACAGTGGTTTTAATGTATTTACTTCCGCAATTAATGAAAAAGGCTATACCCCGTATCAAGCAGCCCTAACCGGAATGGCCGACTGGTATAAAGATAAAATGTATTTGGAAGCAGATAAGACCGGTCAATCCTCCGATGATGCGGTAGTGGAAATGATTGTAAAAATACTAAATAAAAAAACGAATTCTCGGGATAAAAGAAAAGTATGGTACAGAGGAGGAAAAGAAGGGAAATTATCCGTAGCCGTTGAAAACTCAACCAAGGTCCTATTTAAGGTAGCAGAATGTGAAAAGGTAGACAAGTCGTTAGACTATATTGATGGCGATTTAAAGATACAACAGGGAATAGATTGGTTATTAACCAAAGCCATAAGCCAGGAAGAGGCAAAAGCAGGAAAATCGTATAAAGTAAGATATGCCAACGATCAAAACCGAGTAGAAGAATCGGGAGAAAATACGATGGATTGTTCGGAATTAGTGTGCCGATATTTACAAAAAATAGAATGGAGTAAAAAGGTAATGGCAGGAAATACAAGGATACTGCACGACTTCGGGGAAACCTATTCGGAATATTTACTGAAACATGATGATATAAATTACAAACCTCAAAAAGGAGATATATTTATATGGAAAAATAAAAGCGGAGGAATGGGTCATACCGGAGTAATTATCGATTACGAAGAAAAAAAGATAAAAAAGAAAAATGAAGAAGGAAAAGAAGTAGAAGAAACCCTGGAAATAGTTACCACCATTGAAGCGATCAGTTCTTCTGAAACACCCTATGGGATGGATAAAACTTTAGATATGAAGGGAGTTATTAAACTCAAATGGTTAAGAAATTCTTACCATTTGCTCGATCACCCTCTAACTAAAAATAGGCAAAGCTTAACTCCCTGCCGTTTTTATACCCCCAAAGTTCATTTTAGTAAGGCAGATAAAAAAATACGGTGGAAAGATCAAGGGTACACCTTTGAAATTAATAAAAAATAATAAAAAACAAAGAATTATGAGAAAGATATTGGTCTCATGTATACAAGTATTGGTTTTACTTTCTTGTCAAGGCCAAGAAAATAAAACGGCAATACAACTTAATAATGGAAATAAAGAAGCAACAACAAAACCTATTGAAAAATCGACAGAAAATAAGCCCGTTATGAATAATGAAATAGATTTAAAAAAAATAGCCGAGCATATTGAACTACAAAAACGGGTTTTTGTAGAAGATCATACTCCGGAAAACGAATATGTTGCCACCCGGGAAGATTTAGACTTACAACAACCCTTAATTGAAAAAACGCTGTTAAACAGCGGATATAAATTTCCGGAGTATGCCGAATTCAGAGAACGTGTAAAATATCTTTTTGGAATCGATCTGGATAAAAGTAAAGAAACGATAGTTACCTTATATCCACTTCGTTTTGCCAATCTAAGAGGAGTAGCTTATACGGATGAGGAGATAAAAGGTAATGTCAGTAAAACCATGACTTTTGATAAATATAAATATACTTTTGCCTGGGATGGATGGAATTTGTTTATAGACAAGGAAAGAAAAATAATAACCCCCATGGTTTTTTTGGAGGATTTAATAAAAATAAATAGTATCGATAAAAAGGAGTATTCGGTTAAACAAAACTTGAAAGTAATAACCTTAAATAAATACTTAATGTATGGAGATAAAGCCGGTTTGACATATTTACTCTCTAAAGAAAAAGAATTGGCCCATGACTTATTATTAAATTTCAATTTTGACAAGGAAGATAAAATTAATAAAAGTGTTTTAGATAGTTTATATTATCGATATAAATCGGATGGATATAGGTTTGGGCAAGAAGTTAGAAGTTTAATTTTTGTAGATAATTTTAAAACGGATGATAAATTATATATCAGAGAAGGAATATTAAAAACGATTGAACATATAACTAATGAGAATGAAGGCACCTATGCAATAAATTTAATAGACAGCACATTATATCTATTAAGAGAATTAGATAAAAGTGATTTAACAAAAGCGCAAAAAGGATATAGTTATAAAAAAATAGGGTATTTAGCCAATACCTGTGATCCTCTATTTAGGAAATATCATTTATCAAGAACTGTAAGGTGGGGAAACGGAAATATCTTAGGTGCATATCACGCCTCATTAATAGATGATTTGGAGCCTTGGTATGATTTAAAAAACACCTTTATAGAAAACAACTACTATAATTTACCCCATTTAGAAGAAATGGTAGATTATGCGGAACAATTTAGTGATAAGGAAACTCCCGAATAATTTAAGCAAGGTACACGTAAAGGCTCAGATATAATATAAATATTGGTATTCAAAAAAGATTACTTTTTTGGCTCAAGTAAATGCAGAGACGGGATTTTTTAAATTATCGCAAGAAAAACCGAGTAAATATAAATCCAGTACTTCCTTTTATAAAGGGAGAGGATTGATTCAACTTACCGGTAATTTAAATAAGGATGGAACTGCTTATAGTGTTCCCGGACCTTATGAAGATTATGGAAAATATTTAGCAGACAATGGTTATCTGAAAAAAGAAGAGGAAGGAATATTTATCAGCGATCCTGATTTGATATCCAAAGATCTACATTATGCCATAGACAGTGCCGGTTGGGAATGGGAAGTTTTTAAAAGGGTTTCAAAATGGGAAGATAAAGACTATGATTCGGCTAAAATAAGAGAAGTTAAGGCATGGAAACGGGAGCGTTTCAGTAAAGGATTAGATCAAAGTTTAAACCGATTGGCTTTGGTTATGGAAGAAAGCGGAGAGGAGGAAAATTATTTTTGGTTGCAATCTAAAATACTTAACGGATATTCGCCCGATCATAAAGATAAACCCGATCCGCATGGTTGGGAAAAACGCAAAGAAGGACTTAGAAAGTAGACAATAAAGCTTTTTATTAGTAGAATTAAATCCTATGTTTATGTTGATTTTAAATTAAAGAATCGTATTTACTATTAAAAGCTTCATCTCCAATATATTACATTATAAGTTATTATTTCATCTATGTAATATTTATAGTGTAGATATTAATAAAAAATTCAAAACTCATAAATCGACTCTATTATTTAATTTTATTAGCTTTTATAGATATATATTTATTATTTTATGTATTTATTTAAGATATTTTTTAATATTTAATTATTAATAAATAAATAAAATCATTATATTTACTCCATATTTTATATAAATATTAGTTTTTATTTTTTAACTTAATTAAATTACAATCCCATGAATCCTTTGGATAAAAAGAATTCGGTGAATATTAACACTAAAGATTTGACTAAAAATATAGTTGATTCTTCCGGAATTACCGATAAGGTAAATCAAAAAATTAATTCTTTTACAGCTCCTGTTTCCGATCATTCGGATAAGCTTGATATGCTTAAAAAAAATATAGTTGCCGGTAGTGATAGATCCATTAAACTTGAAGATGCCATTAAACCTCCCGATTGTTTTAGTGTAACTCCTCCGGATGCTCTGGAAAAGAAAATTAAAGATATGGCTTCTAATTTTTTTGCTAAATATGGAGGGGATTTAGCTTCTCAACTTAAAAATTCTCATATTGTTTATGCAGCTATTTCTATCGATGGTAACGAAGTATTACGAGACAGTCATTTTACTCTTACGCTAAACCAAAAAATGGCGGACCATGACCATTTTGAAATTTCTTGTTATGCGGAAGCATTCGGTGACAGGGATTCTTATCCGATGACCAATTCTCGTGAGCTTTTAGGTAAGAAAATTTCTATTCAACTCAAACAATACGGACAAACCGCTTATATTTTTTCGGGTATTGTTACCGAGCTTTCCAATAAAAAGGTGGATGGTTATAATAAGCTTTTTATCAAGGGCCATGCTCCTACTATTTTATTGGAAAACGGGCTGGATTGCCAAAGTTTTGAAAATCAAAGTTTGGACGCTATTATTCAACAGGCCACTTCGGAATATCAATCGGATTTGCTCAGCTGGGACTTACGTCCTATGTTAAAAGACCCTCTACTTTATACGGTACAATACCGTGAATCGGATTGGGAGTTTATTAAACGTTTGGCTACAAGGTATGGGGAATGGCTCTATTATAACGGGCAACAAATTGTCTTTGGAGGAGCGGGAGGTAAAACCGTGGAATTGGTGGAAGAAAAAGATGTTTACAGTTATGAGCTGAAAATGAGATTAGTTCCTCAAAAATTCAGCTATGTTGGTTATGATGCGAAAAGGGCTCAAAACCATACGGTAGACTCTGACAGTATTCCTCCTAAATGGAGTATTGTTAATCCTTTTCAACAACATGCTATCACTGCTTCGGAAAAAATATACGCTAAGGTGCCTTTATCCTTATACAATCAATCTTTATTGGAAAAAGGTTCTATTGAGGTAACCCAAGCCGTGGAAAGGCAAAAGCTCAGACGTCAGCATGTACTGTTTTTAGAAGCTAAGACCAATAATCCTAATTTAAGGTTGGGAGATATTGTAAAGCTTAAAGGCTGGATGCCTAAAAGCGGACTTTTTAAAGACGGGGAAGTTCCTTTGGAACGATATAAAATTATAGAAATCACGCATTCTCAAGACATTACCGAAGGGTATTATAATGAATTGGTGGGCGTACCTATGGACAATATGGTTCCTGAATATATGGATGAAGATGCAATTCCTTTATGTGAAGAGCAATCGGCTACGGTTACGGATAATAACGATCCGGAAGGAATGTCTCGAATTCGGGTACAGTTTCCTTGGCAAAAGCCTTTTAATGGTATGACACCCTGGATTCGTTCAATTACCCCGTATGCAGGAAAAGGCAAAGGAATGCATGTAGTGCCTGAGATAGGGGAAGAAGTAATCGTAAGTTTTGAAAACGGAAATGCAGAAAAGCCGGTAAGCTTAGGGGCTATGTTTAATGGGGGAGGTAAATCCGGACACGGGGGAGCAGGTAATTATATGAAAGGATTAGAAACGGCTAGCGGAAGTAAATTATTAATGAACGACCAAAAAGGTTCTGTTATATTGGAAGATCATGGACAAACAAGCATGAAATTTGATGGTGCAGGTAATTCATTTATAAGCACCTCTACCACTCAGGTTATTACAGTTGGAGGTGATAAAGATTCTCAAGATGAGAATGCCTTGTTGAAAATGGATAATGAAGGAAACATAACTTTACAAGGAAATACAAAAATAACATTACAAGTAGGAAAAACTTCATTAACATTAACTGAAAAGGAAATAAAAATGTTAGCTGACGAAGGACAAATAGAAATTAAATCAAAGAAAAAGACAAATATTACATCAGACACAAGTTCAATAAAATTGAATGCTAAAAAGGATAACATTTCAATTGTTGGTTTAAAATTTATTATGAGAGCTTTAAAAAAAGGTAATATAAAAGCAGTATCTAAATTAGATATAAGAGGAGGGAAGGTTGCCGATGTTAAAGCAGTATTAGTTAAAATAAATTCATAGATTATGGCAAAGTTTGCAGCAAGGTTTTTAAAAGATACTGCGGGGCATAAAGGAATGATTATTTCAGGAAGTTCCAATGTGTTAATAGGAGGTATGCCTGCGGCAAGGAAAGGAGATGGGTTTAAGTGTTCCTCTCATAGTAAAGGAAAAATTGTAGAGGGAGATTCTACTGTATTGATAAACGGTAAACCAGCCGCCAGAAAAGGAGATAAAACCAGTTGTGTGTCAAGTCCTAATAAGCCAGAAATTGGAAAACCACCACAACATGGACATCTATCATTAGCTGAAAATATGGATAAAAAAGGTTATATAAAAAAAGGAGAAAACACACCTGATTGGGCAGATATCAAAGCTAGACCTTTTTATATGGGATATGATCTAATAGATGAAAAAAAAAATGGAGAATTTGATAAAATAAAGGGACAAATTACCGCATTAGATTATAAGTCAAAATTTGGAAATGATTTTGCAAGTGGTAAACTTGAAGCTCAATTATTTAATGCAAAAGGGGAAGCACGTGCCGGATGGGGTAATGGATATTATGGTGCAACATCTAGTGCAGAAGTTCAAGCAATAGGATATAATGTGGAAGGTCAAATAGGTAAAGATGATGCAAGATTGGCCTATGGAGAAGCTGAATTTAAAGCATTATACGCTACGCATGAAGCAACTACTGAGGCTTATAAGGGAGGTAAAGAAAAAAAATACGGATTTAAATTAAGAACAACAGAAGAAGCTGGATGGGCTAAAGCAGAAGGTAAAATAGGCACAGATGTATTAAATGCAGGTATTAAGAATAAAGGTAAAAATAATAAAATTAAAACAGGAATAGAAGCTGGAGTAAAATGTGGTGTTGGTTGGGATATAGGAGCAGAAGCCTACCTCGATAAGGATAATTATTCATTAAATCTTGGGTTAGATGTAAGTGCATCATTTATTTTAGGTGTCAAATTAGGTGGAGGTTTAAGTCTAAGTTATAAGCCCATAGTTGATATGAAAAATAACATAGTTGATATAAAAAATAACATAGTTGATTATACAAGAGGGCTTTTCGGATATAAAAAAAAGAAAGATGATAAAAAAAAGAAAGAAGATAATAAAGAGGGAATTGTGATAAGTGGTTTATCAAGTGTCTGGATAGGTAAATAAATGAAATTAAAATTTATGAAAATTTTTTTTTATCTTTTATATAGTTTAGTTTGTATTATAATTTCGTTTGGATATAATAATATAAAAATAAAATTTTGGTATATATTTTTACCGATATTTATTATAATTCCTTTAGATTTTTTGTTTACTTTTTTATTAAGTATATTCAAATTTCAAATAAAAAATACATATGATGATATAAGTTTTTCATTAATTATGGGATCAGGTGTAATAACCTTAGTAATTTGGACCACATACACTGTGCCATTAATGTTAGACACATTAATAAATTTTCATAAAACATACAACGCTATGAATCTAAATAAATTTCCTATCAGTATTTTTATAAATTATAGAGATAAAATTATATTAGGTTTTAAAGTAATCTTTTGTTTGGGAGCATTTTTAATGCTATATGGAATATTTTTTTAAATTTAAAATCTTAATAAAAAATATGAAAAAAAAATATATCACAATCTTTGTTCTGTTCCACTTTTTAATATCATGTAATAAGAACAATTTAGATTTTCAATCAATAAAAAGTAAAGATACAACTATGGAAGAAACAAAAGATTCAATAGAAAAAAAAAATATATCCTTTCCAATAAAAAATAGCTTTTCAGAAAAATATTTACAAAAAAATTTTTGGCAATGTAATTATAATAATAAAAAAGCTGGTTATAAAATCAAATACTGGATAGTACTTCCTATTAATGTGAAACCATTAGAATTAGATCCATTACCTATTGATGGGATGGATTTAATTAATATAGGTAGGTATCAAAATATAGATAAGAAGTTTCCATTCATTGAGGTAACTGTATATTATGAAGAAATAAAAAATAAAATATCTCCTGCTGATTGGCTATTAAATAAACTGAAACTATCTAAGGAAACAATATTAAAAAGTAGGGAATTACAATTTAAAGGTCAGAAATATATAGATATATTAACAACAGTTACCGACAATGGAGATTCAATAATTACGCGTCACACTGTTTACAGTAAGGAAAATGTTTACTTTTGCGTTCGTGTTGATTGTAATGCAGAAAATTATCCTGTTTTAGATCAAACTATGCAATTAATAACATCAAATTTTGGATTTTAAAAAAAAAATTTATGAAATTTGAGACTATTTTTCCTTTAGAAACTTCATTTTCAGAGGAATATTTGAAAGCAAATTATTGGCAATGTTTATATACTAAATCAAACGATTATTTACACTATTGGATAGTTTTACCAAATAATGTGAAACCATTCTCAATAGATAAAATAAAGAATAAAGATTTAAATCTCACAGAAATTGGTTTTTATTCAAGAATAGATGAAAGTCCATATATAGAAATAACCGTAGGTTATGAAACTATTTTATATGATATAAATTGTTCGGATTGGCTAAAGAAAAAACTTTACTTAATGGGAGAAGTTTTATTACAAGAAAGAAAAATTCAAGGAAAAACCACAGGATTTTATCTAGATGTCCTCACATCAAAAAACGAGGGAGAAAAGAATATTATATCACGTTATACAACAATGAAGGATTATAATCCTAGTGGAGGGGCCAACTATTTTTTAGTTAAAGTTTCATGTTATTCAGAATCATATAAAGAATTAGCAGAAACTATGTATCATATTTCTTCTAATTGGGATTTAATAAATAAATCTAATTGGCAAATGGCTGAAATGTTGAAACCATTTGATTATAATTTTAATGAACCAATTGAGTTTTATTATCCGGCTTCTTGGGATGCAAAATACAGTATAAATAATAATAATAATTTATCTCAATTTTTATTTGAACATACCATTGATGGTGATAATAAAGGAATTATTATTTCTTTTTTCTATGAAAATGAAAAATTTAAAATTGTAGACGAAGTATATAATAACTCTATACAACGTCTAAAAAATAGAGAAGAATATAGTTTAGAAATTTCAGCAATAAAAGAATTATCTATAAACAATATTAATACTAAAATAAAAGAATTATTTACTTTATCTGGAAGTATATCTTCTTTAACTTTTAATGCTTTTATACAAATCTATATAATTCGCACATTAAAAGGATGGTATTATTTTGAATCTATTGGTTCTAATCCAAATTTAAAAAATTATAATTGGGAAATTAGTAAAAGAGCATTACAACTTATTGTAAAATCATTTAATAACTTAGAATTTGAAGATTACGATAAAAATAATAAATTTTTAAAAAATAAAAATTTTTATAAAACCTATAAAGGAAAAAATTATACTAAAGAAGAATGGGAAAATATGGAACAAAAGCTATACGAAAATTATGTTCAAAAAAATAATTTGGGTAATGGAAATACTGACTGTAAAAAAGAAATAAAGAAAAAAGGGGAAGGATTTTTTTTAGATGAAAAAGATATGAAATAGATAATTTAAGAAAATAAAATGTTTAACTATCAAAATAATATTATTAATTTATCAAATTAATATATAAATTCTTCAAAAACTAAATCTTATAAATCATAAAAGGTAATATCTTTAAATTAATTAATCTCATCTGCTTATAATCAATAAAATTGAGATTTCAATTAGAAATAATTAATTTATAATTCATAAAATTTGAAAACAATTCACAACAAGCTTCTGATAACTATCATAAAATAAAATTTATATTATATTAATATAGTATCATAATATAAGAATCATTATCTTAAATTTATTTATAATTTATACCTTCAGAATCCTTACATTATTAGTATAATTGAAAAAAAGGCGTGAATAAGTAGTTAAATAAATTTGAAAACAATTCACAGCTGCTCAGGCAATGCATTAATTTTTGTATACTATACAAGTATATTATTATAACTGATAAGTGTTAAAAATATTATATAAAATTAATACGATATTATAACCGTATTTCCAACCAATTGTGCAGGATAAATTTTAGGTGCTCGGTCAGCTATTTCTAACGGTTGACCGGAAGTAAGAGACCATTTTGCTCCATCTTCAGGACAATAGATATAAAAATCGTCTTTTACTTCCAATCGGGTATTAGGTCCCGGGCAAATATGCGGCGCATTTCTGTCATAGGCTAAAAACTTATTAGCCTCTATTCTAACCAATATTAAGCCCTTAGTACCGGTTAAAGGACCCGCTTCAATATAAGCATAACCATTAATACCGGATAATTTTTGGAACTGAGGTAAATTGAGATCGGCTGAATAACTTATAGAAGAATTAGGAAAACAACTAATTGTTTTATTTCCATTTTCGCATTGGATGAAGATGAATAACTGTGAAATTAATAATATATAAAGAATTAATTTTTTAATCATAATAAATTTGCTAAATTTGCATACGGATAATCCGACCGTGAAGAGTCGGGTTATTTTTTTTATGTTTATAAATTACAACGCAAAATTACAAAAAATAGTATCATGAATTATGTAACGAAAGAAGGTCTAGATAAATTACGTAAGGAACTTGATCAATTGGAACAAGTTGAAAGACCTAAAATCACACAGCAAATTGCTGAAGCTAGGGATAAGGGTGATTTATCTGAAAATGCGGAATACGATGCGGCTAAAGAAGCACAAGGTCTGCTTGAAATGCGTATAGCTAAGCTTAAAGATATAATTTCTAATTCTAAAATAATAGATCAATCGCAAGTTGATACTTCTAAAGTAGCTATATTATGTTCTGTTAAAATAAAGAATACTGCCAATGGACAGGAGATGAAGTATACCTTGGTTCCGGATACGGAAACCGATTTAAAAACCGGAAAAATATCTGTTAATACACCCATTGCTAAAGGACTTTTAGGAAAGGAAGTTGGAGATACTGCCGAAATAAATTTACCGAACGGTAATCGAATTAATTTTGAGATTTTAGAAATTTCACTAGATTAATAAGCTAAATTTACAACCTATGGCAAGTATATTTTCAAAAATCGTAGCAGGAGAAATTCCCTGTTATAAAGTTGCAGAAAGCGAAAAACACCTTGCTTTTTTAGATGCATTTCCAATAGTAATAGGACATGTATTAGTAATTCCTAAAAAAGAAACCGATAAACTGTTTGATTTACCCAAAGAAGAATATGATGAATTAATGGATTTTACCTATAGGGTTGCTCAGGCAGTAGGAAAAGCTATTCCATGTTTACGGGTAGGAATGTCTGTACAAGGATTGGAAGTTCCCCATGTTCATGTTCATCTGATCCCATTAAACGCTATCGGAGACATGAATTTTGGTAACAAATTGACACTGAGTTCGGAAGAATTTACTGAAATTGCTGACAAAATAAAGTCTTATCTATAGAGACTCTTGTTTGGTATAGTTTTAGTGAGAAAATTAAGTAAAAAATTTTAGAAAAAGATTAATAAAAATGGATTTAGGAAAAGAGTTCCATAAATATGCAGTAAAACACCAGGGAATTAATAGTCTGGCGGTAGATCAGTACGTAAATTCAATGACTCCATATATTACTGAAGAACGAAAATTAAATGTAGCACAAATGGATGTGTTCTCTCGGTTGATGATGGATAGAATTATATTCCTGGGAACAGGTATAGACGATCAAATAGCCAATATTGTAACTGCTCAATTATTGTTCTTGGAAAGTACAGATGCCAATAAAGATATTCAAATATATATTAATTCTCCCGGAGGGGGTGTGTATGCCGGACTAGGTATATACGATACCATGCAAATTATTAAGCCCGATGTGGCTACTATTTGTACCGGTATGGCTGCTTCTATGGGAGCCGTATTATTGACCGCAGGTGCTGCCGGAAAAAGATCAGCATTGAAACATTCTCGAATTATGATTCATCAACCATTGGGAGGAGCTCAAGGGCAAGCCTCCGATATGGAAATTACATTAAAGGAGATCTTGAAGCTGAAAAAAGAATTATATGAAATTTTGGCAGAGCATTCCGGTCAACCTTTTGAAAAAATTGAGAAGGATTCAGATAGGGACTATTGGATGATTGCTTCAGAAGCTAAAGAATATGGACTTATTGATGAAGTTCTTGAAAAACGGTAAAGCTTTGTTTTGTTGAGAACCACATACATATAATATAATATTTATACTAAGACTTTCGTTTGTTCGATATCTACAAACGAAAGTTTTTTGTTTTTTTAAATAACGTTCAATGAGTAATAAATTACTTTTTTTGTTTGCATTTTTATTTAGTTTATCTTATAATGCACAAATCAAAATTACGGGGGTAATTATAAATCAGGATACCCAGCGTCCTATTGAAGGAGCAAAAATATCTTTTCCTGAAGCTCCCGAAATTTCAACCCTTTCAAATAATATTGGATATTTTTCACTCGAATCTAAAAATAACTTTGATTCTATCGTTGTTCAGATTGTAAATTATAAGAAAAAGTCATTTCCTGTCAATAAAAAACAAAACTTAAATTTAATTATTAAATTCTCTGAAAAAGATAAGATTGGTACATCCTCAATTCCTCCATCAATTACCAATCAAACTAAAATTGATACCGATACAATATTACCATCTTCAAACCAGCAAGTTAATTACGTTAGAGTTTCCGGTCAATTGCTAGATGAAGATACAGAGAAGCCAATAACGGATGCTGATATTTTTCTTAAAAATACTCAGGTTTACGCCACTACAGACAGTGATGGAAATTTTGAATTACAATCCAATAAATACATTGACACGTTACAAATTATTACAGATAAATACCCGACAAAATATATACCCTTACAAAGGGGAGATAATCTAGGCTTAATTGTAAATCTCAAATTAAAAAACAAAAATAGTAGCCAATCAACCGATAAAGGAACCGTAAGCAAAGAAAAGGAAATAGACGAGGTAGTAGTTACCGGTTTTCCGAAAAAACGTTTACCAAAAAAAGAAAATCCGGCATACCGTATATTGCGTGAATTATGGAAGAGAAGAAGAACCAACGGTTTGACTAATTTTAAGAATTATCAATATAAAGAATATGAGAAAATCGAATTTGATTTAAATAATGTTGATAGTGCTTTTATAAGTAAAAAAATCTTTAAAAAATTAAACATTTCAGCCAAAGACATAGATACATTAGATATCTCAGGAAAAACGTACATTCCCGTTTTTCTTAACGAATCCCTTTCCGATATAGTTGGACAAAATACGCCTTCCAAACGGGAAAAATCTTTTTTGAGAGGAAATAAAGCTTCCGGAATTCCTAATAATGATATTGTAGCCAATACGGTTAAAAATTTGTATAAAGATGTTAACATATACGATAATGTGTTAAACTTTTTTAATAAAGGATTCACCAGTCCGGTAGCTACTATTGGATTTTCCGTATACGATTATTTATTAGCTGATACGGTTTCCGTAGACGGAGTTGATTGTTATTATATTAAATACAGACCTCGAAGAGAAAATGAGCTTACTTTTAAAGGAGATTTATATATTACTAAAGATACTTATGCAGTAAAGCAAGTAACCTTACAATCTACTTCGGGTATTAATGTAAACTTCGTTAAAGATATATATATGGAATTGAATTATGACAATGTCAATGATTCAATCTTTATTCCATTACGAAATTACACGGTTTTGGATATGTCTCTTATAACTAAAAAAGAAGGAGGAAAAGGTATGTTTGCAAAACGTACCATAACTTATAATGATTATAAATTCGATGAGCCGCAAGGCACTGTAGAAAAACTTTTAGATCAACAATGGGAACCTATTTCTGAAGGAGCTTACAACCGAAAAGATGATTTTTGGGCCGACAATCGTCCGGATCGTCTCAATGAAGATGATAAAAAGGCATATGAAATGGTAGACAAGGTATCTAAAACCCGATTATTTAGAAATATTGTAGATGCCGTACAAATTCTTTCCTCAGGCTATGTCAATGTGGGTAATGCCATTGATATTGGAAATCTGTATCAAACACTAGGATATAACGATGTTGAAGGAACCAGAATTCGTTTAGGAGCCAGGACATTTTTCTCTCCCAATGATATGTGGAGAGTGGAAGGATATACGGCATACGGATTTAAAGACGATCAATTTAAATACGGTTTTGAAGGGCGCTTGATGTTAAACAAATACAATCGTTTTACGATAGGTGCGGGAACAAAAAGGGATATAACTCAGTTAGGGACTTCGCTTACAGAAAATGAGGGAATTATGACCCGTTCTTTTGCGTCATCTTCCATCATATCCCGAGGAAGTAATGAATATTTGAGTTCTGTCAATCAAACCAATGCATTTTTATCTATTGAACCGTGGAAAAATGTACAATTGCGATTAGATGGAACTTATCAATACATAAAATCGGCGAATCCGTTCAAATTTAATATCGGTTATTACAACAAAAAAGGTGATATTAAAAACGATTTGTATGATTCTCATTTAACATTTAGTATTCAAGCGAGACCGGGAGCTAAATATTCTCGTTTTGGATTAGACAGATATGAGCATACGACTTTATCTCCAACCTTAATTTTAAAATATATAAAAGGATTCAATGGAGTGTTGGATGGTGATTTTAACTATGATAAAATACAATTTTTATACAATCATCCGATCCTTTGGGGACCGATTGGTAAATCGAATGTTACTTTTGAATTCGGTAAATCGTTTAATAAATTGCCCTTATCCTTGTTAGGAATCATACCGGGTAACCAGTCTTACGGTATCGTAAATAATACCTTTGCATTGCTGGATTACTATGATTTCGTAACCGATATTTATACGGCATTGCATGTTGAACATCACTTCAACGGAAGGATATTTTCCTATATTCCTTTATTGAAAAAATTACAATTAAGAGAAGTAGCGATTTTCAGAGGTGTTTGGGGAGATATATCCGAAGGCTCCAAGAATATGAATGCTTCTAATATCAGATATGTAGCGCCTAATAAAGATATCTATTATGAATATGGATTTGGTATCGAAAATATAGGGTTTGGAAATTTAAGAATCTTTAGAGTAGATTTTAACTGGAGAGGGAATTACTTACATATGCCGGATGTTAATAAATTCGGAGTTAAATTTGGAATGCAATTTACATTCTAAAAATCACGATTTAAAAAGAAAAAAAAGGAGTAATTATAGTACTCCTTTTTTTATTGAATTTTATATTAATTATTTTTTAATTCGAGAATTAGTTAAAACATAAGTGCCGACTAATTCCCTGATATTTACATAGGTTTTCTTCATAAGTTTAGGGATATCCTTTTTTCTAATCCATTGGGCTTTATCAATTCCTTCATTTTTTTGAGGTTTAGGTTTTTCATTTCCATCATACTTCATTTCAAACCATTGAACTATTTTTAAAAAGTATTTTTTTTCAGATTGATACACATGATAAGTTGTCGTTAGGTATTTTTTTAATTTTAGATTAGAAATAGAACATTCTTCTTCTACTTCCCGTTTGGCAGCTTTTTTAAAAGTTTCATTTTCTTCCACATGACCTTTCGGTAAATCCCAATAACCGTTTCTTTTAATAAATAAATAATTGTCTTTACTATTATTAACTAATCCTCCCGCTGCATACACGGGTGTAGCTATTTTTTGTAATTTTTTCCAAACTTTTTTTGTTTCAGATGAGTAAATATGAATTGAATTTATTTTCGTATGGTACAAAATATCCAGAGCGTATACCAAAGTTTTCGAATTTTCGTATGGAAGGTTAATGGCACCTTTTCTCTTATTTTTACCAAGGGTAAGAAATCTTTGGTTTACAGAAATTTTGTACATTTGTGTTTGTTTTTACCAAAATTACAAAAATGAATATTAAAGGAGAAAAAATACTGGTTAATAAATCGGCAGAAGATATTTACACGTTAGCATCTCAGCCTTCTGAATTTAAAAAGTTCATGCCTGAAACCATTGATAAGTTTGAGGCTGATGAAGATGGATTTGTTTTTGCATTAAAAGGAATGCCTGAAATTGCCTTGAAAATGAAAGAAAGAATTCCTTATTCAAAAATTGTATTAAGTTCGGCTAAAGAAACTTTGAATTTTGACTTAAGTTTATTGATAGATCAGGTTACAGATAGTACAAGTGAAGTTCAATTTAATTTTGATGGTAAATTTAATATGTTTATATCTGCCATGGTTGAAAAGCCTTTAAAAAATTTAATTAAAGCCTTAACGGAAGGAGTTACTAAAATTTCATAACGTTAAATTTGAAACATAAAAAAAAGCTATTTTATTTAAAATAGCTTTTTTTATATAAAGAGTATTCAACTTATTTTTTTCCTTTTTTACTTCCTTTTTCAGGGTTGAAATTATCATACGCATATTTCACGGCTCTAAAAACATCTACAACACCTCCGGTTGCTGAAAGTTGATCAAAAGTTGTTTTAATCATAGGACTGTTTTCACTCTCGCCACCTGCCGTTACTTCTATAGTGGATTTATTTGCTGTTATGAATAATATATTTTTCACTTGTTCAGCAGTTAACTGAGGAAAATAAGACCATAAAAGGGCAGCACATCCCGCAACAACCGGAGAAGCCATACTGGTACCTTGTAAAAATTTATATTTTCCTTTGGTAACGGTAGAGTAAATTTCTAATCCTGGTGCAAAAATATCAACTTTTTCTTTTCCGTAGTTGGAAAAAGATGCTTTCAATGCATTATTAAATCGAGTACTGGCTCCTACGGTAATCCAATTGTTTACAAAAGATTTATGCTCATTGTCCTTAAAATTGGTTGGATAATTATACTCAGTATCTACATTTTTATTATCATTACCGGCAGCATGAACCATTAATACACCCTTTTTTTCCGCGTATTTCATAGCTTCCCATACTCTCTCTTTATTAGGAGAAAAAGGCTTACCAAAACTCATATTAATGACTTTAGCGCCATTATCAACGGCATAATATATGGCATTGGCAATATCTTTATCTCTTTCATCACCATCCGGAACTGCTCGAACTACTAAGATTTTTGCAACATCACCGGCAATACCGTCCATACCTATATTATTATTTCTAACTGCTGCAATTATACCGGAAACATGAGTTCCATGTAATGCATCCGGGCCTTCCACTTCATTGTTACCGTAATGTTTTTCCTTAATATCTGTATAATCATCACCTACAATGTAGCGAGGATCATAACTTTTATTAAGCATGTAATCTACTTTACCGGAATAGTATTTAACTGCTTCCCCCATTTCACTATCTGCCAACATATTGATTTGAGTTGCATTTTTTCCTTCCAAATCGCTATTATTTGCAATCATCTGAAGGAAAGCTTGTTTATATTGAGGAACAGTAAAAGTTGCCTCATTTACATTTTCAAGAGTCAAAGGTTTGTCACCCAGAGCATTTTGTAATTCAGTGGTCATTTGTCTTATCAAAGCTTTTTGCTCATCAATATTAGATAGGGCATCTTTAGCTTCACCTAAATCTTTATCATATATAAATTTAGCTCTTTGATATTCTTTGAATTCGTTCGGATACTTTTCCCGATTTTTTTCATTCGTTTTCAGATCACCGGTTTCGAATAGTTTTTCATATAAAGAAACAATACGGGTTGATTCCATAGTATCGTGGTCTACATCTTTTCCATCTTTTCCACCGATAAAATCCCATCCATGAACATCGTCAGCATATCCATTACCGTCGTCATCTTTACCGTTATTAGCGATTTCTTTTGGATTATTCCAAATATTATTTTTCAAATCCGGATGATCAATTTGTACACCACTATCAATTACTCCAACGATAATAGGAGAGGGCTTGAGTCCTTTAGACTTTAGAAATTCAATAGCATCAGTAGTCCCTACACCATAAATACCGGTTTTTTCATAACTTTGATGATACCAGTTTTTTAAAGCAAGGGAATCAACTGCCGGAACGTTATTTTGAGCAAATGCATTGGCAGTAAAGAATGCAAAAGCGAAGCTTAGGCTTAATAGTTTTATCTTCATTTAAAATTATTTATTTATTCGACATTAGTAAGGTAATTAGCAGATTTCGGGCCAAGATTGCATATAAGATCTAGTATGGAAAGATCATTCATAAACTCGAAACGGTCTGAAAATACCTGAATATATTTTTTATTTTTATAGGGACTTTCTTTTTTTGCATTGAATGCTTCTCGCGCATCGGTGAACGGAGGATTTTTTACGTATTCATCCGTGAGTTCGTACGAACATTCCAACTTTAGGATAGAACATGCCCATTCTAATGTGTTTAGATTTAAATCTATTAAAAAGGTTTCTTTTTTTTCCAATAATTGGATTAGCTTATCTTCGTAATATTCAAAGTAAGGAGAACTTTGATATGCTGATTGTAATGATTTAATGTGTAATTTTTGCCATGAAGACGCATAGGAAATCTTAATATCTTTTATAATTCTGGCTCCTGAATGTTCAATAGGAACAATAAGAGGCAATTTTCCATTAGCTCCTTGAACAATGCAACGATTACGATAAGTTTGTTTAGGAAAATTTTCCCACTGTTCCAAATAGATCTTTTCCGAATGGATCCATTTTTCAAAATAAGAAACAGGAGGAAAATAAAAACAAGGTAAGACGATCATAGATATTTTTTATGAAAGTGCTAATTTACCATAAAAATAAATATGATCTTCTTATTTTAACAAAATATGTATGCGATCTATTTTATATGAAATTTATTTTTTTTTCTGACTTTAAAATTAATTAGAAAAAATTATATCGTATACCCAAAAATCCTCTTAATTTTTGCAAGGACGCATAATTATAAGAAGTATCAAAAGTGTACCCGTTAGGATTGGTAATCGGATTATCAACCTCTTTATTGAAAGGGTCAAAAGGACGCATGATCGGATTTTTGGGCGTAAAATTAAATAGGTTTTTAATTCCTCCGTAAATTTCCATTCCATTATGGAATTTCTTGGTTACCTGTATATTTGCAATGCAATACCACGGGGAATATTCACTTCTAAAATCATTAGGCTCGATAGGCAACCTCATTTTTCCGTTCCATTGTCCTGAAAAGTCCAATATATAATTTTTAGGAAATGTGTAAGTCATAACAAATGTTCCGGACCATTTGGGAGCATAAAGCTGATCTGTTCTAAGATAAGAACCCTTGTCATCTTTTTCTTTGGTGTAAACATCCATATAAGTAACACCCGCCATAATTTTAAAAGGAATTAAAAAAGACCATTCCGTATTTAAAGATATACCTTGCGAAACAGCATGTCCGTCTAAGTTATCATAAATGATTTTAGTAGGATCGGAATCGAAGTCACCAATAATTTTATTAGTAAAATAAGAATAAAAACCGGTGATATCCAGATTTACATTCAGATCATCGAACATCATTTTTTTAACATAGTTCAAATTTCCGTTATATGAACGTTCAGGCTTTAAAGAATTCAAGATAACTACATCTCTCGCTCCCGTAAGAGCAGAATGATCTTCCGTAAAGATATTTACAACTCTAAAACCGGTTCCAAAACTGGCTCGGAAGGTATTCGTATAATTGGGTGAAAACTTATAGGCAATTCTTGGAGAATGTACATTTCCATGATGTTTATCGTTATCGTATCTATACCCAAGTAAAAGTTTATTTTTAGTATTTATATACCATTCATCTTGTAAAAATAATCCCGGTAACGGTGTTTCTGAAGGTCTGTTTTTTGAACCGTCAGGAGAAGCGGTCGCAGGTGTATTGTCATCGTAGTAAGTATATCTAAAAGAAGCACCTGCTAAAAAGTTATGATTTTTTATGGTTTTATCCCAATAACTTTGGATAAAGGCTACTTGTTGAGTTGCCATATACGGAGTATTCCCATACCATGAATTTTGATCATGCCAATTATATGAAAATTGGGTGTATATTTTTTCATGTAGAGGTAATTGGTAAAGTCCGATCACTTCGGCACGTTTCGTATATATACTTTCTCCGTAAACCTCGTCACTTCCTCGATATTTTTTACTCCAGTTCATTTCTCCACCCCAGCGATCTTCATTGACCCATCTCAGCCCTAAACTGGCAACTCTGTTTTCGTTTCGTTTAAAACTCCATTTATTAAAAACCGATATTCTGTTTTGTAAAGTTAAATCGGTAAAACCGTCGTGATTGGCATCGATAGGATTATCATAATAAAAATGATTGATACCCAGTAAACTGGTTACTTTTTTACCGGCATTAAATTTAAAGGATAAATCCGTACTTAATTCTCCCCAGCTTGTACTGAAAATATCCGCTGCAAATTTGGGTGCTTTTTGTGGGTTTTTAGTTATTACGTTTATAATTCCCCCCATAGCTTCTGAGCCGTATAAAGAAGAGGCGGGACCTTTAACTACCTCAATTCTTTCTACCAAACTATTGGGAATCCCACTTAAACCATAAACAGTAGCTAATCCGCTAACGATAGGCATCCCGTCAATTAATATCATGGTATAAGGACCTTCCATACCGTTTATGTGAATATCTCCCGTATTACAAACGCTGCAATTTATTTGAGGTTTAACTCCGTTAATCATTCCTACGGCATCGAAAAGACTGGGAGTAGGATTTTTTTTGAATAGTTTTGGTGTAATAATTTCAACAGGCACCGGGCTGTCAGATTTTCTAACTTCCTTCAAGGTTCCTGTCACGACAACATCGTCAATAGATTTTTCTTTAGGGTTTTTAATTGAATCTTTAACTTCTTGGGAATATAGAGTGCAAAGGGATAATGCAAAAAGTACAGTCAATCCTCTTTTCATAATTATTAATTTTAGACTAGCAAATATATAAAATTAGATTAGTCTAACAAATTTATTTTACGATTGTATTTTGGAAAAATAAATTATTTGATCTTGAAAAATTAATATTTTAATATATTTGTAAATGTTCTCATCTATAGAAGAAAATTATCTAAAAGCCTTATATAATCTGTCTGACGAAAAGGGAGAAGTATCTACTTTGGCGTTAAGCCAATCCTTAGATATCAAAATGCCTACAGTGAACAGCATGATGAAAAAATTCTTGAAAAAAGGATTGGTAAACTATCAGAGCTATAAACCTTTAAAACTGACAGAAAAAGGTAAAAAAGAAGCCGCTTTAATTCTTAGGAAACACCGTCTAACAGAAATGTATTTGGTTGAAAAAATGGGATTTAGTTGGGAAGATGTTCATGAAGTAGCCGAACAAATCGAACATATACATTCAGAAAAATTTTTCAATAAAATGGATGAATTGTTAGATTATCCTAAGTTCGATCCTCACGGTTCACCCATACCGGATAAACAAGGAAATATTGAAGGGGGACGCTTTAAAAAGTTAAACGAATACCAGATTGGAGAAATCGTGGAATTATCCGCTATCATTCACAGTTCTAAAGAATTTTTAAAGTATTTAAATTCTAAAAATTTCAATTTAGGAATTAAATTTCAGATTGAATCAGTTGAAGAGTTTGACGGAAGTGTAACCGTTCAAATTGTAGGTCAAAATAGAACAGAAGTTTTAAGTAATATGATTGCTGAAAAACTTTTAGTCAAAAATTGTTTAAATTAAAGTTACCGCGCAATTACTATCATTTTAATTATAAGGTAAAAGTGCAGTAAATGAGTAAATTAATTTAATTTTTACTATATTTACTATATGAAGAAGGGATATGCAGATTTACCTTTACACTATGGAACAGTTCCCGCCTGGTTAGCTAAAAGAATGGCTTTATTAGGTGGAGCGATTGTGGAGGCTATAGTTCAAGAATACGGAAGAAAAACTTTCTTACAAAAATTAAGCGACCCGTTTTGGTTTCAATCTTTAGGATGTGTTTTAGGAATGGATTGGCATTCTTCAGGAATAACCACTTCCGTTATGAATGCTTTGAAAAAAGCAATAAATCAAAGATCCTCGGAACTTGGTATTTATGTATGCGGGGGCAGGGGGAAATCTTCACGAAATACTCCAACGGAATTACTTCATATTGCCGATAAAACCGGTTTAGATGCAAATGAACTCATTACTAAGAGCAGATTGGTAGCTAAAGTTGATAATTGTGCGGTTCAAGATGGTTTCCAAATATATTTACATTCTTTTGTAGTTACTACAGATGGTGATTGGACAGTTGTGCAGCAAGGAATGAATATCAACGATAAACTGGCAAGAAGGTATCATTGGCTGTCTTCTTCAGTTCAATCCTTTACGGAAACTCCCCATACTTTTATTTATGGTAAAAACAAAGGAGAAATCCTTAATCTGACCGATAAAGATGCTTCTACTACCAAACAGGGAATTTTGGAACTAACTAAGGAAAATCCGGATCGTTTAATGAAAGAAATATCTCTTATACTGCCTACTCATCATGAGGTACGTGAAAAAGACGTCAATTTGAAGAGATTGGGCGCCGCTTTGGTACTTGCTCATGAAACAGATGTTCAAGATGTGGAATCTCTGTTGCTTTTGAATGGAGTAGGACCCAGAACGCTTCAATCGTTGACCTTAGTTAGTGAGGTAATACATGGCACTCCTTCCAGATTTTCAGATCCCGCCCGTTTTTCTTTTGCACACGGAGGAAAAGACGGACATCCTTTTCCTGTACCCACTCGAGTATATGATGAAACCATTGAAGTTTTTGATAAAGCATTGCAACGATCTAAATTAGGAGAAACCGATAAATTGGAAGCATTGAAAAATCTATCCAAAGTATCTATGGAAATTGAAAAGAATTTTAAACCCAATAACAATTTTCATGAATGGATTGAAAATGAACGGAAAAATTCTTGGAAATACGGTGGTAAAACCATATATGGAGACGCCGTTGAAAACAGCAGTCTTATAAAAAAAACCGTCAAGAAAACTAATAAATCTGTAACTAAAAAAATAGATAAAAACCAACTCAGCCTGTTTGATTAAGCATAAGAAGGTATTTAAAGACTTTCACCAATAAATTTAGCCTTTAATTCTGTTTCGGTCCATTCTTTTTGCGGATTACTTTTCGCTGTAATACCACCACCTACATAAAGTAAAGCTCCATTAGCATATAGTTTAGCACATCGTAAATTAACAAAATACTTTTTAAATTTCTGAGTTTCCAATCCTATATATCCTGCATAAAAATCACGATTATATCCTTCATTCTCCAAAATATAACTTCTACTTTTATTTAACGGAATTCCACAAACGGCAGGTGTAGGATGCAAATCTGCTATCAATTGAGGTAGTTGATCAGAAGTTTTTAATCTTGCAGAAAGATAGGTTATCAAATGTTTAACAAGTCCTAAATGAAGTGTTTCAGGACCCTTTACCGTTAAATTCGAAGTATAGACTTTAATTTTTTCACAAATATAATCTGTGACATATTTTTGCTCTTCTATTTCTTTGCTTTCCCAATGAACCGAATCAATATCCGGTAACGTTCCTGCAAGCGCCATCGTTGTAAATAAAGAATTTTCAAAAGAACCTAGGATTTCAGGAGTAGCCCCCATCCAAATTTCATTTTGATTCCAATAGCTTACCTGACAAAAGGAGGATGGATATTTTTCGCATAAAAACAAAAACGATTTGAAAGGGTTGATTTTATCCTTATTGATCCATTTTTCGCGAGAAATTACAATTTTATCTGTTTGTTTTTGTTGAATATAATGAATGGTCCGTTGAAGAAGATTTAAATATTCTTGTTCTGAAATAACCTTTGTATTTTCATTGTTAGGTAGAGGAAATATAAGGTCATTCGATGGTAATAAATCATTTACCTCAGTAAATGTTGAAAAATGGAATGTATATTTCTTTGAATTATCAAAAGATTGAAAAGAATATTCATATAAGCCGCCCTCTTCCTTTTTGATTAAAAATATTTTACTGTCTTTAGGAAGTCGAATAAAAGCAAAAGGAATATTTTTTTTAATGCAATCTTTAACTGTTTCAGAAAATACCATTATTCAAAATTATTTTTAGGAACAATGCGATTAGTCATGGTAACATAACAATTTTTAAAAGTATTTCCCTCATCATCCGTACAAAAAATATTAATTTCAACCACATGGGATGTATTTCCTTTGTTAATAAATTGGGCTGTAGCTGAAATTTTTCCGTTTTTAACAGATTTTAAATGATAACCGTTTACTTGCGTTCCGAAAACATAATAATTTGAAGGATCAACCGTGGTAATAGATAAAACCGAACCTACAGTTTCAGCAAGAGCTAATGAGGCTCCACCATGTAAAAATCCTATCGGTTGGTGTACCCGGGAATTTACTTCCATTTCTGCAGTTAGTGTATCTCCTGTATAATCAGTGTATACGATCCCTAAGGTATCCATTAGTGTATTTGGTGAAGATTCATTTAGCTTGGCCAAAAGTTCTGCCTTATCCATTTTTTATTATTTACGTTTCATGCAAATTTATAAAAAATTAAACTCAAGGATTGGGCGAGAGGAAAGAATACCGATTCTAATTTTTTTACTATTTCTTTCTTTGCAATCTGATTGCAACATAGGGGAATTATTTTTGTTATATAATTAAAAAATATAGATAGTTATGTCTTCTTATAAACCCGGTTGTGCCTGTAATGACAACGATAGAAAAAATATTACTAATCAAGGAGATCATGAATCTTCTCATGGGCATACCCATGATCACGAACTAGATTTCAACATAAATATTTTTCAATTATTTTTACCGGCCATCATAAGTTCTATCCTTTTAGCTCTCGCTCTCATTTTAGATTATTCTAAAACTTCATTTTTCAATTCTTGGATTAAATTGGGAGCATATATACTAGCTTATTTGCCTGTAGGGTATCCTGTATTTAAAGAAATGTTGGAAGAATTTAAGCATAAGGATTTTTTCAATGAGCTATCGTTAATGTTTTTAGCTTCGGTAGGTGCTTTTTATATAGGAGAATATCCGGAAGCGGTTGCAGTTATGTTATTTTATTCCATTGGAGAAAACTTCCAATCGTTGGCAGTAGCTAAAGCTAAAAGAAATATTAATGCTTTATTAGATCAAAGACCCGATGAAGCGACAATTATTGAAAATCAAACTACTAAAGTCGTAAAAGCTAAAGAGGTTCAAGTAGGCGAAATTATACAACTGAAACCGGGAGATAAAGTAGCATTGGATGGAGAATTGCTTTCTTCAACGGCTACGTTCAATACTTCTGCGTTAAGCGGGGAAAGTACCCCGCAAAGTAAAGAAAAAGGGGAGACCATTTTAGCAGGAATGATAAATCTTAACACTTCTTCACTTGTAAAAGTTACTACTCCTTATTCAGACAGTAAATTATCTAAAATATTGGATTTAGTTCAAAATGCTACCGGTCAAAAAGCGAAAACAGAATTGTTTATCAGAAAATTTGCGAAGATTTATACTCCGGCGGTTTTCTTTATTGCCTTGTTGGTGTTTATATTACCTTATTTTTTTGTTGCAAACTATGAATATGAAACTTGGTTATATCGATCCTTAATATTTTTAGTTATATCCTGTCCATGCGCTTTGGTAATCTCAATACCTTTAGGATATTTCGGAGGCATAGGTTTAGCTTCAAGAAACGGTATTTTGGTTAAAGGTTCCAACTTTTTGGATATCTTGGCTGAAGTCAAACAAATTGTATTTGATAAAACAGGAACTTTAACCTTAGGAAATTTTTCTGTTCAAAATGTACATGTTGAGCAAGGTTTTGATCGGACTCAATTATTACAATGGGTTAATATAGCTGAATCTCATAGTAATCATCCGATTGCCACCGCAATTCAAGCTTATGTAAATCAAAAACCTGAGGTAACAAAAATTACTTCCATGGAAGATATTCCGGGAAAAGGGATTAAAGTGGAAATAGAAGATAATGAATTGTTAGTAGGTAATTTTAAATTAATGGATGCCTATTCTATTTCTTATCCGGATACTTGTAAAGAAATCATAAATACTGTAGTTTTAATTGCAGTAAATAATAAGTTCGCCGGATATTTGGAAATTGCAGATCAAATTAAATCAGGAGCTCAACAAGATATTAAAAAAATACATGATTTAGGCATCGGGGCAACTATTCTTAGCGGTGATAAAAATACAATCGTACAAAAAGTTGCCCGGGAATTAGGTATAGATCATGCCTATGGTGAACTTTTACCGGAAGATAAGGTAAGTAAAATGAAGGAAATAAAATCAACAGTGATTGGTAAAGTAGCTTTTGTAGGTGATGGATTTAATGATGCACCGGTGATCGCTTTAAGTGATGTTGGTATAGCCATGGGAGGTTTAGGCAGTGATGCGACGATCGAAGTAGCCGATGTCATAATTCAAGACGATCAGACCTCTAAAATTCCTTTAGCTGTTAAAATAGGTAAAGCCACGAAACATGTTGTATGGCAAAATGTGATATTAGCTTTTGGTATTAAAATTATTGTAATGATTTTAGGAATTTTTGGTGATATTCATCTATTGGAAGCTGTATTTGCCGATGTGGGAGTAGCCCTTTTAGCTATATTAAATGCCGTTCGTCTACAAAAAGCCAACCTAAATAAATAGAATTTCTCTACCATTTGTACGAATAAATTTTAATACATTCTTTATTAAAACAGGTAAGTAAATTAGGTACTTATCTGTTTAAAATTCGATATATGTTGATTGAAGATTATTTTTTGATTCTAATGTTTAAACAGATATTAATACAATAAATTATTTTTCAATTTATCAATATTTAAATGCATTCGGTTAATCAAAAAATTTTGAATGGATCCATACTCATTTTCTATTTCGTTTAATGCGCTCTCTAAATAATCCGGTATGACCGTATATAAATATTTGTTGGATGGATTTTGTTCAATCAACGGATGGTATTTATCCGCCAGATAATCATTGGATGCTAAATAATCTTTTAAAATAATATCTTTAGGAATATCTAGAGCATATAGCAACAATGCGGTAGCCAATCCGGTGCGATCTTTCCCTGCTGAACAATGAAAAAGGAGCGGTAATTTTTCTTGATCTTGTATATAGGTAAAAAATTCTTCGTATGCGTTTAAATATTTATCTTCTGTAACTAAAAGTTTGTATAAATGCTTCATAGCATTTATTACATCATTTTTGCTCGTATGAATACTTTTAGCATATGCTTTTAAACGACCGGGTTCAATACATAAATAGTAATGATTTTTAACTTCTGCAGGAATTTTGTCCGGTAAGGCTTTATATTCTTCTTCGCATCTGAAATCAACCAGAGTAATTATAGGAATACTGGATAAATATAGTAAATCATTATGGGTTAAATTATATAAATCGTCTGTTCTAAATAATTTCCCCCATTTAATTCGTTTTCCGTCTTTAGACTCTAAACCTCCTAAATCTCTAAAATTATATCCTCCTTCCATCGGAAGGTGTGTTTCCGCAAGTATAGCCGATCCTTCGGAAGTCTCTAATTTAAAATAACTTCTTTTGGATGGTAATATATATAAAGGATAAGTTCCGTAATCTTTACCTTGCGCGATCGGTTTTTTAGTATCAATAGTTTGAACTGAATCGCCTGAATATAATTTCCATTCTCCCGAAATATTTATATTTAAATAAGCTGATTTTGTATGCTTTTCTCGTATAATTTTACATCTTTTTAGAATGTCAATAGGGTTATCTGAATTTTCTTTTTCTTTAGTCATACCTGCTATCATACTAATTTTTGGATTATATTACTTATTAAAAACTTAAATCACATCAAATTTATTGCCATAAAAATTATTGAAATAATCTATATTTTAATTATTTGTAAAAGAATACTAATTAAAGTAGGTCTTTTTAATATCTTTGTAGGTAAAATAATAATATACTATACGAAATCAGGAATACTACGTTTTAATCAATCGGATTGATTTTAAAATTTATATTAAAATCATGACTTTCTAAGAAAATAAAATATCTACATATAATGTATGTTTAAGTACTAATAAATAAATATAGGTGTAACTATGGTTTCAATACATGAATGGTGGACAATTTTAAAGCAACAATTTTATCAAATTTCTTTGTTAGAAGCCATAGGAGTAGCTTTTGGTATAGCGGAAGCTTTATTCGCCAAATATAATAAGGTTTGGTTGTATCCTTGCGGCTTACTTAATATACTCATAACCATGTATATTTATTGGGATTTTCGTTTATATGCGGAAATTTTATTGCAAGGATATTATTTTGTGATGAGTATATATGGATGGTTTTTATGGACAAATAAAACTAATAATAGTAGTACGGTAAGTTTATGTACTGTCAACGATAGATTAATCGCATGTTGCATTGTGATATTTTCATGGATTCTTTTATATTTTTTCTTAACGAATTACACTAATTCAGATGTTCCTGTATGGGACTCATTGGTGAGCGCATTTGCTTGGGCCGGTATGTGGCTATTAGCAAAAAGAAAACTGGATAATTGGATTTTTTTAAATATTAGTAATTTTATAGCCGTTCCGTTATTACTTCATAAAGGACTTTTATTATATTCTCTTTTAACTATATTTTTATTTATCATCGCAATTTTTGGATATTTAGATTGGAAAAAAATTATTAATTCACAAAAGTTAAAAAATTAGAACATAAAATAATGTGGACATTACTTATAGGGATTTCATCCGGTTTTTTAGCAGGGACTTTAATTAAAGGTCGAGGTTTTGGATGTTTTGGAAATTTAATGGTTGGTATTTTAGGTAGTTTTTTAGGAAATTGGCTATTTAGACATCTTCAAATACCGGTTAATGAAAATGATAAAACTCTCCTATTGGCTATGTCCACTATTGGCGCTATTTTCCTTTTAGCATTGGTGTCAATCTTCACTAAAAGATAAAAAGCCATCTAATTTAGACGGCTTTTTATTAAATCTTTATACTGATTTATTTACTTGATTCAAATAATTCAGAAACTTTATCCCAGTTTATCACGTTAAAGAAAGCACTGATGTAGTCTGCTCTTCTGTTTTGATAGTTAAGATAGTAAGCATGCTCCCAAACATCCAACCCTAGAATAGGAGTTCCTGATGCACCTACTCCCGGCATTAAAGGATTGTCTTGATTTGCCGTTGAGCCAATACTTAATTTTCCATTATTGGATAACAACCAAGCCCATCCGGATCCGAATCTGCCGGCTGCTGCTTTTGAAAATTCATCTTTGAAAGCATCAAAAGATCCAAAAGATTCGTTGATTGCTGCAGCTAAATTTCCTTCCGGTTTACCTTTACCATTAGGGGTTAACCATTCCCAAAATAAACAATGGTTCAAATAACCACCACCATTATTTCTTATAGGGGTTTTATCAAAACCTTTAATTATAATTTGTTCTATAGGTAAATTTTCAAGTTCTGTACCGGCGATTGCATTATTTAAATTTGTAGTATAAGTACCATGATGTTTCGTATAATGGATTTCCATGGTTTTTGCATCGATATAAGGCTCTAGCGCATTGTATGCATACGGTAATTTTGGTAATTCAAATGCCATATTCTTTTTTTTAATTAAAAATTAAACTTAACTTAAATTTATTAAACAAATCTAGTGAATTTAAGAGTAAGTATGCGGTAAAGGCATTAAATTATTTAATAAAGATATTTGAAATTAATATGTAAACAAATATTTACTGTTTTTTTGAAATAAAAAATATTCAGATTATTAGAAAAGATTTATCTGTTCACCATCTGTCCCGGAGTTCGGATCTTGAGAATCTTTAGGTTCAGTTGGGGCTTCTTCAGTTTCAGCATCGGCATTTGCTTCATTTTCCTGTTCGTAAGGTTCTTCTGTAATGGTTATCTTTTTTATTTTTTCTTTAGAAATTTGATTTCCTTGTGCCTTAATTCCTTTAATAGCTATAAAGTCTTCTAAATTAATGGTTTCCGGACTTTTATCTTTACCAAAATTGATTTTAGCAATTAATTTCCATCCGGTTCCAACCCATTCTATAAAAGATCTTGGATTTTCTGAGATAAAAAATACTTGCGGATTCAAGGTATCATCTAATAAGAAGCGTTTAATATAATAAATGGATTTATCTCCGTCGTAATATATACAACATACCGGTTTTTCCGGATTCCATTTTTCAAGTACTAAAAATTCATTATCAAAATGATTTAACAGATCAAAAGTATGAAGTTTAGCAATACCGGTAGAAGAGAGGGTAACAATTTTATCGGCTCCTTTAAAAGTGCCTAAATATTTACCGCGGCCTTCAACGTTTAAGCGTTGTACTGATTCATCAAACCATATTTTTCTAGGGGCTAAAGTAGAAATACCTGACTCTTTTAATTCAATTTTCTTTATATAATTTTTTGATACCAAATTTCCTTTAGAGCTTCTTCCTTTAATGGCTAATTCCGAAAAATCTATGTCAAACTTTAATTTTTTCAACCTTTGGCTGGGTTTAAGGAAAATGGTAACTGATTCCGCTTCACCATTGGGATTCGCAGTAAAATATTGGACTTCTGAACCTTTAGCGGTAGAGGCTAAATTATATTCTTTATCTCTGGTTATGGAGGTAACCGGAAATCTTTTCATATACCAAGGACCTAGTTTACCTTCACGATAGATCATATTGTAAATAGTACGGGTATCATTTTTCTTCCAAATTCCTACATGGATGATGTTTTTTCCTACAAAGGTTTTAGCATCTGCTTTAGTAACCAGCATTACCCCGTCTTTTCTAAACACAATTATATCATCTATATCCGAACAGTCAAAAAGGTATTCATCCTTTTTAAGGGAATATCCAATAAATCCTTCTTCACGATTGACATAGAATTTAATATTTGCAACTGCAACCTTTGCTGCGTCAATTGTATCAAAAGTTCGAATTTCGGTTTTCCTTTCTTTATTTTTCCCGTATTTTTTCTTTATATTGGTAAAGTATTCAATTGCATATTGGATTAATTGATCTAAATGGTGTTTTACTTCTTTTATTTTTCCATCTAATGCTGCAATATTTTCCTCTGCTTTATCCAGGTCAAATCGGGTAATTCTTTTAATGCGTATTTCAGTTAACTTATTAATATCCTCTTCGGAAACTTCTCTAATCAAATGTTTAGTAAAAGGTTTTAATCCGGCATCGATAGTTGAGATCACATCTTCCCACTTATCAAGTTCTTCGATTTGATGGTAGATCCTGTTTTCGATAAATATTTTTTCTAACGAAGCAAAATGCCATTGTTCTTGCAATTCGCCGAGTTCAATCTCTAATTCTTGCTTAAGAAGATTTACAGTATGGTTGGTATTTCTTCTTAATATTTCAGAAACACTTAAAAATTCCGGTTTGTCTACATTGATGACACATGCATTAGGAGATATTGAAATTTCGCAATCTGTGAAAGCATATAATGCATCAATCATCTTGTCCGGAGAGACATCATTAGGTAAGTGTATTAAAATTTCAACTTCAGAAGCGGTATTATCTTCAACTTTTTTTATTTTAATTTTTCCCTTCTCATTGGCTTTAAGGATACTGTCTATAAGAGAACCTGTATTAGTTCCATACGGAATTTCATTTATTAGAAGAAGTCCTTTTTCAGGATTTGAAATTCTGGCTCGAGCCCTTATTTTTCCTCCGCGTTCTCCGTCATTATAATTCGCAACGTCAATTAAACCTCCTGTTTGGAAATCAGGATATAAGGTAAATGTTTTTCCTTTTAAAATCGCAATAGAAGCATCGATTAATTCTAAAAAATTATGTGGTAAAATCTTAGTTGATAATCCCACGGCAATACCTTCCACTCCTTGAGATAAAAGTAAGGGAAATTTTATAGGAAGGTTTTCAGGCTCTTTATTCCGTCCATCATAAGATGGTTTCCAAACCGTAGTTTTAGGATTAAAGACAACTTCCAAAGCAAAAGGAGTTAATCTGGATTCAATATAACGGGCAGCAGCTGCTCCGTCTCCTGTATATATATTACCCCAGTTTCCTTGGGTATCAATTAATAGTTCTTTTTGTCCTATTTGAACGATAGCATCAGTAATAGCAGCGTCTCCATGGGGGTGGTATTTCATGGTATTACCCACCACATTGGCAACCTTATTATATCGGCCATCTTCTAATTCCCTCATTGAGTGTAGGATTCTTTTTTGAACGGGTTTTAAACCGTCGAAGATGGATGGAATAGCCCTTTCAAGAATGACATAAGAAGCATAATCTAAAAACCAATTCTGGTACATACCAGATATTTTTTGAATAGTTTCAGTGTTTCGATTATTTTTATTTACGTTTTCTTGATTGTCTTCGTTCATTATTAGTTTAAAAGTGTCTTTATATACTTATTATAAACTTTTATTGATAAATTTCTTTTTTGTTTTCGCTGATTACCTTATTAAGTGAAATTCGTATATCTCTAATTTGTCTAGAATTTAAATATGAAATATCGAAATTCACTTTAGATTGTCCTGAACTTACTCGTTTACTGGATATGTAAATTTCTAAAACTTTTTTAAATAAAGGCTTGTTTTTTATAACAAATTTAACAAGTTTTCTTTTAGGAAAGTCAGATAATGATTCTCTAACCAAAAATGCAATCGGAAGAGATTTCTCATTTTGAAAGATTAAAGTCTCTCCCTCACTGTCATACCTAAAGAAAGGACAACCTAAATAGGCTAAATAAATAAGCAATAATAGACTTATAAATAAAACAAATTCATCACTTCTGCCAAAAGCAGGTACATTTAAATAGATAAATACAAAACTAGTAAAAAAAACTATCAATATTACAATATTTATTATAGCAATTTTACTTTTGGTTTTTGGATTTTGAAATTTCATAAAAAAGCAGTTTTTGGATTATTCATCTTATATAGTTTTTTTTAATTTCAATTATTAAAAAGTATCTATTACTAAATTGTTAATTATAAATTCTTGCCTGGTTTGTGTATTTTTTCCCATGTAAAAGTCCAATAGTTCTTCAATAGAAGTATTTTTACTTAACATTACGGGTTCTAATTTTATATCTTTGCCGATAAAATTTTTAAACTCGTCAGGTGATATTTCTCCCAACCCTTTAAAACGAGTTATTTCGGGATTTTTTCCTAACTCTTGGATTGCTTTAATTCGCTCTTCATCTGTATAACAATACCGTGTTTCTTTTTTATTTCTAACCCTGAATAAAGGAGTTTGGAGAATATATAAATGCCCGTTCTTTATTAAATCAGGGAAAAATTGTAAGAAAAAAGTTATCATAAGCAAACGGATGTGCATTCCGTCAACGTCGGCATCTGTTGCGATAACTACATTATTATAACGTAAATCTTCTAAGCTTATTTCAATATTTAAAGCAGATTGAAGTAAATTAAATTCTTCGTTCTCATAAACTATTTTTTTGGTCAATCCATAGCTGTTCAATGGTTTTCCACGAAGGCTGAATACCGCTTGGGTTTCCACGTCTCTACTTTTAGTTATGGATCCGGAGGCTGAATCACCTTCCGTAATAAATATAGTAGATTCCAATTTTCTTTGAGACTTCTGATCATTGTAATGTTGACGACAATCTCTTAATTTTTTATTGTGTAAACTTACTTTTTTTGCTCTTTCTCTTGCCAGTTTTTGAATGCCGGAAAGTTCTTTCCTTTCTTTTTCAGATATTATAATTTTTCTTTGAAGAGCATCCGCCACCTCCGGATTTTTATGTAAAAAATTATCTAAATGTTTTTTTAGAAAATCATTCATAAAAGTTCGAATCGTGGGTAAATCGGGTCCCATTTCACTACTTCCCAATTTAGTTTTAGTTTGCGATTCAAAAACCGGTTCAATAATTTTAATGGAAACCGCTGCTATGATTGATTTTCTAATATCAGATGCATCGTAGTTTTTATTATAAAATTCTCGTATGGTTTTTACGAAGGCTTCTTTAAAAGCGTTGAGATGTGTTCCTCCTTGTGTGGTATGTTGACCGTTTACAAAGGAAAAATAAGCTTCTGATTGAGAACGTTCGCTGTGAGTGAAAGCTACTTCAATATCTTCATCTTTTAAATGGATGATAGGATAAATCGTTTCTCCTTCAATATTATCTTGAAGTAAGTCTTGCAAACCATTTTCAGAATAGTATTCTTCTCCATTAAAGAAAATTTTCAGTCCGGGATTAAGATAGACATAGTTTTTAAGCATTTTGTCTATATATTCTTTCCTGAACTTGAAGTTTCCGAATATGGAAGAATCAGGTTCAAAAGAAATTTCGGTACCTTTTCTTTCTTTGGATTCTGTTTCAGGGCTTTCGTATGTCAGTACACCTTTTGAAAATTCAGCATATCGTGAAACTCCATCACGTACGGATTTAACCTTAAAATAGGAGGATAATGCATTTACGGCTTTTGTACCCACTCCATTCAATCCAACGGATTTTTTAAAGGCTCTGGAATCATATTTTCCTCCCGTGTTCATTTTAGAAACGGCATCAACCATTTTTCCTAAAGGAATACCTCTTCCGTAATCTCGTATTTTTATTATGGTATTATCAAGGGAAAGATCAATTTTTTTTCCTGCTCCCATAACATATTCATCGATGGAATTATCGATTATTTCTTTTAAGAGAATATAGATACCATCATCCGGGGAAGATCCGTCACCTAATTTTCCAATATACATTCCCGGACGGATACGAATATGCTCCTGCCATTCGAGAGTTTTTATATTATCCTCGGTATATTGAGTACTTTGATTCATCTTCTTCCAACTAAATATGTGCAAAAATACGATTTTTCATTTATAAAAAAAATCATACACAAATTGTATATTGTATATGATTTTGTAATAGGGTAGACCACTGATCTACCTCTTGTATTTTTAAAATAAATTATAGATTGTCTTTTTCCAATTTTTTAATTTCGTTTAAATTTTTCTTTAATTTTTTTAGTAATATTCCATAAATTAATAAATAGTAGGCGATAATTATTAAAAATAAAATTATGCAAATGATAATAAAAACAAATATATTTTCAGGATAAGAGAAATTAAGTCTTATTTGATCGATATTTAAAATATCTGTAGAATTGAATCCTCGTCCCAATCTTTTTCCATACATAAATTCATAAAAGCCGGTTAAAATTAGTATCAATACACCCAGCAAAATATTAATACAAATAAAACAATTAACGCTTTTTCTAAATCTTAATATATTATTGATTAAATCTTTGGTTGAATACAGGAGATTAATTTTTTTATAGCATCTGTAAAAATAAAATATAAATCCAATGGAAGTTATAAGATTAAAATAGATGAGCAATCTGCTCATGTGGTAATTACGAATGTAAACTTTTAGAGCTTCCCCTCCCAAATTGGGCATAATAAGGTTCATATCCGCTGCTGTAAACAGGAGAGAGGTCATTAAAATTATAAATTCAATAACACTTATGATTACAATGTATTTTACATTATTACGCGATTTTTTATTAAGCATCAATATTAATTCTGCCTGAGAATATTGATTGGTCTCACTTTGCTTTTGCCAAGATTTTTTTAGACTGTCTATATCCAATTCATTCTTCATTTTTGTTCATTATTTCTTTTAATTTGGTTTTCACACGATTCATCTTTACCCGAGCATTAACTTCTGTAATACCTAAAGTCTCGGAAATTTCTCTGTAAGATAAATCTTCTAAATATAGCAACACTAAAGCTCGTTCTATTTCAGAAAGTTTTTTAATAGCCTCATAAAGCTTGTTGATTTGTTCTTGCTTTTCACTAAAATCATCATTTTCAGATATTTTATATAAGGTGTTATCAATTTCTTGGGTATTGATGGTTTTAGTTGATTTTCTAAAAAGAGTGATAGCCGTGTTTAGTGCAACTCTATACATCCAAGTAGTGAATTTAGAATTTCCTTGGAAACTTTTATAGGATTTCCAAAGTTGTAATAGAATTTCTTGAAATAAATCTTGAGAATCTTCTTCATTGTTTGTATAAATTCGGCAAACTTTATGAATGATTCCCTGATTTTTTTCAATTAATTTCGAAAATTCTAATTCGATTTTTTTCACAGGTTTAGTTATTAAATTATAAGTAATTACATTAAAAATTTTGTTACATAAATAGAATTTGGATTAATTTAATCGGGGATTAATTTTCCAGGATTCATAATATTTTTAGGGTCAAGAGCTTTCTTTATGTTTTTTTGGATTTGCAAATTAGCCTTTGAAAAAACTATAGGCAAGAATGTTTTTTGAAGCAATCCAATGCCATGTTCTCCTGAAATTGTTCCCCCAAGAGAATGGATATACTCAAATAATTCATAAAGCATAGCGTGAATAACCGGATTATTATACGAATTTTTATATTTGGGATGATTGAATCGAATGTGTAGATTTCCATCTCCTGCGTGACCGTAACAAACTACTTTACATTCATTTTTTTCAGCTAATTGATGAGCAAATTTTATCAAATTAGGTAATTCAGCTCTTGGTACAACCGTATCTTCTTCAATAGTATATCCGTTTGATTTTACAATTTCAGCAACTTTTCTTCTTAATTCCCATAAACGATTTTTATCTGTTTCATTGTCAGCAAAGTAAATTTCTTCTGTCGGAAAGGATTCAACAACCGATATGGTTTGTTCAAGTAATGGTAATAATTCTTCTTGAGAATTTCCGTCGAAATTTATTAATAGATGAGCTTGTACATTTTCCTGTAAAATAATAGAGTTTTCATCTAAATGCAATAAGGTTTGTTCCAAAGCATTTCTTTCCATAAGTTCAAGTGAACATGGTAGTAAACCGCTTTTAAAAATTTCCGTTACAGCCTTTGCCGAATCCTCTAAATTGTGGAAAGGAATAAGCAAAGTTATATCAGTTTTGGGTTTTGTAAGAACTTTTAAAACGGCTTTGGTAACTATACCTAATGTACCTTCACTACCAATAAACAATTGGGTTAAATTATACCCTGTTGAATTTTTAAGCGTATTAGCACCTGTCCATATAATTTCTCCATTGGGGAGAACTACTTCTAAATTCAATACGGAAGCAGAAGTGACTCCGTATTTCACCGCTCGTAATCCTCCTGCATTGGTAGCAATATTTCCTCCTATATAAGAACTGCCCCAACTCGAAGGATCGGGACCATAAAATAAACCGTGCGGTTCTAAGGCTTGTTGAAGTTGGTAATTGATAACACCAGCTTCTACAACAGCCTGATAGTTCTGAATATCAATTTCTATAATTTTATTAAGTCTTTCCATGGATAAAACAATTCCTCCATGTATAGGTAAAGCGCCTCCCATTAGTCCGGTCCCCCCGGATCTAGTTGTAATAGGTATCGTTTTTTCATTGCAGAATTTAACTATTTGAGAAATTTCTTCCGAATTTTCAGGTTTAACAACCAACAAAGGTTTAAAACTTAAATTTTCGGTATGATCATAAGAATAAAATTCAAGACTTTGTTCATCGTAGAAACAATGTTCAGGTCCTAATAATTCAACAAAAAAATCAATATATTCAGGCATAAAGTTAAAATTCAATGCAAAAATACTAATTTGATAACAGAATTTAATAGATTATTCACTACAAATGGTCGAGTAGTTTTTATATTTGTATTTATGTTTTCAAAAAGATTTATACTACTTATAGTTTTACTTTTTTTAAGTTGTATATTCTTATTTCTTATTAATTTATTGACCGGATTTGAAAATATTTCTTTATACGATCTTTTTTTTACTCAAGAAGAAACTAAAACGTTAATTATATCGTATCGATTTTACAGGGCGGTAGCTGTAGTATTAGCAGGGATATCATTACCCGTTAGCGGATTTTTACTTCAAGAACTTTTTAAAAATCCTTTAGCAGAACCTTCCGTCTTAGGAATTACATCTGCTTCAGCTTTAGCTGTAGCATTGCTTATTTTTTTAGGTGGAGGACTATTCTTTCTTCAATACCAATGGCTAGAAGGTTGGTTACTTATCATAAGTGCTTTTACGGGTGCCTTGCTTACTTCACTCCTGTTATTGTTTATATCCAAAGAAATTAAGAATATTTCAACATTTATTATTATTGGTTTTCTTTTATCCTCTTTTTGTGGGTCATTAATCAGTACTTTACAATTTTACTCACAATCTGAATCTCTGAAACAATACGTATATTGGTCTTTTGGTTCATTTGAAGGATTATCCGGAAATCAAATTTCAGTTTTTACAATTTGCACGATACTGGGACTATTTCCGGCTTTTATGTCGGTAAAAAAATTAATAGGTTATCTCATGGGAGAGGAGTATGCAAAGGTTTTAGGAGTGAATATGGCGAAGCTTAAAATTAATATTCTGATAGCCGTCTGCTTACTCACGGGAAGTACAACCGCTATGCTTGGGCCGATTGTATTTGTAGGTATTATTATTCCGCATTTTTGCAGACAAATTTGGAATCCTTCCGCACTTTGGGCTCAAATTAATTTAAATATTTTAATAGGCAGCGGATTTATGTTATTGGTAAGTCTTATTATGAGTTATACGCAATTGCCTGTAAATATACTTTCCTCTTTGATAGGTGTACCAACAATATTATTTATAATTTTAAAAGACAGATTTAAAAATTAATCCTTTGGAAACAAACAGTAATTCTATACTTGAATTTCATAATCTATCCATAGGTTATCAATCGCCAATTCTCTCAGGGATAAATGCTACCATGAAAAAAGGAGAAATTATACTTTTGACTGGAAAAAACGGAAGTGGAAAGACAACATTATTAAAATCCATTTATGGTGAACTTCCTTTGCTTGAGGGCTCAATAAAAATTGAGGGTAAAAATATTTCTGAAATCTCACCCCTAGAAACAGGAAAATATCTTGCGGTAGTTCTTTCTAAAATCGCTGTCAGCCCCTCTCTACGGGTTTTTGATTTAGTGGCTTTAGGTAGATATCCTTATAAAAAATGGTATCAAAGTCTTACAAAAAAAGAAATTGAAGCGATTGACGATATACTGCACCTGTTGAATCTTAGCCGATATAGAGAATATAATATAACTAAACTTTCGGATGGTAATCTTCAAAAGGTAATGATTGCCAGAGCTTTAGTTCAAAATTGTCCAATATTAATTTTAGATGAACCTACCTCACATTTAGATATAGCTAATAAATTAGAAATCATGAAAATAATTAAAATGTACGCCCACGATCAGGGTAAATCTATTTTATTTACTTCTCATGATTTATCCTTAGGCCTTGCTGTAGCAGACCGATTATGGTTTATAAAAGATGATTTGTTACATACAGGTTTTACAGAAGATATTGCTAACAGATATAACTTATATGATTATTTTGTAAACGATACAATACGTTTTGATTATCAAGCCAATGAATATAATTTTTTCAAATCTGATAATTCTAAAACGGTACGAGTAGATTCCAAATCTCAATCTGCATACTGGTTAAAAAAAGCTTTGGTAAAAAATAATTTTGTTATTTCCGATCAAGCATCCATCCAGATTTTAGAAAAAGATTCCGTATTTTATCTTCTTGATAAAAATCAAAATGAATACAGTTTTATATTCATAGAAACACTTATCAATTTCTTGAGATTAAAAAATAGTTAATCAGTTAATTTAATTAACTACGTAATAGGATAAAAATAGAGCAATGGCTGTTGCTGAAATTACCCCGATTAAACCCGGTATCATAAAACTGTGATTAAGAATATATTTTCCGATATGGGTTGTTCCTGTTCTATCAAAATTTATGGTCGCTAAATCCGATGGATAAAAAGCAAAAAAGAAGTAAGCATAAGATGCAGGAATACATCCGATTAAAATGGATACAGGTATATGTAGCATAAATCCAATGGGCATCATAACTAATATTGTGGCTGCTTGACTTTTTAAAAACATAGACACACAGAACATGGCTATGGCAAATGTCCAGGGACGTTCTTTCACCATATCACTTATTAAAGATAATAAATAAGATTCATTATTTTTTATTACGGTTTCACTCATCCAAGCTATTCCAAAAATCATAATTACAGCAATCATTCCCGCATTAAAAACCTTAGTATCCGATATAGATTTAGCTTTAACTCCGGTTATTAAGACAATAATAGCACCAACTCCTAACATGATAAATTGCAATACGCTGGTCATTGGAATGGTTTTACCGTTATTTTTTGGTAAAATTGAATCCGGGAATAAAGCAATTAAGATGATAAATAGGATACCAATAAAGAATAAGCTTAATGATATTTTAGCATCTTTTGAAGGTTTAGTACTTTCAGATCTTTCTAAATCGCCTACTATATAGGCTTTCATATCAGGATCTTCCATTTTCTTTAAAAATGCAGGATCTTTATCGAGATCTTTTCCTCTGTTTAAACTCCAAGTTGCAGCTAACATCACTCCTAAAAAACAAGAAGGTGCGGTAACTAATAAAATGTCAATTAAATTTATGGTAACTCCGGCTTTATAAGCCACACCAATCATAGCTGCTGTTGCTGCTGCTATAGGACTGGCTGTAATTCCCATTTGACTAGCTATGGAAGCTACCGCCATAGGTCGTTCGGGTCTAATTTTTTGTTTAAAAGATACATCGTAAATAACCGGTAATAATGGATATACAGCATGACCGGTTCCTACAAGCATGGTTAAAAAGAAAGTGGATAAAGGAGCTAAATAGACAATATATTTTGGATTTTTACGTAAAATTCTTTCCGCAAAACTCACCAACATACCAAGTGCACCGGTGGCCTCTAAGGTTGAGGAAGCAGTAACTACGGCAAGTATTATAAGCATTACATCAATGGGAGGTAATCCGGGAGAATCCCTGAATAATAAAACTAATATGGCCACTCCAAATCCCCCTAATAAACCTAAGGAAACTCCACCTTTTTTTATACCAAAATAAATAACGATTAATAATAGCCCTAATTGTGTGATAAATTTTAGAGGGGCGTTATTTTCATTCGTTGCATTCGAGTTAGAAATGGTTTCTTTTTTAGTCTCCTCTGATTTTATTTCATTAGAATTCGCAGAAGCTTTTTGATTTACCTGAGCTGTTGAGGCAGTTGCAAGTATACTTACATTCTGAGATTTAATAAATATTGGCGTGAATAAGATGAAAGTTAACAATATAATATAAATGTTTTTCATATAACTCCTTTTTCAAGGATAAAACTAGATAATTTATCATTTTTTATTTATATGATTTTTAACATGTATATGTATAATATAATCTAACGTGCTGAAAATGTGGTCGAAAAGCGAATAGTTAACTATTAATTTATTTTAATTATAAATAAGTTAATGATTAGTTAAAATAATAAACCTAATTATAATTGACTGACAGCATCCGATAATTGCTTTAAAGCAACTTCAAGTACAGATCGAGGACATCCGACGTTTATCCTCATAAATCCAGTACCTTCCTTACCAAACATGGCACCATCATTTAATGCTAAACGAGCTTTCTCTATAAAAAAAGAGTTTAATTCTTTTTGAGATAATTTTAATTCTCTGCAATCCAGCCATATCAAAAAAGATGCTTCCGGTATGATTACTTTAATTTTTGAACAGTTTGATTTTAAGAATCGGTCAACATATTTAGTATTTTCTTCGATATACTTTTTTAATTGATTCATCCATTCTTCCCCTTTTTCATACGCAATTTGTATGGCCAGATAGGCAAATATACTTCCTTGATTCAATTCGTTGCTAACCAAATATTTATGATAACGCTCTCTTAAATTTTTGTTTTTAATAATGGAGTAGGAGGTAACCAAACCGGCTATATTGAACGTTTTGGAAGGTGCACTAAGGGTAATGCTGTTTAGTTCTGCTTCTTCAGAAACTGTTGCAAAAGGAACATGCTTATTTCCAAATAGAACCAAGTCAGAGTGTATCTCATCCGAGATAACCAAAACATTATTTTTATAGCAAATTTCAGCAAGTTTTTTCAACTCATTTCGACTCCAAACTCTGCCTCCGGGATTGTGGGGATTTGAGAGTAATAAAATTTTACATTTAGGAGTCATTAATTTTTCCAAACTCTCAAAATCCATTCTGTATTGATCTCCTTCTAAAAGTAAGGGGTTGGTTACCACTTCTCTGTCATGTAATTGGGTTATAATACGAAAAGGATAATAAACGGGCGGTTGAATTATAATTTGGTCTCCTTTTTCTGAAAAGACATCTATAGCAAAAGCAATTCCTTTGACTACTCCGGGTAAATAACTAATTTCTTCTTTGCTTACTTTCCATTGATGTTGTTTCCATTGCCAATTACAGATTGATTGATAGTATTCATTGGAAACATAAGGATATCCAAAAATTCCGTTCTTTGACCTTTCAACCATAGCATCAACAAGTTCCTTTGGAGATTGAAAATCCATATCTGCAACCCAAAGAGGGATAAGATCATCTCTTCCAAATCTTTCTTTAAGTACTCCAAATTTAAGTGAATCTGTATTTTTTCTATCTATGATTTGATCAAAATTATAATTGCCCATTTCCGAATAATATTTACACAAAAATATGAGTTTTTTTAGATGAAGAAGGTGATTTTTTATATAAAATTTTATATTACTGTTTTTGTTATTCAAAACAATATAATAGTTTTATTTAAACTTAAATTATAAGATAAGTTCCAATATTTAATATTAATTTATTTCATGTAATTAGATAAAGTATAAGGATAAATGAAGTAGAATATAAATATTTGTATAAAATTTTTATTTTATCTTTGCAACTTTTAATTTGAAGAAATATGAAATTAAGGTATTTATTTATTTTTATCATTATACTATTGGCTGGTAGTCTTTTTTTTACTAATCCGGACAAAGAAATGCACCAAGCATTTATTAAAGATAAATTAACATCCATTATGAATCAGAAAGTGGAGGATGAACTAAATGAAAACAAAGATCTTAATCTTAATTTTTTAGCTGAATTTAGTAAGAATATAATTCCCGTTATCAGTGATAAGATCGTTACTTACATGATGGATACTCATATAAGAAGAGAAAATTATTATCTGTTTTCTACCATTGAAATCTTATATCATGATCAATGGAAAACTATTGGATTAGGAATATTCGATAAAATGTTCTTATTTCCTAAAGTAGAAGAAGAAATTCAAAAGTTTGATATCAAGAAAGAATTTAATAAACTATCACAAAATAATCCTTAATATCAATATAATTTTAAATTCTTTAAGAGAAAAGTTTAATGTGGAAGCTATTTTTTATTATTCAATATAGCAAAAAGAATTATCCCCAAAACTGCAAAAATACATATACCAATAACAACCAACATTTGAAATATTTCCTTTTTAAAGTTTATTTATAAATTATGTTATTTTATTTCAAAATTCCATTGTTTAATTTTTTCCATAAAATGGTAAGCAGTTAAATCAAATTGAACGGGAACTATACTTATAAAATTATTTTCTAATGCCCATTCGTCCGTGTCATCTCCCTTATCTGAATTACACCATTTACCCGTCATCCAATAGTAAGTTTTGCCCTTAGGATCAATTCGACGGTCAAACTCTTCATCCCAATGAGCATTTGCCTGTCTGCAAATTTTAATTCCTTGAATATCTTTTTCTTCGGCTTCAGGAATATTTACGTTAAGAACGATCCCTTCCGGTAATCCATACTTTAAAATATTTTCACATATTGATTTTATATGTTTTCTGGCTGCTTTGAAATTTGCAGTATAAGAAAATTCGCATAGAGAAAAACCAACGGAAGGAATTCCTTCAATACCTCCTTCAATGGCAGCAGACATCGTTCCGGAGTAGATTACATTAATAGAGGAATTGGAACCGTGATTAATTCCGGAGACACAAATATCCGGTTTTCGGGGTAATAATTGATCAATGGCTAATTTCACACAATCCACAGGAGTACCGCTACAAGCCCATTCTCTGCGGGTATCATTTTCAATATACATTTTTTCTGCACGAATAGTGGAATGAATGGTTACTGCATGACCCATTCCACTTTGAGGCTTATCCGGAGCAACAACATATACTTCACCGATTTCATTCATAATATCAATCAACTCACGTATTCCCGGAGCATTGATTCCGTCGTCATTGGTAACTAATATTAAGGGCTTTTCCATAGGATTTCAATGAAATTTAAAATTTATAACAAAACTAAGATTTTTCCTTGTAAAAATATAGTATCTTTGAATTTATTTTTTAAAATTACAAATAATATACGTAAACCGATGCTTAATTTAAAAAAGACCTGGATATTTTTATCGCTATGTTCCATGAGCCTGTTAGTGTTTTGTTTTAATGCTTCTTCTCATGCCGACAATGAAAGAGAGATAATTAAAAGAGTTAGAGAAACACTACTTTTTACAAGCTATGCGCCTAAAAATTTAGATGTGTCTTATTCAAGGGATGTTTTTAAAAAATATATGGAAGACTTAGATCCGTTTAAAAGATATTTCCTGGATTCCGATATGGATGAGTTTTCTGAATACAGAGATAAAATGAGTGATATGTTTATTAATAATGATGTTTCATTTTATCATTTAACCATCGATAGGTTATATAAAAGAATTGATGAAACGGAACAATATGTTAATGATATTTTCAGCGAGCCAATTACTTTCTCTAATGATGATTATTTTTATTCTGATGATAAAAAAAGAAAATTCCCAAAAAATAAAGATCAGGCAAAACAGTATTGGAAATCTTACATTAAATATAGAATACTGCAGGAAATATTTAATACTCAAAACGTAAAAGATAGCATAAATACTAGTGACTCCATAAAAACGGATTCGATCAGTAAAAAAGTTACTAAAAAAAATGAAAAGCCCAAAACAAAAGAAGAAATAGAAGCAGATGCTGTAAAAAAAGTTAAAGAAAACTTGTCAGAATATTTTAGACAAATAAAATTAAGAAAAAAATCTGATCTATATTCCATATTTGTCAATGCATACACGGAAGTTTTTGACATTCACACTACCTACTTTTCACCTAAAGATAAAGAAAATTTTAACAGCTCTATAAGTGGTAAAATTATAGGAATTGGTGCAACATTACAAGATGTTAAAGGATATCCTACGATCAGGGAATTAGTAATTGGTGGTCCGGCTTGGAAATCTAAAGAAATTGAGGCAGGAGATAAAATAATTAAAGTGCAACAAGGTAAAAACGGTACTCCGGTAAGTGTCGTAGGAATGTTATTAGATGATGCCATCCGATTAATAAGAGGGGAAGAAAAAACTACGGTAGTATTAACTTTAGAGAAAAAGGACGGAAGTACCAAAACGGTAACTCTGGTAAGAGAAGAAATTGAAATTCAGGAAACCTTTGTTAGAAGTGCAATTATAACGGATGAAAAAGGTAATAAATTCGGTATATTGTATTTGCCCGAATTTTATGTGAATCTAGAGAGTAACAGTAAAGGTAGAGATTGTTCTGATGATATTAAAAGAGAAATTAATGAATTAAAAAAGCAAGGAATTACCGGTTTAATTATGGACGTAAGAAACAACGGGGGAGGATCATTGTCTGAGGTGGTTGATATAACCGGATTATTTGTAGGAAAGGGGCCCGTAGTTCAAGTGAAAGATTCAAGCGGAAAAATAAAAGTATTAGACAGTAAAGAAAATGATATTGTTTGGGATGGACCTTTAATTCTTATGACCAATGAACTTTCAGCGTCTGCGTCAGAAATACTGGCCGGAGCCATGCAAGATTATCATAGGGCTGTGGTTGTCGGACCTTCTCAAACATATGGTAAAGGAACGGTACAAACTATCTTTCCTTTGGATCGATTTGGTATGAAAGACGATAAGTTCGGAGCCTTAAAGGTAACTATTCAAAAATTTTATAGGATAAACGGAAGTTCAACTCAGTTGAAAGGGGTAAATTCCGATATAGTTATTCCCGGTATATTTTCCTATTCTGATATCTTTGAAAAGTCTCAAGAATATGCTTTACCGTGGGATCAGATATCTCCAACAAATTATTCTACCTGGAAAGGTACCCCTAAAATAGATTATGAATATCTTAAAGCTAGAAGTGCAGAAAGATTAAAAGGTAGTACCTATGTTTCGTCTATAGAGAAAGCAGGTAAATGGACAAAAGAATTGGAAAAGATTACTAAAATCCCGCTAAAGTATGATAAGTTCATGCAGGAAATGAATAAAAGAAGGGATCAAAGTAAAGTATATGAAAAGGAAACTAATTTTGATGCAAAAATAAAAGTAGAGGCTCCGGCTTACGAGTTAGTCAAGTTTAAAGAAGATACTGTCCTTAAAGCAAAACGGGAAGATTGGTACAAAGGAATGAAAAAAGATTTTAACCTTAGAGAATCTGTCAATGTTTTAAATGATATTATTAATAAAAAATAATTGAACAATAGCAAAAACAATCCATAAATTTTTATGGATTGTTTTTTTTAACCCATTTGAAAATAGAATAAATTTTTTTAGATTTAATTATAATAAATTTTAGTCATGGATAGATCTAATTTTCGATATATCAATAGGGAAATAAGTTGGCTTAAATTCAACTCTCGAGTACTTCAAGAGGCAATGGATAAGAAAAATCCTTTATTGGAAAGACTTCGTTTTTTAGGAATATATTCTAACAATTTAGATGAATTTTATAAAGTAAGGTATGCTTATATAGCACGAATGGTTCAATTCAACAGAAAATATAATAATATTGTTGAGAGTCAAGAAGATGTAAATTTATTGGAAGAGATTAATATGACGGTTGCTCATCAGCAAGAAAAATATGATAAATTGTATGAACAAATTATTAAGGAGCTGGCTAAAGAAAAAACCTTATTAGTTGATGATAAGACCTTACCCGAGAGCTTGAAACCTTTTGTGCAAGATTTTTTTGAAAATAAATTAAGTCATAATTTAACTATATTATATTGGAAAGAAGGAGATAAAACTATCAACCTTAGAGATAATGTTTTTTATTTAATAGTAACCATGACTAAAAAAAATGGAAATCAACAATATGCTCTTATTGAAGTTCCTTCGGACAGATTTTCGCGCTTTTTAGTCTTACCTGATATTAATGATAAACATTATGTAATATTTCTTGAAGATATTATTAGATATCATTTAAAAGATATCTTTCAATTTTTTAAATTCGAGACCATCGAGGGGAAATCCATAAAATTAACGAAAGATGCGGATCTATCCATTGATAACGATGTGCAAGTCAGTTATGTAGATAGCATAGCAGTGGCCTTAAAAGAAAGATTAAAAGGATTACCGGTCCGCTTAGTATACGATAAAACTATTGATCCTAAAACGCTCAGGTTTTTAAAGAAAATGTTTGATCTTGATGAATACGATAGTTTAGCGCCCGGAGGAAAATATCATAATAAAAAAGATTTTATGAAATTTCCTACCTTAGGACGGCAAGATCTGGAATATAAAAAAATAGAACCGATTATACCTAAAATTTTAAAAGGCGAAAAAAACTATTTTAAGGCTTTTGCCAAAGAAGATACTTTACTTTATGCTCCGTATTATGATTATTCTGTTTTTTTGAAATTTTTAAGAGGAGCGGCTATCGATCCAAAAGTAAAAAAAATAAAAATAACCATATACAGGGTTGCCAGTGACTCCCAAGTTCTAAGTGCCATACTCAATGCTGCAAGGAATGGAAAAGAAGTAACGGCAGTTTTAGAATTAAGGGCAAGATTTGATGAAGCTCATAATATTAAATGGTCAAAACAATTACAAGATGAAGGAGTCAAGGTAATTTTTGGAGTTCCCGGATTAAAAGTCCATTCAAAAATAGGAATTGTAGAAAGAGAACCTCAGCGAGGTGCAGCTACTAAATATGCATTTATTTCAACAGGAAATTTTCATGAAGGTACCGCACGATTGTACACGGATTTTACTCTTTTTACAGCTAATGAAGCTATAGTAAAACAAGTGGATCAAGTATTTGATTTTTTTAATGCCAATTATTTGGTAAAACATTATAAAGATATAGCAGTAAGCCCTTGGGGAATACGTCGAAAAATTATACAAGGTATTGAACGGGAAATAAACAATAAAAAAAACGGATTACCCGCACAAATTAATATTAAAGTTAATAGTATATGTGATAAAGAAATCATTGATTATTTATATGAAGCCAGTAAAATGGGAGTTGAAGTTCGAATGGTTGTACGAGGTATTTGTTCTATAATCCCTCAAGTTCCGGGTTTAAGTGATCATATTAAAATAATTAGTGTTGTAGATAAATTTTTAGAACATCCACGAGTGTATTGGTTTAAGAATGGAGGTGATGACCTCATTTATATTTCATCGGCGGATATTATGGCAAGAAATCTTGATCATAGAGTTGAAGTTGCATGTCCTATTATCAGCACAAAAAATAAACAGGAGATTATGAAAATTTTCGAACTAGGTTTTAACGATAATGTCAAAGGACGTTTGATAAAAGAAGGATTTGAGGAACCCTATCAGAAAAACAGAAAAAAGAAAAATCGTTCTCAAGAAACTATATACCAATATATTAAAGAGTTCAATAAATGATGAATATATTAACCTATGCTGCTATAGATATTGGTTCTAATGCAGTACGACTACTAATAAATACCATTTATGAAACTAAAGAAACTGTAACATTTAATAAGACCAGTTTAGTTCGTGTACCTATAAGACTGGGACAGGATGTTTTTACAGATAAGAAAATATCTAAAAAAACTATGGTTCGGTTAAATGATGCAATGTCAGCTTATAGCTTATTGATGAAAGTTTATAATGTGGATGAGTATAGAGCATTTGCAACATCTGCTATGCGAGAAGCTTCAAATTCCAAAGATGTTATCAATTATATAAAAGACAAAAGCGGAATTAAAATAGATGTTATTTCCGGAGAAGAAGAAGCAAAGATCATTTTTAGTTCGGAACTTAAGAATTTTTTGTATTCCGATAATTATTATTTATTCGTAGATGTTGGAGGGGGTAGTACGGAAATATCCCTATTAAATAAAGGTAAAGTTCATCATAGTCAATCTTTTCCTATAGGAACCGTTAGATTATTAGATAAAAAGGTAGATGAAAATTATCTAACAAATGTCATTAAACCCTGGGTGACTAAAATAACAAAAGGTAAATCCGTGGATTTAATAGGATCAGGAGGAAATATAAATTTTGTATTTAAAAATTCAGGAAAAAAAGAAGGTAAATTTCTTTCGGCTTCTTATATACATCATCAGTACGAACTATATAAAGGCATTTCTTATGAGGAAAGAATTGAAAAATTTAATATGAAACCGGATAGGGCAGATGTAATAGTTCCGGCATTATTAATATATAATTCGGTCATGAAATTTGCACATTCAACAAGAATTCATGTTCCAAAAATTGGTGCTGCTGATGGAATGATTAATTTGATGTATAATTTTTATAAAAAAACATTAAAATAAAAAACATATAATTTATGTTTTATGTTAATACAATTTACTAAATTTAGATCAATAATATTTTAAAGTAAATATTTTCATATTACTTAAAATTATTTATGAGATATTTTTATAGTATTTTATTTGTTATCATTAAATGTGTATTTTACTTATGTATTTATTTTATTTAATTTTAATAAATTTAATTATTAAATTTTAAATAATTTTTAGATTATAATCTTAAAATATATTATTTTTGCCAATCTTAATTTAGTATTAAAGAATAAAAATATAATAATTAAAAATATTGTATTTTAAAATATTTTGATAATATATTTATTTATAAAAATAAAAAACTAATGAAAAAAAATAGTTCTTTTATCATACCACTTTTATTAATTCTTTTATCAGGATTAATATCTTCATGTGTCTCGAAAAAAGATCTATATTATTTTCAAGGTAATGAAGCAGTTTTGAAAGAATTTTATAAGTATACACCAACTTTAAAACCAGATGATTTATTAATAATTACTGTTTCAGCCTTGAATTTGGAGTCTACGCTTCCATTTAATCAACAAAGTCCATATAATGCAAATACTACTGGATCAGAAAGTTTAATTTCAACAAATCCTAGATTGAAAACCTACTTAATAGATGAAAAGGGTGAAATTGATTTTCCTGTACTTGGTAAATTAAAGTTAGGAGGATTAACTCGATCTCAAGCTATGGATTTTATAAGAAATAAACTTAGAAAATATATTAAAGATCCATCAGTTAATATTCACATATCCAATTTCAGAATTACAATTTTAGGTGAAGTTACTAATCCAGGAACATATACATTATCCAATGAAAAAATTACAATTCTTGAAGCTATTGGTTTAGCAGGTGATCTTACTATATATGGAAAAAGAAAAGATATTTTAGTCATACGAGATAAAGGAGGAAATAAAACTTTTACTACGGTAGATTTAACTTCAAAAGAAATATTTAGATCGCCGGTATATTATTTATCTCAAAATGATGTAATTTATGTTCATCCTAATAATGCAAAAACTAATTCTTCAGCTTATAGCGCAACAAATTCGGTATTTATATCTTTAGCAGGTATAATTATATCCGTAATTTCAATTCTTACCCGTTAATATATTTGTAAATAGTATGAATATGAATAGATATGACAAAAATATATATTATGAAAAAGAAGATTTTATAAATTTAAAAGAATTAATATTTCAATATATTAAATATTGGAGATGGTTCTTATTCTCCATCATAATAACTACGTCTATCGGGATTTTATTTTTGAAAATTACTCCTAAAAAATATTTGTCAGAAAGCAAAATTATTCTTGAAACAGGAAATAAAGAAAGTTTTCTCATTTCAGAATGGATGGATATGACAGATTTTGCGGATCTATCTCGAAATAAATTAGATGATTGGATTGAGATACTTAAATCGCGTCGTTTAATGATGAAGGTTGTGGACAAATTAGATTTAAATATTAAGTATAAAGAAAAAAAAGGGTTTTTAACCACAGAAATTTATAAAGAAAATTCACCTATTACATTAAAATTTGTTGACGAGAAATCTAAGTATTTAGTTGATAGCACCAAAAATTATGAGATAGTTATTAAATCTAGTAAAAACTTTATTTGTAAAGACCTAAAAACTAATAATAAAATTGAAGGTATTTTCGGCAAACCATTGAAATTTAAGTTTGGAGAAATTATTTTTTTTCGCAACCATACATCTAATTCGGAAAAATCCGTATTAGTATCCATTGTACCCCTTATAGATATTACCTTAGAATATATAAATTTATTGGATGTTTATAGTATGTCTAAAAATGGGCATGTAATTAATTTAGGCATGAAAAGTAATTTACCTAATAATGCCAATAAAATAATTGATCTTTTAATACTACAGTTTCAAGACGATATAATTGATGATAAAAAGAAGATTGGAAAAAAAACTATTTCATTTATAAATGATAGATTGTCTTTAATATCTAAAGAGCTCGGTATAACAGATGGTAGCATGGAAAAATTCAAATCAACAAAAAAGATATTTGATTTTGAAACCGAGGGGAAAAAACAAGTTTTAGAATCTTCTAGAATTGAAGAACAAATAAAGCAACATTCCATACAATTAAGTTTAATAGATTATATGAATAATTTTATTAATTCTAATAAAAATTCATTATTACCCTCAAATATAGGTTTAACAGATAATTCTCTAATAGCCATAACAAAACAATATAATGAACTCGTTCTTGAAAGAGATAAAATGTTAGTTAGTTCAACTAAGGAAAATCCGATAGTTAAAAATTTAAATTCTCAAATCTCGGAACTAAACAATAACATTCGCGTCAGTTTAAGAAATTATAAAAATACTACTAGTATTGCAATTGGAAATTTAGAAAAACAAATAGGACAAGTTTCAAGTAAAATATCAGAATTGCCTTCAAAAGAAAGAGAATTTAAAGATATTTTTAGAAAGCAACAAACCATTGAAGCATTATTTTTATTATTACTTCAAAAAAGAGAAGAAACACAAATATTTACCGCTTCAACTCCCAATATTGTTAAAATTGTTGATAAAGCTTTTTATAATAAAAATCCTATTTTTCCAAAGCCTTATATAATTATTTTTATATCTGGTTTTATAGGTTTTATAATTCCAGTTGTAATATTTTATATAAATTTTTTATTCGATGATAAAATTAAAAATAAAAATGATATTGAAAAAGTAATAACAAATATTCCTGTTATAGGATATTTACCGAAATCCGATACAAAAATTGTGGATATTACAAGTATAAATTCTACCTCAGCAGAAGCTTTTAGATTATTGCGAACAAATATAAATTTTTTCCTCCCAGAAATGGATTATAAATCTAAATGTGTATACGTAACTTCAACAATAAGTGGTGAAGGTAAAACATTTGCTTCAATAAATTTAGCACTTACATTAGCTTTAGCGAATAAAAAAGTTTTAATAATTGAAGCAGATATTCGCAAACCAAAAATTAGAGAAAATTTAGGTATAGAAGGCAATTTAGATGGAGTATCGGATTATTTATCTGGAAATATTAATGATATTTCTACGAATATAATATCTATTAATTCAAGTATTTCAAATATATTTACCTATTTCAAACAACAATCTTCTTGCTTAAAAATAGATTTATTTCCTTCAGGCAAAATATCACCTAATCCTTCTGAATTATTAATGAATGGAAGATTTGAAAATATTATTAAATACGGACGTGAGAATTATGATTATATAATTGTTGATACAGCCCCTATAGGTGTAGTGACAGATACATTGTTGATTAATAAATATTCTGATTTAGTTTTATTTATAATTAGAGTAAATTATTTACAAAAAAATATGTTAGATATATTACATCATACTAAAAAAGAGGGTAAATTTGATATTCACAAAACATCCATACTTATAAATTATGTAGATACACAAGATGGATATGGATATAATTATACTTACGGCTATAACGACAAAAAATACACTAAAATTAAACATTTCGTAAAAAAATATATTTTTAAGGCATAAAAATATTATATTTACTGAATTATAAAACTGACTAGAAAATATATAAAAATATTTTAAATTATTTTAAAATATTTTTCACTGCTAACTCCAAAATATATTAATAAAAAATGCATGATGATAATAAACGTATAGCTAAAAATACGCTTTTTTTATATTCACGAATGATATTTTCATTGGTAATAAGTTTTTACACTTCTCGTCTAATTCTAGAGACATTAGGTGTTGAAAATTATGGAATTTATAATATTGTTGCGGGAGTCATAGTTATGTTCGGATTTCTAAATGCGTCGATGAGTGGAGCAACATCTCGATTTTTAACATTTGAACTTGGTAAAGGAACTAAAAAATCTTTGTTTAAAACGTTTACAGCTGCGTTATCTGTTCATTTTATAATTGCTGGTATCATTTTACTTTTGGCGGAAACTATAGGATTATGGTGGTTGAATAATAAAATTGTTATTAATCAAGATAAATTATTTGCTGCGCAGTGGGTATATCAATTTTCGGTTTTAAGTGCTATTATTAGTATAATTCTAGTTCCTTTTTATGCAATGATTATAGCACATGAAAAAATGAATATTTCTGCCATTCTTGAAGTTGTCAATAGCTTGCTAAAATTAGGTGTTACTATACTTCTAATTTTTGTTAATTTAGACAAATTGATTTTATATTCCTTTTTACTTTTATGTGTGGCGGTTATAGTAGCAATAGCATATATAATTTGTTGTTTAAGAATTTTAAAAAATTATAAGTATAAACTAGAATGGGATAAAACCATTATTTATCCTATGTTGAATTTTTCTGCATGGGATTTATATGGAAATGTCAGTGTTATTGCTAAAACTCAAGGTGTAAATATGCTGCTTAATTCTTTTTTTGGTGTATTTTTAAACGCTGCTTATGGAATAGCGAATCAGGTTCAAGGAGCAATTACAAGCTTCTCAAGTAGTTTTTTATCAGCAGTTCAACCACAAATCGTAAAATATTTTGCATCGGGTGAATTAAATCGAATGAGAAATTTAATGAATAATGCAACAAAACTTGCTTTTATCTTAATTTTTTTATTAGAATTACCTTTCATTTTAGAATGTAATTTTATATTACACATATGGTTAAAAGAAGTTCCAAACTATGCTTTGAAATTTACACAACTAAATCTAGTATCAAATATAATTTATGTTGTTAGTGCTCCAATGCTTTTTGCTATACATGCTACAGGAAGGATAAAAAGTTTTAGTTTTATTTCTGGAACAATATATTTAATGGTTTTACCATTCTCTTATGTCTTCTTTAAAATGGGATATTCACCCATTATTCCATATATATTAAATGTTATCATGATGATAATTTATTACTTTTCAATAACAATAGTTTTGCAATATTTACTTCCACAACTTTCCTATAAATTTATATCGTTAAAAAATTTATTTTTGTGTTTAATGGCTGTATTTTTTGGATCTGTAATTCAGATATATCTACATTATTTATTAACAGAAGGATGGATAAGATTACTATTAGTTTGCTTTTTATCTATTATATTAATTCCTTTATCAAGTTATTTTATATTATTTGACAAACCTATGAGGGTAAAGATAATTAATTTATTAACGAATAAATTAAATTTTATTTTAAAAATATTTAAAAACAAATCTGTAATTATCTTTTAATCATTTTTAAATACGAATTTGCATTAATATATTATAATAATCGACTGTATAAATTTAATTAAACATAATTAATTTAAATTAATATAAGATAAATAATTTTGACATTATAATATCATGCATTTTTAATTAAACTCGAAACTTATTTAAAATTTAATTTTGTTAAATTTATTAAGTTACATGGAAAAATAAGCGATCTTTAATCAAATAAAAGAGCTAAACACTTTGTGTATATAGCCCTTTTACAAATTATAAATTATTTATCCATTAAAGTTATTATAACTACTCGGTTCCAATCATTATTAGGATAAGGTTGAATTGAATCACCCTTTCCAATTGATATGATACGATCTTTAGATATTCCGTATTGTTTGATTAATTTGTTTTCAACAGATTTAGCTCGTTTAATTGAAAGTGCTTCATTGTATTTTTTTGTTCCTGTTTTGCTGTCACATAAACCAACAATTTCAACAATACAATCTTCATTATTTTTAAGGAAATCAGCAATATTATAAATTATAGCCTCTTGTTTAGAGTTTATAATACTGCTATTAATTTCAAATTGAATAGGATATGGATTATTTTTAATAATAACCTCCCTAGAAATTTCAACCTTTGGTGGAACATTTTTAATTTTATCAAGATTGTCAGCTAAAAGTTTATTTTCATTATTTAAACTATCTATTTGGTTAGTTAATTTATTTACTAATTCATTATTATAAGCATTGTCAACAACATGTACCTTATCTGCTTTTTCAAATATTTGTTTACCACCTAAACCTAAAATAAAACCTAAATTCACAGAACCGATTCCATCCCAATCTTGTTTTTTATAAGATTTTGTCCATCTTTTTGGGTATTTGGAATCGTTGAACTTTGATTGAACAGCTTGGGCAGAAATATCTAAACTTATCGCAAAATTTTTATTAATTCGAAAAGTATTTAATAAACCAAGTAAAATTACTGGAGAATTATTATCGATTGCATTTCTATCAGTTCCTATACCAGCTCCTGCATACGATATCAAACTATAGGCTCTATCGTCTTTATACCCATAAAATAAGCTAGAAAGATCTAACATCGCGTCAGCATGAACTGTTATATAGTAACCACGATGCATATGATGTATTAATTTAGGGTCTAAAGTACTTATATCAACCGGATTTCTATTTTCATCAAAAACGGGTCTTCCATTTGGATTGAATGTATGTTTTAGACCACCTTGAAACGTCAATCTTGCCCCAACAAGTGGTGAAAACCATTTGCCGACACTTATATGAGACGCCCATGTAAGACGATCAATAAAACTAGCTTCTTTGAATTGTTTACCTCCAAAATACATTCCGCCACCACCACCAATATTTATAAACCAATTATCCCAAAAACGATTTGTTAGATACCTCGGATAGGGTTTATCGTCTTGTGAAAATAAAAATGAAGTGCTTACAAAGAAGTAAAGAACTATTATTATCTTTTTCATAAAAATATATTTTTTTTAAATTTAATATTTATATTAATTTTATACAAATATTATATATAAATTTAATAATACGTAAACAATAAAAATAAATAAATTCTATGATTTTAAATATAGGTATAAAAATTAAATGTTTAATTTTTGGGCATGAGATGACTTTTAATTTATTTAGAAAATCTTAAAAGTTGATATCGATTTAAAATAAGTAATTATTATAATATTGAAAATAAAAAAGGTTACATATACTATGTAACCTTAAAGTTATATTAAATTTTAAAATTGATACTTTTAATACAAATAATGACTATTTATTTATCAAACTTTCAATAATATTCCATATATCGTTTCCAAATACCAAAATCATTAATCCAAGAAGGATAAATATACCCGCCATCTGAACCTTTTCCATCGTCTTATCACTTAATTTACGACCGGTAATCATTTCAGCAATGGTAAATAAAGCATGACCTCCGTCTAATCCTGGAATCGGTAAAAGATTTAAAAACGCAAGCCATATAGAAAACATAGCGGTAAAACTCCAAAATTGTCCCCAATCCCATTCAGGTGAAAATGCTTTATATAATCGTAAAGGACCGCTTACTTGTTTATAAGCTTCTGTTTTTGGATTAATAATAAGTTTAAATTGTTTTATTTGAACCAATAACATTTCCCAAGACAATACCGGCGCCCTTTTAAAGGCATCCATAAAATTATATTTTTTATATGCAGTTGCATTTTTTAAATTCGAAGCACTAGGAACAAAACCTAAAATGGCGCTATCTGGAACAAAAAGTTTTTCATTTATATTTTGTCCATTTCGATATATCCCTAAAGTTACACTGTCATTTTTATGTTTAGAAAGTTCTAATCTAAATTCATCAATATACTTAATAGGTTGCTTGTTGAAACTAGTTATAATATCTCCTTTTTTAAGATATTTTGAAGCAAGTGAATTAGGTAAAATCGAATCAACATCGGCAATTATTCTCGGAGAAATAAAGCCTCTTCCTTCCTGTTTTAAAACATCCCTTTTTTCTTCAGGGAGGAGGTTAAATTTAATGATTTTTCCATCGCGCTTAACCGTTACATGATCACCGAATAAAAGAGAAACAGGTAAATAATTAAAAGTTGGAATCTCTTTATTATCAACTTCTAATATAATATCACCATCTTTAAATCCCAATTTTTTTCCTACATCAGAAAATGCATATCCGTCTTTTAATAGATCCGTATTAATAGTTTGTTCACCTGTAGTCATTAAAATTCCGGCATATATAATGATAGCCAATAGAATATTCACAAAAATTCCGGCAAGCATAATAATTAAACGTTGCCAAGCCGGTTTAGAACGAAATTCCCAAGGCTGAGGTGGACTTTTCATTTGCTCAGTATCCATGCTTTCATCAATCATGCCTGCTATTTTAACATATCCCCCTAACGGCAACCAACCAATACCATATTCAGTATCACCTATTTTCTTTTTGAATAAAGAAAACCATGGATCAAAGAATAAATAAAATTTTTCAACCTTTGTCTTAAAATATTTTGCCGCTAAAAAGTGTCCTGCTTCATGAAAGACAACTAAAATAGATAAACATAATAATAACTGGGCAATTTGGATAAATATATGCATATTCAAAATAAAACTTAGTTTGCAAAAGTAAGAAAATTTATTCTATTGAAATTTTATGATAAAAATAAAAATATTCATTAACTTTAAGCTGTATAATAAAATATTAGGTTATGAAAACAATGATAGTCCCTGTAGATTTTTCAGCAACTACCAAATATATTTTGAAAGAAGCTGTCATCTATGCCAAAGCTACCGGAAGTAAAATGTGCCTTTTACATGTTGCCAGTTTAGATTTAGGTTTTATTATAGGGGATATCGGTTTTCAATATCTTCCGGAATTGGAAGAAGCAGGTATGAAGGAAGAAACCAGACAATTGGTAGAATATGAAAAATCAATTAAAGAACAAGGCGTTGAAGTTGAAATTGTTATAAAACAAGGAACACCGGCAGATATTATATTGAAAGAAGCAGAATCCAGAAAAGCTAATCTCATCATCATGGGGTCTCATGGAAGAGGTTTACTTATGGAAGCAATTCTCGGCAGTGTTTCAAAAAACGTTATTAATAAATCTAAAGTACCCATTCTTATAGTTCCTCCCAATCAACATCACCATGAAAAATAATCTTTTATGATGGTTCATTTATCTAACATTAAAAATTATATACTTCAAACTTTGATATTTAGTCAATATCATTATATTTGCGGCATAGTAAAGATAGTTATATATGGAAGAAATTAAGATTCTGGATAAAACTTTTACCCCTTTTATATCTTCGAAAGAAATAGACCATTCCATACAAAGGATGACCAATACTTTGTATGAAGAGTACAAAGACACCGTCCCCGTTTTTATAGGGGTGCTCAACGGAGTTATTATGTTTTTCAGTGATTTTTTAAAAAATTATAAAGGCAACTGTGAAATAGGTTTCCTTCAGTTGTCTTCTTACAAAAGCGGAATGCAAAGTTCAGGAACTGTTGATTTAATTACAGATATGACTGTAGACATCACAAACCGAGATATAGTAATACTTGAAGATATTATTGATACCGGTAACACCTTGGAATACCTTTATAAATTACTTGAAGTAAAACCGGTGAAAAGCATTAAAATTGCAACTTTGTTTTTTAAACCGGATGTTTATAAAAAGGATCTAAATATAGATTTAATAGGAATGAATATACCTAATAAATTTGTTATAGGATATGGGTTGGATTATAATGGTTTAGGAAGGAATTTTAAAGACTTATACCAATTAAAAGGAGAATAAACAGAATTTCAAATATGAATATAATTGTTTTATTTGGCCCTCCCGGGAGTGGAAAAGGGACTCAAGCAAAAATTTTAGCAGAAAAGTTTCACTTAGAACACATTTCCACCGGAGACTTATTCAGATATAATATAAAGAATAATACGAAATTAGGTCAAGAGGCTCAAACCTATATAAATCATGGAAAATTAGTGCCGGATGAACTTACAACAGAAATGTTGATAGATGAACTTAAAAGAAATTCAAACAAAAAAGGGTTTATCTTAGATGGGTATCCAAGAACTAAAAGCCAAGCAGAAGCCCTTGATGAATTATTGGATTCTATATTTCAAACCCGAGTAGATGTAACGTTAGCCCTTTATGTAGAAGATGAAATTCTAGTTAAAAGAATTTTAAAAAGAAGTGAAGAAAGCGGTCGTTCAGATGATGCAGATGAAAGTATAATTCGTAACAGAATTAAAGAATATTATGAAAAAACAGCCGTTGTTTCCAACTATTATAAAGAACAACATAAACTGATTGAATTAGATGGAGAGGGAAGTATTGAAGATATAACCGCAGAACTGTCTAAAGAAATTGAAAAGTTTGTATAGAAAATACATGTAACACTTACATATAAAAGGATTGTTATGAAAAATAATAATCCTTTTTTTATAAAAAAATAAAAGATATATGCAGTCGAATTTTGTTGATTATGTTAAAATTTTTTGTAAGAGCGGACATGGAGGCGCCGGTTCTGCACACCTACACAGAGCAAAATATATTCCTAAAGGTGGCCCTGATGGTGGAGATGGAGGAAGAGGGGGACATATAATTTTACGCGGTAATGCTCAACTATGGACCCTTTTGGCTTTAAAATATTCCAAACACAATAAAGCAGAAAATGGTAAACCCGGAGGAAAACAAGAATTAACCGGAGCTAATGGAGCGGATTTGTATATCGAAGTTCCCGTAGGAACTATTGCTAAAGATGAAAGAGGAACTATTGTTGGAGAAATAACTAAAGATAAAGAAGAGATAATTTTACTTGAAGGAGGAAAAGGAGGGTTAGGAAATTCACACTTTAAATCATCAACCAATCAAACTCCGCGATATGCTCAACCCGGATTGCCGGGTAAGGAAGGTAATTTTATTTTGGAATTAAAGTTATTAGGTGATGTGGGATTAGTAGGTTTTCCCAATGCAGGAAAATCAACATTGTTGTCTGTATTAACCTCTGCAAAACCGAAAATAGCCGATTATGCTTTTACCACCTTAGTACCTAATTTAGGAATCGTTAAATACAGGGATTTTCAATCATTTGTTATTGCCGATATTCCGGGTATTATTGAAGGAGCATCCGAAGGAAAAGGACTAGGGTATAAATTTCTAAGACATATAGAAAGAAATTCGATTTTATTGTTTTTGATTCCGGCTGATGCAAAAGATTATTACAAAGAATATAAAATTCTGTTAAATGAGCTGAATAAATATAATCCGGAATTAAATGATAAAGATCGAGTAATTGCAATTTCGAAATCAGATTTACTGGATAAAGAATTGGAGGATGAAATAAGGAAGACTTTTCCTGAAAATTTCAAATTATTATTTATTTCTGCCGTAACCGGAGAAAATTTAACTCAATTAAAAGACGAACTTTGGAAATTATTACATCAGTAATAATTGTATCATAAAAACATTATATAAAAAGAATTGCAACTTTTTAATAAATTTAAAAAGTTGCAATTCAAACTACTAATTAATTATATATCAATAACTACATTTCTTATTCCATTTTAAATCCTCTACGATAGATTCTACCATAAGGATCTACATATCTTACAGAAACCGTTCCTTTATAATTTTTCAATATTTTTTCAATGTCTTTTTCACTATTAACAGGCTTATCGTTTACTTCCATTAAGATATATCCTTCACCAATGCCTGCTAATTTCAATTTTCCGTTAGAATCGATTCTGGTTACAACAATACCGGATTCTAAACCGTAATTAACCTTTTGGTCATCAGTCAATTCTTGAAATTCAGCACCCAACTTTTCGGCGACACTTAAATCGTTCTTCGTTTTAACCGAAGTCCCCCCTTTAGCATCTTTAATTCTGACATTGAAAGATTTGTACGAATCATCTCGTATAACGGTAACCTTTACTTGGTCACCCGGTCTTTTCTCACCAATAACTCCCGAAAGAGTAGGGAAGTTCTTAATATTTGTTCCGTCAATTTGCTTAATAATATCTCCTTTTTTCAAGCCGGCATCTTTTGCTCCTCCGTCATTTTGAATATCAGTGATAAGTACACCTTCTTGTGATTTATAGTTGGTTTTGTTTTGAGAATTATATTGCTTAACTGCAGAATCATCACTCAAGTCAAGAGCACCAATACCCAAATAACCCCGTTGAACCAAACCGTATTTGCGAATATCCTCCACTACTTTTTTAGCTATATTGGAAGGAACAGCAAAACTGTACCCTTCAAATGTTCCGGTTCCGGAATGAGAAGCAATTGCTGTATTAATACCAATTAAATCACCGTTGGCGTTTACTAAAGCACCTCCGCTATTCCCGGGATTTACTGCCGCATCGGTTTGAATAAAAGATTCAATAGGACTTCTGGAATTGGAACGCAAAAGATCTAAACTACGACCTTTGGCTGAAATGATACCCGCTGTAACTGTTGAAGTTAATCCAAATGGATTTCCTACAGCTAATACCCATTCTCCAATTCTCACATTATCGGAATTATAGAAATTTAAAAAGCTTAGCCCTTTTTCATCAATTTTTAACAGAGCAATATCGGAGTTGATATCCGTTCCTACTAAAGTGGCTGTATATGTTTTTTGATTATTAAGTGTAATTTCTATTTTATCAGCTCCATCAATCACATGATTATTGGTAACTATATAACCATCACTAGAAATAATTACTCCCGAACCTAACCCGTTAGGAGAATCTTTTGGAGTTTGTTGTTGTCTTTGTTGCCCTTGAGAATTAAAAGGATCTCCAAAAAAGAAATCAAAAGGATCTAAGGATCTGCGTTGTTGCTGCACATAGGAAGAATAACATTTTACACTCACTACTGCATTCACGGTTTTTTCTGCTGCGATGGTTAAATCGGGAGGATTTAATCCCAATACGCTATTAGTAGAAGCTGAAGTAAAATAAGCTTTTTCGTTTTGGGTAGGATTTTTAAATATTTCAAAATCTTTTAAATTCGTATTTTTTGATATGGAGGTAACTGCACCTGCAGAAATCAATCCCCCTATCACACCTACTAAAATATAAGAACCTATTTTTTTAATTTCAAACTTATTTTTTTTCATAGTACAATTTAATTTAAATAAATACTGGATTTTTTTATTTCAAAAGTAATACCAAATTTCAATTATTTTGTTGCTTTAACGGTTTTTAACAAGAAATTAATCTTCTTTTATATGGTTTATTAATTATTTTACTTTTCATATTGAGAAATGAACATACTGAACAATTCTTTATAAATTACTACTAATTGCCAATAAAGTTTATAAATTTGTAACTATTAATTATAAAACTAATGAAAAATATTTTATCCATCCAATCTCATGTAGTGTATGGCCACGCAGGAAACAGCGCAGCTGAATTTCCTATGCAGCGTTGCGGTGTTAGAGTATGGTCATTAAATACGGTGCAATTTTCCAATCATACACAATATGGACAATGGACGGGTGAAGTAATGACAGCCAAACATTTATTGGATATTGTTCAAGGAATCGACAACATCCATCAGTTGAAAAAATGCGATGCAGTTTTAAACGGATACATCGGTTCTCCCGAACAAGGAAAATCAATTTTGGAAATAGTTAAAAAGGTTAAAAATGAAAATCCAAATGCCGTTTATTTTTGTGACCCCGTTATGGGACATCCTGAAAAAGGCTGTATTGTAGCTCCCGGAGTGTCGGAATTTTTTAAAAATGAAGCGATGGGAGTAAGTGACATTATGGCACCTAACTTATTAGAGTTGGAAATTTTAACCGATCGAACCATTACTTCAGTTGCAGATGTAGTTTCTGCAGTTGATGTAATTCACAGTAAAGGGGTAAAAACTGTATTAGTTAAACACTTAAGCAGGGCAGGCTATCGTTCAGATAAATTTGAGATGTTATTGTCTACTTCAGAAGGAAAATGGCATATATCAAGACCTTTAGTAGATTTTGGTGTTCGTCAACCGGTTGGAGTAGGGGATCTTACTTCCGGTTTATTACTGACCCATATGTTACTGGGGAAAAATTATAAAGAAGTATTAGAACATACAACTGCTGCTGTTTATGCCGTAATGCTGGAAACTCATAGACAAGGAGAGTATGAATTGCAATTGGTAGCAGCACAAGATGAAATTGTAAATCCGACTCAAATGTTTGAAGCTGTTAAATTATAATTGATAGTTAGGGTAAGCTATTATTTATTTAAGACGCATATCTTTACCGCAAATTTTAAATTTCAAAAAGCACATTTGTGTAAAGAATAAACCTTTTATATAAAAAGGTTATAAGGCATTTCTATATATTAGATTCATTAATATTTTTCTGGATAATCTTAAGAATAGAAAATAAATCATTAAGTTGTTTTTCAGTTAGTCCTTTTGCAACTTCTTTTGCATATTGCTTTGCTATGTCTTTAGCATTATGTAAAAGTGTAATTCCTTGCTTAGTAATTAATATAATTTTTTTCCTACGATCTTTTTCTGCATTGACTCTGCTTACCAAATTTTTTTTTTCTAAAATATCAATGGATCGGGTAATGGCAGAATTATCTCTGTGTATTTTTTCTGATATTTTCTGCATGGATATTCCTGTAGAATGTTCCGTTAATAAATCTAAAATAATAAATTGTTCGGGAGTAATGTCTAACTTATTGGTTGAAAATTTTTTATTTAAAAGATTCCTGTGCAGATTTTCTGTATAACTTAATTGGTAACCGATCGAATTTTCTTTTTCAGAGTTAGTCATTGCTATCCAAATTATATTTTATATATATATAAATTTTTAAAATGCAAAGGTAATTAATATTATTATAGGATTAAAGAACAAAAAGAAGTTAACAATAAAAAGAACCCTTAAAAAAATAAAGGTTCTTTTAGCAATTTTATTGAAAAATTAAATTTTCTCAATGGTAAATCCGGCTTTTTTTACTGCATTGACAACCTCTTCTTCCGTAGCACCCGCTAAGTCTACAGTCAAGATTTTATCCGGATTAGCTGTATCAACTTCCCATTTTGAAATACCTTCTACTTTAGACAAAAAGGGGGTTACTGCTTTTACACAACCTCCACAATCTATATTAGTTTTAAATTTTAATTCATTTTTCATATTTATTGTTCAAATTTATTTGATATCTCAAATGTACTCTATAATTAATGAAAGTAAATTATATAATTATGGAAACTTTTTATATAAAGTATATTTGATACTAATCAATAATACAAATTTAACTGTCAATAAATTATATAATTCCATTATAAAAAAGGTAATCAATAGGTTTTCAAACTAGTTTTTAAGTTCAGTATCAGAAATTTAAAAAATATATTTCTATTATATCACTCACAATATATTTTATCTTTGTTATATGTTAAAAGAATATTCAATAGCAAATATCTTAGGGGTACCGAATCATTTCATTTCGTATTTTGTGGGAACATTTGAAGGAACAGAAGATCCGGATATTGAATGGCCTCATCGACATTCCTTCTATTCTCTGGTTTGGTTTACTCATGGAAGCGGATTTTATGTAGTCGATTTTCAAGAGTATCCCATAAAACCCAACCGTATTTTTCTTGTAAATACTAAACAGATACATAATTGGGAATATTCTTCTGACAGCAAAGGGTATATTTTGATGGTGGATGCTTGCCTGGGCTTGGAATTGGGTATTGATAATCATAGGGCATTTGTAGATGTTCCAACTACATATATACAAATTATGGAAAGCTGTTTTATGAACCTTATTCATGAATTTGGATTTAAAGATGAAGTAGCCGATACAACTATAAAATTAGGAATTCCCTATCTCTATTCCATACTTAACAGATTGTCATTTAAAAAAGAAACAAACTTTCATCATACTCTTTTAGACGATTTCAAAATGGTAATTTTTGAAGAAAATTTTAAAACATCATCCATTGAATATTACGCTGAAAAATTGAAAGTTACAACTCAAGAATTAAATGAAATTTGTAAACATTACAAAGGCATTTCTTCCAAACAATATATTATAGATCTTAAAATTACGGAGGCCAAACGATTATTACTATTTAGCAAGTATAATGTTAACGAGATAGCTTATAAATTAGGTTTTGAAGATCCCTCTTATTTTTCACGTATTTTCAAAAAGAAAACAGATTTCTCTCCTTCAACCTTTTTGGAAAAGTACCGAAAACAGAAATAAAAGTCCTATCTGTAGAGTGTTGATCTCCGGTATCTTTGCTTAAAAACAAAATGAAAAAATTACTTACCGTATTAGTGGTATTTATATTAACATTAAATAGTTATGCGCAAATGGAAAAATCAGAACGTTACCAAAAAGGTTGGGAAAAATTAAAAGAAATTGATGGAGAAGCCGGAATCAGAACTGTTGAAAGCTTAAAAGATATTTCACCGGAATTAAGTAGATTTATTATTGAATATTCATTTGGAGAAGTCTATAGTTTAAAAGCGCTGGATAATAAATCAAAAGAAATAGCGGCCATCTCATCTCTCATGGCACAGGGAGCCATACCTCAATTAAAAGTCCATTTACATGGAGCCTTACAAGTAGGTTGTTCCATAAATGAAATAAAAGAGGTTATTTTGCAAATGTCGGTATATTGTGGATTTCCAAAATGTATTAATGGAATGAATGCATTTAGAGAGGTCCTTAAAGAAAGAAAAGAAAAAGGAATCAAAGATGAAGAAGGTAAAAAAGCTTCTAAAAATGAGACAGACCGATATAAGTTAGGAGCTGATTATTTAGCCATGTTGAAGAAAGAGCAAGAAGATATTCTGAAAAAGGCATATCGAGACATTTCACCGGAGTTGGTTAATTTTGTTATTGAATATGGATATGGAGATATTTTTTCAAGAGATAATTTAGATAAAAAATATAGACAAATTGCCACCATAGCAGCTTTAGCAACATTGGGAAATGCACAATCTCAATTAAATTTTCATATAAAAGGAGCATTGAATATAGGTTTAACTCCAGATCAAATCAAAGAGGTAATGCTACTTATGACAGTCTATGCAGGATTTCCTGCTTCTATAAACGGAATAAATATTCTTAAAGAAGTTGTTTATAACAAATAAGAATACACTTTAAATGCTATATTTTATTAATTACACACACCAAGTCTTAAAAATTTAAATGATAATAGTTTAAATTTTAATCTTAACAACCGCTAAGCCTTCTGATTGTTTAATTCATTCAGAATGGCTTACTTTTAAATTACCAATGCAAAAATTTTTATAATGCCCTCGACTCTAAACTTTGTATTCCTTAGTCTTCTCAAAAAAATTTTATAAGTAAAGACGGAGCTAAAACATAAAAAAATACAGACATATAATCGCTGCTCAAAAAATTGAATACGTATATGCCTGTACGTGTTTTAAAGATAAAAATTTATATGAGAACTATTTATTCATTAATCAACATGATTATTATGGTTTCTTACAACGATCCATCCTGTAAATTGTCTTCCGTCAGCAATATCAATAACATACCAATAGGAAGTAGTAGGTAATGGTCTGCCCAAATAATATCCATTCCATACAAAGCATGAATTAGAACTTTGTGAAAATACAACTTTACCATATCTGTCAAAAATTTTGATATGAGAAGGAAGTGAGTCGAAATTTTCCAAGCCGCATAATCTCCATGCATCATTAAGATTGTCTCCATTGGGAGTTATCACATTATTTATCTTAAATAAAACTCCTTTCTTTTCGGGAGAATAACAACCGTTTGCCAATGATCTTACATAGAAAGTATATATCCCCGGTTTTAGATTATAAAATGTATTATGGGATTGCCAATTTTTATTATCCATAGAATATTCCAAAGGAGCATCCCCTTCGGCAATTACCGTTATATAATCATTACCTTCATTTAAATCTGTAATTCTCGTTTTAGCATATTCGGTTACATGAGTGGTATAAGTATACTTACAACCGTTTTTACCGGTAATGGTTACCGTATAAATACCTGCTTTATATATGGTTATTGTATGTTTATCATATCCTTTTACTCCGGTATTCCATTCGTAAAAATCCTCAGGATTTTTTGTATCCGCTACTAGTTCAAGAGTTCCATTCGGACATATTTTTAGGTTCTTTTGTAATGAACTTACAGGAACCGGTAAAACCTTAAGGTTTATTACACTTAGAGCCGGACAGTAATCGGGAGATGAAACTCGGACGTATACTTGGTCCTTAAAAGGTACAATATTTTTATAATTATATGGATCTACAATAGGATTGGTTTGGTTTTTAGCATCGTTTAAAGTGCTGAAATATTCAAAAGTAGCCTTTGGATCTTTGGTTATGGATGAGTTCATGGTAGTGATATTGAAAAATGTTAATCCATCAAAGTCATCATCACAACTTTCAATTTCCATGGATTGAGTTGATACCTTAATTTTATCTTTTGTGTACAAGGTTACTGTTCTAATTGAACTGCACCCGTATTTATTGGTAGCTTTCAATACTATTTTTTCATTAAAGCTTTTTACTGTGTATTGATGTATATTTTTGATCTTATTGATGTCTTTAACAGCATCTTCCTGAGAATGGTAATAGGAAAATGTATACCCGTCGGGATTAAATATTACGGTATAGCGAAGATCATCTAAATCTACTTTATATACATCGTCAAAATCTGTATCACAAACTAAATATTTAGCATTAATAAGTTTAGGAAGAGGTTCTAAATTAACTTCTAAATATCTAACCGTATAACAACCGGTAGAAGAATTATCCATACGTACCCATACATAAACTTTTGCTAAGGTAACAGAATAACGTTCAGGATTTTTTATGAGCGTATGGCTGTCTCTATTATTAGCTCCTTCCTCGGTTTTGTAATAATTAATAGTTAAATTTTGGCCCGAGGTAATTAAAACATCAGATATATAGTTGGTTAAATTAACATATTCTTGCATATCTGATCCCTCATCGCAAATATGTATTTTTTTATTTTGAGCTAACACTTTTTCTGCACTTTTAAAAGTGAGCTTTGCAATGGAAAAACATCCTGAAGAATTCGTAATTCTTACATAAATAGTAGTAGGAAATGGTTGAATGACGTATTCTTTTGTATTGGAAATACTAAATTTATCAGTATACGCATTTTCATATGAAGTATAATATGAGTATTGATAATTTGATCGGGAAGTTGTAACTAAATCTTCTTCATATAAGGTTAAATCTACAATTTCCGTATCATCGGCATTATTATCGCATATTTCAACAATTTTATCTTTAACTACAGGTGAAGATTGTAACGTAAAACCTAATTTTTGAATGATTTGGCATTCTTTACCTGAAGAGATTTTAACATATAGTTGCGTTGAATTTTTTATAATATGTTTTATAATAGTATTGATGTTGTTTAATGCATCTTGTTCATTTAAAAAATAGGAGAAAGTAAAACTTTGCGGATTGGTAACTATATGAGAGTTTAATTCACTTAAAATTACTTCTTCCTCATTATCATTACTAAAGTCACAGATATCCAAGTTATATTTTAAAACAATAGGAAAAGGATTTAACTTTATTTTTAAAGGCTTTATTTCACAACATTTTGATTTTTTGTTGGTAAAACGAACATATAGTGTAGTAGTATTGTATAAGGCGAATGCAGTAGGATCTAAAATTTTTTCATTATTGTTTTGATTTTGAGCTCCTTCTGCCGTTAAATAAAAATCTACGGAAATTTTTTTCGTATCAACTCCGCTTTCTGCAATCACCGGAATTAAATTTACGATTTTGTTATGGCTATTGTCTGTATCACAAACCTCAATAGTTTTCAAATCAGGAACTGTTACCGATTCCAATAAACGTATTTCTACAGGTATAATACTTGGACAACTGTTTTCATAATTAGTTCTAACATATACTTTATTATTACTTATACTTATAGGATAGGGTTCTATAGCAGAAATCGGATGTATTTCTTTGAAAGCATCGTGTTCAGACGTGTAGAATTGAACAGAACTGTAATCGGTTAGGCCTAAAAAATTGATTAAATCGTTCAAATAATAATTTTCAATTCCATCATTACCTCTATCGCATAATGAAATTTTTTGTGTTTCAGATACCTCTAAAGATTTTAAAAAGAGATTAATCATATAGAAATATTTGCATCCATCATCAACATTAACTTTGACATAAATGGTTTTGGGTCCGGTGATGATAGTTTCAGTTACCGGATTAATTTCATTGTTATAGTCATCCAATGTCTCATAAAATGCGATTGAAGATGGTGGATATCCGGCAAGAAAAATAGGTCTTAACGTATTTAGGTTAAAATTAACTTTACCTGAATTATTAATATCGCAAACATTATAAGATGGTCTTTTTTCAATTTTATCTCTAATCTCCAATTTTATTTCTCGAATAAAATCACATTTGATCTTTTTATCATAAAAACGAACATAAATAATTGAAAATGGATAATTAACTTTAAAATTTTCTAAATCAGTAATTAGCAGCATACTGTCTTTATCTATAGCTCCTTGCCAGGTAGTGTACATTCCATAAAGCTCTATATCGTGTTCTTTTTTCATTAAATAATAATAGTCTAAAAGATTCACCTTTATATCCTGGGAATTATCATCACACACGTATTTATGTAAGTTTTCTACTAAAGAATTTTTAAAAGTAAAAGTTAACGATGATATAGAAGGGCAATACCCCGGACTTGAAATGGTTATAAAAATTTTCTCTCCATTGGTCACATAATAATTATTAGGATTTACTATAGGATTTATATTTTGTAAAGCATCAGATTCGGAAGTAAAATAAGTAAAAGTAAGATTATCATATCCCGTAATCGAGGCTTCATAGGATCTCAAATTATAAATTTCTCGTCCTTTTAAATCTTCATTACAAAGTATAATTTCTTGAGGTTTGGAAACAATCGTTTTTTGAAATTTGAAAGTTACAGGAATGATAGAAAAGCAATCTTCAAAGTCTTTATTACTGGCTTTTGCATAAATGGTTACCGCAGAAGAAAGCGAAAGAGTACTAATGGGATGATTTCCGTTTAGAGCATTAGCATAGGAATCATAAAAATCAAGGTTCATCCATTCTTCATATCCATTTATTTGATTCGTATAATTGTTTAAATATATTATTTCAGAATCCCGGTCACCATTACTGCAAATAATAATAGGTTCCATTTCTTTTAGGCCGGGTTTTCTTTTCATGTGAATGGTAATCACCGAGGTCGAATAACAATCTTTACCCTTTGAAGCTCGTAAATAAAAGGAATTTGAATTAGAAGTAATCGGATAGGAATTTAAACCCGTCAAAGGATATTGTCCTGAATGGGCATCTTCTATATTCTGATGTAAAGTGGTAATGACATCGGGAGTAGATTCAGATGCTTCTTTCATCAATTCTTCTAAATTGATAACTTCATTTGGGGTTATACCTTCAAAACATTTATTTACCTGTATATCTTTCACTTTTGGAAAGTCAGAGGCGAAAATAATTCGGAATTCATCATTTAGGGTAATCGGAGTACAACCGGCATAGGATACGTTCACATAATAAGTTGTTGAATTTTTCGGATTAACTTCCGATGAAGGAAGAAGGGTTTGATCGGCATCTTTCCATTCAACTTTAGGAACAGTAGGAGTACCTTGCGGAGCAAATCTCCATGCTTCATGATAGGCTTCCCAGATTCCTGTATTTCTTTGATTGGGTGAAACTCCTTCAGATCCATCAGAATTAGTGATTCCGATAAGTGCTCTTTTTTCATTTCCTATATCACAAGTTAACGGTTTCTCTTTTACATAGACTTCGATAACATTAGTAGTTTCATAAAGTATTATTTGCACGGTCGATTTTGAGTTTTCGCAACCGAAATGATTCATATTATAATAATTTATGATTGTTTTTCGGAAAGGAATCATCCCTGTCGTATACATGGTGATTTTACCGCAATCACGAGTACATCCAAATACATCACTATCATTGGTCATATCATGATAAGCCCCAAATATGGTATTATGCATTAAATTAGGATCGGGGATAGATCCTGCAATGGCATAAGGACATTCTGTTCCCGCATATTGGGTATCAAAACAGATGACTCCGTTATCACCTAAAATAATAGAGTTAAAAGTATTACCGTAAAAACAAAAATTAAAAGGGAGTTCTTGTGCGTTACTCCATTTATCATCACTGTCAATGATAACTTCTTGACCTTCAGAGAATGTTCCCACCGGATTAAAAGGAATAGAGGTTACAGCATAGGAAGACGTGTTTTTTAGTTCCGGATATTCAGCCTTCAGTAAAATTTTATGGTTTTCGTTGAATTTATAATTACAATCAATGGTAACAGGACTTTTTAGGTTATTATGATCTTTTATCGTCACCGAAGGGGTTGTCATAATTTGGGCAGGAATTGAATTAAAAATTCCTAAGAATAATAAAATGAAAAAACGGTATGGAGCCTGTGTGCTCATGTATTTTTTTAATGTTAATGTTAGTTTAACAAAGTTAACAATTATTAACATTTAATTTTATATAATTTTAAATATTTTTTCAAATAAAATAAATTATTATGAATAAAAATCAATAATGTTTAAATATTTAATAAATTTTATGCAATAAAATTAGATATATTATAATTTTACAAAATGAGTTAATATAATAGTAGGTATTTTTTATTTCTAATAGGGAAAATATAAAAGCTTGATTAATGTTTTTTACCTTTATAAACGTGAGTTCAGCTCCAAAATTTGTAAATAATCTATAGTGAAATAGTTCAGGTATTAACTTTTTTTTATTTGTTTTTATAAAGATTCTTTTCAGTCAATTTGTTACCTTTGTTTAACATTTTTAACAAAAAAAATAATATAAAAATAGTTTTATTATGCCAGGATATGAGCTTTGGGGTGAAGAAGAAAAAAAACACCTGAACGATGTTATTGAAAGTGGTATTCTTATGCGTTATAACTTTGAATCCGCAAGGAATAATCATTGGAAGGCAAAAGAGTTTGAACAGGCTATTCAAAAAAGAATGCATGTAAGTCATGCACAACTTACCAGTAGTGGTACAAGTGCTTTATTAACGGCTTTGAATGCTGCAGGAGTTGGGGCGGGAGATGAAGTGATACTTCCAACCTTTACCTTTGTGGCCAGTTTCGAGGCGGTATTAAGCGTGGGAGCCATTCCTGTTTTGGTTGACATTGACGACACGTTAACCTTAGATCCCAAAGCTGTAGAAAAAGCCATATCTTCCCGAACCAAAGTAATTATGCCCGTACACATGTGCGGAGCTATGGCAGATATTTCCGCATTGAAAGAATTGGCAAAAAAATATAAATTATTATTAATTGAAGATGCATGTCAAGCATTTGGAGGTACTTATAGAGGTAAATATTTGGGAACTATAGGAGACTTAGGATGCTTTTCATTTGACTTTGTTAAAACCGTAACTTGTGGAGAAGGAGGAGCCGTAGTAACCAATAAGGATGAGTACTATGTACATGCAGATCAATATACGGATCACGGACATGATCATATCGGAAATAATAGAGGCGCCGAAAATCATCCGTATTTAGGATTAAATTACAGAATTTCTGAGTTACACGCCGCTGTAGGTCTTGCTCAATTTGAAAAATTAGATCAAATACTTTCCATACAACGTAAAAATAAAAAAGTATTGAAAGATGCGTTGAAGGAAGTAGAGGGTGTTAATTTCAGACGAATACCGGATGAAGCGGGAGATAATGCTTCTTTTTTAAGTATATTTTTACCTAGCCAAGAATTAGCAAAAAAAGTATCGCTTGAATTAAGCAGTAAAGGTATTGGCAATGCTTATTGGTATGATAACAATTGGCATTATATCAGAAAATGGGATCATTTGAAATTACTGAAATCGTTAGCCCCTCTTTATAAAGAGCACAAAGAATTGTTACCAAATTATGCTAATGCAGATTATTCACAATCAGATGATATTATCAGCAAAACGGTAACCATTCCTATTTCATTATTGTGGAATGATGAAGAATTAGCTAAAAAAGCAGAAATTATAAAATCTGCCGTTTCAAGCATTTTAATTAAAAAATAAAATTAGAATATACTTATATAAATAGAAAAGCTGCTTTCTAATCAGGAAGCAGCTTTTTATTTTAGTGTAATTTTAATTGTTAGATCTATTGAGAAAATTCATTCGTTAAAGCTTTGCTTCTATAAAAGCCCAAAATAATAAATATAACGCCAAAGAAAACTATTTTAAATAAGGAGAAAGAATAATTTTTCCACATTAAGTTGATCCAATTTGAAAAAGGAATTTCCCCTGAGAATAAGAATTTAGAAGTATAATGATTATCTACAAAACAATGAAGTATAAAATCTACTAACACCATTACGAGAGAAAATACTAAAGTAAAGATAATGATATATCCAATTTTTCCTAAAGACTTAAAAATAGTTTCTTCAATACGTAAATAATTTTTTTTCTTACTCATATTTTATTTATCTAATTTATGGCGTTTGTCAATCTCAATAATTTCTTTTGTCCACAAAACCTCCTTATCAAAAAGATATTTACGATACGGGCAATTGGTTTTTGTACAAATTTTGCATGAAATAGATTCACAACAATCATCAACGTGAACAAACATTTCAAAACTGTTGCCAAAGTTATCAATAATTATCTTTTTAAGCGCATCTAATTCTTTATGAGCTTCCCTCACATTAAAATACCAGGGTAAGGTTAAATGACAGTCCAGATGTAAGCTGCTTCCGTATTTTATAAACCGTACATTATGAATATCAATCCAATTTGGATTTCTGTTCTTATTTAAAGTTTCAACTAATTGAACGATCAATTCTTCGTCGGCTTCATCCATAATTCCCGCATAGGATTTACGAATAATTTTAACCCCGGTAAAAATAATAATCAAAGCAAAAATCAGGGCTATCACGCTATCCATCCAGTATATTTTAAAAAAATACATGACAAAAAGACCCAGTACAAGTCCTAAGGTGGAATACGTATCTGATTTTAAATGCTCTCCTCCCGAAATTAAAGCCAAAGATTTATTTTTTTTACCTTTCTTAATGGCGGCAACTCCCATAATATAGTTAACCAGTCCGGTCACGCCAATTAAAAGAATTCCAAAGTCCAGTTTGCGTATTTCATGAACGTTGAAAATATTAAGTATCGATTCGTAAATAATCAGCACACCGGCTACAGTAATAAGACTTCCTTCAATCCCGGCCGAAATAAATTCAATTTTGCCATGTCCGTAGGGATGGTCTCTGTCTTTGGGTTTGGAAGATAGGTAAAGGCTGTATAAAGAAAATAATCCGGCAGCAACATTAATAATACTTTCCAACGTATCCGTTAAAATCGCTATGGAATGGGTAAGCTGCCAGGCAATAACTTTAATAATAAATAAAGCTGTTCCGACAATAACCACAATTTTCTGAAAAAAATAATTTTCTTTTGCAGGGGTATTCATGTATTAGTGTATTACATTTATAATGGCGAATGCCTGGCAGTGCAAAGGTACATCTTTTGTTTCATTAATACTGATATTATTCTTGAAATTTTAAAAGTTGGCTTCTATATAATACAAAATGCCATTGATACAATAGATTTTATTCTATAAAATTAAATTATTTTGGATTTTTAGTATAAAGATTCAGAAAGCTTAGCAATTGAATTTCTGTTAATTCACTATCTTTGCAGGCTCTAATAAAATCAAATGGATTTAAAAGGACATTTTAAAGCAAATATTAAATTAGCATTACCTGTTGTAATTACTCAATTGGGACAAGTTTCCGTGAATTTTATTGATATTATTATTATAGCAAACTTAGGAGAAAGAGCCGTGGCCTCATCCTCATTGGCAACCAGTTTGTTTTTCATTTTCTTGGTTTTTTTGTTAGGGTTTTCCTATTCCATGTCGCCTCTTATATCTTCTTCCGTAGCCAATGGAAACACTGACCGAGTGAAAAAAATATTTACTCACGGAATGGTTTTGAATGTATCTTTGGCCTTAGGGGTCATTCTTTTACTAGAGTTGTGCTCTCCTTTGATGTACAAAGCCGGACAAGATGTATCCGTAATTCCCGACGCAATTACTTTCCTTAATATAAGCGCATGGAGTTTATTGCCTTTAATGATTTTTCAATCTTACAGACAATTTTCTGAAGGTATTTCCATGACTATTTTAGTTACCATCGCAACCATCATATCTAATATTGTAAATGTAATCTTGAATTTCGGATTGATATACGGATATTGGGGATTGCCGGAAATGGGATTGCAAGGTTCTGCAACGGCAACTTTAATAGCGCGTATTTTAATGATGTGTATTATTATAGTGGTTTTATATACTAACAAAAAATCATTATTTTATTTAAAAGGGGTTAAATGGAAAAATTTTCAAGCGGCCTATTTTCGTAAGCTTATTTCCATAGGGTTGCCTTCTTCATTACAGTCTTTATTTGAAATAAGTTCGTTTGCCCTTGCTGCATTTATTGCAGGAATGCACAGCTATTTAGATACTTCCGCCCATTCGGTAACATCCAATTTGGCTTCTATAACCTTTCAAGTATGTACCGGTTTTGGTGTGGCAGCAACCGTTAGAGTAGCCGGATATTATGGAGTTAAAAATATGGCAGATCTAAAAAAAGCAGGGATGGCAAATATTTATTTGGTTGTCGGTTTTATGACGATATGCGGTATACTTTTTATCATTTTTAAAGATCAACTTCCGTTAATATTTTTTGATAAAAGTAAAACCGAAGTTATTGCTATTGCTTCACGATTAGTGATTTTAACGGCCTTATTCCAAATTTTTGACGGTATACAAGTGGTAAGCTTAGGCTGTTTACGAGCCATGAGAGATGTGAAAATTCCGACACTTATTTGTTTTATAGCGTATATTATCTTAGCTATTCCCATAGGATACTATTTATGCATCCAACAAAAATTGGGAGCTGTGGGAACCTGGATCGGTTTGTGTATCGGGTTAGGATTTGCTGCCGTTATGTTGTTATGGCGTTTTCATATTCTTACGAAAGATAAAAAGAAATTTAACCATTGATTTTACTTTATTTAGAAAATAGTTCTAAATTACTTTCTATTAAAAGGGAAGAGGCTTTACCTGCATTAAAATCGCAAGTACTCGAAATTTTTTCTAAAATAAATTCGATTGAAAATGCCGTTTTAGGTTTGTTTGTAGATGCTTCAATGGAGATTAGAATTCAATCGTACAATAAATATATTTGGAAAGTTGAGGTAATGGATTTGCTTAACTATAAAATGTTTTTGTATTATTATTCAACCCAAAGGGTGCAACAACTAATTCAAGATATTTTTAAAGTATAATTACATATTTAAATTTCGTTAGTCTTCGACTAATACCTTATCTAAAAATTCAAATTCAAGATGTGGAAGAAGCTTTTTTATTAATTCCAAAAGGTTATAAATATCAATCCGTATTTCTTCTTCCTTTGAACCTTGATTTTCTAAAGAAAACAAATGCGTTTGACAACTATTTAGCATTGAAAGAATAGTAAACCCTAAATGTTTATAACTTCCGATACCTGCATATTTACTGTGCTTAGCGTGATCTTTTTTTAATTCATTGATTAAATCTTGTATGTGTTTATAAGGCTTGTGATTCATATTTTAATTATATTTATACAAGCAAAGTAACGACACCTAGATAAGATAAATAATTATAAAATGATAATTCGCACAACAACCGAAGAATATCTTATTTAATTCGTATAATTTTATATTTTTGTAAACAGATAAAACGAAACAGATCATGAATGCTGATATTAGCTCTAAAAAAGTACATCACGGAAGAAATATAAAGAGATTGCGCGAAATGTTAGGCGTTAAACAAGATGCTTTAGCCGTTGAATTACATATAACACAAGCAGGAGTATCTAAATTGGAAGCCAAAGAAGAAATTGAAAAAGAAACTCTTGAAAAAATCGCTCAAATTCTTAAAATTCCCGTAGAGGCGATTGAAAATTTCAATGATGAAGGCGCTTTGAATTTTATTGCAAATACAATTGAAAGTTTTCATTATAAATGCACATTTAATCCTATTGAAAAAATCATTGAACTGTATACCGAAAAAGAAGATCTTTACAAAGAAAAGCAAGAGCTCTATGAACGCATGATTCAAGAAAAAAATGAGTTGATTGAGAAATTATTGAATAAATAGTTTGTTTTAGGCAGCTAAAATAATTAAGATATTGGTTTATTATTAATCCAGTCATTAATAAAAAAAACATATAATATATATTGACTGGATAAGCAATATTTGTTTCTTATAATAAGTTAATGAATTTTTTTAATTATTAATTTTTACAAAATTTATTCTGAAAGTTATTGTTAAACAGAATATTATATATTTATTAAATTGTTTACTTTTATTTCTAAAATAATTTAAATAATTGAATTTCCATTCTATTTTTTTCATTTAACATAGTTAAATATTTTGTTTATTCTATTTATAAAACCTTCTTTACTTTTATCTTTTAAAGTTATACTAACGGATAATTTTCCAAATTTTTGCTCATTGATATAATATTTTAGTTTAAAAATAAGATAAATAACTATCTCTAAACAAAAAATTAGAAATATTTTAAATACAAATATTTGCAGTAATTTATTTCATATACATTAAATAAGAAATAAAAATCGATTAAAAAATAAAAATTAATATAATAAATTTGTTAATTTATATTGTATACAAAAGTCTATATTTTTTATCTTTGCCCTAGATAAAAAATTAGATAAATGCCTACACTCCATTGGATAGGAAAAGAGAAAGTAATCAATCATCATCAGGAAGTACCCTTTAGGATATTGGAAAAGCAATATACCTATACAAACGGTACACAAACAGAAGAGAAAGAGAAAACCAGCGAAAATAAAATTATACACGGCGATAATCTGGAAGCCTTAAAAAGTTTACTTCCAGAGTACGAAGGCAAAATAAAGTGTATTTATATAGATCCTCCCTACAATACCGGGAACGAAGGCTGGGTATATAATGACAATGTAAACGACCCTAAAATAAAAAAATGGTTGGGGCAGGTAGTAGGTAAGGAAAGCGAAGACTTAAGCCGGCACGATAAGTGGCTCTGCATGATGTATCCCCGGTTGAAACTATTACATAAATTATTAGCTGACGATGGGGCTATTTTTATTTCTATTGACGATAACGAACAGGCAAACCTAAAATTAATCTGTGATGAAATTTTTGGAAAGAATAATTATTTAGGATTAATTACACGTAAGCAAAGTAGTGGTTCAAAAAATGATACAGGAAATAATAAAATTATAACAACTACAGATTATATTTTACCGTATAAAAAAAATAATTTTACATTTAGATCTTATCAAATTAAAAATAGTAAAAAATTTAAATTAAAAGATAGTATTGGATTTTACAGTATTCGTGCTCTAGAAATGCAAGGGGGAGATGATACATTAGTAAAAAGAAGTAAGATGGGGTATTCTATTTATTATAATGAAGAATATAATAAAATAGACTTAAAATTTGACTATAATTTGGAAAGAAGTACTGTTTATGAGAATGAAGATTTAGAATTAATAGCAAAAGGATATAAATGTTATAGACCTAGAAAAAGAGGTAATGAATATGGGAGATGGAGATGGGGTTATGATACTTTTATTGAAAGATTTAGGAGTAATTTAGTTCATTTTGAAAAAAAAAGAGTGTATATGAAAGAACGAGAGATAGATTTTGTAAACAAATACCCAGAGGCACTACTCGAAGAATTTTTAAATACTCAAGGTACTAATGAATTAAAAGATATTTTTAAACAGAAATTATTTGATTTTCCTAAGCCATCAGAATTAATAAAATTTATACTTACTGTATCAACAGATAAAAACTCCATTATTTTAGACTCCTTTGCAGGTTCAGGAACCACGGCTCATGCCGTTTTAAATCTCAATAAACAAGACGGAGGCAACCGCAAGTTTATTTTGGTAGAAATGGAAGACTATGCAGAAAGAATTACCGCCGAAAGGGTAAAACGGGTAATTTCCGGCTATGGAGAAGAAAACAAAGCGGTAGAAGGCACCGGAGGAGATTTTTCTTATTACGAACTAGGTAAACCGCTGTTCTTAGAAGAAAATATATTAAATGAAGAAGTAGGAGAAGATAAAATCAGGGAATATATTTGGTATTCCGAGGTGAAAACTCCTTACCAAAAACAGGAAGAAAACTATCTGTTAGGAAAACAATACCAAACGGCGTATTATTTTTATTACGATAAAGAAAAGCTTACCACATTGGATGAGAACTTTTTGCGCACCCTGAAAACGAAGGCAGAACAATATATTATTTATGCAGATAACTGCTTACTCGATGCCGATTTTATGAACAAACATTCCCTTATATTTAAAAAAATACCCCGGGATATTACCCGGTTTTAAGAACAATTAGTATGGAATTAAAACCCTACCAACAAAAGGTAATAACCGATTTAGAAAACTATTTAAGTTATCTGGAAGAATGTAGCTCTCCGGCACAGGCATTTAATGAGTATTGGAAAGACAAACTGGGAGAATATACCGTAAAATTAGACGGTTCTACCACCGGAATGCGACCGTATAAAGATACCATTCCCGGAGCGGCTCATATAGCGATAAAAGTACCTACTTCCGGCGGAAAAACCTTTATTGCCTGTAATGCCTTAAAAAGTATTAACACTTATTTTAACAAAGGAAATCCAAAGGCCGTGGTTTGGCTGGTACCCTGGTCTAACCTGTTGCAACAAACGGTGGGTAATTTATCCAACCCTTCTCATCCGTACCGCGAAAAACTCAATACTCTCTTTAACGGAAGAGTAGAGGTATACGGAAAAGAGCAACTATTGCAGGGAGCCAATTTTAATCCTTCCTCAGTACTGGAACAATTAAATATTTATGTTTTCAATTTTAGCAGTTTACGAATAAATAAAGCCAACAAGGAAGATCGCAAAATATATCAGGAAAACGGAGCCTTAGAATCCTTTGTAGATACCATCATTGATGAAGAGGTAGTATTGGAAGGAACGGACAGAACGGCTCTGATTAATGTAATAAGAAGCCTTAATCCCGTGGTAATAGTAGATGAAAGTCATAATGCAGAGAGCGATTTAAGCGTGGAAATGCTGAATAATTTAAACCCTTCTTTGGTTTTGGATTTAACAGCGACCCCCAAATCGAACAGTAATATTATCAGTTTTGTAAATGCAGTAGAGCTGAAAAAAGAGCACATGGTAAAACTACCGGTAATTGTGTACAATCATCACCGGAAAGAAGAGGTGATTAACAGTGCTTTACATTTACAACGACAATTAGAATTACAGGCACTGGAAGAAGAAAAACGGAAGAGCAAATACATACGCCCGATTATTTTATTTCAGGCCCAATCCAATATTAAAGGAAAAGATAATACTACTTTTCAGAATATAAAAGAAAAACTAATTCGCTTAGGTATACCAGAAGAACAAATCAAAATAAAAGTAAGCGGAATAGATGAGCTAAAAGGAATAGACCTAACTTCCAAAGATTGTCCGGTGCGGTATATTATTACCATTAATGCATTAAAAGAAGGTTGGGATTGTCCCAATGCTTACATTTTAGCCTCATTGGCAGATAAATCTTCCGCAGTAGATGTAGAACAGATTTTAGGGCGTATTTTACGTCAACCCTATGTAACCCAACACTCGCAAACTCTCCTAAACCTTTCCTTTGTTCTTACGGCTTCTGCTAAATTTAAAGAAACACTGGATAAAATTGTGAAAGGATTGCAAGATTCCGGCTTTAGTAAAGATGATTATTATGCAACTGATACCCAACAAGAAGAAGAGCTTACAGACAATGATATTTTAAAGCAGGAATTGCTTTCTGTTGATACACCGGAAACCACCTCTTCAGATGATGATTTTGCAATTGAAAAAATAGAGTATATCCCGTTAAATGATAACGGAATTGTTTCGAAAGTAACAGATAATAGTATTGTTCAGCAAATAACCGAAAAAGCGATAATTGAAGGAAAAGAGTTTGAAAAAAAACTTGCAATTACCGATGAGGACGATGACACCTATCTTATACAAGCAATGGGAGGAACAGTGAAAACCTATAAAATAAATGAAGAATATATTGCCGGTAATATGAAATTACCTCAGTTTTTTAAAAAATCTCCAGTAGAAGATTTGAATGCAATTCTTTTTAAAGAATTGAAAGAAAATGAAATTTTTCTTAGTAAAAACAGTCTTTTAGAAGGATTTGTCTTAGCCACTCAGGATACACAGATTGACTTTAAAATCTCTGCCGATATTTATAAAACAGATATAGATGAACGAACAGGAACCGTTAAAACGGAAAAAATAGTAACCCGGGGAAAAGAATTGTTACTCAACGCCATACTCAACACTCCGAAAGAAGGACAAATAAGACAGATAAGTAGCTTAATAGTTAGAAAACTGGGAGATCAGAGCCCTATCTCTCAGCAGGATTTAACCAAATATGTAAACAAAATTTTTGAAAATCTTACCAATACGGAACAAATTAGAGATATAGTTACTAACGTATATATATACATAGCAAAAATAAAAGAAAAAATAAATAAATTAACCGATGTCTATTCCCGGGAAAGTTTTAACCGATTACTAGATACCAACCATATTATCACTAAAGAAAGTTGGAGTTTTCCTAAGCAGGTAAACCTGGTAGAACCTAGCAGTCCAATCATTAAATCCTTATATGAACAGGAAGAGAAAATGAATCAGTCAGAACATAAACTCATTATGGAAGTAGCCGCTTTAGAAAATGTAAAGTTCTGGCATCGGAATTTAGAGCGAAAGAAAGGTTTTTTTCTGAACGGATATAACAAAAACCATTACCCGGATTTTATCATTTGTACCGAAAAGAATAATCTGATTTTATTAGAAGTAAAAGGAGATCATTTAAATAATGAAGATAGTAAAAATAAAAATTTATTAGGTAAAAAATGGGCTGAAAAAGCAGGTGAAAAATATAAGTATTTTATGGCTTTCGAATCAGTTCAAGTACCAGATACTTATACTTTCAGAACAATTACTGAAGTAATAAAAAGTTTATAATAAAAAGTAAACGTAAAACCTTAAACCTAAAATCTATGAAAGAATCAGCATCTATACTCAAATTACGTAATCAATTTGTTATTCCAATATACCAACGTATTTATAACTAAATATTGGAACATTGTCAAGATTTATTTAAAAATATTTTAAGTATTGGATGAAAATATACCAGTTGACACTTTATGGAGTTTGTGATCTATTTTCAGGAAAGCATTCTTGCCATTTCGGATATATCCCAATTGCTAATAATAGATGGTCAACAGCGATTTACTAATGTTTCAATACTTTTTGCAGCTCTGCCAATTTATCAAGAGAATAAGACTTATATAGAAAATACTTCTTATAAAATACCTACAAAACTATTATGTGTTTTATAATGATGAAGAAAATGAATTACGATTTAAATTATTACTTATAAAAAAGGATAAGTAAACCTATTTAAGCAATATATAAGGAATAGATCTTTTCGAAAATTATTCACTTTGTTTACTGGAAAATTTATAATTTTTAAAAAAGAGATTAATTTTATAAATGTAGTACAAAATTATAATGGCCTTTTATTCTTACTTATCGTGAATATAGCCTTAGAATAAAACTAAGACAATCGCCAGCTTATTTTTGAAAGCCTGATTTTATAAGAAATTATATATTTATTGAGCGTGAAATAGTTAAACAAAACCATTTATGCAATAAATATTGGTTTCCCATAGAGCAAAGTTACGGGATTAAGTAAATATCATTAACCTTTATACAGTAAAAGAAGATCTTTACAAAGAAAAAAAGAGCTCTATAAACACATGATTCAAGAAAAAAATGAGTTGATTGAGAGATTATTGAGTAAATAGTTTGTTTTATTCAGTTCATAGTTTAAACAATCCAGAATAAGCCTAGAAAAGGTGAAAACATATTTTCATAAGTTACCACTCAACCAAAAAATAATAAGTTTATTTGATTATTATTAAATAGATTGCAGATACTAAATACATTAAATTATAAGCTTGTTACATTTTTCTCTGTTAAATTCAATCACTTTTATAATTTTTTTAAGAAGTAAGAATAATTACAATGGAAAATGATTTTATCAAAAGTAGAAGGAATAAATTTCATTTTATTCCTAACTTAATAATTGTCTATCTGCTAAAATTATCTCATTTCAATGCTATCAGAAATTTCTCATACTTATGTAACTTGAATCTTCTCATTTTCTTTCTTTGAAGGTGATAATTTTTATCATTGATTTATGTTATTGAGTTAGTAAAGTCACCGGTAAATAAAAATACAGCGGAAAAAGACCAAGATTCTTATTGAATTTTTATTATCTCAAAATATTTAAGTTTTCTATATTATATATTAGTGATGGAAGGTCTTCATTTAATATTAGTGAGAGTATATTTTTATGTAGGTTACACATGTAAAATCTATCTAAAAAAAATTCCATTAGGATTTTATCTTATTATTATGTAGTTTTGCATATTATGAAATTTTTAACTTACTTAAGTAACAAATTATTGGAAGTTTATTAATGAAGAAAATAAAGAATGATATTTTAAATAAAATTTTCAATAAAGATGCAAGAAATATTTTAGATTTTCTTGGTAAGTCTATTTCAATTAATTCGACTATTACCTCTCCTCCCTATTTTGATATGAAAGATTATGGTTCAGATAATCAGATTGGCTATGGTCAATCATATCAAGAGTATCTTAATGATTTAAAAGACATATTTGAGAAGATATTTCAGATAACAGAAAAAGATGGTAGTCTATGGATAATTATTGATACTTTTAAAAGAGAAAATCAAGTTGTTACTCTTCCTTTTGATCTTTCTAATAAGCTAAAAGAAATAGGATGGTTACTACAAGACATTATTATTTGGAAAAAAGACAAAACTGTTCCTTGGTCAAATAATGGCTTTGTCCAAAGAAAGTTTGAATATATTTTATTTTTTGCAAAGTCAGAAAAATTTAAATATAATAAGGATAAAGTCAGAAATTTTGATGTAAATCAATTAAAAAAATGGTGGGTTAAATATCCTGAGCGTTATAACCCTAGAGGTAAAGCTTTGGATGAAATATGGGAATTTCCAATTCCTGTTCAAGGATCTTGGGGTGATAAATATATTCGTCATTTTTGCCCCCTACCGAAAGAAATGGTGGCTACTATAATCGAAATTAGTTCAAATGAAGAAGATATCATTTTAGACCCTTTTGCTGGAAGTGGATCTGTTCCATTCCAATCTGCATCAATGAATAGAAAATATATTGGATTTGAATTAAATACTACTTATATCGAAATGTTTGATGATTATCTAAAAAAGAATTTAGAGCAATCAAAAAAGGATTATCTTTTATTACAGAAAATAACTGATCAAGAGGAATTTAGAAAAAGAATACTTAATTTAAGATCTTTAAAATATGGTCGTATATTAATTAATGAAATTGAAAAGAAATTTGAACTTGATTTAAAAATTTTTGTTAAGATAAAAGAGTATATTAATGATAGCAAAACCCATATAAACGTTGAATATCAAATTATAGGAGATATTTCAAATAAAAAAAAGTTTTTAATAAATGAAATAAATGATTTAACAAGTAAACCTCCTCTTTCTAAATTTGGTATAAATCCAGTTTTCAAATTTTTAAAAAATAAAGAATTTAATTCTAAAAAATATTATAACTACACAAATACTAACACATATTCATATTCTGATTTACCTTCAACATCTTCTAAAATTAAAGTCATTAGTGAAATATGTGTAGATTTTAATGAAAATGATTATAATTAATAATTATGGCCAAAAGAATAAAGATATCTTCAAAAAAAATAGTTCAAAAATTGACGCCTGAGCAAAAAAATCAAAATAAATTAAAAAGAACTCAGGAAAATGAAATAAGAACAATTTTTAAAAATTTAGGATTTATACGATTGCCTAATATTGATGGAAAACAGATTCACTATAAAGATAGAACATCTGAAATGGACGATATATTTATCTGTGAGAATGTAATTTTAATTACTGAATATACCATATCAGAAAACCCTGGAAATCATATAAAAAACAAATCTTTTTTTTACAATAAAGTACTTAAAAACGAGAAAGAATTTATAGAATTCTTACTCAATGAACCTAAATTAAATAGTTTTAAAAAATATTATAATGAAAATATAGAAACAAGTTATACTCTTAATCAGCTAAGAGTACGAATCTTATACTGTTCAAGATATAACGTTGCTGAAGAACATAAAAACATAGCTAAAGGAGTATATTTTTTTGATTATAATCTTGTTCAATATTTTAAATTATTGTGTAAAGTTATAAAAAAGACAGGTAAATATGAATTTTGCGATTATATCCAATTACCATTTGATGAATTTGGTGAAAATATTTTAAAAAGTGAAAATTCTCAAAAAAATAAATATTTAGGACATATACTTCCAGAAGAAAAAAGTTCTTTTAAAGAAGGATATAAAATTGTATCTTTTTACATTGATGCAGAATCTCTAATGAGAAGAGCTTATGTTTTACGTCAAGAGGGATGGAGAAAAAAAGAAAATATTGGTTATTATCAACGTATGATTGAAGGAAGCAAGATTTCAAGTATGCGTAAATATTTGTCTGAAAAAAAGCGAGTCTTTATTAATAATATTATTTCTACAATTTCAGAATCTAAGATAAAACTATATGATGAAGATGGAAATCAATTGCAAATTGATGAAAATGGACAATTTGTTAATTCTTCTAAAACAAGAGTTACTCCAGCTCAAATTGAGATTAATGATGAATGTAATATTATTGGGATAATTGATGGACAGCATAGAACTTATGCGTATCATGAAGGAAATGATTCTTATGAAGAAAAAATTAAATCCTTGAGAAAAATACAAAACCTTTTAGTTACAGGAATTATTTTTCCTAAAAATGAAAATCAATCAACAAGATTAAAATTTGAGGCTAACTTATTCTTGGAAATTAATTCTAACCAAACGAATGTAAAATCTAAATTAAAACAAGAAATAGAATTAATGATAAGACCTTTTTCTAATATAGCTATTGGAAAAAGAATTTTGATAAAACTTAATGAGAGTGGTCCATTTGAAAATTTAATAGAACAATATAGCTTTGAAAAAGGAAAATTAAAAACAGCATCTATTGTTAGTTTTGGATTAAGGCCACTAATTAAACTTGATAATGAAAAAACTCATGATAGTTTATTTTATATATGGGATAGAAATGATAAAGAAAAATTAAAAGATAATAATATAGAAAATTTTGATTTATTAGATGAATATATAAATTATAGTGTCCAAAGAATTAGAGATTTATTTATTGCTGTTAAAAACAATTTAGATAAGGATCAATGGTCATTATATAGCCATAAAACTCAAAAAGGAATATTAAATGTAACTTTTTTTAATGGTTTTCTAAATGTGCTTAGATTACTTATAGAAAACAAAAAATTAAATCAATATTCAGAATATTCCAAAAAATTAGAAGGATTAAATAAATTTCCGTTTAAAAATTATAAGTCAAGTCAATATAGAAAAATGGGAGAAGATATTTACAAAAAATATTTTTTATGATATGATTTATAATAAGAAATTCTATATAGATTTCTTTTTGTTTTTAATGTTTTTTATTTTCAAGAATATGTCCCCAAATTGTTGGGTTTTATTCAGAACGAAGTGACAAAATTTAAATATTTTTTAGGAGTTAAAATTATATAGTAGTTTCTTAACAATATAATAAAAAAAAAGAGAATCAATATTCTTGATTCTCTTTTAAACTTGGTAGCGGGAACAGGACTCGAACCTGTGGCCTTCGGGTTATGAGCCCGACGAGCTACCTACTGCTCCATCCCGCGGTGTTTGTGAGTGCAAATATACAACAAATTTGTTACAATGCAAGTTTTATTTAAAAATTTTCAGGTAAAAAGTGAATTTTTTACAATTAAAATAGAATTTATCTTGATAAAATAGATAGTCCGCATCAAAAAAAGCTGAGTTAAAAGTAACTCTATCAACCCTTTATACATATAAGAATTGAAAACGTCAGATAACTTATTTAAAAAAGATTTAGTAAAGATTATTGATAGATTTATAATTACGTTTAAGTATTTACCAATAATTAACGATGGAGGCATTTAATTTTTAAGACTTTGCAATTAAAATCAAAATGTCAATAAATCAAATAAGAATATAATTTTAAAATTTCTCGATTTTATATTTTATAAATAAAAAAAAGAAACAGAATTTGTTCTACAATGACTTTTGCAAAGCCTCAAACTCATCCCATCGATCTTTTGCTGCCAGTTCAGCCAGTTGCGGCCAATGGTTTGGATTGTGTATACGATAAGAAGCTCCTTCATAAAGCTCAAGAATATTTTTCAATGAATCTACAGATTGTTGAGAAAGTTGTTCCCAAGTATAAATGCCGCTTTCATTTAAAAAGAATTCAATACGTTCACCAATACCTTCAATAATTTTTAAATCATCATTTTTAATGGGCGTATTTTCTTTATTTTCTTCATCAACAATACCGTTTTCAGAAGCAGAGAGGGTTGAGGTGTTTTCAAGCGTCTCTATGGGTCTTCTTCTGATTTTTCCACCGGTATATAAAACCTTCATGGTTTCAATTTTATCAATATGCGTGGCAATTTCATTTTTTAATTGCTCATTTTCTTTTTCAATATCCGTAAAATATTTTTCCTCTTTTTTACCAAACAATAAACCTATAAAATAAAAAAGAAAAGCTGTGATCAATAAAGGTACGAATACCACAGAAACAGCTTTAAAAAAAGCCTTAGTATTCGGGTCATTACTGCTTAAATTTAATTTGCTTAAATCCAGATTTTCAATCCATATATACCAATAACTTGCCCCTAAAATCCATATTATTCCCGTAATAAGAAAAACCCAAAATAATATCTTTTTATTCATGTAAAGGTAATTTAATGTTAAAATTTTGTGATAAAGATAAGGAAATCCATTCAAATATAGATAAATTTCTATTTCAAAGATGAGTACCTCTCTTTATCCTGCGAATTTCGTTAGTAATTTTTTAAACTCTTCCGGTCTGTCTAATTTAATATTAATAGGAAGATAAAAAAGAATATCTTGCAGTTGTTGAAAATGTTTTAACCGCATAAAGTCTTTTTCAGTAGTTAAAATGACTGCTTTTCCATCTAATTTTTGATAAGCTTTTTCAATTTCCACAATATCCGCTTCCGAAAAATTATGATGATCTTTAAATTGTAAATGAGTAACCGATGAAAATTTACTTTCCGCAAATTCCAATATATCCTGATATTTAGCTATTCCTGTTACTAATAGGATCTGATAAGAAAGCAGATCATCAATAGGTAAAGTTAAAGTAGAAGAGATCACCTGTTTTTCATATATGATCGTTGAAAAAAACAATGATTGATAGGGTTGTAATTTTAATTTTCGTTCAATGGTCTTTTTATTTTCTTCATCTAAATTTTCGGGACATTTGGTAACAACAACTATTTGTGCCCTTCTAGCACCATATCTGCCTTCACGTAAACGTCCAACAGGTAAAATATGATCTTCATAATAGGGATGACTGTAATCTGTTAAAAGAATATTCAATCCCGCCTTTACATACCGATGTTGAAAAGCATCATCTAAAATAAAAAGATCAGGATTAAAATCCTTAATTAAATTGTCGATTCCATGGGCTCTTTTTTCGTCTACTCCTACAATTATTTTGTTTTTAAAACGTAAAAAAAATTGCATGGGTTCATCACCAATATCTTCATAACTGGTAGTATAATTTGCAAAATGGAAACCTTTGGATTTCCTTCCATAGCCGCGGCTTAAAACGCCTATAAGATGAGTATCTTTCAACAATCCGATTAAATATATAACGAAAGGTGATTTACCCGTTCCTCCAACGCTTAAATTTCCTACCGTAATAATCGGTTTTTTGTAACTTTTTGAATGTAAAAGTCCCCAATCAAAAAATTTATTTCTAATATAAGTAACCAGCCAATACAGACCGGCAAAGGGATAAAGGAATATCTTCATATTTTAATAAGGAAGCAAAAATATAAATTTATAAGATGATATTTACTTCTCGTTCTAATTGAATGTTAAAAATTTTATTAACATCTTCAATTATAGAGTTTGATAGTGATAAAATTTCTTCTCCGTCGGCATTATGCAGATTAACTAACACCAACGGTTGTTTTTCGTGCACACCCACGTTTCCGATTTTTTGGCCTTTCCAACCGGCTTTTTCAATTAACCAAGCAGCAGGAATCTTAACCCAAGTATCGGAAATGGTATAAAAAGGTATATTCGGGTAATTTTCTTGAATTTTAGTTAATTGATCAATCGTTATAATCGGATTTTTAAAAAAGCTTCCTGCATTTCCCAAAAGTGCGGGATCAGGAAGTTTACGTTTACGGGTAGCTATAATTTGATTTCTTACGTCCAGCAAAGAGGGTTCAGAAATATTATTTTTTATAAGTTCTTCTTTTATATCTCCATATGAGAGTTTAAGTTTATGTTTTTTAGTGGTTAATCGAAAAGTAACTTCAATAATGGCATAATTATTTTTTCCTTCATTCTTAAAAAAAGATTCTCTATATCCGAATTTACAATCTTCAGAAGAAAAAATCTCTATTTCACGGGATTTTAAATTAAGAGCTTTCAGTTGATAAAAAGAATCTTTCATTTCAACTCCATAAGCTCCAATATTCTGTATAGGAGAGGTTCCAACATTACCGGGAATAAAAGATAAATTTTCCAATCCTCCGTAATTTTTAGCTACACAATAGCTCACAAAAGAATCCCAATTTTCTCCGGCCATAGCAGATACGAATACATGATTCTCATCGTTACCCGTCCTTTCTTGAATTCCCTTTAAATTAACTTGTATAACCAATCCATGAAATGCTCTAGTAAATAAAATATTGCTTCCTCCCCCTATAAATAATACAGGTAAATTTTGATTCTCAGAAAAATTTAAAGCCTCGTTGAGCTCTTCGAGTGTAGATATTTCCGTAAAAAAATTACAAAGCGCAGGTACTTGAAAAGTCGTAAATTTTTTGATATCCTTATTCTCCTGAACTATCATTGAAGTGAATTATATTTTTCTAAACCTTTTTTGATAATTTTTATGGATTGGGCAATGTCATCTTTATTGATTACATAAGCAAGTCTAACCTGTTTTTTGCCATGTTCATGGTTGGAGTAAAAACCTTGTGCTGGGGTAAGCATAACCGTACCGTTTTCATACTCAAAGTCTTTTAACATCCATAAACAAAAATCCTCAGCATTATCAACCGGCAATTCTACAGTGCAATAAAAAGATCCTTTGGGATTGGGACAAATTACCCCCGGGATTTCATTAAGTAATTTTACCAATAAGTCCCGTCTTTCCGAATATTCTTTTCTTACGTTTTCAATGTACGACAGAGGTTGTTTATGTGCGGCATTGGCAATAATCTGTCCAATTAAAGAAGGGCTCAAACGAGCTTGGGCGAATTTTAAGGCTATTTCCAAAAATTTTGTATTTCTGGTAACTAAAAAACCGCAACGGATTCCACAAAGGCTGTAACGTTTGGATTCGGAATCTACAACAATCACATTATCTTTAAGTTCAGGAAAATCTAATACGGAATGGAACGGTAATCCATCGTATACATATTCTCTGTATACCTCATCGGATATAAGAAATATATCGTGTTTAATAGCTATATCTGCCAATTTTTGCAATTCTTCTCTTGAATAAAGGTAACCTGTGGGATTACTTGGATTGGTAATGAGAATTGCACGGGTTTTGGGTGTAATAACTTCTTCGAATTTTTCAATATCGGGTAATGAAAATCCGTTGTCAATAGTTGAAACAATGGGAACTATAGTAACACCAATAGATTCTGCAAAACTATAATAATTTGCATAAAACGGCTCAGGAACGATAATTTCATCTCCATGATCGCATAAGCAACTTAAAGAAAATGAAAGAGCTTCAGACCCCCCGTTGGTAATAATAAAATTGTCTCTGGTTAAGTCATTGAATCCTAACGAGTGATAATAATCCTTTAGTGTTTCTCTATAATCAAATTTTCCTTCAGAAGGAGTATACGCATAAATATCAATATCAATATTTTTTAAAACATCGATGGAAGTTTGCGGGGATTTGATATCCGGCTGTCCGATATTCAAATGGTATACATGCAACCCTTTTTCCTTTGCTTTAACTGCATAAGGAGCTAGTTTCCTTATAGGAGACTCAGGCATATTTAAACCTCGTGAAGAGAACTTTGGCATAATTTTTTATGTTGTTTTGGAAATTACAAATTTATTGAGTAAATTTGTTTAAGGCAACAAAATTAAAAATAAGTTTTAAATTTTTAATTATTATAGTTTAAGCATATTATATAAATAGTAAATTTATTTGAATGTTTAGCTAAATAATTGACAATCTTAGTTGTTTTTTCTTGTCTTAAATAAAGTGCGAAAATTCTAAAAATAACATTATAATAATATTTAATAGTAATTAGTATGGGAAATAAAAATGCTCAAAATGTTTTAACCGGTATGGTATTAGGAGCTGTTGCCGGATTTCTTGCCGGTGTGTTAATTGCTCCTGATAAAGGTAAAAACACCCGTAAAAAAATAAAAAGAAAAGCAGAAGATTTAGGGGAAAGTCTAAAGGATTCTTATCATAAATATAAAGATGAATTGAAGGAGGGGTATGATAAGTACAAAAAAGAGTTTAACAGAAAAAAAGATGAGACAATTGATCATCTCGCGGAGGAATACGATGAGTTGACCAAAAAATAATTACTGAAAATTTAAAAGAGTCTGTTTTAATGACTCTTTTTTAATTTTATCACTATATTTTAATAACTTATGTTAGGTTTTGTAAAAAAATATATCAATAATAGAATCGAACTTCTTAAATTGGAATTGACTGAAACTATTTCCGGTTTGTTGAGCATAGTAATTTTCATCATTATTGTTTTCAGCTTAGGAATGATGTTCTTATTTTTAGCCAGTATTGCTCTGGGAGTAATGCTTGGAACTCATTTTAATAATATGGGATTAGGCATTTTAATTATTTCTTGTATCTATCTCATCATTTTTATGATTCTTCTTTCCAATTATTCGAAAATCAAAAAATTTATTGAGAGGAAAATTATTGAATTACATTTAAATGTAAAAGAAAATGAACTTAATGACAAAAACTAACGGAAGATATACGTACGAAGATTTTTTACTACGTAAACGTGTATTAAAAGATGAGATTTCTGATATGGAGAATAAACTCTCCCTAAGTCATTTATCTGAAACCTTAGGTTTAGTTAATGATAATGTAGGAAACAAAGCATTAAACTTTGCTTCTAATTCAAATCTCTTAAAGATGCTAATTAATTTTGGAATAGGTTTCGGAACTGAAAAAGTAATTTCAAGGTTTGTAAATAAGAAATCCTTATCAGGGAAATTGATCATGTTAGCTTCTTCTTATGTTGTTCCTATGGTCATTTCTAGAGGTAGGAATATTTTATCATCTATACGTAACAGAAATGAAGTTAAAGCTCTGAGGAATTTTAATGAAGATGACGAAATTTAGAAAGTAGTATTTTAAATACATATCAAATCCATTACAAAATAAATAAAAAGGCTATTATAATAACAGCCTTTAATTTTTTTAAACTTAATTAATTTAGTTTATCTAGTTAACTGCAGAGGATAATTCTGCACCTGCTTTAAATTTAGCAACTTTCTTAGCAGGAATTTTAATTTTAGCTTTTGTCTGAGGATTAATTCCTTCTCTTGCACTCCTTTTAGAAACAGAAAAAGTTCCAAAACCTACAAGAGTAACTTTGTCTCCTTTTTTTAATGCTTTGGTTACATTATTCAAAAATGAATCTAAAGCTTTTTTTGCTGCTGCTTTAGTAATATCAGCATCAGCTGCAATTGCATCAATTAATTCTGATTTGTTCATGATGATTTAATTTTAATAAGGTTATTTATCTTAATTTAACAAAGGTAATATTTTGTTTGATATAAACAAGCAAATTCCCTCTTTTTTTCGTTCTAACAAAGAAGACTTTACATTTTTTTGTTAAGAATTAAATTGTTTTTTTATACCTTATGTTTAAAATAAAACCCTATCTAATATTAAATTTCCATTTTCAGTATATTTAATAAGATCATTTTTTATAAAACTGGTAATCAGACCTTTTTCTCTTTCAGGATAAAGCAAATGTATATTAGCTCCGGCATCCAAAGTAAAATATAATTGAGCGTTAGAATCGTGTCTGAATTTCCAAATTTTATCAATGATCGCCAAAGTGTTAGGCTTAATCAAAATATAGGGCGGGGTAGAAGTCATCATCATGGCATGAAGTGTCAATGCTTCATGTTCAACTATTTTACCAAATTGTTCCCAATCTCCGGATTGAATCAAATCGCTAACTTCAGATAAATTTTTATTTGCTTCTTGGAAACGTGTGGATGCATAGGGATGTCCTTTCATTAAACTATGGCCAACGGAGCTGCTCACTTGTTTAGATCCTTCATGGACCAATAAAATGGTATCTTGAATTTCTTTAAATATAGGAGCTATTTCATAGGGAAAAGGAATAGCATATAAATCGGAAGTGGAAGGTATATTTGGGCTTTTACCCCATATAGCCAATCCCTTGTAAATTGATCTGCATGCACTTCCGGAGCCCAATCTAGCCAAAAAAGAAGCTTTTCTTAACGTAAACTCTTCAGAATTTTTCTCTCCCAATAATTCGTTCATATTCATAAGACATAAGGCCAAAGCACCAAATCCGGATGCAGATGAAGCAATTCCACTACTGTGAGGAAAAGAGTTTTTTGTATGTATGGAGTATGAATATTGGTCAATGAATGGTAAATACTTTTTTATAGATAGAAAATAGGTATGAATTTTTGCTGCGAAATTTTCTTGAATTTGGTCTTCAAGATATACTTTTACCGAAAAGGTGTCGGATTTTTGAAATTGGATTGATGTTTCCGTAAAACTTTCGGTAAGTGTGTAACTTATGGATGGGTTGGCAGGTAATTGTGCGTCATATTTACCCCAATATTTAACTAATGCTATGTTTGAACTGCATTTAGCTTTTACTTCTCCATTTTCTATATTTTTATACGTTTCAGATGGAATAAAATTTTCCTCAGTCATTATTTAATTTTTTATATTGTAGATAATTTTTAGCGTGAAATTTTAATGAATCTTGAATAGGTATGAATGCATACGACAATAATTTTTTTATCTTGTCGTTGGAATAGGTGTTTTGAGAAGTCAATGCTAAGTAAACAGGCTTACTTATAGTTTTCTTACCGGGTAAAAATCGAGACAATACGGATATCCTTTTTAATAATGAATTAGATATTTTAATGGGAGGTTTCCTGTTCAATTCTTTTCTTAACAGGCACATGAGGTTTTTATACGATATGTTGTCTGCAGTTAAAATAAATTTTTCATTACTTATTGAAGGTTCATCCATAAGTTGTATACAAATATCGGCGACATCCGAAGCATCTATACATCCGGTGATCCCCGAAGTATAATAGGCTCGATTTGCATATGCCTGATCATAGAGTAATCCATTGCCTCGTTTCCAATTTCCGGAACCTAATACGATACCCGGATATACAACTAACACATTTAATCCTTCTTGAGAACCTCTCCACACTTCCATTTCAGCTCCGTATTTTGAGCAAGCATAGGATGAATGATTGAATTTAAAATTCCACTCAGCATTTTCATTAATTGAAGAATCTTCAAAGTTAGAGTCTAAGGTGGCGATTGAACTTATATAACAAAATTTATCTATTTTATGATTAATAGATAAATTAACCATATTTTGAGTTCCTTCAATATTTATCTTGCGTAATTCTTTTTTATCTTTTTCATCAAAACTAACCTTTCCGGCAACATGATATACTTTTGTTACACCTATAAAAGCTTCTTCCAGGGAAATAATATCAAGAATATCCCCTTTAATCCATTGTAAAGAATCATATAATTCGTTAAATCTTTCCGGTTCGTATAATTTAAACAAGTTGAAAACTTCTTGTTTAGAATCTTCCGATCTATATAAAGCTTTAACTTGCTCACCTTTTTCGGCTAACTTTACTAAAAGATAGCTTCCTACTAAGCCCGTACCTCCTGTAACTAATATCATAATGGATTGCTAAATTACAGCTTTTTAATTTTATATATTAGTGAAATTAGCTTAAGTTTTGAAAATATAAAGTAGTTAGTTTGAATAAAAAAATAAGCTTATTATTTATCAAATACAATTTAACAAATTAAATAATATACATATAAAATGCTTATTAAAAAATTATCTCTAAAATCTTTATATAAAAGTATGAGTATTTATAAAAGGGTGTATAACAAAAAAAATGCCTGTATTAAACAGGCAATTTTTTTATTTTTTTTGAAAAAACATAATTGGACTCATCCAATATTGGACCGGTTTTATTTCCGATAAATATAAACTTATAAAGCTTATAACCATTGCTAGTGGAAAATCAAAAAGAATCGGGTAGGTAATATCTAAAGGAGGAAGTAAATACATCCTGATACCGGATATTATAAAAATAACACAAGGATGCACCAAAAATATTCCCAACGAATATTTACCTAATTTATAAAATCGATCAGTTGCTAAATTTATTACGCAAGTAATGCTTATCATACTAATTAAATAGAAAGATGCTCTATATAAAAATCCCTGTAAAAGAGTCGGATAAGTACTTTTATAAGATCCTTCCCCAAAAGTAGCCATCACGAAATAAAAAAGGTTTTTAGCAAAGTATAAGCCGGTGAATATGGTTAATAAAATAGCAACGGGTATAATAGGATTAACTTTTCTGATCTTATTGAACATTTGTTCATTGCAATAATAACCTAATACAAAGTACGGAAAGAAGGTAATTACTCTGAAGGCATTTAATTGGATATCTATAAAGCCAAACAGTAAAGGTATAATCAGAGATAAACTAAACACTAATGGGAATTTTAAATTTAACTTAGCAATATAGTAAACCAGTAATCTCCAAACTAATAGACCAACCACATACCAAAGCCCTCCATAAGGAAGAATGAAAATCGAAATAATTTTTTGAACAATATTAAATTGATCCGCAGGAAGGGTTACTGCTTGTACAGTTATGAAAGGGATGGAATAAGTTAGCTGTGCTGCTAAGTAGGTGAGCCCTAAAGATTTAAATGATTTGATATATTTATCCCACGTAATGTTTTTTGAAAAATAGCCGGATATAAATATAAAAAGAGGCATGGTAAAAGTGGAGAGAAAGCTAACTAAAACTGCTGTTCCTCTATCTTTGTAAAGGTTTTCGGTAGTATGAGCATATACTACAAAACAAACTAATATAAATTTCAAAGAGTCAAAGGTCTTATTCCTGTTCATTGTTAAAAAGCAATTAAATTAACGACGACAAAACTATAAATATAATAGTAAAAGTCCAAATTAATAAGTATATTATAAAAAATTTTATTTCAAGCCTAAAATTTTATATGAAATTGAATAAAAATAGATAAATATCATAAATTTAATATCTTATAAACATAAACTTTAGTAAATCATTTTATATTTATATGTTAAAATAATATAATATTTGAATAAATAAATTAATATATAATAATAAATGGGAAATATTATATTATTTTATCTATACTTTTTCTTGTTTTTATTTTTTGAGCTTTAAATTGAGAGGGTGTTAGTCCGGTTACTTTTTTAAATTGCGCAGAAAGGTGAGCTACACTGCTGTATCCCAGTTTATAAGAGATTTCCGATAAATTCAATTCATCATAAGACAATAATTCTTTTACGGTTTCAATTTTTTGAAGAATGATATAATGTTCAATGGTAATGCCTTCAGAAGAAGAAAAAAGTTTGCTTAAATAGGAATAGTCTTTGTTTATTTTTTGGGATAAAAATTCAGAATAAGTTATCGATGGTGCTGTATGTTCTCGAATCTGTGAAATTAACAGAGATTTGATCTTTTCAATTATTTTTTGATTAGAATCACTAATAAGCTCGAAGCCCAGCTTTTCTAATTTATCACTAAAAATATGCTCCTTTTCTTTGCTCAATTCCTCATTTAAAATAACCATCCCAAGCCTAACAGTAACCGGCTTAATATGAATTTCTTTTAAAATTTCCTCAACCGCAAAAATACAGCGATCACAAACCATATTTTTAATATATAAATTCATAAGTGAAATTTTATACAAATGTAATGCCTAAATTCTTCCTGTAAAGTGATGGATAGTAAGTCACAATCATTTTTTCGGCTAAATTTCAATATAGATTAGTAAATAGTTTTTTATAAATTTGTATAAAAAAAATGGCACTACTAGCACCTTCCATCCTTTCGGCAAACTTTGGGAATTTAGATAAGGATATAGAAATGATCAATTCGAGCGAAGCCGATTGGTTTCATATAGATATTATGGATGGAGTATTTGTCCCTAATATTTCTTTCGGATTTCCGGTTTTAGAAGCTGTTAATAAAAAAGCTAAAAAAATCAAAGATGCTCATTTAATGATTGTAAATCCGAGTCAATATTTTCAAACTTTTAAAAATTTAGGTATAGATTATATTACGGTTCATTATGAAGCCTGTATCCATTTACACCGGACTATTCAGGAAATTAAAAATTTAGGTATGAAAGCCGGAGTGGCCTTAAATCCGCATACCAATATAAATTTATTGGATGATACTATCCAAGATTTGGATTTAGTGTTAGTAATGACTGTAAATCCCGGGTTTGGAGGACAAAAATTTATTGAAAACTCATATAAAAAAATAGCCTCTTGTAAGGATTTAATTATTCAAAAAAATTCACAAGCATTAATACAAGTTGACGGGGGAGTCAGTCTGGAAAATGCTAAAAAGCTATCTGATGTCGGAGTTGATGTTTTGGTTGCCGGAAGTAGCATTTTCAATGCGAAAGATCCCATACAAATGATCAAAGATTTAAAAAATAGTACCAACTAAGTTCATAACCCATTAAAATGAAAGACAAAAAAATTCATTTTATAGTTAATCCTATTTCAGGTAAAGGATTAGGTAAGAAAGTAAAAAATAGGATAGAAGAACTTTTTGCAGACTATGATAAAGAAATCAAAGTAACAAGAAAAAAAGATGATGGATATAAATTTGCATTGCAATCCATTAAAGAAGGAGCCGACATTATTGTAAGTTGTGGAGGTGACGGAACACTTAATGAAGTAGCTACTGCCTTACTTAATAAAGAAATCCCCTTAGCAATCGTTCCTATAGGTTCCGGAAATGGATTGGCCAGACATTTACATATTCCTCTTACTTATGAAGAAGCATTACAATCGTTGAAAACTTCCCAACATACTAGTAAAAAAATTGATTGTGGAAAGATTAATAATATATATTTCTTTAGTAATGCAGGTATAGGCTTTGATGCTCATACTGTGAAAGAATATGCTCATCAAAAGAAAAGACAATTAGCAGGATATGTTAAAAGTGCTATCGCAAGTGTTTTTAAATATAAGCCTATTCAGATTGATATGCATTCAGAAACGAAAAACTTTAAGGGAAAAGCCATGATGCTGAATATCTCTAACAGTAATTGCTTAGGATACGGGTTTTCCATTTCGCCAAAAGCTTCTTTGCAGGACGGTAAATTTGATGTTAATCTGATAGCTGAATGTTCCTGGGGAGCATTTGGTTTAATCGGTATGGGATATTTATTTAATACTAATTTCGGAAGTAAGAAGAAAATATTTTTTAAATCCAATCAATTAGAAATTGAATTTGATGGAAAATATTTACAAATTGATGGAGAATATATACCCACCAATGCTAAAAAACTAACAGTTTCCTTATTACCTCAATCACTTAAAGTTTTAATAGCTTAAATATATAACCTATAAATTAATATTCTTTAAATCGCTTAAAGTTATTTCTAAAATATAGATAAATTCTAGAAATGTTAAAATTATAGCATAACTAAAATTTGTATGAATAGGATAGTTAATGAGGAATTTATATAGAAAATTAATGTATCAAAGCACATACAAACTAAAAATAAAAATCTTATTTTCAAAAAATAATTGATCACTTGCTACCAATAAATTTATAATATAAAAAATATTTACTTTGAAGATATTATCAAAATCAGTAGATTTGAACCTATACAGTAAATAAAATATACCCGTTAAAGCAAAAAATAAAATGGACCAATTTTCATTTTTAAATGCAATCAATTCAGAATACATAGATGAATTGTATCAAAAATATTTGAAATTTCCTGATAGCATAGAACCCAGCTGGAGAAGCTTTTTTCAAGGATTTGATTTTGCCAGAAAATCCTACAATGAAACATCAGAATATAATCAATATAGTGAAAAGGACTTTTCAAATGCAAAAGGAATTTCTGAAGATATCATAAGAGAATTTAAGATAATAAATTTAATAAACGGGTATCGAACAAGAGGGCATTTATTTACTAAAACCAATCCGGTCAGGCAAAGAAGAACCTATACCCCCGATTTAAGCATAGAAAATTTCGGACTTAGCGAGTCAGATTTATCCGTACCTGTCAACGGTAAAATTATAGGAATTGAAGGAGAATATACTTTAAAAGAAATAATAGATATACTTAATAAAGAATATTGCAGTTCCATTGGAATTGAATACATATATATTAGAAAACCCGAAGAAATCCGTTGGATTCAAAATTGGATAAAGAAAAATTTTAATCAGCCCGTATTAAATGTAGAAGAAAAGAAAAGAATATTAAAAAAGCTTTCACATGCCGTTGCCTTTGAAAATTTTTTACATACGAAATTTGTCGGTCAAAAAAGATTTTCATTAGAAGGAGGAGAGACTTTAATTCCCGCTTTAGATGAAATAATTAACCATTCCTCAGATCTGGGAGTGGAAGAAATCGTTATCGGAATGGCCCACAGAGGGAGATTGAATGTTTTAGCTAATATATTTAATAAATCGTATTCGCAAATATTTAATGAGTTTGAGGGGAAAGATTATTCAGAAACCATTTTTTCAGGAGATGTAAAATATCATTTAGGATCTTGTAATAATTATAAAACTAAAAAAGGTAAAACCGTTAAAATAAGTTTAGCTCCCAACCCGTCGCATTTGGAAACCGTTGATGCCATAGTGGAAGGAATTGCGAGAGCAAAAACAGATTACGAATATCAAGAAGATTACGGTAAGGTCATGCCTATACTTATCCATGGAGATGCAGCCATTGCCGCTCAAGGAATCGTATATGAAGTAATTCAAATGATGAACTTAGACGGCTATAAAACCGGAGGAACCATACATATTGTAATTAATAATCAGGTAGGATTTACTACCAACTATTTAGACGCACGTTCCAGCACCTACTGTACAGACATAGCTAAAACGGTTTTATGTCCGGTATTGCATGTAAATGCAGATGATGCAGAAGCAGTTATCCATGCAGTACGATTTGCTTCGGATTACAGAAATACCTTTAATAAAGATGTTTTTATTGACCTTTTAGGTTATAGAAAATATGGACATAATGAGGGCGATGAACCTCGTTTTACACAGCCTCAATTATATAAAATAATTGAAAATCATCCGAATCCCAGAGAAATATATCGAGCAAAACTTGAAAAAGATGATATCATTACGCAAAAAATGGTGGCTGACGATGACGAAGAATACAGAAAGTTACTGGATAAAAATTTGGAAGATTCCAAAGAAATGGAACAAGCGACCGTTGAATTATTCATGCAGCAAGAATGGAAAGATTTTGAAAGAGTAGGAGCTGCCGAGCTTTTAACACCCATAGATACAACTTTTCCATTGGAAAACTTGCGTACCATAGCCCATCAAATTACGGAAATACCGGAAGGAAAAAACCTCTTTAATAAAACCAAACGTTTATTGAAACAAAGGCGGGATATGATTGATGTTACCCAAACCATAGATTGGGGGATGGCAGAATTATTGGCTTACGGTTCGCTGTTAACGGAAGGACATCATGTCCGATTATCCGGAGAGGATGTTGAACGAGGAACTTTTTCACACCGTCATGCAGTGATTAAAACGGAAGACACAGAAGAAGAAATCATCTTATTAAACAGCTTGAATACCAAAGCTAAATTCTATGTTTATAATTCCTTGCTGTCAGAATATGGAGTTTTAGGATTTGAATATGGATATGCCATGACTTCTCCTTTCTCGCTTACAATTTGGGAGGCCCAATTTGGAGATTTTGCCAACGGAGCACAAATTGTAATTGATCAATATATTTCTGCAGCTGAAGATAAATGGAAAATGCAAAACGGATTGGTTATGTTGCTTCCGCATGGTTTTGAAGGACAAGGAGCAGAACATTCTTCGGCGAGGATCGAACGATTCTTATCTCTTTGTGCCAATGGAAATATGTATGTAGTAAATGCAACTACTCCGTCGAATTTATTTCATTCTTTAAGGCGACAATTGAAAACTGATTATAGGAAACCGTTGATTGTTTTTTCTCCTAAAAGTTTACTAAGACATCCTCAAGTAGTGTCTACCCTGGAAGAATTAGCAGAAGGTGCCTTTGAAGAGGTAATCGATGATTCAAAAGCAACTAAGATAGAAAAAATAACTCGTGTCGTTTTATGTTCAGGTAAATTATTCTATGAATTGGATAAGAAAAGAGAAGAACTAAAAGAGGAACGAGTGGCATTGGTACGTATAGAACAACTCTATCCTTTACATTGGGATAAAATCCAACAAATATTACAAAAATATTCTTTTCAAAAAGAGTTAATTTGGGCACAAGAAGAACCCGAAAATATGGGAGCGTGGTGGTACATACTCAAAGAATTTAGAAAATTCAATATTGAAGGAATTTATACCTCCGAAAGCGGTTCTCCTTCACCGGGCTCACACAAACGATACGATAAAATACAAAAAAAATTAATCAATTCTGTGTTTGAAAATATAAAATAAACCATTAAAAAATAAAATATTTGAACTTATGATACTTGAAATGAAAGTTCCCTCTCCCGGGGAATCAATAACAGAAGTAGAAATTTCAACCTGGTTGGTTAAAGAGGGAGATTATGTTGTAAAAGATCAGGCTATTGCGGAAATAGACAGCGATAAAGCCACTTTAGACCTTCCGGCAGAAGCTTCCGGCAAAATATCTTTGAAAGCTCAAGAGGGAGATACAGTTCAGGTAGGACATATTATATGTTTAATTGACACGGATGCTGTAAATCCAATTCATGATAAAGAAGAAATAGTAACCAACGAAGCAGAAACAACTGTTTCTACTCATACATCGGAAAATTCTCAAGAAAGACCCGCCGATTCATATGTAAAAGGAACTTGTTCACCCGCAGCCAGAAAAATAGTTAAAGAAAAAAATATATCTCCCGAAGAGATTCAAGGAACGGGAAAAAATGGAAGAATAACAAAAAAAGATGCCTTACAAGCAGTTCCATCTCTTGGTAATTCTACAGGAAATGGAGTCAGAACGTACCAATCAGTTAAATTATCGGCGCTTAGAAGAAAAGTAGCCGAAAGATTGGTAACCGTAAAAAATCTAACCGCCATGTTAACTACTTTTAATGAAGTGGACATGAGTGAAATTTATCGTATAAGGAATGAATATAAAGAGGCATTTAAAAATAAACACAATGTGAATTTAGGATTTATGTCTTTTTTTACCCTTGCTGTTGTAAGAGCATTGCAACTGTTTCCCGATGTTAACTCTATGATTGACGGTGAGAATAAAATAACCTATGATTTTCAAGACATAAGCATAGCTGTGTCCGGACCTAAAGGATTAATGGTTCCTGTACTTAGAAATGCGGAAACCATGACATTTAGAGGAGTAGAGCTAAATATAAAGACCCTTGCGGAAAAAGTGAGAGACGGAAGAATTACCGTGGATGAAATGACCGGAGGAACATTTACCATTACCAATGGAGGAGTTTTTGGTTCTATGTTATCTACCCCGATCATCAATCCACCACAAAGTGCAATTCTTGGAATGCACAACATAATTGAGCGGCCCATCGCAAAAAATAAACAAATTGTTATTGCTCCCATGATGTATGTTGCCCTTTCTTATGATCATAGAATTATCGATGGTAAAGAATCGGTTAGCTTTTTAGTGGCTGTGAAAGAAGCACTTGAAAATCCATTGGAACTATTGATGAATAATAACATAAATAAAGCATTAGAATTATAAAAATCTATACAACCGCTTATAGCGGTTTTTTTTTATGAACCAAAAACGTTTTTATACTAAGATTAAATCTATAAAATAAAGCATATATAATATTTTAATATGAAAAGAATACTCTTTATCTTTACTCTATTATTTTCGTTTCTTATTTTATCAGCTCAAGAGTCAGACAGAAAAAAACTGGAAGAATTTCTTTCGAAACAACAAGATATAACTTATGAAAGGATTGAAACTTATAAAGGAGGACCTTTACAATTTAAGTTACAAATTAAACAACCTTTAGATTGGTCGAATACCTATGCCGGTTATTTTAATCAACAAGTCATTTTGACTCATACAGGCTTTGATCGGCCTATGCTCATGGAAACGCAAGGGTATGGGATGTATGATGTTAAAAATGAATTGCAGCAAATCTTAAATTCTAACGATTTAAATATTGAACATCGATATTTTGGAACTTCAATACCCGACTCTTCAATATTTAACTGGAAATATTTGACTCTTTATAATGCAGCTCATGATTTACACCATATAAATACTATTTTTAAAAAAATATACGGTAAAAAATGGATCAGTACAGGTATAAGCAAAGGAGGACAAACAACTATATATTATCGATATTTTTTTCCTGAAGATGTTGATGCCTCCCTGCCGTATGTGGCCCCGATAAATTATTCTTTGGAAGATTCGCGAATATATAGTTTTTTAAGCTCGGTGGGATCGGAAACTTGCAGAAAGGAAATTAAAGATTTTCAACTGTTTATGCTGAAAAATGAAAAGGAAGCCTTAAAATATGTACAAGCCTATTCTGATATAAAAGGTCTTACCTATAAATATTTGGGATCCCTAGGCAAAGCTTTTGAATATACGGTATTGGAATATCCTTTTTCATTTTGGCAATGGGGATATTCTTGTGATTCCATTCCTCAGTCAAACGAGGTTGCGAAGGGAGTGGATTATCTTATAAAAGCCGTTGATATAAGTTTTTTTAGTGATCAGGAAATTAAGCAATATGCGCCACATTATTATCAAGCAGCCTTAGAAATGGGATATTACGGATATGATATTTCACCATTTAAAAATTATTTAAATTATTTTACTGAAAATCCTTTAGCAACATTTCCTCCTAAAGAAGCAGGAAAAATCACGTATAGTCCGAAACTCACTAAAAAATTAGAAAAATGGTTAGATACTCAGGGTACTAATTTTATATATATTTATGGGGAATTGGACACATGGAGCGCTACCAAAGTTATCCCTTCTTTAAAAACTAATTCCCTTAAATTGGAACTTCCCGGAGCAAACCATGCTTCAGCAAGAATCGCAAACATGGATCAAGTGATGAGAAATCAGTTGAGCGATACCTTATATCAGTGGATAGGGATTAGGCCTAATTATAATTTATTGAATTAATAATTTTATATTTTTAAAAAGAAGTAACTAATAAATTTATTAAAATATAAATAGGAAACTAAATTTAAATTTTTATTTTATCTTGGAATAGAATTTGTATTTAAATGATTTAATTGTAGTATATTTCTTTTTTTTAATAAAAATAAAGATAAATATAGGATTAATTAAAAATACTTTCGTTTTAATTAATATTTAATTAACAAGAATTCTATATATAAATTATAATTTTGTGTAATCATTAATGTACTAATAATACGGATTGAATTAATTATAAATTTAAAAGTAATAAATTTACAATTTTAAAACCTGGGTGTAAAAATGGAAAAAGGAAAGAAGAAGAATAGAATATTTAGAGATGCGTTTGGCCATTGGTTTATCTTAAAAAGATTTCTTATATTCACCTTTGGGGTTATATCATATAATAGATTCAACGGATTTAATAAATTAAAGCTTAAAGGAACTGAAAACCTGTTAAAGCTTCCCGATACCAATGTATTGTTCGTATCCAATCATCAAACCTATTTTGCGGATGTATTTGCCATGTATCATGTATTTTGTGCCGTAAAGCACGGATATATTGACACCATTAAAAATCCTGTTTATCTTTTAGATCCGAAAGTAGATTTATATTATGTGGCGGCAAAAGAAACCATGAATAAGGGGTTATTAGCCAAATTATTTTCTTTAGCAGGAGCAATTACTGTTAAAAGAACTTGGAGAGATGCAGGAAAAGATGTCAATCGAAAAGTTGATATGAATGAAATAGATAATATTTTGCATGCATTGGATAGCGGATGGGTAGTTACCTTTCCACAAGGTACAGTAACTCCTTGGTCACCCGGTCGAAGAGGAGCGGCAAAAATTATCAAAAAAAATAAACCCATTGTAATACCTGTTGTAATCGATGGATTCAGAAGAGCTTTTGATCGTAAAGGCTTACTCGTTAAAAAAAGGGGGGTTGAACCCAAAATGACATTTAAAGCTCCTTTAGACATCGATTATGAGAACGAAGATTCAAATGAAATTTTAGCTAAAATCATGATAGCTATAGAACAAGATCCAAGTTTTTTAAAAGTTAAATCGGTAGAGGAACTGGAAGCAGAAAGGGAAGAAGAAAAGACCCGATCATTTTTTGAACTATAATTTCTTACAGAGATAAAAAAAGGCAGTCGTATTTAGCTGTCTTTTTTAGTTTAAAAAAGTATCTTTGTTCTGAAAAATATCGGTAAATGAAAATACATTTTATAGCGATAGGTGGAAGTGCCATGCATAATTTGGCTTTGGCCTTGGCTCAAAAAGGCTACACTGTTACAGGTTCTGATGATGCAATTTTTGAACCCTCCCTCTCAAGATTAAAAAAACAAGGTATAGCACCCAATTCATTGGGGTGGTTTCCCGACAAGATTACTCCGGATATAGATGCAGTAATTTTGGGAATGCATGCACATTCAGATAATCCCGAACTTCAAAAAGCAAAAGAATTAAATTTAAAAATTTATTCATATCCTGAATTTTTATACGAACAATCTAAAAATAAAACCCGAGTAGTTATCGCAGGTTCTCATGGTAAAACCACGATAACCTCTATGGTTCTTCATGTACTTAAGTATCATCAGGTAGATGTTGATTATATGGTTGGTGCTCAGTTGGAAGGATTTGATACCATGGTGAAGCTCACAGATACTAATGAATTTATGATTTTAGAAGGGGATGAATATTTATCTTCACCGATCGATTTACGTTCAAAATTTCTTTTGTACCAACCTAATATAGCTTTACTCAGCGGGATCGCCTGGGATCATATCAATGTGTTTCCAACTTTTGAGTCTTATAAGCAGCCCTTCCTAAATTTTGTAAATACGATAAGTCAAGGAGGTGCTTTAATTTATAATGAAGAAGATAAAGAAGTTGTAGAGGTAGCAGAACAATCGAGTAACTATCTGAAAAAGTTTCCTTATCATACACCCAATTATGTAATTAAAGATGAAAAAGTATATCTTCAAACTTCTGAAGGAGAATTACAATTGTCGTTATTTGGTAGACATAACCTTTTGAATTTAGAAGGTGCACGATTGGTTTGTAATCAAATAGGTATACAAAATGATGCGTTTTATGAAGCAATACTATCATTTAAAGGTGCTTCACGAAGATTGGAAAAAATATACGAAACAAATGAATATATAGTATATAAAGATTTTGCACATGCACCTTCTAAAGTAATGGCAACGGTCAAAGCGGTTAAAGAAAATTTTTCCAATAAACGACTGGTAGCTTGTTTAGAACTCCATACATATAGTTCACTAAACCCTGAATTTTTAAAACAATACAAAAACACATTAGACAAAGCTGATGAGGCACTTGTTTTTTATAGTGAAGATGCTTTAAAAATCAAAAGGATGGAACCAATTTCAAAAGAACTGATTATAAATTCTTTCGAAAAAAATAATTTACAAGTCTTTACAGATCCTGTTTTACTAGAGAATTATTTAAAAGAAATCGATAAAAATAACAGTATTTTTTTAATGATGAGTTCCGGAAATTACGGTGGAATCAATTTGGACTCAATTTTTAAATAAAAACAAGATTCACTAACTCATAAAAATCTTTCTTTCGGAAAGATTTTTTTATACAATGAATATTATAAGTTTTTTATAAAGGATAAATATTCATCTATGCTTTTATCCAAAGTACCATTATCGGCTGCATAATAAGAATTATATAACATATAATATCCCCTAAAATTTGAATTAACATAGGCTGCCGTGAGTTTAATAGGTAAAATTAAATCTTCCAAATTCAGATTTTTATTATCTTTAAGATCGTCTTCACTTATACCGGCAGACAATGCTAATGCAATTTTTTTATCTTTTAATTTATCTCCTTTAGATCCATATGCCCAGCCATAAGTAAATACCTCATCGATCCAACGTTTTATTAAACCGGGTACATTAAACCAATATATTGGATATTGTAAAATTAAGTTTTCATGTTTTTCAATTAACTTTTGTTCTTTTTGAACATCAATTTTATAATCCGGATATTCATAGCAAAGATTATGAATTGTAAAATCTTTCGGATATTTTTTTAATTCTTCGGACCATCTTTTATGAATAATCGATTGATTTAAATTTGGGTGACCATTGATAATTAATGTTTTCATCTTTTTTAATTTGATTATAGTTTTTGTAAATTATATATTGTAATTATTGTAAATGTACTAATTTGTAATCAAATTTAATATAATTATGAATCAATATTTGCTAAAAAATAAATAGATGAATAATTTAGATTTCAATAATTATTAGTACTTAACCAATATAAATAAATATAATATGAAAAATAAAGAAGTATAAATGATTATACTTAAAATAGTGTATATTTTAAACTTTTGAATAAAAAAGGAAATCAGACTATATTTTTAGTAAGTAAGGATTAATTCAAAATGTGACTAAAAAACTTGAAATTATTTCAATAATTCAATAGCTTGTTTTCTTGCGTTTTCTGTAATATCAGAACCGCTTATTAACTGAGCAATTTCCTCAATCCTTTCCTCATGATTCAGTAAACGTATTTGAGTTTGTGTTTCCCCCGATTTTTCCGTTTTTTCGACCTTAAATTGACTGTTTCCTTTTGCTGCGACTTGAGGCAAATGAGTAATGGCAATTAATTGCATGGTTGAAGCCATTTGCTGCATTAATTTTCCCATTTCATTAGCAATACGTCCTGAAACCCCCGTATCAATTTCATCAAGAATTAAAGTAGGTAATGCTTCTTTCTCAGACATAATTTTTTTTATTGCTAACATTACGCGTGATCGTTCACCTCCCGATATGGCTTTAGCTATAGGCTGTAAGGACATGCCGGCATTAGCGGAAAATAAAATATTGACGATATCTGTACCGTTTGCAGTAAATTGATCTGTTTTTTGTATGGAAATTTCAATTTTAGATTTTTCCATTCCTAAATGTGAAAGAATAGTGAGTATTTTGTTTTCTAATTCAGGAACATGTGTCTTTCTTTTAGTATGAAGATCCTGAGCCCATTTAGTAAGTTCTGAAGAAAGTGTTTTTATAGTATCTTGACAGGCTTGGATTTGATTTTCCAAATTCATCAAATCAGAGGTATCTTTAGATAAAGACTCTCTAATTTGTTTTAATTCCTCTATAGTGGTTACTTTATGCTTCGCATATAAAGAATGAATTAAATCAACTTTTTGAGTAAGTTCTTCATAACGCAGCGGACTAAAGTCTAATTTTTCAAGGAAAAACTCGGATTCTGCTGATATATCTTGTAATTCCAACTTAACGCTGCTGATTCTTTCAGATAATTTCATTAAATCCGTTGAATACTGCGACCCTTTATCCATGCGCGAAGATACTTCTCGTAATTGATTTAAAATCCCTATTTCATCATTATCTAAGATTTGTTTAACTTCAGTTAAGATTTGAGCTAAATATTCTGAATTTTTCAACAAATTCAGTTCATTTTCCATTTCAACAAAATTGATGGAATCTAACTGGGCCGTAATTAACTCTTCTAATAAATAGTTTTTATAATCAACTTCTTCATTACCTGAAAGTAATTTTTTCTTTAGCGAGGTAAGCCTTGAATTTTCAAATACGTATTTTTGATAAGCTTTTTGATACTCTTTCAAATCTGAAATTGCATCGGAATAATTATCCAATATATGTAATTGATATTTTTCATTCATCAGATCCGAAGTATCAAATTGAGAATGAATATCGATGAGTTTTTCAGTTAGCGAATGTAATACAGATAGGGTAACCGGAGTATCATTAATAAATGCTCTAGATTTACCTGAAGGTAAAATTTCTCTTCTAATAATAGTAATAGAATCGAAATCCAATTCATTTTGAATAAAAAAGTCAGAAAATAGTTCGCGATCAAGAGTGAATTCCGCTTCAACAAAGCATTTTTCATCAGCATTTTTCAAAGATTTGTAATCTGCCCGCTCGCCTAAAACTAATTTTAATGCTCCCAGAATTATGGATTTACCGGCACCGGTTTCGCCTGTAACAGTTATCATACCGGAAGGAAAGTCAATATCCAGGATATCTATCAACGCATAATTACGAATTGATAAATGAGATAGCATAAATTTCTAATTTTTAATTTTATTCCAGTATTCGTTACTGTTGATTGGATTGATTTTTTGTAACAGAGTTTTCAATTCTGAAATGTTTATTGAAGTAACCGGAGTTCCGCCTGAAAATATATTGGCTATTTCTTCACGTTTTGCAGTTAAGAAAAGATCTAAAGGATAAAACTGATAATTGGAAGAATATTCATTTAATTTCATTAAATAAGTAGCAATGTGAGTTTTAGCTTGTAATTCATTAGAAGACATTACATCTAATCCTAAACGATGATAATTATAAGAAATATTTCTTAACATTTTTGCTTTATCATTTATAAGATCGGAAATAAGAGATCCTCGGGTTCTAGGACCGTCAAAAGTATTCCACCCGTTGTATCCTTGATTGATGGAATTATCTGCAATTTTTTGAGCTTTATCAAAGTATTCATTTCCTCCGTATCGTGAAAATGTGTCTGCGTCATATCCTAAGATCATATAAATATAATAGGCAATAACATCAGTTAAATTTTTTCCGCTGAATCGGGATTCATTAAATACTAAATTTTCGGATTCTAGATAATTAAAGGTAAAATCGGTATCTTGATAATTTAACACCGGTGTGATATAAGAAGAATTATAAACCGGTCTGTTGGATTGAATTAATAAGGTAGCTTTAAATTTATCTGTTGAAATTCTTTCCTCAATAATGATTCCGAACGAACATTTAATTCGTTCCTGCATAGATAATTTTTTACCCTGAACCCAATCCGTATTGTTGATAAATTCTTTTAAATCTTTTTTCAAGGTAGTAAAAACTTGATTGTTTGATCCTTGAACTTTACTGTAATCAATATTAACATCAGCCAATAATTGTTGGCAAGTAGCAAACAAAGGTAAAAACAGCAATAGAGTAATTAAAGATATATGTTTCATAAATCAGGTTTTAATTCTTTCATGAATAGATTTTAAAATATTTTCAGCAACTTTTTCTTTGGTTTGAAGATCAAAATACTCTATACCTCCCTTGTTATCTAAAATAGTTATTTTATTGGTATCGTAAGAAAAGCCTGCGCCTTTATCCTGTAAAGAATTTAAAACAATCATATTTAAATTCTTTTTGTTCAATTTAGTAAGAGCATTTTCTTCTTCATTATTCGTTTCAAGAGCAAATCCCACTAAAAATTGGTTACTTTTGGTTTTACCTAACTCTAAAAGTATATCTTTATTTTTTAATAAGGGTAAAGAAAATGATTCTTCATTTTTCTTAATTTTCGTTTTAGATACAGTTTCAGGTCTATAATCGGCTACAGCTGCGGCCATAATAACAATATCTGTATTCTGATAATGTTCCGTTACTTTTTGATACATTTCTTCAGAAGACATAACATCTATTCTTTTAATGGAAGAATAATGCGAAAGTTTTTGACAAGTAGGACCGGATACTAAGGTAACTTCAGCCCCTAATTTCTCGGCTGCTTTAGCTATTTCAAAACCCATTTTACCTGAAGAATGATTGCCTATAAAACGTACCGGATCAATAGGTTCATAGGTAGGACCGGCAGTAATCAATAGTTTCTTTTTATAAAAAATTAACTCTTTTCGTATATAATTTTCAATAAAGTCTAAAATTTCTTCCGGCTCTGCCATTCTTCCTTCACCTTCCAATCCACTGGCAAGTTCGCCCTTATTTGGAGGTATTAAAATATCTCCTTTTTGTTGAAGTTTCTTAATGTTTTCCTGATTGTATGGATTTTTGTACATATCCAAATCCATTGCAGGAGCAAAAAAGACTGTGTTTTTTGCAGACAAATAAGTTGCTAAAGCCAGATTATCAGCTTCGGCACTGGCCATTTTAGATAATGTATTAGAGGTAGCAGGTGCTACTACTAAATAATCGGCATGTAAAGCTAAATCTACATGGTTGTTCCATTCTCCGGTGTTTCCTTCAAAAAATTGAGTATATACCGGTTTTTTGGAAAGAGTAGATAAAGTTAAGGGAGTAATAAAATTATGGGCCTTAGGGGTCATAATTACCTGCACTTCACAACCTCTTTTCATGAAAAGCCTTACAAGGGAAGCAGTTTTATAAGCAGCTATGCCACCTGTAATAATTAAAACGATCTTTTTCCCTTCTAAAACCGACATTTGTAAAAATGGATATTAGGCGTCTGTTTTTCTAAAATAAACTTCGTTATCTAACCATTCTTGAATGGCAATTAACGTTGGTTTAGGTAATCTTTCGTAATATTTTGAAACTTCGATTTGTTCTCTGTTTTCGAATACTTCATCTAGAGAATCGCTATTAGAAGCAAATTCATCTAATTTTTGGTTTAAATCATTTTTAATAAAGGTATTGATTTGTTCAGCTCTTTTACCTATGATTACTATGGCTTCATAAATGTTACCTACTTTACTCTCAATTTGTTGTCTGTTGAAAGTAATGGTTGTGTTGGGTGCATTTAATTCTTTTAAATTCATATTTTGATGGTGTATAATTAGTTAACTTATTTTATTTTTTCGCTCTTTTTCTGCTGATTTTAATTTATCTTCCGATTGATCTTTTGCTTCATTAATGCTTTTTTCTTTGTTCTGATATACAATTCTGGCATTTTCCAATCGATTATTCAATCTTTTAGCTTCGTCCAAATATTCAGATTTTGGAAATAATTTGCAAAAGTTGTTATATGAATTAACCGCATCATTGATTCGTTCATTTTGCAATCTATGAATGGAATTAACTGCTAATTCAGTTTTTGCTCTTAAAGAATAAATTAAGATATCTTCACGCAATTTAGTATCCGGAAAATCGCTTAATACATTATCAAAAGAAATAATTGCGGCTTTATATTCTGTTACTTTATATAAAGTTTTAGCATTTTCAAAGGCTTTCTTTTCCAACTTTCTTGTCAAATCGTCCATCATTCGGTTGCATTCTGCAATCTTATCCGAGTTTGGATACGTATCAATATAGAGTTGTAATTCTTTTAACGCATCACGAGTATTCGTTTGATCCAAATTATAATCAGGAGAGTCTGCATAATAACAATAAGCAGCCATAAATGCAGCTTCATCTGCTCTAGTATCTTTAGGATACGACATTACAAAATTTTTAAACTGATGAGCCGCAAGTCTGTAGTTTTTATCCAGGTAATTCAAATAAGCTGTTCGATAAGAAACTTCAGGAGCTTCATCTGTTCCTACTATAAATTTGTTTGCATACTCGTATAAGCTAATGGCTTGAGAATATTTTTTTCTTTGTTCATATTCTTCAGCAACCTTTAATATCAAGTCTTTATCAGTACTTTTCAAAGCTTGATTTAATCTTCTCTCACAACTAATTAAAAGGAGAAATGACAAACCTAGTAGAGGTATTTTTTTCATCTAACTACAAAATTACATCTTTTTATAATTTAAAACAAATAAATAACATTTATTGATATAAATGATACCTAAAAGTAAACAGCTAATAAATAGGTCGATAAACCCTTATTGCAATAAAATTTAAGCTAAGATGGATAGGTTTTCTAATTCTTTTTCTATTTTTTCAATGAGATTAGAAGACGCAGGAGTCAATGGTAAACGTGTATAGGGTTTACAAATTCCTTTAAGAGATAATAATGCTTTTATACCGGAAGGGTTACCTTCAGCAAAGATAAGTTCAAACAGTTTTTTAATTTTATAATGAATTTTATACGCATCATCGACTTTCCTTTCTAATGCCAGTTGCATCATTTGAGAAACTTCATGAGGAAGAGCTTGACCTAAAACAGATATAACTCCCAAACCTCCTGCTAATACCATAGGTAAAGCCAATTCATCATCTCCGGAAATCACCATAAAATCAGATGGTTTATCTTTAATAATTTGTGTGGACTGTAAAAAGTTTGGGCTTGCTTCTTTAATTCCCAAAATATTTGAGCAGTCTTGAGCTAATCGTAGGGTTGTTCCAGCTTCAATGTTAGAGCCGGTTCTCCCGGGAACATTATATAGTAGTATAGGTTTGTTGCTGTTTTCTGCTATGCTTTTATAGTGAAGGTAAATTCCTTCTTGGGAAGGTTTATTGTAATAAGGAGAAACGGAAAGTATTGCCGTAAAATCTTCCAGATCGGTTGTACGAACTTGATGTAATATATCTGCCGTATTATTTCCACCTATACCCAAAACCAAAGGTAATCTCTTGTTGTTACTCTTTTTTACGCAATCAATTACCTGTTTTTTTTCTTCTGAGTTTAAAGTAGCATTTTCGGCAGTAGTACCCAAAATTACTAGGTAGTTGGTGCCGCCTTCAATATTGTAATTTACTAATTTTTCTAAGGATGGAAAATCAACCGTCCCATCTTCGCAAAAAGGTGTAATCAAAGCCACACCTAATCCTTGTAATGATTTCATAAGAGTAACATTTTTGTCTTTATACTATAAAAAGTAAAAATACTATTAATTATTGAAATATGTAAAAAAATGAATGATAGATATAACTATTTTATGGCCTTAAAAATAAGCATCTTACAAATTCGATAAGAAGTCTAAAGTATCAACGCCATCTGCATAATCATCTATTTTAGGATTTTGAGCCTGTCCGGGAGCTACTGTTTTAAATTGTTGATAAGGTTGGGCACTCACTACGCATTGTAGAGAATCGGCATGCTGAGAGATAAATTTTTCAAGTTCTGAGTCATCCGAATACGTACTGTAATATAGAGTGCCTATAGGACTAAATAAATTTCGAGATTCTTTCAATAGTATAAAGTTATTATCCCAAAACAGTTCTTGATTCATTAGATAAATCGCTTTGTTATAATCGTAATTATTCGAATATTTGGTATGATTAATACAATCTTGATAGGAAATAAAAACTTTGAAGAGTTTATTAATATCATAATTTTCAGGAATGAAAAGTTGAGTAACACTTCTGCATCCTAAACCAAAATAAGAAAATACATCATCAGCCAGGCCGTGCAAATCTTCTTTCGATTCATTCCCATTAAGTATAGCGATTGATGTTCTATTTTTACGTATTATATGCGGTATATCTTTAAAATAATATTCAAAATATCTGGCAGTATTGGTAGTACCGGTAGTAATAACCGCATCACAAGGAGGAAGTTTATCTACCCATTCAAATTCCAATTCTTCACAAAATTCTTTCCATAAGTTAAGTATAAAAGGGATAAGAACAGAGTCTTTAGATGATAATTTTATTTTTGCCTGATGCCCTGCCAGCAAAGTACTGATACAGTCGTGAAATCCAACCATAGGTATATTACCCGCTAATACCAATCCAACTGTTTTAGATTCTTCGGATTTTATTGTATAGTTAGATAACCATTGGGTTAGTATTTCTTCAGTAAGAACATTATTCCAATAAGTCAAAACCGAAAGAATGCTGTTTTCAGTAAACCAAGGGTTTTTTATCTCAGCAAGAGAGATACTATTTTTAAATTCGGAATATGTTGGGGATTCCGCCCGGTTTTTAGTAAGAAATTGATCTAAAATATTTCTTACGGCAGCTAACGACTTTATTCTTTGATTTAAACTCATTTTTACTTATGATAAATGTGAAAAAAATTGTATAATTTTGCACAAAAGTAAATTAAAATTAAATAATGGCTATAAAAATTACGGATGAATGTATAAATTGTGGAGCTTGTGAGCCGGAATGTCCTAATAATGCAATATATGAAGGAGCTGTAGACTGGAAACTGTCTGAAGGAACAGGTTTAACCGGTATGGTAGTTACGAAAAGTGGTCTTTCAATTGATGCGGATGCTCCTCAAAAACCTATATCTGACGATATTTATTATATAGTTGCTGACAAATGTACAGAATGCGTAGGGTTTCATGAAGAACCCCAGTGTGCTGCTGTATGTCCTGTCGATTGTTGTGTTCCGGATGATGCTCATGTTGAAAGTAATGAAGAACTACACGCTAAAAAAGATTTTTTACATCCTTCTTAAAAGAAGTTGTACGCATTTACTTTATTTCTCAATAAGATAAAAACATTATATTTATTAAATAATGAAAAAATATAACTTTAGTGCAGGACCTTCTACTTTACCGGAAGAAGTTATTCAACAAGCCTCTCAGGCTGTATTGGATTTTAATAATAACGGGATCTCTTTAATTGAAATATCTCATAGAAGTAAAGATTTTATAGCTATCATGGAAGAAGCTAGATCGCTAGCTAAGAAATTAATGAAGTTGGATGATAATCATGAAGTTTTATATTTACAAGGAGGAGCCAGTTTGCAATTTTCTATGGTTCCCTATAATCTGCTTAAGTCGAAAGCGGCTTATGTTGACAGCGGAAATTTTGCATCTATGGCAATTAAAGAAGCAGAAAAAATCGGTAATATAGAAGTTATTGCTTCATCTAAACAAGATAAATATACCTATATTCCTAAAGATTATGTGGTACCCTCTGATGCTGATTATTTACATATAACCACTAATAATACGGTTTACGGAACAGAAATAAAAACATTTCCTGATACTGATATACCTTTAGTATGTGATATGTCATCGGATATTTTAAGCAGGAATATCGATTACAATAAATTTGCTGTATTGTATGCAGGTGCTCAAAAAAATCTTGGTCCGGCAGGAGTTACCCTGGTTGTTGTAGATAAAAGATTATTGGGAAAAACAGGAAGAAATTTACCTTCTTATTTAGATTATGAAGTTCATATTGCCAAAGAAAGCATGGCTAATACTCCACCCGTTTTTGCAGTGTACACCACCTTATTAAATTTACGCTGGTTGGAGAAACAAGGAGGAACAGGAGGCATTGAGAAAAAAAATAAAGAAAAGGCGGAATTGTTATATAATGAAATCGATCGAAATCCGTTATTTAGAGGTGTTTGTGTGAAAGAAGACAGATCGCCTATGAATGTATGTTTCTTTTTGAACGATGAAGAAAAACATAAAGCCCGATTTGATCAAATGTGGAAAGATGCAAATATTGTAGGTGTGGGAGGATACAGAACAGTAGGAGGATACAGAGCCAGCATTTACAATGCCATGCCTTTAGAGGGGGTGCAAGTGTTAGTTAATGTTATGAAAGAACTTGAAAAAACCGCTTAAAAATTAATTTAATAGTATTACAATGAAAATATTACCTAACGATGGCATTTCTTTATCTGCGATCGAATTTTTAGAAAAAGAAGGACATGAAGTTTTAAACCATAAAGTAGCTCAAGAACAATTAGCTAACTTTATAAATGATAACAACATTGATGTATTATTAGTTAGAAGTGCTACTCAGGTACGAAAAGAACTGATAGATCAGTGTCCGTCAATAAAAATTATTGGTAGAGGAGGAGTAGGCATGGACAATATAGATGTACAATATGCCAAAGAAAAAAGAATTCATGTAATTAATACTCCGGCTGCATCTTCCAGATCTGTCGCAGAATTGGTGTTTGCACATATGTTTAGCCTATACAGATATTTGCAAGATTCTAATCGTAACATGCCTTTAGAAGGAGACACGAATTTTGCAGCATTAAAAAAGTCTTATTCAGGAGCTATGGAGCTTGGAGGTAAAACTTTAGGAGTTATCGGTTTCGGACGAATCGGGGTGGAAGTTATCAAAATAGGATTGAGTTTAGGAATGAAAATATTGGTTTCTGATGTAAATGACATCACTAAAACAATTACATTGGATTTCTTTGACGGTCAACAAGTTCATTTTGAAATATCCACAGTTCCTATGGAAGAAGTCATTAAAAATTCTGATGTTATTTCTGTACATATTCCTAAACAAAATAAATATATAATTGGAGAAGCAGAACTAAATAAAATGAAGCCAAATGCAATTATTGTAAATGCTTCAAGAGGGGGGATTATCGATGAAGTAGCCTTAATTAATGCCTTAAATGAAGATAAAATATTCGGAGCGGCATTAGATGTTTTTGAAAAAGAACCTAAACCCGAAATTACTTTATTAATGAACCCTAAACTATCTTTATCTCCACATATAGGAGGAAATACCAAAGAAGCTCAAGAAAGGGTAGGTATGGAATTAGCTGATCAAATTATTGAATTAGCAAAAAAATAGTATTGTAAACAATATACATTAAAAATTTTATTTAGTTCTTACATTGTTCTTAAATGGTCTTATATGTTAAGTTTTAAACCTTTTAAAGGAATACATGCTAAAGAGGAAGATATCAAAGATTTTCCCATGTATTCGCCGGATATATATTCTGATGAGCAAATAAGAATGAAACTAAGAGGCAAAACTCCTTCTTATATCGATCTTATTAAACCGATTTTTTTCAAAGGAGAAAGTCCTTTGGAAAATCGTTTAAAAAAGATAAGAAAAAGGTATGAGGATTATGTGAAAGACAATTTGCTTGATCATGATCCTGCCTCATTTTATATTTATGAGCAGAAAAAAAAATCCGGAGAAACCTTTAGAGGAGTTATAGGATTAATCTCTGTGGATGATTTTAAAGGAAAAAATATAAAAGTACCTTCGCCTACTAATGAAACAAAAGTCAATGGATTTACCCAATTTTTAGATACCACCTATTTGCAAACTAATCCGATATTACTTTGTTATGAATCCAATTCCAAAATAGAGATATTAATGGATTTAGAAATGAAAAGTAAACCATTTATCCATTTTGAGGATGAAATGGAGGTTTCACATAGATTATGGAGAATAGATAACCGATTAAAATTATCACAATTTAAAGACGTTGTTTCCAATTTGCCTTCTTTATATTTAGCCGATGGATATTACCGGTTGATGGGAGCTATAAAACACTCAGAAAAGATTAAAGATAAGAGTAAAACTAAAAATTTCTTATTTGACCAAAACCATCAAGTATTATCTTTATTAGTTTCAGGTCAAAACTTAAAAATTATAGAATATAATAGATTAATAAAATCACTAAACGGCTTATCAAAAAAAGATATTTTCTCAAAACTGGAAGAACATTTTACTGTTAATCATAAAGGCAAAGAACCCTATTTTCCCTCACATAAACATCATATAAGCATGTATATGGACGGAGAGTTTTTTGGTTTATACATTAAACACGAATTTAGGGGAATGAAGGAAGGATTAGGTACTATTGATACGTATTTATTTAATACCTTTATCTTAGAAAAGATCTTTAATATAAAGGATTCCAAGCAAGAAATGAATTTAGTATCTTATATAAAAGGTTCCAACGGTATTGAAGGGATAAAAAAAATAAAAGAAGAAGTAGATAAGGGTGATTTTACTATAGGATTTGGTTTTTATCCTCCTTCATTTTCCGACTTACAAAAAGTATTGGAATTAGGAGAAAAATTACCCGATAAAATCACCTATATTGAACCTAAATTTCCTACGGGTATGATTATGGTAAACATGAAATAAATAATAATAAATTATTATAATCAAAATTCATATCCATGAGTCGATGGATAAAATTTTGTAATTATCCAAACTCAATTAATCTTTCATTGATTGTATTTGACCGGCATAAGGGGAGTCATCAATAATTTTCCAATTATTAAGTTTTACCATGTTATACAATTCTTTCAGATTGGAAATTAACTGTTTTTTAGCTAAAGATTGTATATTAGATTTTTGAACTTCTTTAGTTATATCTTTTTTCCCTTCTTCCATTACTTCATTAAGTTCAGATTTTGAAAAATCATTTAAAAAACCGGTTTCCATATTATAAATTTCAACATCGGGATATACATGTAATTCGGGATCGGGTATTGACAAAATATGTACTGTTTTATGAGCTGAGTCTACCTCAATTTTCATCTTTTTCATATCATACGTTACTTGAGCCATGGCAGTAATGTACAATACAATATTTTTATTTAGAAAATCAAAATATTTAGGATTAAAATTATTATACTTTTTAGTCTTAAATGAAGAATAATTTTGTTCAATAACAATCATTTTATTCAAACGCTGAATTTCATGATTTATAATTCTGGTTTCAGATTTTACATTTTCTTTACCCGATTGTCTTAAAATAAATATAAATAGTAATAAACCTAAGATTAAAAATACTATGGATATAAAATATTTTTTTAAAAATTTAAGGATTATCATTATATATTTTTTAGTGTTAATAATAGTGCATAAATCATGCAAAAAGATAATAAAATAAAAAACAATTTAAGGCATGAATGGAATAATTTTTATGTAGAATTTTTGTTCGATTTAAACAATAGTATATTAATATACTATTGTTTAAATTCTTTTCCTGTAAGAATTTTGTATAAATCTAATTCCAGGGATTCATTTGGAGATTCAACTATTCTACCAATTTCTATATCGCGACGTTTAGGGTTGTGATTGGCTTTATAGAGTATAAAAGTCGGTATACTAACTATATTTTTTTGATTTTGTTCGCCATACAAACTCTCTTTTTTACGATTTAAAGCATAAAGTTTTAATTTTCTTTGAGGATAATTGGTTACATCCAGGATTTTTAAAAATCGAGGAAGTTGCTCATGAGTGTCACTGCACCAAGTACCAAAATATATTTCAATGTTATAAATTTTTATTTTATTTTTTATTTTATTTATAACATTACGATCAGGAACATAAGAATTATATTCGTCCGTATACCATGTACTGAAATCGGATTGTTTCAAAGCATCTCGAGTTATTTGACCAAATAAAATAGTTTCGCCCTCGGAATCAGTTAGTTTTTTATTAACAATCATTTTATCGGATGTTCTACAACTTATAAGTATAGTTAAAATAAATATAAAAATAAGGGATTGTTTTAACTTCATATAAATATAATTTTGGTAAATATACAAATCTCCATCTATTATCTTAAAAAGAATAGTTCAAACATTTAATATATCATTATTCCACAAAATTTAATTTAAGAATATCAATAATATAAAATATATTATTTAAGTATTAAATTATTTATTCTTAAGCATTAAAATAAATAATAAAAGATAATGCTTGCTAGTTTATCGTAAATAATCTAATATATTGTTCTTATGCTATGTGCTGTAAATTCATGCTTTCCCGTTTAGATAGGGTATTAATAGATGTTTATTCCAAAACAGCTATAGGAATTATCATTTCTTCAAGTGAAATTCCACCATGCTGGTAAGTATCCTTATAATAATTAACATAATGATTATAATTTTTAGGATAAGCAAAAAACTTATTTTCTTTAGCAAAAATATATTTTGAATTTAGGTTAACTTTTGGTAAAAAATAATCTTCCGGATCATTCACAGCAAAAACATCTTTTTCATCGTATTGTAAGTTTTTTCCTAATTTATATCTAAGGTTAGTGGATGATTCTTTATCTCCGATTACTTTACTAGGCTTTTTCACATAAATGGTCCCATGATCGGTGGTAATGATCAATTTAAATCCTTCCTCAGCGGCGGATTGAATAATTTTTAATAAACTTGAATTTTCAAACCAGGTATAAGTTAATGATCGGAACGTTTTGTCATCCCTGATTAATTCATTGACAATATTATTATTGGTTTTTGCGTGAGAAAGAATATCTATAAAGTTATAAACGATAGTGATAAAATCAGCATTACTGCTGTGATGTTTAAATTCATCAGAAATTTTTTTCTCAAATTCTGCATTTAAAATTTTAAAATATTTATTTCTGATATTTTTTAGTCCTAAACGCTGAAGCTGAGCGGTTAATAATTCACTCTCATATTGATTCTTATGTTCTTCATCATTCTCGCCTATCCAATATTGAGGAAATTTTTTTTCAATCTCTAAAGGTAGTAAACCGGCAAAAAAAGAATTTCTTGCATATTGGGTAGCTGAAGGAAGAATGCTGAAATAGGATTTCTCAGTTATAGAATTATAATACTTAGAAAATAAAGGTTCAATAATTTTCCATTGATCATAACGCAAATTATCAATCATTAGAAGCAAAACCTTTTGATGATTATTAATCACCGGTCTAACGACATCATTGAATGCAGTATGAGTCATAATCGGTTTTTGTTCAGAATGCAACCAATCATGATAATTATTTTCTATGAATTTTGCAAACAAACTGTTTGCTTCATCCTTTTGATTACTTAAAATAGCACTCATTTCAACATCGGAAAGTTTATCAAAACTAATATCCCATTGAATAAGTTTTAAATAAAGTTGTATCCAATCTTCATACGATTGAGCATACATTAAGTCCATTGAAATCTTTCGAAATTCTTGTTGATAATTTTGAACCGTTTTTTTCTCGATTATCTCATCGCTTTTAAGTATTTTCTTTAAACTTATCAATACTTGATTGGGATTAACAGGCTTAAGGATATAATCTGTGATTTTTTCGCCAATAGCTTCTTCCATAATATCTTCAGCTTCATTTTTCGTTACCATAATTACAGGTAAATTCGATTTTATTTCCTTAATCTTTTGTAGAGCTTCTAAACCGCCAATACCGGGCATATTTTCATCAAGCAGAACTGCGTCAAAATTGTTTATGGGAATCAGTTCTAAGGCCTCAGCTGCATTGTTGACATAAATAACCTCATATCCTTTGTTTTTTAAAAAAATTATATGAGGTTCCAATAGTTCTATTTCGTCATCAATCCATAATATTTTTTTACCCATGCCTATATAGTTATTTATTTACATTAATTTTGCATTAATGTACAAAAAATATGCCTATTGGAAAAAATAAATAAGAGGAAAATTTTTAATGATCCGGTATTAGGATTTGTTTCCATATCCGATGATTTACTATTTGATATCATTGAACATCCCTATTTTCAGAGGTTACGACGGATATCTCAAACAGGCTTAAGCTATTATGTTTATCCCGGTTCTACACATTCGAGATTCCTACATGCCTTAGGGTGTATCAATTTAATGCAAATTACCCATAAAGTCCTTAAAGATAAAGGCGTTAAAATTTCTAAAGAAGAAGAAAGAGCCTCTTTAATAGCTATATTATTACATGACATAGGACATGGACCTTTTTCCCATGCACTAGAATCAACATTATTGGAAGGAATACATCACGAAAAACTTTCAATCATTTTTATGAAATTATTAAATGAGGAATTTAATAATGAATTATCATTGGCAATTGATATTTTTTTAAATAAATATCCTCGTAAATTTTTTCATCAGTTAATTTCAAGTCAAATAGATTTAGATCGATTGGATTATCTAAAAAGAGATAGTTTCTTCACCGGAGTTTCTGAAGGTAATGTAAATTCAGAAAGGATTATAACTATGATGAATGTAGTTAATGATGAATTAGTAATTGATGGTAAAGGAATCTATTCTATAGAGAAATACTTGACATCAAGAATGTTTATGTATTGGCAGGTATATTTCCATAAAACATCGGTAACTGCAGAAATATATTTAATTGAAGCTTTAAAAAGAGCCAAACAATTGGTAAAAAAAGGTAAAAATGTTCCTTCTTCCGATGTTTTGCAATATTTTTTGGAAAAATCTGACTTTGTTGAAATTAATAAAATGGACTTGGAGAAATTTGCTCAGCTTGATGATTCTGATGTAATTTCAGCCTTGAAATTATGGCAGTCTCACGAAGACAAAACATTGAGTTTATTAAGTCAATTCATTATTCAAAGAAAATTACCCTCTTCACTTATAATTTCAGAACCTATTTCAAATGAAAAAGTAGAACAAATAAAAAATGAAGTTAAAAAATTATATTCCGTACAAGATGCAGGGTATTTTGTACACCAAAAAGAGTTAAGTGTATTAGCATACAACGATACCAAAGACCCGATCAAATTACTTTTAAAAAATGGGGAAATTTTGGAATTACAAAAAGCAGATAATCAAGTCTTAGTTAAAGATTTAAGAAAGAAAATAACTCGTTATCATATATGTATACCCAGAGAAATTAGTGGTGTTAAATAAAGATTTTTATAATCATAATAAAATGTTTACATTTGCCAATCATGGAATTTAGCGCTGAACAAGTAGCAAATTTAGTAAATGGGGTTATAAAAGGTAACCCCCAGGAAAAAGTATCTTATATATCTAAAATAGAAGATGGTAAGCCCGGTACCATAACCTTTTTAGGAGGAGAAAAATATCAGGAATATTTAAAAGATACCAAAGCTTCTATTGTTATTATATCAAAAGAACTATTACCGAAGGACATTTCCAATTTACCAACTATTATTGTTGTGGAAAATGCATATTCAGCTTTCAATAAATTATTGACAATTTATAATGAGATGAAAATAAAAAAACAGGGTATTGAAAGTCCTGTATTTATATCTCAATCTGCAAATTTATCGGAAGATGTTTATGTAGGGGCATTTGCTTATATATCAAATCATGTAAAAATAGGTAACAATACTAAAATTTACCCTCATGTATTCATAGGTGAAAATGTTAGTATCGGAGATAATTGTTACTTAGGTCCCGGAGTTAAAATTTATGATGATTGTGTAATAGGAAATAATTGTTCTATTCATGCAGGAACTATAATAGGAGGAGACGGTTTTGGATTTCAGCCAACAAGCGAAGGATACGAAAAAGTACCCCAATTAGGTAATGTTATTATTGAAGATAATGTAGAAGTAGGATCGAATTGTTCTATTGACCGAGCCACCATAGGATCAACAATTATCAAAAAAGGAGTTAAATTAGATAATTTAATACAAGTAGCACATAATGTAGTAATTGGAGAACATACAGTTATAGCAGCTCAAGCAGGTATAGCAGGTTCTTCAAAATTAGGAAAATGGAGTATGATCGGTGGACAGGTAGGAATTTCCGGACATCTAAATGTAGGAAATAGAGTTATAGTTCAAGCACAAAGCGGGATAACTAATGATGTAGAAGATGACCAAAGACTATTCGGTTCTCCTGCAATACAATATTTAAAATATCAAAAAAGTTTTATATACTTTAAAAAACTTCCTGAAATAGTCAATAGATTAGAGAAGTTAGAAAAAGGTAAAAAGTAAATCTTTAACTAGTAATTTATATAAAATGTCAGATAAGCAAAAGACACTTAAACAGGAGTTTACATTAAAAGGAAAAGGTTTGCATACAGGTAAAGAAGTTGTCATGACAATTAAACCTGCACCTGTAAACACAGGATTTATTTTTGTTAGGGTGGATTTGGAAGGGCAACCTACTATTGAAGCTGATGCAACCTATGTGACTTCTACTGAAAGAGGTACCGTTTTAGAAAAAAAAGGAGTAAAAATACATACTTGTGAACATGTATTAGCTGCATTAACCGGAATGGATTTGGACAATGCTTACATTGAGATGGATAGTTCAGAACCTCCTATTATGGATGGCTCATCTAAATTTTTTGTGGAAGCTATTGAAAAAGCCGGTGTAGTTGAACAAGAAGCAAATAGGGAATATTTCACAATAAAAGAAATAATTTCTTACACAGATCCGGAAACAGGTTCAGAGATTACTGCAATACCTTCCGATCACTTTGAAGTAGCTACTATGGTTGATTTTGGTACGAAAGTATTGGGAACACAAAATGCTACCATGAAAAGTATTCAAGATTTTAAATCTGATTTTGCCAATGCCAGGACCTTCAGTTTTCTTCATGAATTGGAAACTTTATTAGACTCCGGATTAATAAAAGGCGGAGATATTAATAATGCCATTGTTTATGTAGATAAAGAACTTTCACCGAACACCCTGGATAAACTAAAAGTTGTATTTAATCAGCCGGAAGTAAGTGTAAGACCTAACGGAATATTAGATAACGTGACCTTATACTATCCTAATGAAGCAGCCAGACATAAATTATTAGATGTTATTGGTGATTTAACCTTAGTAGGGGTTCGATTAAAAGCTAAAATCATAGCTACCAAACCCGGACATCATTGCAATACACAATTCGCAAAAAAATTAAATAAATTATATAAATTATTTAAAAGAAAAAATATACCCGAAATTGATTTGCAAAAAGAACCGGTATACGATATAAAAGATATCATGAGAATGCTTCCCCATCGTCCTCCATTTTTATTGGTGGATAAAATAATGGAAGTTGATGATAAACATATAATCGGAGTTAAAAACGTAACTATCAATGAACCTTTTTTTGTAGGTCACTTTCCTAATGAACCTGTTATGCCGGGAGTATTACAAATTGAAGCTATGGCTCAAACAGGAGGTATTTTTGTGCTGGAAAATGTAGACGATCCTCAAAATTACTCTACCTACTTGATTAAATTAGATAATGTGAAGCACAAAAGAAAGGTTATACCCGGAGATACCTTAATTTTTAAAATTGACTTATTAGAACCTATACGAAGAGGAATTGTACATATGCAAGGATATGGATACTGTAATGGACAAATGGTTGTTGAAGCAGAAATGATGGCTCAAGTAGCGAAAACCAAAGAAGAGAAGGAGTAGAAAAATGATTCAACCATTAGCTTTTGTACATTCCGATGCAAAAATTGCAAAGAATGTTGTTATTGAACCATTTTCATCTATTTATAAAGATGTTGAAATTGGAGAAGGAACATGGATAGGCTCTAATGTCATTATTATGGAGGGAGCTCGAATTGGAAAAAATTGTAAAATATTTCCCGGAGCAGTAATTTCAGCAGAACCTCAAGATTTAAAATATAAAGGTGAAAAATCTTTAACGATTATAGGTGATAATACTGTACTGAGAGAATGCGTTACTGTAAGTAGAGGAACTTCAGATAAAATGAAAACCGTTATAGGTGAAAATTGTCTGATTATGGCTTATTCCCATATCGCCCATGATTGCGAAGTAGGTAATAACTGTATATTCTCTAATAATACCACTTTGGCAGGACACATAACTGTAGGAGATTACGTTGTTATGGCAGGAATGACAGCCGTACATCAATTTTGTTCCATCGGTAATCATGCGTTTGTAACCGGTGGATCACTTGTAAGGAAAGATATTCCCCCTTTTGTAAAAGTTGCTAGGGATCCATTATCCTATGTTGGTATTAATTCTGTAGGACTAAGAAGAAGAGGTTTTAGTTCCGATAAAATTGCGGAAATACAAAACATATATCGAGTTATTTTTCAAAACAAATTGAATATCACACAGGCCTTATCAGTAGTAGAAGCTGAATTTGAGGCCACCCCCGAAAGAGATGAAATCATCCAATTTATACAATCAAGTATGAGAGGTGTAATGAGAGGATTTAACGCTCAAGGATTATAAAAATAGTAGTAAAAAAATTTAAATTATATATATATGGCTGGAATGGGAGATATAAAAAAGGGACTTTGTATCAATTTTAATGATGATATCTATAAAGTAATTGAGTTTTTACATGTTAAACCGGGTAAAGGCCCTGCTTTTGTAAGAACTAAATTAAAATCGTTAACATCAGGAAAAGTTGTTGATAATACCTTTTCAGCAGGTAGTAAAATAGAAGATGTAAAAGTTATTACTCGCAAATATCAATATTTATATGATGACGATCATGGCTTTCATTTCATGAACAACGACGATTTTTCTCAAATTTATATAGATAAAAATTTGATTGAAAACGCTCAATTTATGAAGGCAGGAGAGGAGGTTATGATTATCTTGAAAGAAGAAGATGAAACACCGTTGTCAGCAGAATTGCCGGCAAGTGTTATCATGGAAGTAATAGAAGCAGAACCCGGCGTTAAAGGAAATACAGCTACCAATGCGCTTAAAAATGCAATCATTGAAACCGGAGCTAAAGTTTTAGTGCCCCTATTTATTGAGGCCGGTGAAAAAATAAAAATTAATACAGATGACGGCTCTTATATCGAAAGAGTAAAAGACTAGAAAAGATTAAATATATTCGTATATTTACCTATCATTTTTATTTAATATCATGAAATTTCCAAAATCATTTACACTAAAAAACATTGCATCAATTATAGGATGTGAATATATTGGAAAAGATGACTTTCCAATTTATGGAACTAACGAAATTCACCGCGTAAAAGAAGGAGAAATAGTTTTTGTAGACCATCCCAAATATTATGACAAAGCATTACGCAGCGAAGCAAGTGTAATTTTGATTAATAAAAAGGTTGAATGTCCGAAAAATAAAGCACTCCTTTTATCTGATGATCCTTTCAGAGATTTTAATAAAATCAATGATTATTTTGTAAAATTTACGCCTCAAAATAAGTTAATTTCCGATGACGTTCAAATTGGTACAAACACCGTTATACAACCAGGAGTTTACATTGGTAAACATGTAAAAATTGGCAATGATTGTGTAATTTTTCCAAATGTTACCATACATGATTATACTGAAATAGGTAATAATGTCGTTATACAATCAGGAACGGTACTTGGAGGTGATGGCTTTTATTATAAAAATCGCGGAAGTTATTATGATCGATTGAAATCTGTAGGTAATGTTATAATAGAAGATAATGTTGAAATTGGTTCGAATTGTACCATCGACCGAGGAGTTACGGCTTCTACCATTATCGGTGAAGGTTCAAAATTGGATAATCTCATACAAGTGGGACATGATACCGTTATTGGAAGAAAATGTTTAATAGCATCTCAAGTAGGTATTGCCGGTTGTTGTAATATTCAAGATGAAGTGAGCATATGGGGACAAGCAGGATTTGCCTCATCACTTACCGTGGGAGAAAAAGCTGTGATATTGGCACAATCGGGAGTTTCTAAAAATTTGGAAGCAGGAAAAACTTATTTTGGTTACCCTGCCGAAGAAGCTAAAAAGAAATTAAAAGAAATGGCTACACTCAAAAGATTAGCCAAATAAAAATTGAATTAATTATTCATCTTTAAATTATAGATATGTCTGTTTTGGTTGATAAAAATTCCAAAGTAATTGTTCAAGGATTTACAGGTAAAGAAGGTTCTTTTCATGCAGAACAAATGATTGAATACGGAACCCAAGTGGTTGGAGGAGTAACTCCGGGAAAAGGAGGAACTACCCATTTGGATAGACCTGTTTTCAATACAGTTAAGGAAGCCATCGACCATACAGGGGCTAATACCTCCATCATATTTGTTCCCCCTGCGTTTGCGTCAGATTCGATAATGGAAGCAGCACAAGCCGGAATAAAAGTGATTATATGCATTACAGAAGGTATTCCCGTTGAAGACATGGTTCAAGTTAAAAATTATCTCAAATCGTACCATTGCACATTAATAGGCCCTAATTGTCCGGGAATTATTTCAGCGGAAGAAGCAAAAGTTGGAATCATGCCCGGTTTTATTTTTAAAAAAGGAAAAGTCGGTATAGTTTCTAAATCAGGTACGCTAACCTATGAAGCTGCTGACCAAGTGGTTAAAGCCGGGTATGGGATTTCAACCGCAATTGGAATTGGTGGAGATCCTATCGTAGGAACATCTATTAAAGATGCCTTGCAACTACTTATTGAAGATAAAGATACAGAATGTATTGTTATGATAGGGGAAATAGGAGGTCAACTGGAAGTAGAAGCGGCATTATGGTATAAATCTAATAATAGAACCAAACCTATTGTCGGATTTATTGCAGGAATTACTGCTCCTAAAGGAAGAACTATGGGTCATGCCGGGGCTATTGTTGGAGGAGAAAATGATACAGCACAATCAAAAATGAAAATTATGGCTGAATGCGGTATCCACGTAGTCAACTCTCCTGCAGATATAGGAAAAACGGTAGGCAAAATATTCGTTTAGATTTTTTAGCTTAATTAATAAAATCAATAATTATTTTATGAGAAAAAGTGTTCTTTTATTATTATTAATTCCGATTTTATCTTATTCACAACTAAGATTTGGGGTTAGAGGTACTTTACAAAATACAAGTATTTCAGAGATACATATAAATTCCAATAATAGATATGCAGGATCTATAGGGGTTTTAGCTCAAATACCATTAGATGTTTATAATAGATTTTATATACAACCTGAAATATCATATTCACTACAAGGAGAAAAAGATAAGTTTGATATGTATGGTCACAAAACCAATGCTAAATTTTTTCAAAATTATATAAATATACCAGTTTATTTTAGAGCATATTTTTCAGAATCCGAAAGTGAATTTTTTAGCGAAATTGGACCACAAATAGGAATACTTGTTTATCAAAAAGATAAAGAATTAGAAAAAAAACGATATGGATCCAATCCTAAAAATCTTGATGCTTCTGTAGGAATTGGTTTGGGGTATAGTATAAATAGAAAATCAGAATTTTTTATTCGTTATAATTATGGTTTAATTGATATCTATGATAAATTTTATAAAAGGCAGAATACATCGGTAATTGCTTTAGGTTTTGCCTATATTTTTGATTAACAAAATAAAAAAAATATATTCATGGGATTAATTTTGTTTAATCCCATTTTTTATGGTTATACTTTCTGATTTTTAATACTATTATAATATAATTGGCTTTAGTATAAGTAAATTAAAACTATTAATATACTATATTAAATTTCATACCATTCTAAAAAATTTTATCTAAAATACCGACAGCTTTAAGCTTTATCTATGAAAAATTGTCAGTTATAATATATGACATTTGTGACAGAAAATTTTCAGCTATTATTTTTTTTAATTTGCAACATTTATTTTTAAAATATGTATTATTTAAACTAAAGGACACTTTTTATAAAAATAATATTAATATTTTTATTTATAACAGTTCAATAATTTATATTTTAAATACAATAATTATCACTTTTATATATTGTCTGACCTATATAATAGTCAACTTGATAAAAATTATTGACGATAATAATCCAATAAACTAAGTGAACAAATTATCTCAAATACTATAATAATTAGATTATAAATTGAAACTATTTGTATTAAATAGAAATAAAAAATGGGATTAAAAAATTTGGCTTGAAGTTTGATGTGTGGAAGGAAAAATTAATCATAATATAAATTTTACCTTATGTATTGGACCTTAGAATTAGCGTCTTATTTAAGTGATGCGCCGTGGCCCGCCACAAAAGATGAATTAATTGATTATGCTATCAGAACCGGCGCCCCTTTGGAAGTAGTTGAAAATCTACAGGCAATTGAAGATGAGGGCGAGATTTACGATAGCATTGAAGAAATATGGGCGGATTATCCGACTGATGATGATTTCCTCTGGAACGAAGATGAATACTAATTTATAAGCCCTAGCTCGTTTAGGGCTTTACTTTTCATAGTTCATACTAAAAACGCTTTTTTTTAGTACATTTGTAGGTATAAATTAATTACATATAATGAATATATTAAATTCAGTCCTCAAATTATTTATTGGGGATAAACATAAAAAAGATCTTGCACAATTAAATAAATATCTGGACAAAATTAAAAAGGAAGAGGAAAGTATTTCTTCTTTATCTTTTGATGATCTAAGGTATAAAACCATTGAGTTTAAAGAAAAAATATCTCAAGCAACTTTTGATTTTAAAAATAAAATTTCAGAATTAAAAGAACAAACTCAAAATGTTGATAATATAGACGAAAAAGAGCGATTATATAGTGAGATTGAGAAAATTGAGAAAGAATCCTACGAAGTAGAAGAAAAAATATTAGAAGAAATACTTCCTCAAGCGTATGCTTTAATTAAAGAAACAGCCCGAAGATTTGCTGAAAACAACACTATTACCGTTACAGCCACCGATTTTGATAAAACATTGGCATTAACTAAAGAGTATGTTACCATTGAAGGAGATAAAGCCGTATGGAGAAATTATTGGAATGCGGCGGGTAAAGAAGTAAAATGGGACATGATTCATTATGATGTTCAGTATATAGGGGGAACGGTATTACATCAAGGAAAAATTGCTGAAATGGCAACCGGTGAGGGAAAAACGTTAGTAGGAACACTTCCTATGTATTTGAATGCTCTACCGGGACGTGGAGTTCATGTAGTAACAGTTAATGATTATTTAGCAAAACGGGACTCCGCATGGATGACACCTTTGTTTGAATTTCATGGATTAAAAGTAGATTGTATTGATAACCATCAACCCAATTCTGAATCTCGAAGACAAGCTTATCTTGCTGATATTACTTACGGAACTAATAATGAATTTGGATTCGATTATTTACGTGACAATATGGCAAATTCTCCAAATGACTTAGTTCAAAGAGAACTTAATTATGCCATTGTCGATGAGGTAGATTCCGTTCTAGTAGATGATGCACGTACGCCATTGATTATATCCGGTCCGGTACCTCAAGGAGATAAACAAGAATATCAGGAATTAAAACCGGTTGTTGAAACCATTTTTACGGCTCAAAAAAATGAAATTTCAAAATTATTTCAGGAAGCAAAACAATTAATAGCTTCAGGAGATAAAAAAGAAGGAGGTTATAAATTATATCAAGTATATAGAGGATTACCTAAACATAAGCCTTTAATTAAATACCTTTCAGAAGAAGGGAACAAAGCTATTTTGTTAAAAGCAGAAGCTTATTTTATATCGGATAATAACCGAATGATGCCTGAGGCAGATAAAGATTTATATTTTTCAATTGATGAAAAAAATAATCAGGTGGAACTTACCGATAAAGGAATTGAATTTTTGTCAAAAGGAAATTCCGATCCTAACTTTTTTGTATTAGAAGATTTAGGAACTGTATTTGCCGATATTGAAAATAAAAACTTATCCAAAGAAGAAGAACATAAAGAAAAAGAAGAGTTCTTACGATACTTTGCTATCAAATCCGAACGTATTCATTCTTTAAGTCAATTGCTCAAGGCATATACTTTGTTTGAGAAAGATGTAGAATATGTTGTAATTGACGGGCAAGTTAAAATTGTTGACGAACAGACCGGACGTATTATGGAAGGCCGTCGTTATTCTGATGGATTGCATCAAGCTTTAGAAGCTAAAGAAAATGTAAAAGTGGAAGCAGCAACACAAACGTTTGCTACAATTACTTTACAGAATTACTTTAGAATGTATAATAAATTGGCAGGTATGACCGGTACTGCCGAAACGGAAGCCGGAGAATTTTGGGAAATATATAAATTAGATGTTGTGGTTATTCCTACCAATAAACCTGTTATTAGAAATGATCAACAAGATTTAGTTTATAAAACCAATAGAGAAAAATTCAATGCTGTTTTAAATGAGGTGATACGTTTATCTCAAGAAGATAAAAGACCTGTATTGGTGGGAACTACTTCTGTAGAAATTTCCGAATTATTAAGCAAAGCTTTAAAATTAAGAAAAATACCGCATAATGTATTGAATGCAAAATTACATAAGAAAGAAGCAGACATCGTTGCAGAAGCGGGAAATCCGGGAGTAGTAACTATTGCTACCAATATGGCAGGAAGGGGTACCGACATTAAGTTAACGGATGAAGTTAAAGCCGCAGGAGGGTTGGCTATTATTGGTACGGAAAGACATGATTCTAGACGGGTAGACAGACAGTTAAGAGGTCGTGCCGGTCGTCAGGGAGATCCGGGATCTTCTCAATTCTATGTTTCTCTAGAGGATAACTTAATGCGTTTATTCGGTTCTGATCGAATAGCTAAAATGATGGATCGATTAGGGCATAAGGAAGGAGATGTAATTCAACATTCTATGATCACTAACTCTATTGAAAGAGCTCAGAAAAAAGTTGAAGAAAATAACTTTGGAATTCGTAAAAGATTGTTGGAATATGACGATGTAATGAATAAACAAAGGGAAGTAATTTACAGCAGACGTAAAAATGCTCTATTTGGTGAGAAGTTAAGTATCGACATCGCTAATATGATTTATGATACGGCTGCTTTATTAGTAAGAGACAATAAACAAGATAAAAACTATAAAAATTTTGAATTTGAGTTAGCAACAGTGTTTGCTATGGATACTCCTGTAGATGAAGCAGTGTTTAACAGATTATCTGAAAAAGAACTTGTTGATAAAGTTTTTGAACAAGCAGAAGCTTATTATAAAGAAAAATTAGAAAATACGGCACAACAGTTGTATCCTATCATATCTAACGTCTTTTTAGCAAGAGGAAATTCATTTAAAAATATTTCCGTTCCTTTTACTGACGGCACAAAAGTATTAAATGTAACCACCAATTTAGAAGATGCTTATAATTCTGAAGGAAAAGCTTTATTAAAAGACTTTGAAAAAGGAATTACTTTAGCATTAATAGATGAAAATTGGAAAGAACATTTAAGAGAGATGGATGAATTAAGAAAGTCTGTACAATCAGCCGTTTACGAACAAAAAGACCCGTTGGTTATTTATAAACAAGAATCCTTTGCTTTATTTAGGGATATGTTAGATAAAACCAATAAAGAAATTATCTCTTTCTTGTTCAAAGGAGGTTTACCATCTGAACCTGAAGAATCAAAAATAGAACAAGCTCGTGAAGTAAAACAAAAAGTGGTTGAGAGCAGAGAATTTGTTGAAAATGATCAAAAACAGACTCAAGAAAAGCCGGTTTCCGAACCATTACGAGTAAACAAGATCGGAAGAAACGAAATGGTACATGTACGTAACTTGAGAACCGGAGAAGTTAAATCTTTGAAATTTAAACAAGCGCAAAGTCTTATAGAGGAGGGAAGTTGGATATTGGTTGATCAAGAGGATGAATAACCTATAAAAAATATTAGAAATTTGAGCCGGAATAATAAAAAATTATTATTCCGGTTTTTTATAAAAAAAATTAAAACCTAAATGCATTTAGCATGAAATCATTAGCAGAAATTAGAAACGAGTTTATTAAAAATCTTTCTTCGCAATATACTCTTAAAGAAATAGATATTATTTTTTATGCGTTGGCAGAAACTTATTTGCATAAAGATAAAATTACCTTAAAATTAGGATTGGATGAAATGCAAGAAGATTCTCAAATAAAACCTACACTTTTTCAAACAGCCTTATTTCACTTAATTAGCGGTATGCCTTATCAGTATGTGGTAGGTTATACGGAATTTTACGGCTGTAAAATTTCTGTAAATCCCCATGTGTTGATTCCCAGACCGGAAACAGAAGAATTGGTATCTTGGATTTGTAATGACTTTGAAAATAAAAATGAGGAATTGAATATCATCGATTTATGTTCCGGAAGTGGATGTATTGCTATTGCATTAGCTAAAAACTTAAAAGCAAAGGTATCTGCTCTTGAAATTGATGAAAAGGCGATAAATTTGGCCAAAAAAAATGCAGAAAGCAATCAAGTACAATTAGATTTTATACAGGCTGATTTACTTAATACGGGGCACCTAATAAAGAATACTGAAAAGTATGATATTATTGTATCCAATCCTCCTTATATCAGAGAATATGAAAAAAAAGGTGTGGAGAGTAGGGTAGTCAATTATGAACCATCCAAGGCCTTGTTTGTACCGGACAATGATCCATTTGTTTTTTACAGGAGTATAATAGATTTTTCTCTAAAAAATATGAAACCACAAGGAAGAGTATATGTTGAAATTAATCAAGATTTAGGAGAAAAAACCAGACAACTGTTTTTGGAATACTTTAATTACGTAGAATTAAAACAAGATATTTCCGGAAATTTTAGGATGATTAAGGCTAAAGAGATTGCATCCTAAACAAGTAAATTTTTTATGTAATGTATTATTACTTTAGAAATATAAAAATTAAATTTTAAGATAAAAAATAAGCTTTATTTTATAGAATAATACTTCCTAAACGAGAAAATTTTAATTTTTTATCGGTAACATAGGTTCCTTCTAATTTAATTCCGCTACAGTTTCGGGCGCATATACTGGATTCATTTCCATTTAAAGACCTGCGATAGGTATATATAAAATCATGTGAATTAGGTATATTAATTGAAAATCTTTTATCTTTATAAATGTTTGGTATAAAGGTAATTTTTCCACTTTCAAATGCTTTAGTTAATTCAAATAAATTTAAAAGCGTATGGCTGGTTTCGGAATTATTGCTGTAATGATCATCAAAATAATTTTTATCCTTAGTTGCATCTTTAAATAAGTGATTACTTCTAAAATCAAAGTCAAAAGTACAAGTATATTCCTCTTTGCCAATTTTAATTTTTCTCTCCAATGTATAATCAGAATCTTCCATAATTTTTATATTTTTATAAATATAAGCATATTAATTGAAATATAAGTATATATATTTAAAAATTTATATTTATTATTTTTTATAAATATGTATTAATGCTTAATTAATATAGTAATGAAATTTCTTATTAAAAACTAGGCAGGCGTATGAGTGAAAGTTCCAAATCTTTACCATTCGTAATCACTTGTTTGTAGCGACCTGCCTCTTATTTATATTAACTTTTTATTATGCAAAAAAGACAAGCTGAAGAAAACTCAAATTTATCCAACGAAAACAAAAATCTAAACCCGCAAGAATTTCTGGACTTTCAAAGCTCCAATAGCCGCTGTGGATATTATGTTTACTTTTATGCGATTTGCTCCAACCCATTTTTTTATAATCTTTAACCCATTGTTTTGATAGATATTGTTTTAAGGCTTGAATCCCTTTTTCTTTATAATTTATGGCTATATCTATAATGGTAGAATAACTTTTGTACTCATTTGGCTTCAATTCTACTGAGGTGGTTCTTCCGTCTAGTTCATAATTTATCATAAAGTCAAACAGCTTATCGGGTTTATGTACAATATCTCTTATTTTAACCAATTTTTTAAAATCTTCATCATAAATGTTCAGTAATATTGCTAGGCTAAAAGTGAAAAGTAAAATATCATATTTGTCTTTGCTGTAATAGGGGGTAGGATTTTCTCCATAAAGAAAATCATTTGATGATTTAGTTCCCCTCCCGTTAAGATAAAAAAGTTTAAATAATCTTAATAAAGATCACTTACTTCTTGTTTTCCAAAGCCTATTGAATATTCTGCTTTGAGAAGGTCTATATAATAATTTATAATATTACCTTTTGTTGATTTTATTATTTCATTATTACTTCTTGGGTATTTTTGTATCCCTTTTTTTTCATCTTCTGCTAAACTTTTAATTTCTAACAAATCTTCCTTAATATATTTTTCTTTTTTGATTATAATTTCTTGATACCCTCCAAGGAGTTTAATTTATCTCTTAGTTTCATAATGTTATTTTTCCCAATGCACCATATCGTAAGGGTAGTATTGTTGGTCTTTTAGGGTGGAGTCGTCTAAGCCGAGTATTTTGACCAATGCACCGCTTTCGAAGCTCCAATAGCCTGTATGAACATTCCATTTGCTTTTATGATCATCATGCCAACCCGTATCTGAATGTCCTTTATACCACTCTTTTTGCAGGTATTTTTTTAATCTCTCTAACGCTGCGGCTTTATCTGTTTGGGCCAATGAAATAATGTCTTGTGTTGCTTTATAAGGTCTTGGGAATTCAAACTTTGTTGTTTGTTTGCTCCATTGGGTACAGTTTTGTAAAAAGAAGTCAACCAGATAATCATTGAGACGGTCCCTTTCAACCAAAGATTTTAATTTGTCAAAAATATCTGGTTCTGCCTCCAACATTATACCGATTGATAATATCCAAACCATGAATATATAGCCGGATATTGCTTTCCAACCTTTTTCCATATAAGAAACCGTTATTTTATATTCTTCTATAATGGATGATATGGGTTGCCCCATTGAATATTTGGCAATTAAATTATCATATTGATAAATGAAAATACCGTTGTATACTGATTTTATAATTTCATTATTTGGTTTGGGATATTTTTGGATCCCTTTTTTTTCATCTTCTTCTAAACTTTTTATTTTTAAAAAATCTTCCTGAATATATTTAATATTTTGTTCGATAATTTCTTGATACCCTTCCAGGGAGTTTAATTTATCTCTTAGTTCCATATTGTTATCTCTTTTTTCTGTAAAATTAATTATTTTTTAGTTAAGGCCAAGGGTTGCCAATACTTCCATCTGGTTTTACCCGATAGGTGGTTACCTTGCCGTTTGCATCTACTTTAGATAAAACTTTATCTACTTCCTCATTATATAATGCCTCCCTTATTTCTCTTGCTTTATCTCTACCAACTTGTTCTTCTAACCTTCTAAATCCGTTAATCCAATCATCAGACATTTGAGGACCGTCGGAAGTTTTAGGATTTAGTTTAGAGGAACCATATTTGGCTTCATCAATTACGTATTTAGGCGGTGGGGTGGTATTTTCGTAAATTCCATCGATACCTTTTCTAATTTTATCATCTAATCCGGTTGGGGCATCGTCGCCAATGCGTTTAAGGTTGTAACCTTTATCTTTTAATGCTTTGTTGTTTAATAAGTTATCATTCGAGGCTATTTCGCCAAAATTTCCTTTTTGTTTATTACTAGCTTTTTTGTGTTCAAATTGTTGTTTAATGTTATCAAAATTTCTCTTAGCTTGTTGTAAGGCATCTTCGGCGATTTCATTTGCTTCTTTGGTAATAACTCTAGCAATTTCATTACTTTCATTTTTTACAATAGCTTCGATTGTTTCGCGTGCGGTTTTCTTAGTGACGGCTTCGGCGGTTTCTTTTTCAATATTTTGAGCTACTTTTTTTTCTGTTTGTCTTAATACGTTCTCGCTAATTGATGTCCCTGCTTTTTTGCTGGCTATTTTAACGCTTTCTTTGGCGGTAACTCTGGCTGTACTAGCAACGATAGACCCTCCCATAGTATATCCGGCAGCAATAGTATCGGGAATAAATTCACCAACGGTGGTTCCTATATCTCGAGGATTATTTTCATACCATTTTACTTTATCTTGAGACCATTGCCAGGTGTTTAAGGCTTCTTCTTTCCAGTTATTAGTATCTCTTGCCCAGTTCCATGTGCTATCGGCGGCATTTTTCCAGTTATCTGAATCACTTGCCCAATTCCACGCGTTTACCGTTCTGTCTTTTACTGCTCCTGCGGCATCAACGACCATGCCGCTTAAGCCTTTACCCATGCCTATGGGGTCTTGTCCTACTTGATACAAGACTTCGCCTAAGCCTACTACACCATTAATGGCTCCTTCTGCTAATCCTGTTCTTAAATCGTTGAACCAATCGACTACGTGTGCTACGGGTTGTAGAAATTCGGGTAACCAGCTATCTCGTGCTTTTATGTTTTCTTCTGCTAGGCTTGCTATCCAATCGAACCCTTCTTTGATGTATTCGCTGGGCATTTTCCCTTCGCCTAGCCCATAGGCTACGGCGGAATCTCTTTCAAAGTGAATGGTTATTTTTCCACCTTTTATACAACGGCATGTAGAATCATGCAATAGCATGCGGTTACCGTTGATTTTTACACCGTCTTTGGGGTTATCCCATTTTGAAACTATTGGTATGCAAGTCATTAAACCAACACTACATATTCCCATTGGTAGTATATTAAAATATGGTAACTTATCTGCTTCTGTTGCCATTGGTTGGGAATAGATGGTCGTATTCTCATTATTGGTTACTCTTAGGGTTGAGGGGCTAGTTCCTTTATCACAGGCAAGCCATACGTCTTTAGGTACATATAATTTTGGCATTTTTATTTTATTGTTTTTTCAGTTATAAAAAAACTCGATTGTTGTTGCTGCTTCTTTAGATATTCTTTCATCAATAAGATTCCGTCTTTATGTTCTTTTCTTTTAATAAAAATTTTGTTTTTTTTATTTTTTATACGGGTTAGGAATGAAAGGTTTATAGAGGTTTCAAGTATGGTATCGTCAATATTTAGCTTATTATTGATTGGTACTATTTTGAATCCTCTAACGGTTTTTATGATCTCTCCATCAACAATAATTTCCCAAAACATATTTTGTAACTGTTTGCTATTCATTCCCTTACCTTTTAATAAAAGCAAATAATTACCAGTATATACCACGTCTTTAATTTGATATTTTATTTCTTTTTCCATATATTTTTATTCAAACTTGTCGTAAAAGTGTTTTTTCTTCGCGGTAGATTGAACCGGTAACTTCAAACAAACTCATACACATTCCCTGCGATAACTGACAGTTAAAGCTGTAAAGGTATCTTTCCATATAATTTAATTTTGCAATAGTCGGTACCCTTGGGCGGTTTTTTACTATTTTTATAAGCTCTGTTAATTTATCTTGTTCGAAATTATCTTTATCTATCTCTCCTTTTGCTTCAATAATTATTTTGTTTTGTTCCGGATTGTGTTCATTTATGAATTCTTTTATATATTCATTTGTGATGATAGGGACTTCTTTTACGTTTAGCAAATGAGGTAGTTCTCTATAGCCTAAAGTCTTTTCGGTATCGAATAATGTTTTATTATAAAGTGGGGGAAATAAATATAGGTAAGGATAGGTAAATTTTAGATTTCGTGCAAAATATTGGGCATCATCTACTATTTTTTGGATTCCTTTTATCATAGCTAAAGCGTATTTTGTCTCTTTTTTTTGTTCTTCATATATTCGATTTTTGATTTTGTTCCACCGTTTTCTTACTTGATCTATGTTTTTTACTTGTGCTATCATTCCATTATCATCTGTACTTATAATAAGGTTTTCCTTTAAGGAATGTAACAACTTCACCCATTTGTACATTCCTTTTATATTACTTTGATAGTAATAATTCATCTTTATTCTAAATAGTTTTTCTTTATTAGCTAAAGATCTTAAGGGTTCAACTTCAATTAATGACTCTATATGATTTTCATTTTTCAAAGCATTAAATTGATTTTTTTCTTCTCTTATTAAATGATATTTCCTATTTTCCCAATTATTTTGTTGTAAGATTATTGATTCCATTAAACTTTATTAATTTCAACTTCTACTCCATTTATTTGTGTTGGACCTTTTGATGAACTTTTAAATATTTGAGATTTTATGGTAATATCATTATTTATTTTTATACCAGGTTCAGCTTTTTCTTTTCCAATTTCTGTATCATCGCTTCCTATAATTTTAATTTTTTTACCTTTAATATTTATATTTCCATCTTTATCCATAATTATGGAACTACTACCTGTTTTAAATTCTATTTTTGTATTACAGGATATATTAATATTACCGTTATTATCCATTTTAAGTTTTGCATTTCCATCAGGAACTTCTTCATTTCCTCCAATCGTAATGACTTGCGTAGAGGAAGCGCCTATGGAAGAATTTCCACTACCATCAAAATTCATACTTACAGAACCGGGAGTATCGGTCAATAAGGTACTTCCATCTTTATCATTCAATAATAATTTATTTCCTTTTACTGTTTGCAAACCTTTCATATAATTACCTGCTCCCCCGTGTCCGGATTTACCTCCTCCATTAAACATCGCCCCTAAGCTTACCGGCTTTTCTGCATTTCCGTTCTCAAAACTTACGATTACTTCTTCCCCTATCTCAGGCACTACATGCATTCCTTTGCCTTTTCCTGCATACGGGGTAATTGAACGAATCCAGGGTGTCATACCGTTAAAAGGCTTTTGCCAAGGAAACTGTACCCGAATTCGAGACATTCCTTCCGGGTCGTTATTATCCGTAACCGTAGCCGATTGCTCTTCACACAAAGGAATTGCATCTTCATCCATATATTCAGGAACCATATTGTCCATAGGTACGCCCACCAATTCATTATAATACCCTTCGGTAATATCTTGAGAATGCGTGATTTCTATAATTTTATATCGTTCCAAAGGAACTTCCCCGTCTTTAAAAAGTCCGCTCTTAGGCATCCAGCCTTTAAGCTTAACAATATCTCCCAATCTTAAATTAGGATTATTGGTCTTAGCTTCTAAAAACAGTACATGCTGACGTCTGAGCTTTTGCCTTTCCACGGCTTGGGTTACCTCAATAGAACCTTTTTCCAATAAAGATTGATTGTATAAGGACAAAGGCACCTTAGCGTATATTTTTTCCGAAGCGGTGATAGCATGTTGTTGAAAAGGATTAACAATACTCCATTTAGGAGGAATACTGTCAGAGTCTACCGTATGGTTTTGAGCCCTTTTCGCATCATAACCAACATAGCTGAATTTTTGAGGAACTAATCTCATTTTCAGCTCATAACTGTAGACATCTTTTTCTTCCACCAATTCCACGGTTTTACCTCCCGCTCCTCCAAAAACAATTTGTTGCCCGTTATAATAGAGCCATTCCCCATACCTTGTAGCCAAACGTTTAATAAACTCCCAATCCGATTCACGGTATTGTACCGTATAAAGTAGAGGATCTTTTAACATAGGACGTAAGTCCCAGCTGAGCAAATCCGATTGATATTCTGAAGTAGCCTGTTGAATAATAGCATCCAAACTTTGATTTTCAAAACTTTGGCAATCCAGCCCGTTTTCCAATAAAATAGTAGGAGCATGGCCCTTGATAAAAAGCTTATTATAACCATCCACCTTTTTATTGGAAAGCTCGGTAACAATACCTGAAAAAATATAAGCGGTTTGTCCGTATTGTTTGAGTTGAATAGAAATTTTCTTACCTAAAAGCTCACGAGAATTGGTCATCGGATAAGAATCCCTGTCACCGAAAGCCTCTGCATAACAAGAAATTTCAAAATGGTCATGGTCCGCCATTTTTTGGTTTAGCGTAAGAGTAAAATGACTGTCTCGTAATACTTCGTTACCATCAATAGAAATAGCTGCATAAACAATATGAGAATTTTTAAGTTGAGAAGCTAAATCCCCTCCATATTTAGCAAAAAAATTAGAAGCCATATCTTTAATTTTCTTTTCCAGAGCATCCGGAGGAGTTACACTAAAACAATCGGGAGGTTTAATGGCATCTTCAAGTTTAATGGATCTATCACTACCGGCAACTATATTTTTTTTAAGCATATCAAGCTTATCCGAATGATCGGAAACAGGAGCTGTAAAAGAATTAATTTTTTGATTTACCTTATCGGTAATTTTGGAAGAATCAACTATATTTTTAGTCAAATCTTTAGTGTTAATATTCACCGAATTCTTTTTATCCAAAGGATTCATGGGATTGTAATTTAATTAAGTTAAAAAATAAAAACTAATATTTATATAAAATATGGAGTAAATATAATGATTTTATTTATTTATTAATAATTAAATATTAAAAAATATCTTAAATAAATACATAAAATAATAAATATATATCTATAAAAGCTAATAAAATTAAATAATAGAGTCGATTTATGAGTTTTGAATTTTTTATTAATATCTACACTATAAATATTACATAGATGAAATAATAACTTTTAATGTAATATATTGGAGATGTAGTTTTTAAGAGTAAATACGATTCTTTAATTTAGAATCAACGTAAACATAGGATTTAATTTTATTAATAAAGCTGTATTTTATTTAAAAATGTTAAGTTAATAATTAATATACGTTACTATTGTTATTATAACTATTTGGCACAATTATTTTATTTATAGTAAATAAATAAGTTTAAAAACTAAATCTTTGTCATTACTATTTAGATACAAAAGAGTAGTTTTTATCTGACAAAATTTATTGTAAATTTGAATTGTGAAAAATCAGATTAACATTGCCGATATTCCCGGAATTTCTCAATTAATTAAAGATTATGTAACTAAGGAGGAAAAAACAGCATCTCTTTATGGAAGAAATTTATCGCCTGAATCTTTACTTCTACAGGCTAGAGAAAAAATTACCAATTATAAACACAGGGAAAAGTTAGTTGATGAATTGCAAAGACAGCTAAAAAATTTACAATTGTCTGAAAAGCAAACAATCAATCTAAAAAATCTTAGTTTAGCGAATTCAATAACTATCACAACCGGTCATCAACTAAATTTAATGACCGGTCCGTTATATTTTATCTATAAAATTTTACAGGTAATAAAATTATGTGATACGATGAATGAAAGACAAGAGGAATTTAAATTTATTCCAATTTTCTGGATGGCTACGGAAGATCATGATTTTGAGGAAATAAATCATTTTAATTTTAATAGGGAATTTATAAGTTGGAATGAGAAACATCATGATTATGTAGGTGAAATTTCAACCGGTGGATTAAAAACTGTCCTATCCGATTTTTATGAAGAATTGAAATATTATCCTTTTGGAAAAGATTTAAGAAAGATTATTGAAAAATCCTATTATACAGCGGATAAACTTTCAGATGCCACTCGAATTTTAGTTCATGAATTGTTTAAAGAATATGGTCTATTGTTTATAGATGGAAATACAGAATCTTTAAAAAAATTGTTTATACCTTTTATTAAAGATGATATCAAGGAAAAAAAATCATTTAGAATCATTTCAAAAACAATCGAAAAATTAAAATCGAATCATTATAAAATACAAGTAAATCCGAGAAAAATTAATTTTTTTTATCATAAAAATAAAGAAAGAAACCGTATAGATGAAACCAATGGTAAATATTATATTTTAGGAAGCTGTAAAAATTTTAGTGAAGTTGAAATACTGGAAGAAATAGATAAACATCCCGAAAATTTTAGTCCCAATGCATTAATGAGACCGGTATATCAGGAAGTCATATTGCCTAACGTTGCCTATATTGGTGGAAATGCAGAAATTGCATATTGGATGGAACTTAAAGATTATTTTTCTGAACAAAATATTCCTTTTCCTATATTGGTACCAAGAAATTCCTTTTTATTGATTAATGACAATCAAGAAAAAAGAATGAAAAGACTTTCTTTGAATATCAATCATTTATTTCTTCCTAAAGAACAAACTATTAATAACCTAGTAACGCAAAATTCATCCTATATATTTGATTTTGCAAAGTACGAAAATCGTTTAAAAGATATTTTCGATGATTTAATGAAAGAATCTGCTAATACAGATCCTAGTTGGGAAAATATGATTATGGCTCAAAAGAAAAAGCAGCTCAATGGGTTGGAAAAAATAAACAAACGTTTTTATAAAGCAAATAGATTAAAACATAAAGAAATTGTTTACAATTTTGAAAAATTATATGAAGAATTATTTCCTGAAGGTAGTTGGCAGGAAAGAGTCTATAATTTTTCATTTTATTATGCCACAATGGGATCTGAATTTTTAGCTCGAATATATAATGAAATCAATGAATTTCAAAATATTGTAACAGTATTTAATTTAGAAAAAGGGAAATAAATAATTTAATTACATTTGCAACAAAGTTATTTAGAAATGAAAAAGCAATTTAATACGCTGCTATTATTATTTATAAGTTCCTTGATGCTTTCGCAACAGCAAAAACATACTGTTATGGCGAAAGAAACGCTTTATGGGTTAAGTAAAAAATACAATGTTTCCATTGATGATTTAAAAAAAGTAAATCCTCAATTAAATAGCCGTACGCTTCAGATAGGGGAAATTCTTATTATACCGGATAAAATAGCTTTACCTAAAGCGAAAGAATATTTAACGTCCAACACTGTTAATAACATACAAAATATAGAAAATTCACAAAATTTAGATTATTTTTATATTACCGTTGAGCCTAAACAAACGTTGTACGGATTAAGCAAAAAGTATAATACAACAATTAAAAGCATAAAAGCTCTCAATCCGGCTATGGATAAGAACGGTCCCAAGATTGGTGAAATTCTAAAAATTCCTGCCAATTCCTCATTGGAAAATTCAAATTCTTATAATCATGTTTATAATGAAGATAAACAGGATCAGGAAGAGTTAAAAATAAATAATTCAGATTCAAAAGAAGAAATCAACATAAAAGATAAAAAAGAGTTAACTTCGGTAAAAGATGATCCAATAGAAACTAATAAAAAAGAAAATATTGAAAATCAGAATGATAAAGAGTCAGATATCTTAAGTAAAAATAAATTACCTGAAAATGATTTACAGAATTATGCTAAAGATCAATCATCAAGTCAAGCCGATAGTGAATTTAGAAAAGACGGAGTAAATGTGGTTTTATTTTTACCTTTCCATACCGGAGAATCGACCGTTAATGCGGAAAGGCGTATAGCAACCCAATTTTATTCAGGTGTTAAACTTGCACTGGATTCTTTGACCAATAGAGGAAAAAGAATTCATGTAAAGATATTTGACACAAGTAATGATAATAAATTCAGAGAAATTGTTAATACCTTTGATTTTTCGAATACCAATCTTATAATAGGACCTTTATTTAAATCGAACTTATTGACTCTAGCAGATAAAATTAAAAAAATTCCGATAATTTCTCCATTTTCTTCCAGCGACGACCTAGATAAACACGAAAATTTAATTTTATATAATACAAAAGATCAAATATTAGCTGAGAAAGTAACTGAAGAAATGTTAAAAAAATATTCCAACGAGAAAATATATATAGTATATGATGAGGAACATTTTAAAACGGCTCAATTTATTCAATCATTAATTAAAGATAGAAAAATTAATGCGGAAGTAATTTTAACTAAAAATGCAGAAGATATTAAACCGGATCAGAATTTAGTTACTGAAGAATATAATAAAATTTATGCCCTATTAATTTCAAATCAAGATCCGGTAATAAATAAATATTTGGATACGATCACTAGTTTTGAAACTAATCAAGTACAACCTATTTCTTTATTTTACTCTTCTTTATTTGATAATAAAAAATATGAAGAAAAACTTATAAATTTCGGATTGTTATATTTAGATACTAATTATGTGAATGAATTTGGTTTTAATGAACAAAAAATGATGAATTTATATAAGAACAAATATTGTCATATGCCGGATAAATACGCTATTACCGGTTTTGATGTAACATATGATATTTTAAATCGTGTTGATGAAAAAGGGAATTTATCTAACGCAATTATGAAAGCTGAAAGTAAACAAGTCAGCAATAAATATTCTTTTAGAAGAATAAATAAAAATGGAGCTTGGGTTAATCAAGAAGCTAGAATTATTCAATTATTAAAATAACTTAGAACAAACAAAATTACATTTAACAATAAAATACTTAATATTAAAAAAAATTAATGAATTCATTAGTATTTCCCGGACAGGGTTCTCAGTTCCCAGGCATGGGAAAAGAAATATATGAGAGCAGAGCTGATATTAAAGAAATGATGAACTCTGCTAATGATATATTAGGGTTTAATATCATTGATATCATGTTTAAGGGAACCGAAGAACAACTAAAACAAACAAAAGTAACACAACCTGCAATTTTTATCTATTCCATAGCTTCTGCTAAAGTTAATGAAAATGCCCGAATTGAAATGGTAGCAGGGCATTCCTTAGGAGAATTTTCTGCATTAGTTGGAAATGGAGTCCTGTCTTTTGATAACGGTTTAAAATTAGTTTACGAAAGAGCCTTGGCGATGCAAGAAGCTTGTGAAGAAAATCCTTCTTCGATGGCAGCGGTTATAGGTTTAGATGATGAAACTGTCGAAAAGGTATGTCAGGAGATATCCTCTGAAAATAATATTGTAGTTCCGGCAAATTATAATTGTCCGGGGCAATTGGTTATATCAGGTCATACAGAGGCAGTTAAACAAGCTTGTGAAACTTTAAAAGAAAAAGGGGCTAAAAGAGCAATTTTGCTGCCTGTTAGCGGGGCTTTCCATTCACCACTTATGAAAAGTGCCGAAAAAAGATTAGAAGAAGTTATTCTTAAAACTAAATTTAATACACCTAGTGTCCCAATATATCAGAATTATACCAGTAAAGCAGTTACCAATATTGAGGAGATAAAAGAAAATCTTATTAAACAATTGACCTCTCCGGTAAACTGGACAAAAATAATTCGTAATATGATACAGGATAATTGTTCGGTATTTACAGAAACCGGTCCCGGAAAGGTTTTACAAGGATTAATTAAAAAAATTGACAGTTCCGTTGAAGTTTCCTCACTTTCCAACTAAAAAAAATTTAATAGAATATAAAGAAGAGATCTTATATAAGATCTCTTTTTTTATGACGAATATTTTTTAACGATAAATCTTTAACTTTTTTAAACAAAAAGATTTTAAATCTTTATATAATATCACCATTTAGAATTTATGTTTATAAAAATTTTTAAAATAGATTAAACAAAAATTCATTAGAGGTTTATACGGATATAATTAATTTGCTTTAGTAAAAGCTATAATTAAACATTTAATTTAATTTATCTATCATTTTTAGTTTATATAGAATGTTAAACATATATTAAATAAACTGTTTCGATTTTGCGGTAATCTGTAACATTTAGTAGTTAAATTATACAAATTAGTAACTACAATTGCAAACGACATGATTTCATTGAAAAACATACATAAGTATTATGACATAGGTCATAATAAATTACATGTATTAAAAGGAATTAATCTGGAAATAGGAGAAGGAGAAATGGTTGCTATTATGGGATCTTCCGGATCAGGTAAATCTACCTTATTAAATATTCTTGGAATATTGGATTATGCTGACGAAGGAGAATATCTATTAGATGGGGTTAAAATTGAAAAAGATTTAAGCGAATCAAAAGCAGCAGATTACAGAAATAAATTTTTAGGCTTTGTTTTCCAGTCCTTTAACTTGATAAGCTTTAAAAATGCTATGGAAAATGTCGCACTTCCTTTATATTATCAAAAAGTAAAACGTTCTCAAAGAAATTCCAGGGCCATGGAATATTTAAAAAGGGTAGGATTGGATGATAGAGCAGATCATATGCCTAATGAATTGTCGGGTGGACAAAAACAAAGGGTGGCAATTGCTCGCGCATTAGTAACACATCCTAAAGTTATTTTAGCCGATGAACCTACAGGAGCGCTTGACAGTCAAACCACTTATGACGTAATAAAATTTTTACAAAAAATTAATAACGAAGGAAAAACTATTTTAATAGTTACACATGAACCCGATGTGGCGAAACAATGCAAAAGGGTAGTTCATTTAAAAGATGGTATAATTGAAAGGGATGAATTTATTAATCAAGAAGTTTTAGTATAATTTATTAACTATGTTTAATATAGATCGCTGGCAGGAAATATTTTATTCCATCAAGCAAAATAAATTAAGAACTTTTCTTTCGGGTTTTACAATATCATTAGGATTATTTATCTTCATTATACTTTTCGGTTTTGGAAATGGTTTAAAAAATGGCTTTTCACAAGCCTTCATATTGGATTCCTCCAGTACAATTAATATTATTCCGGGAAAAACAACCGAAGCATATTTAGGTTTACAACAAAACAGGGATGTTACCCTTAAAAATGAAGATCTTGAACTCGTAAAAAAAGAATTTAATGAAAATTTAGAATTTAAAACGGCAACCATCACACAGCCTGAAAATGTTTCTTACAGAACATCCTCAGGAATCTATACAGTTCAAGCAACTTATCCGGATAAGCAATATATTGAAAAAGCCATTATTACATCAGGACGTTTTTTAAATCAATCAGATATAATAAACAAAACTAAATTTGCCGTTATAGGCCGATTGGTAGAAAAAGATATTTTTAAAAATGAAAAAGCCTTAGGTAAATATATAAATATAGGCGGAATCAATTATAAAGTGGTTGGTATATTTTACGATGAAGGAGGGGATAATGATGAAAGAATAATATACATCCCTATATCCACTTTACAAAGTCTCAAAAAAAGTACAGATCATGTAAGCCAGATAGATGTGGCTTATCTATCGGACATGAAACCTAGCGTAGCTGTTAAATTAGGAGATGAGATTGAAAGAACTTTACGCTCCAAACTTAAAATTTCACCCACAGATAAAACCGGTTTGGTTATTCGAAACCGAGCCCAAAATATGGAAGATACCTACTCGTTTTTCACAGTGATTTCTTCTTTGGTTATGTTTATAGGATTTGGTACCATTATGGCCGGAATTATCGGTATTAGTAATATTATGGTTTATATTGTAAAAGAAAGGACAAAAGAAATAGGAATTAGAAAAGCCTTAGGAGCAAAACCATTCAGTATTGTATGGCTTATATTGCAAGAATCTATTTTCATTACAGTTATTTCCGGAATATCGGGTGTTATTTTAGGTAGTCTAGCTCTTTATTTTATAGGTAATAACCTTTCCACCTATCTTATAGTAGATCCTTCGGTAAGTAAAGAATTATTAATTTTTGCAACGGTATCCTTAATAACATTTGGTACGGTAGCAGGATTTATTCCGGCAAGAAAAGCTGCAAAAATAAAACCTATAGAAGCCTTAAGTTCAGATTAAACTATTTATTGAAATTTAATATCTTATACAAATGCAAATTTTAGATAGAGAAACATGGGTTGAAATTTACCATACTCTCAGCAAAAATAAGTTGCGTACCATTTTAACAATGATCGGTGTGGCATGGGGAATGTTTTTGTATGTATTTCTTTTGGGAGCTGCTAAAGGCGCTGAAAATGGTTTTTATAAAATATTTGACGGATATGCAACCAACAGTATATTTCTTTGGGGAGGATCTACAGGCGAACCTTATAAAGGATACCCAAGAGGAAGGGACTTAGCCATACATTTGGATGATGTAGAATATTTGAAAAAACAAGTTCCTGAAATTGATTTTGTAGTACCTAGAAATGCTGCTTCCTCAGAACAAAGTGTTATAAACAGAAAAAATAAAAGTAAAAATTTCACCGTATTTGGTGATTTTGCTTCAGTATCCAAAGTACAAAAGAAACAATTGATTACAGGAAGATTACTTAATGAAGAAGATGATGTTCAGAAAAAAAAGGTTGCGATAATCGGTAAAGAGGTATATGAACAATTATTCAATAATAAAGAAAATGCTATAGGTGAATATATCAAAATTAACGGAATTTATTTTCAAGTAGTAGGAGTTTACAGAAATCCAAATTCTGGATTTTTACAGGAAGATGTCGTATATATTCCTTTCAATACCTATCAGAAAATATACAATCAAGGAAATAAAGTAAATTGGATGGTAATTTCCATTAAACCGCAATTCAATGTTAATGTGGTCGAAGAAAAGATCAAAACAGCTTTAAGAAAAAAATACGATGTAGCTCCTACAGATGAAAAGGCTTTCGGTGCTTGGAATTTTGCTGAGAACTTTAGAAAATTAACCAATTTCTTAAAAGGGTTGCAAATCCTTACTTGGTTTGTGGGAGGATTAACCATTCTTGCCGGGGTAGTTGCTATTTCCAATATTTTATTAATAACAGTGAAAGAAAGAACCTTGGAAATAGGTATCCGTAGAGCATTAGGAGCTAAACCGGGTGAGATAAGATCACAAATACTTATGGAAAGTGTGTTTTTAACTGTCTTTTCCGGTCTACTCGGTTTCATATTAGGAGTATTACTTTTAATAGGAATGAGTTCATTTATGGGCGATGCCAATCCTAAATTTCCGTTCTATAATCCAACCGTAAATATTTGGAATGTATTAGCAGCCTTGTTTTTAATGGTAAGTTTAGGTTTGTTTATTGGACTTATACCGGCCCAAAGAGCAGTACAAATAAAACCGATTGAGGCTTTGCGAACAGAATAATAGTCATATAAATTAGTTTAATTTTGGAAATTATGACTTTATCTAAAAAATCAGATAAGTGATAAGACACAAAAGCAAATGCAATAGGATTTTCAAATTTTGAAAATCCTATTTTTATATCTAGTAATATAATTTTTTTAAAAAATTTTAATAAAATACTACCTTTGTAGTCATTCTCAAAAAATAACAATACATGTCAGAAATTACAGCAAAATATTCTCCTAAAAACGTTGAAGATAAATGGTATAAATTTTGGATGGATAACCACTTTTTTCATTCAGAACCGAATGAGAAAAAACCGTATACTATTGTAATTCCTCCCCCTAATGTAACCGGTGTATTACACATGGGACATATGCTTAATAATACAATTCAGGATGTATTAATAAGACGTGCCCGAATGTTGGGATATAATGCTTGCTGGGTTCCCGGAACAGATCATGCTTCCATAGCCACTGAGGCCAAAGTAGTTAACAAGCTAAAAGAACAGGGAATTAGTAAATTTGACATAGGAAGAGAAAAGTTTTTAGAACATGCATGGGAATGGACTCACACACATGGTGGTATCATATTAGAACAATTAAAAAAATTAGGTTGTTCTTGTGATTGGGATCGTACTAAATTTACCCTTGACGGCGATCTATATAATTCAGTAATTAAATGTTTCGTGGATCTTTATAATAGAGGATATATTTATAAAGGGAACAAGATGATTAATTGGGATCCGGAAGCGAAAACCAATATATCAGATGAAGAAGTAATTTATAAAGAACATAACGGAAAACTATATTTTTTGAGGTATAAAGTAGCTCATGAAGACCATTATGTAATCGTAGCTACCACAAGGCCGGAAACTATATTCGGAGACACCGCTCTTTGTATAAATCCTAATGATGAGCGTTATCAATTTTTAAAAGGAAAGAAAGTTATAGTACCGATCTGTAACAGAGAAATACCGGTCATTGAGGATGAATACGTAGATATGGAATTTGGAACGGGAGTTTTAAAAATAACTCCTGCTCATGATGTCAATGATTATAACTTGGGCAAGAAGCACCAATTAGCTACCATTGATATTTTTAATGATAATGCAACACTAAATGATAATGGATTGCATTATAAAGGAAAAGACAGATTCATAGTTCGTAAGGAAATAACTAAAGAGCTTAAAGAAAAAAATCTTCTTGAAAAAGAAGAAAATTATGTAAATAAAGTGGGAACTTCTGAACGAACCGGAGCAGTTATTGAGCCTAAAATATCAGTACAGTGGTTTATGAAAATAAAGGATTTTGCTAAACCGGCTCTTAATGCAGTATTAAATGAAGAGCTTAAACTGTATCCGGATAAGTTCGTTACTACTTACAAAAATTGGTTGGAAGACATTCATGATTGGAATATCTCACGTCAGCTTTGGTGGGGACATAGAATACCTGCTTATTATTATGGAGAAGGCGAAAATGATTTTGTAATTGCAGAAACAAAAGAAGAGGCTCTAAAGTTAGCTCAAGAAAAAAACTCATCCATCACACCCGAAACCTTACGACAAGAAGAAGACGTATTAGATACCTGGTTTTCTTCCTGGTTATGGCCTATTTCAGTTTTCAACGGAATCAATGAACCGGATAATAAGGAAATTAATTATTATTATCCTACCCAAGATTTAGTTACCGGACCGGATATTATATTTTTCTGGGTTGCCAGAATGGTAATGGCAGGATATGCTTTCAGAAATGAAAAACCTTTTTCTAACGTTTATTTCACCGGAATTGTACGAGATAAATTAAGAAGGAAAATGTCTAAGCAGCTTGGAAATTCTCCGGATCCTTTAAAATTGATTGAAGAATACGGAGCAGATGGTGTACGAGTAGGGGTATTATTAAGTTCGTCTGCCGGAAATGATCTTATGTTTGATGAAGATTTATGTTTACAAGGGAGAAATTTTTCAAATAAAATTTGGAATTCTTTCCGTTTAGTACAATCTTGGAATGTAGATTCATCAAAACCTCAAACCATTGAAAGTAAAGAAGCTATATCTTGGCTAAATAATAAAATAGCTAAAACAGTTACTTTAATAAATGGAGATTTTGAAAAATATCGAATTTCCGACGCTTTAATGAATATTTATAAACTCATTTGGGACGACTATTGCTCTTGGTATTTAGAAGCTGTTAAACCCCCATTTGGTGAAGATATTGATGAAAAAACTTATATAGAAACAATAGCGATTTTAGAAGACCTGTTAAAATTGCTGCATCCGTTCATGCCATTTATCTCTGAAGAGATTTGGCAAACAATTAAAAAAAGAGAAATACAAGAAAGTCTTATTATCACTTCCACAGTCTCTGAAAACGCATATAATGAATCCATTATATCCAATTTTGAAGTAACCAAAGAAATTATTTCAAGAATTAGAAATTTCCGTTCTGAAAAAGGCCTTTCACCCAAAGAATCGTTAACGCTTATAGTTAAATCATCCGATAAATTGGAAAATATTGCTACCATAAAAAAATTAGCTAATATTTCACAAATAAAGAATCAATTGAATGAAAATGAGCCATCTTATACTTTTTTAGTTGGTAAATTGGAATTTGCCATACCTTTTACACAAACAATCGATACAGAAGCAGAAAAAGCAAAAATATTGGAAGATATAGCTTATTTAGAAGGATTTTTAAAAAGCGTAAATGCAAAACTGTCTAATGAAAAATTTGTGAATGGAGCTCCTCAAAAAGTAGTCGAAATGGAAAGAAAGAAGCAATCTGATACACTGGAAAAATTAACTATTTTAAAAGAGAGCTTAAAAAAGTTATAAGACTAGCTATTTTTATCAAATTTTAGTTTACAGAAAGAAATAAAACTATTGAAACATTTATAAATGATTTATTTGAATTAATAAGTAAATAGGACAAGTCCTATCAATTAAATAATGAGAACGTATGATGAAAATACCTAGACTTATTTTTTGTTTTGTTTCAATAGTTTTATATGGTCAGATAGAGAAAAATATATTAGACTTATCCGAATATCACGAAAAATATATATTGTCGTCTCAAATCAATGAAACTTCTGCACTTGAGTTTTATAATGATTTCCTATATACCTGTAACGACAGCGGAGGAGAAGCCGAAATATATAAATTAAGCACCCTGGATGGAAAAATAGTAGAAACGATAAAAATCAAAGGAGTTAAAAATGTTGATTGGGAAGAATTGGCACGTAAAGGAGATACTCTTTTTATTGGTGATTTTGGAAATAATTTAGGCATTCGCAAAGATTTAACTGTATATCAAGTAGTTTTACCAACCAATGCAACAAATTTAAAAGAAATAACTATAGTCGATCAGTTTCAATTTACGTTCGAAGATCAAAGAGATTATGAATACAAAGGAAACTTTAAGACAAACTTTGATTGCGAAGCATTTATTTATTATAAAAATAAGCTTCATTTATTTACTAAACGGTGGGGAGACTTTTATACTACTCACTACGAATTAGATTTAACTTCTGAATCAAAATTTAAAATTGCAAAAAAGATAGAATTTTTTAATACGGAATGTTTAATAACCGGAGCAGACATACACCATGATACATTATATTTGATAGGATATACCAAAGAAGCAGCCTATGTATGGAAATTTTATGATTTTGAAGATCATAATTTTTTTAATGGTAAATCCAAACAAACCTTGATCGGTTTAACTGCTGCTATCGGTCAAACAGAAGGTATTGCCGTAACAGATTCCAAAATATATATAACCGCTGAAGAAATGAATTATTCGCTCTTTCATGTTAAACCCACGCTCTATATTCTCAATAAAGATGAACTTTAGTTTAAGTAATATTTTTTTGATCTAAATTTTAATTGGTAGTAGTTTTATTGAACATCATTTTATAATCCATAATTTTATATCTTTTAGATTAAATAGGAGGTTACTAATGCTCAAATTTAGCATCCTTAAAATTATTACTTTATAAAAAAATAAATGTTTCAATCTGCATTTATCCTTGTAATTTTTTTTATTTTATAGTAAAAATAGAATCTGATATTATGCTTAGTGAAAATAAATACCTTTACTTTTGAAGTAAGAGAAGATAAAAAATTAAAAATATATACTTTATTTTTAAAAATTATTTTATCTTTGCTTATAAATCACAAAAATTAATACTATGGCTAAAGAAAAAAAAATAGTAAGGTACAGAGATGCCGAAACTGGACACTACACCACAAAAAAATATGCTGAAGAAAATCCTAAGACTACAGTAAGGGAGACTGATCGGGTTAAGCCCAGAACTAAGAAAAAATAAAGTTAATTTAAACTTTATCTTTGTTGTTATCTAAATTAATAAATTATACACATGCACATTTATTAAATGAAAATTTTTATGTTTTCAGTAATAATAGGGAAAAGTTCAATAGCTATTTATTTAATTTTATCTGATTATTGTTTAAATTTCATTAATAATTAACTTGCATTAATTTTAATAACAGAACAATAGATAAAATAAAAATTAGTGATATTCAGATATTATAACCTTTTAATTTTAAAATCCAGTAATAGTACAGTTAAAGCTCACATTTACTAATGTGAGTTATTTTGTTGTTGTTACTATTATATAAAAAAATGAGTATTTCTTATATTAGGTCTGTTATGTAACAATACTTTTTGCAAATTTTATTTACATAATTATAGTTTTGGACTTTATTATATTCAATCAATGAAATTTTAATTTATAAGTTAAGCGATCGCCTTAAAAATAAATTTTTCGTAAATTAACTATTTATAAAATGCAATAAAAATTCAGTAAAAATCTATTGATATAATTAAACAAAAAAAATTCAAGCTTAAACTGTCATAGAAAACAATTTGGTTTGAGGTGCATTTTTCATCATTCTCAGATCAAAAGCCATACAAATATTACGAATAAACGAACGACCATTTTCTTTTATAACTAAAGAATTTTCCGATAATTCTATAAGACCGTCTGCTTCAAACTCTCGTAATCTTTCGATGATTTCAGGATAATTTTTTTGAATAAATCCATCTTCCCAATGGGTTTCCAACAAACACATTAAATTCAGTATGTGTCTTCTAATAAATAAATCTTCCTTACTTAAAATATGCCCTCTAAAAACAGGAAGTTCTTTATTATTAACTTTTTGGTAGTATTCTTCTATAGTTTTTACATTTTGAGCAAAAGCATACCAATTGTCTGAAATGGAAGAAACTCCTAATCCGATCATTACTTGAGTGGAAGAGGAGGTATATCCCATAAAATTTCTATGTATTTTTCTATTTAGCATGGATTGATACAAAGAATCTGATTTTAAGGAAAAATGATCCATTCCGATTTCAAAATATCCCATATTTTCCAATAACTCTTTACCTTTTTCATACAATTCTCTTTTTTCCTCACCGCTTGGCAAATCTTCATCTTTGAAACCTCTTTGCCCTACACCTTTAATCCACGGAACATGGGCATAAGAATAAAATGCAATTCTGTCGGGTTGCATTACTTCGGTCATTTTGATGGTGTGCTTCACTTTATTTAAATCTTGAAAAGGCAGCCCAAAGACTAAATCGTGGCTTATACTTTCATATCCTATTTCTCGAGCTATATCGGTTACTTTTTTAACGTTTTCAAGGGGTTGAATACGGTGTATCGCTTGTTGTACTTTAGGATCGTAATCTTGAACTCCAAAACTTACTCTTCTAAATCCGAGATTGTATAAGGATTGAAGATGTTCACGGGTGGTATTATTCGGATGCCCTTCAAAACTAAATTCTTTATCCGAATGAATTTCTGCTTTTGAGAAAATATTTTCTAATAAATATGTTAGATTTTCAGGAGAAAAAAACGAGGGAGTTCCACCTCCTAAATGTAATTCTTTTATAATGGGTTTTTCAGGCAGTAAAGCTAAATACAATTGCCATTCTTTTAAAAGAGTTTCTATGTATACTAACTCAACATTATGCTGTTTAGTAATACGCTTATTACACGCACAAAAAGTACATAAACTTTCACAAAAAGGAAGGTGAATATACAAGCTAATGCCTTCTCTTTTATTACTTTCTAAAAAAGATTTTTGTAGCGTTTGAATCCATTTTTCAGAAGAAAAATTTTTTTCATCCCAATAGGGTACCGTAGGATAACTGGTATATCTGGGACCGGGTACATTATATTTTTGTATAAGAGTATTATTTTGCATATTTCGTTTCGTTACTGCAAATTTATTGATAACAAAATATATGACTTACATAATTCAATTACTTTGAATTATGTGTTTATAAATCAAACCAATAAAGATTTATTAAAATAGTAAACTCTGGATAAAAATATTAAGTAATTAAAAAGTCAATAAAGAACTTGAAACGCTTAGATTATTTTGAATTAAATGAAATCATTTCAACCAATGTACTAACTGATAGCTTTTCTTATATTTACTAATTTTTCCAATAAGTTTTCCAGTAAATCTAGTTTTAACATATTAGCCCCATCGGAAAGGGCAATTTCAGGATTCGGATGAGTTTCAATGAAAATTCCATCAGCACCAACGGCGATACCTGCTTTAGCAATAGTTTCAATCATATCGGGTCTTCCTCCCGTTACACCGGTTGTTTGATTAGGCTGTTGTAACGAATGCGTAACATCTAATATTACAGGAGCAAAGTTCCTCATAGTAGGTATTCCTCTATAATCTACAATTAAATCATGATATCCAAAAGAAGTTCCTCTATCAATAATTGCATAGTTGGAATTTCCTGAATCTTTTATTTTTTGAGCGGCAAATTGCATGGCTTCAGGAGACAAAAATTGACCTTTTTTTAAGGTAATATACTTACCGGTTTTTGCAGCGGCAACTAACAAATCAGTTTGTCTAACCAAAAAAGCAGGAATTTGTAATACATCCACATATTCTGCTGCCCATTGAGCATGTTCATTTTCATGAATATCGGTAGTGGTGGGTATTGAAAACGTATCACCAACTTTTTTTAATATTTCTAAAGATTTTTGCTCTCCAATCGTTGTGAAGCTGTCGACCCTTGATCGGTTTGCTTTTTTAAAAGAACCTTTAAAAATATAAGGAATACCTAATTTATCTGTTATTTCAATAATTTTTCCGGCAATATCTATAGCCATTTGCTCACCTTCAATAATACAAGGTCCTGCAATTAAAGTAAAATTATTAGTATTTGTATTTTTTATTTTAGGAATAGAATATAAGCTGTTTATCATGTGGAATCTTTTTTACAAATTTACTATATATTTATTACCAATGAAAATTACCTATTAACTGCATACCAAATGTTTGAAATAGAGCTAGGAAATAAATAATATTTAATGTAATTTGATTGCATTTGGTGATTATAATTAAGAAAAAAGGGTATATAAATAAACATGCTCTTGCAGTTTCACCGGTAGCATATGCACCCGTAACTAACATAGCTAAAAAAGTGAAGATAGCAGAGTAAAATAATTGAACATTAATTTTATTAGAATTTGGAGATAATAGGATATTTAAATACTTTCTATTAGCATTCAATATTACAGCAGCATATCCAAATGATAAAAATAATAAAACCTCTGATATATCCTCTATTCTTGTATTAATATATACTTTAGGTTGGTAAAAACCTCTAAAACCATTTTTGTTTTCTAAATAAGAGGCAATCTGAAAAGTTTTTATGTGATTATAATTTAATAGAAAGTATAAAGCAACAAAATATACAAATAATAAAATGCAAGTAATTATTAAAAGTTTTAAAATTAAAGTGCTTTTATTTTTGAAAAGTTGAAAAAAAGAGAATAAGCCAAATGTACCTAATAAGAAGGTTGATCCAAAAGTAAAACTGCTCATAACAGCTAAGCCAACAAAAGTAAGTAATATGGATTTAAATGTAATTTTATTATCTATGGCAGTTTTAATTATTCCCCATAAAGACATAGTAGCAAAAGATAAAATTATACCGTCAACAGAAACTATTGTATAAATATTCACTGAAGGGATGATGGAAAATAATAAAGTTAGAATATTGATACGATATAAATACTCTTTACCTAAAAATAATAAAAGAATTTTTCTTATGAAAATAAATGATAAGGTTGATAATAAGGAAAAACATATTGATAAGAATAGAATATTATTACAAAGAAATAGAATAAAATAATGAAATAAAGTAATAAATGGTGGATGAGTTTTAGTATGGATCAACAAATTGGGTTGATTTTCGTTAAAATGATCAAGCCAATACTTCCAATCATTTATTAAAATTGCATCGGAATAATATTCATATCCTTTAATATAAAAAGATTCAACCATTGCAAGATGAATATTTCCCTGTCCTAAATTTCCGAATAATATTAATAAAGTACAAAAAATGTAACAACTGAATGCATTAAATTTACTAGCATTATAAAAACTATAATATCCAATGCATAAAAAAATTAATAAATATATTGGCCCGGTAATAGTAAAATGAGAAGGGTATAAAACTGAAATTGGGAACAAATATCCTAAACCTGTATAAATACCCGATTGCATAGCCACATAATTTAGTAAAGCCAGAACAATCCAGATAATTATAATTAATAAAAATGTTCTTAAAGGAAAATTTTCTTTAATTTCTTTATATAAATACATTCTAAAAAGTTTATAAAGATTAATTATGGGAAATATAATTTCTCCATTTTTCAATCACCTGTTTCATATCCTCAGGTAATTCAGTTTCAAAAAACATTTCTTTTTTTGTTCTTGGATGAACGAAACCTAAGGTACGAGCATGCAAAGCTTGTCGCGGAAGAACTTGAAAGCAATTTTCAACAAATTGTTTATATTTTGTGAAAGTAGTTCCTTTTAGAACAATGTTACCTCCGTATCTTTCATCATTAAAAAGAATATGCCCTAAGTATTTCATGTGAGCCCTAATTTGGTGAGTTCTTCCGGTCTCAAGTTGACATTCAACCAATGTTACATAACGGAATCTTTCTAAAACCTTGTAATGGGTTACCGCATGTTTACCATGAGAGCCATCAGGGAAAACAGCCATTTGCATACGGTCTTTCAAATCGCGTCCTATATGACCGTTTATAGTTCCTTCATCTTCCTCAAAATTACCCCAAACTAATGCATTATATACCCTTTTAGTAGTCTTATTAAAAAATTGCTTAGCTAAATGATTCATCGCAAATTCATTTTTAGCAATTACCAATAATCCCGAAGTATCTTTATCAATCCTGTGAACTAGTCCGGGACGCTTGTCTAAGTCTGTTTGAAAATAGGGAAGAGTACTAAAATGGTAAGCCAAAGCATTAACTAGGGTGCCTTCAAAATTTCCAAATCCGGGATGTACCACCATGCCGGCTTTCTTATTTACCACCAACAAATCTTCATCTTCATAGATAATATCTATAGGAATATTTTGGGGAACAATACTCGTATCACGAGGAGGATGTGCTAAAACAATGGAAACGATATCATTAGGCTTAACCTTATAGTTAGATTTTACAGGTATATTATTAACTAAAACATTACCGGCAAGAGCAGCCTTTTGAATTTTATTTCTTGTAGAATTTTCTATTAAATTTACAAGATATTTATCAATACGTACGGAACCTTGACCTTTATCTACAGTGATTTTAAAATGTTCATATAATTCATCCGCATCATTATTCTGATCAGTATCTAATAAATCTTTTTTCTCCATAAAAATTATAAATCTGTTCTAACTATACTATTCCAATATTAATCTTTTAGGTTTTTTCGAAGTATTATCTTCAGGAAGTTGAATGGGGTGAGACGAATTCTCGTGAGTATTAGAATTGTTAGTAGTAGTTTCGTTAGAAGAAGGAATGTTTTGATGATTTATAGTAGGTTTACTAAAATCATGAGAATAATTAACAGCGTTCAAAGAATCGGAATATTTATGAATGTTAAATGTTTGATCCAATTCTTTAATTTTTTCACGTAAGCTACTCAAAGGCTTGTTACTAAGATATAAATCTATGGGTTGGCCTTGATCATAAACAAGTAAAGGAGCAGGCACTTGATAATAAACATGATTATTTTCTGTTTTGGCAGGATCATCATAGGTTATATTACCAATTGAAAACAGGTTTTCTGTAATCAGTTTCTTGGCTGTTTCTTCATTTAAACCAATAAAATTAGGTACGGAAACATTTTTGGCAAGGCTTTTTGCCAATACAATAGTTAAAGGAGAAAAACGGGGTAACGTTAAACCCGGTTGTACTTCTTTACCTTTATATAATAATTTTAGAACCGTATTTGTTGCCAAACTTGGTTCATAAATCGTATCGGTAACTTTTAATCCGACTAAGTCTAATTGACTGAAAGCTAAATATTTATATTTTCCGATAACATTAGGTACTGTTACAGGTTTCCATGTTTTGGCATTGGCTCGAATAAATATTCTTCTGCCTTTTTTAACATGCGAACCTATTAGAGGATATATATCTAAAATTTGATATGATTTATATTTAGGATCATACTTAGAAGTATCAATCTCATATTCCAAGTCATTATCTTCAAGCTTAACTACTGCTTGATCCAGAGTTAAATTATTTAAATTAGGAACTTCCACTTGAACACCGTGATTTGTGTAAGCATTCAACCATAGAAAGGTTCCTTGTAAAAGTCCAAAAAATATTACTATAGCTAGAATAATGCTGACCCAAAATTGCCAAGATCCTAACAGTTTTAAGAATTTCATACTTACATTTTACAAAGCAAATATATAAATAATAAAAATATTATGGTTTATTAGTTAAAAATATGTTTAATTTTGTACGTTCTAACTCTAAATAACAATAAATAATTAATTACTATTATAATAATTGAAATTTTATGATGACAGTCGGAATTGTAATGGGAGGCTATTCTGAAGAAAGTAACGTTTCTTTAAAAAGCGGTGATTATTTTTATTCTCAAATAAATAAATCTAAATATACTGTCTTTAAAATAACCATTTTAAAAGACGGATGGAATGTCATTATAAATGATCAATCATATCCTATAAATAAAGGAGATTTTAGTTTTCAGTTAAATGAAAAAAAAATCCATTTTGATGTGTTGTTAAATACAATACATGGAAATCCGGGTGAAAACGGATTGATGCAAGCTTATTGGGAATTGCTGAATATTCCCTATTCAGGATGCTCTTTTTATAATTCTGCATTAACATTTAACAAAAGAGATACTTTATCCGTGCTTAAGAAATTTAATGTATCGGTAGCCAACTCAGTTTATTTAAATCAAGGAGATCATATAGATGTTGATTCTATTATTGAAGAAGTAGGTTTGCCTTGTTTTGTAAAACCCAATCAGTCGGGGTCTAGTTTAGGAGTATCAAAAGTGAAAAAAAAGGAAGATTTCTTAACAGCCTTAGATTTTGCATTTAAAGAAGATAAAGCCGTATTGATAGAAAGTTATTTAGAAGGTAGAGAAGTTCAAGTAGGAGTATTTAAAAATCAAGGAGAAGTGGTTGTAGTAAATACAACCGAAATAATTTCAAAAAATGAATTTTTTGATTACGAAGCCAAATATTTGGGAGCATCAGAAGAAATAACTCCCGCCCCTCTTTCAGACGAAGAAGATAAACGAATAAGAGAGGCTGCAGCTCATATATACAGATCTTTAGATATGACCGGGTTTTCAAGATTAGATTTCATAATAGTTAATGGAACTCCCTATTTTTTAGAAATTAATACAACTCCCGGATGCTCACCGGCCAGTATATTTCCACAACAAGTTAAACAAGCAGGGTTGGATTTTTCGGAATTATTAGACAACGAAATTTCAATTGCATTACAAAGATTTGAAAATAAATAAACATGGAAAGAGTAGCAGTATTTCCTGGTTCTTTTGATCCAATTACCTTAGGACATTCAAATATAATTGAAAGAGCTGTCCCATTATTTGATAAAATTATTGTTGCCATAGGAAATAATTCCAATAAACAATATATGTTTCCCTTAGAAAAAAGAATGGAATGGATACGTGAGACAGTTAAAATATTTCCTAATGTAGAAGTTGACTCTTTTGATGGGCTTACGATTGATTATTGTGCAAAAAGAAAAGCTCCTTATATTATTAGAGGTCTTAGAAATCCAGCAGATTTTGAGTTTGAAAAAGCAATAGCACATACCAATCGCACATTGGCAAAAAAATCTGTAGAAACCGTATTCTTTTTAACATCATCCGGAAAATCTTTCATAAGTTCAAGCATTGTAAGAGAAATAATGAGATATAACGGAGATTATGAAATATTAGTGCCAAAAGCAGTTAGAATATGAATTTATTATTAAAATAATATATAACTAAGAACGGCTGCTAAGATTTTTTGTGAAATCAATATTCTTAAAATAAATATAGTTCGATTAATGAAGGAAGAATGTTAATAATATCTAGTAAAACTTAGATAAAAATTATTGCTTAGTTAATTTTTTTGTATTTATTTTACGTGATATTTTTACGAATAGTTAAAAAATTAATTTATATATCAGATGGAAAAACAACAATTAACCCAAACAAATTCAACGACTAGAATAGGAGGATTAAATCCTTTTATTACGATCATTATTTTAATAGCTATAGGAGAATGCATTTATCACTTTGTACTAGGTGCACCTTCAAATTTTAAAGGTGATACTACCGATAGCGACCCTAAAACATTTATGGGTATTATCCATAAAGGGGGTGTGATTGTTCCTTTTTTGATTTCCTTTTTACTTATGGTTATCGTATTTTCAATTGAAAGATTTTTTATAATTGGAAAAGCGGAAGGAACAGACAGCTTAACAAAATTTGTAAATGATATCCGTGTATTATTAGATAAAAACGATATCAATAATGCCATTTCATTATGTGATAAACAAAAAGGTTCTATAGGAAATGTAGTAAAAGAAGGGTTAATTTCATATAGAGCATTAGCTAATGATACAACTTTAGATAAAGAACAAAAATTAGTTTCATTAAACAAAACATTAGAAGAAGCTACCTCATTGGAAATGCCAATGCTTGAGAAAAATATGACTATTTTAGCAACAATAGCATCAATCGGTACATTAGTTGCCTTAATGGGAACCGTAATCGGTATGATCAAAGCATTCTTTGCATTAGGTGAAGGAGGTGGGTCTCCGGATGCAGCTGCTTTATCAGTAGGTATATCTGAAGCCTTAGTAAATACTGCATTAGGTATTGGTACTTCAGCACTTGCTATAATTGCTTATAACTATTTTACATCAAGAATAGATACTTTAACTTTCAAAATTGATGAAATAGGTTTAAGTATTCAACAGTCTTTTTCTGCTCACCATTAATTAAGTTTCTAATTTTCTTTAAAGAGTAAAGAAAATTAAAAAGATAAGATTAAAAATTATTTTAAAAACTTAAAAAATAATATGGCAAGAGTTAAACCAAAAAGACACGGGATACACATAGATATGACGCCAATGAGTGATTTGGCGTGGTTGCTGTTAACGTTCTTTATCTTGACAACACAATTTAAGCCTAAAGAAACGGTAACCATTGATCCGCCTTCATCTATATCTCAAATTAAAGTCAGAGATCATGGAATGATGAAAATATCTATAACTTCAGATGGAAAATACTATTTCTCAATGGATGAGGAAAAATACAAAGTTCAATTGCTCGATGCAATGGGAAAGAAGTATGGCATCAATTTTACGGATAGAGAAAAAAGCGAATTTAAAAAATTAACGGATTTCGGGGTATCAATAACCGGTCTTAAGCAATATTTAAATATTCCGGAAGGACAAAGAGAATCTGTAAAAGTTCAGGGAATACCTGCAGACAGTGCAAAACCTGAAATTACCGATTGGGTTTTTGAAGCTAGAGAAATAGCTAAGAAAAATGGCGATTCATTAGACTTAGGGATCAAAGGTGATGTTAATACGCAATATCCTGTATTTAAAAATCTTTTATCTAGATTACAGGAGAAGAATATGAATAAATTTCAATTAATTACGTCAGCCGAAAGTAAACCGGAATAATGTAATTAAATTAACCCATTAACGAAAAAGAAAAATATGTCAGCAGGCGTAGATACAAGTAATAGTGGAAAAGGGGATGGAAAGGTAAGGGCTAAAAAAATGAACCTTAATGTGGATATGGCACCGATGTGTGATTTAGGTTTCCTTTTAATTACATTTTTCATGTTTACAACCACATTCAGTAAACCGAATATCATGCATTTAAACATGCCACCCAAGGTTGAAATCCCCCCTTCTAATATTCCTGAAATTAAAACAAAGAATTCGTTAACTATAATTTTAGGAAAAGACGATAAAATATATTGGCATCAACAGGAACAACAGGATTTAAATGCTTCCACTCTGATGGAATCCGACTATTCAAAAGAAGGAATACGTAAAGAAATATTACGAGCTCAGAAACAAGCAGATCAAAATAAATTCACTGTGATTATAAAACCTACCGATGATTCAAGTTATAAGAACTTGGTGGATATATTAGATGAAATGGAAATTACTAATTCTGATCGATACGGAATTAAAGAGCTTTCTTCAAAAGAAAAAGCAGTATATAAAGAAAAAGTTAATAACTAACGAAAAATTAAAAGAATGGCAGAAAATAATATGAAGTCCTTAGACGACATAGTTTTTGAACATAAAAATAAAGACTATGGAGCCTATTGGATAAGAAATACAGAAAGAAAATATCTGACAAGAGCATTTATTATAGGAACGGCTATCTTTATTGCATTCGTTTTGTTATTATATTTTTATAACAGATGGCAAGCTAACAGCGGAGAAGTACAAAAGGCGGTAAATATTGAATTAACGGATATACAAACTCCTGAAGAGGAAAAAGAAGAAATCTTTGAACCTAAAGATGAACCGCCACCGCCACCACCCGTACAGCAAGATGAAGTGGCTCAAGTAAAAATGGTTATCCCTGAACCTAAAAAGGTTGTGGTTAAAGAAGAAACCGTTCCTAAAGTTCAAGATACCAAAGACAAGGCAATTGGATTAGAAGATAAAGAGGGAAAAAATACAACAGATGCAGCCATATCTCATGGACCTAAAAATGATGTACCTCCGGCACCACCACCGCCAATCCCTCCAGCAGATCCTAACAAAGTATTTACTCAAGTAGATCAAGAAGCCGAATTTAAAGGAGGAGGATTGAAAGAAGTAAGTAAATTTATTGCCCGTTATATGGAATATACAGATCGAGCAATAGATAATGGAACTGAAGGGAAAATAACCGTACGTTTCGTGGTAGAAAAAGACGGTAGCGTAACCGATGTTCAGGTTGCCGGTAAAAAATTGGGTGACGGGTTAGATGAAGTAGCTATTGCAGCTATTAAGAAAACCAGTAAAATGTGGACTCCGGCCAAAGTAAATAATCAACCGGTAAGATCTTATTTTAGAGTACCCGTAGCATTCAGATTGCCACAATAATTTTATAATTATTTACAATAATAGTAAAACTATCTCTTTTAGAAAGAGATAGTTTTTTTGTTTTTATATACAATTATATACGGATGAAATAAATTATTTAGATGCATTCTAAAAGAACGAAAGGTGATATAAGTCATAACACACAGGGTTAGACGTTTTTTAAATTTGTATTCCAAAATTAAACATTAAAGTATTATGACAAGATTTTACTCTTCCTCCATAGGAAGAAAGTTTATGATGGCTTTAACAGGCTTTTTTCTCATGATTTTTTTACTGGTGCATTTAGGAATAAATTTAACTCTATTTGCAGGTAATACAGATAATGAAGGAAAACTATTGCCTAAAGAAGAAGTGATTTTTAATCAGGCGTCACATTTTATGGCAACTAATCCCTTAATCCAGATCATGCAATATGTACTGGCTTTTGGCTTTATCTATCACATCTTCTTAGGTATTATATTAACCTCCAGAAATCAAAAAGCAAGAGGAAAAGAACGTTATGCCGTAAATCAGTTTTCAGCAAACACTCCTTTTAATTCAAGAACTATGATTTATACAGGGTTGTTAATTTTAATATTTTTATTATTACACCTTTATAATTATTTTGTTCCCATTAAATTCGGTACGGTAGGAGATGATTATTTATTAGTGACAGAATTATTTAAAAGTCCAGTATATACCTTAATATACGTCTTGGCTTTTATATTTTTAGGATTGCATTTAAGTCACGGATTTGCATCTTCTTTCCAGTCAGTTGGATTTAATCATAAAATTTATACTCCTGTTATTAAAATACTGGGAAAAGCATATTTTATATTTATCGCAGTTGGATTTGCCGCAATTGCAATTTATTTTTACTTCAAAGGCAATGGTTTAATTTAAATTATTTTAAGAAAATACTATTATGGGTATAAAATTAGAATCAAAAATACCGGAAGGAGATATCCATGAAAAATGGAAAAATCATAAAGATCATATGCGTTTGGTTGCGCCCAATAACCGAGGAAAAATAGATATAATTGTAATAGGTACAGGATTAGCGGGAGGTGCAGCAGCAGCATCGTTAGCAGAGATGGGGTATAATGTAAAAGCTTTCTGTTATCAAGATTCCCCGCGACGAGCGCACTCCATTGCAGCTCAAGGAGGGATCAATGCAGCTAAAAATTATCAAAATGATGGCGACAGCGTTTACAGATTATTTTATGATACAATTAAAGGAGGAGATTACAGAGCGAGAGAAGCAAACGTATACAGACTAGCTGAAGTTTCCAATTCAATCATAGACCAATGTGTGGCACAAGGAGTACCTTTTGCAAGAGAATACGGAGGATTATTAGATAACCGATCATTCGGAGGTACACAGGTACAAAGAACCTTTTATGCAGCAGGACAAACCGGACAACAATTATTACTAGGTGCATATTCCGCAATGAACAGACAAATAGGTAAAGGGCGTTTACAAATGTTTAATAGACATGAAATGCTCGATCTGGTTGTGGTTGATGGAAAAGCTCGTGGAATTATAGCCAGAGATCTGGTAACCGGAGAAATACAAAGACACTCTGCTCATGCGGTTGTTATTGGTTCAGGAGGATATGGAAATGTATTTTTCTTATCAACCAACGCGATGGGATCGAATGGAACAGCAGTTTGGAAAATACATAAAAAAGGGGCAGCCTTTGGTAATCCTTGTTTTACACAAATTCACCCGACTTGTATTCCGGTTCATGGAGATCAACAATCCAAATTAACCCTAATGTCAGAATCTTTAAGAAATGACGGGCGAATTTGGGTACCTAAAAAAATTGAAGATTCACAAGCTATACGTGCAGGAAAATTGAAACCTACTGAAATAGCTGAAGAAGACAGGGATTACTATTTGGAAAGAAGATATCCGGCTTTTGGAAATTTAGTTCCAAGAGATGTGGCTTCACGTGCAGCAAAAGAACGATGTGATGCAGGATACGGAATCGAAAATAATGCTACCGGAGAAGGAGTTTATTTGGATTTTTCTTCATCTTTTGTAAAATACGGTAAAGAAAAAGCAAATGAGCTGGATATTCACAATCCATCACAAGAAGAAATTATTAAATTAGGAAAAAAAGTAGTTGAAGAAAAATATGGAAACTTATTTACCATGTATGAAAAAATTACAGGTGATAATCCATACGAAACTCCAATGAAAATATATCCTGCAGTGCACTATACTATGGGAGGAATTTGGGTCGATTATAACCTAATGAGTACCATTCCGGGTTGTTTTGTAACGGGTGAAGCTAATTTCTCTGATCATGGAGCTAACCGCTTAGGAGCGTCAGCCTTAATGCAAGGGTTAGCCGATGGGTATTTTGTTTTGCCGTATACTATTGCTGACTATTTGGCCGATGATATACGTACCGGACCGATATCAACAGACTTACCGGAATTCGTAGAAGCTGAAAAACAAGTCAAAGATAGAATTCAACATTTTCTAACCAATAAAGGAACTAAAACCGTTGATTATTTCCATAAAAAATTAGGTCGTGTCATGTGGAACAAAGTAGGTATGGCTCGGGATGAAAAAGGATTAAAAGAAGCAATCTCTGAAATAGAAGAAATCAGAAAAGAATTTTGGAGAGATGTTAAAGTACCGGGTTCCGATAATACAATTAATATGGAACTTGAAAAAGCGGGTAGAGTGGCAGATTTCCTAGAATTAGGTCAATTAATGGCCATGGATGCATTAAATAGAAATGAATCATGCGGAGGACATTTCCGAATTGAATACCAAACAGAAGACGGTGAAACGCTGCGTAATGATGAAGAATATTCTTATGTAGCCGTTTGGGAGTATAATGGTGAAGATTTAAATAAAGAAATTCTGCATAAGGAAGATCTAAATTACAAATACATTAAAATAGCAGCAAGAAATTATAAATAACCTGTAAATAAAAATAAAAAAATGGCAGGAAAATTATTAAACCTAACACTAAAAGTTTGGAAACAAGCAGGTAGGGGACAAAAAGGAAAATTTGAAGAATATAAATTAGAAGGAGTATCTACTGAAAGTTCATTTTTAGAAATGTTAGATATGCTAAATGAGCAATTAGTGGAACAAGATAAAGAACCCGTTGCATTCGATCATGATTGTCGTGAAGGAATATGCGGAATGTGTTCACTATATATAAATGGAAGGGCTCATGGTCCGGATCGAGGAATAACCACTTGTCAATTACACATGAGAATGTTTAATGATGGTGACACTATTGTTATTGAACCTTGGAGATCAGCAGCTTTTCCTGTAATTAAAGATTTAATTGTTGATAGAACTGCATTTGACAGAATTCAACATGCCGGAGGATTTGTTTCTGTGAATACTTCAGGAAATACAATTGATGCTAATGCGATACCAATTGAAAAAGAAAAAGCAGATAAAGCATTTGCTGCAGCCGCTTGCATTGGTTGTGGAGCTTGTGTGGCTACTTGTAAAAATGGATCAGCCATGTTGTTTGTTTCTGCTAAAGTTTCTCAATATGCATTATTACCTCAAGGTAAAATAGAAGCTACCCGCAGGGTATTAAATATGGTTAGAAAAATGGATGAAGAAGGATTTGGTAACTGTACCAATACAGGAGCTTGTGAGGTTGAGTGTCCTAAAGGAATTTCTCTTGAAAATATAGCCAGAATGAACAGAGAATTTCTACATGCCAGTATTGTAAATGATATTAAGGCAGAATAATTGTCAAATATTTTTAAGTATAATTTACAGTTCGAAGCGTACGTTTCGAACTGTTTTTTTATTTTATAATCTCATCTACTATATTAATATTTTGTATCAGTATATAATCCGAAAACTATTTATCCCAAAAAAGATAAAGATATATTACGAGCTTAATTGATCCGTAAACGTTAATAATCTTTCATAATTATTATAATTCAGAATTACCTTTGGTAAAATTTCAAATGAATTCAAAATATTATATTTCCTTATAATAAGTTTTCCTTCTTTTATGATTGATAGGATTATAATCCTTCCATAACAATTGAATACTTTTATTATCTGCTAATTCAGGATTAGTTTCCAAATATTTAACACCTTTATTGTTAAATAAATCAAAGAATTCTTTCAAAACAATGGCAGTAATTCCTTTCTTTTGATAATCGGGATGGATGCCTATCAAATAAAAATTAGCCCATTCATTATTTTTGGAAGCTCTTAGTAAATGATACCATCCGAATGGAAATAATTTCCCTTTCGCTTTTTGTAAGGCTACTGAATAGGAAGGCATGGTTATGGCAAAACCCACTAAATTATTACTTTCATCCGCAATACAGATGACATAATCCTTATTTATAAATGGAATGTATTTTTCCTTATAATATTGTATTTGCTTATCTGAAAAGGGAACATAAGTAGGTAAAATCTTGTAGGTATCTTCTAACAATTTAAAAATTTCATCCGCTCGCTCAATTAATTCATCTTTCGTTTTAAACTGTAAAGATTTTAGTTTATATTTTTGCTTTAATAAGTCGGAGAACCGAATAACTTTATCCGGTAATTCTTTAACAACTTCAATGTAAAATTCAACCCATTCATTAGCTTCAGTAAAACCTAATTTTTTAAAATGATCATGATAATAAGGAAAATTATAAATACCAATCATAGTTGCTAATTTATCATATCCTTTACTTAAAAATCCCGCCTTATCAAGATTAGTAAAACCAACCGGTCCTTCAACTCGTTGAATACCCTTTTCCTCAGCCATTTCATAAGCTTTATCTAAAAGTCTTTTGGTAACTTCAAGATCATCTATAACATCAAACCAACCGAATCGTAGTTTCTTTATACCGGAAAATTTTTCCTCATTTTTATTGATAATCAAAGCAATTCTTCCAACGATTTCATTATCCCTGTAGGCAAGAAATTTTTTACATGTTGAAAATTCAAAAACAGGATTTTTAGTTTCGTCGAAAATTGCCATTTCTTCAGAAATTAGCGCCGGTACATAATAAGGATTATTCTTATAGAGTTTAGTTGGAAATGTTACAAAATTTTTTAAATCTGATTTCGTGATAACCTCGTTAATACTAATTTTGTTCATGTACTGTTAGATTTACAAGTCTTTTTGGTTTTACAACTAAAAAGTTATAATTTTAGCAAATATACTTAGTATAAATTAATTTTAAAATTTACAAGAATAATAAGTCTATAAAGAATTTAAACAAATATGGTAAACGATCCCATTTATTTATTAATAACAGCAATTATTTTCATAGTAAGTACGATTGTCCAAGGACAATTAAAATCAAAATTTGAAAAATACTCCAAAACAAGGTTATCTAATGGATTGAGCGGAAAAGAAATTGCAGAAAAGATGTTACGAGATAATGGAATAACCGATGTTAAAGTTACATCAACTCCCGGAATGTTAACAGATCATTACAATCCGGTAAATAAAACCGTCAATTTATCTGAAGGCGTTTATAACCAGCGGTCTACAGCCGCAGCAGCGGTTGCTGCTCATGAATGCGGACATGCCGTACAGCATGCCGTTGGATATTCCATGTTACAATTACGTTCCCAATTAGTTCCCATAGTAAGTATTAGTTCTAAATTTCTACAATGGGTGTTATTAGCAGGGTTAGCTATTATGGCATTTTCCGGAAATACGCTTATATTAGGAATAGGGATTGGCTTATTTGCCATAACTACCCTTTTTGCATTTATCACCTTACCGGTAGAATATGATGCCAGTAACAGAGCATTGAAATGGTTAGAAAATAATCATGTCGTTCAACCCGGTGAATATGATGAATGTAAAGATGCTTTGAAATGGGCAGCAAGAACTTATTTAGTATCAGCTGTTGGGTCTTTAGCTCAATTAATTTATTTCGTCATGATATTTTTAGGAAATAATCGAAGAAATGACTAACTAATCTAACTAATAAGCCAATCATAACGAGTTATGAATTTTATAAATCCTATATATTACGGAGTTGAAGGAATCAAAGAAATCAATAAGTATATCCAAAGTTATCATCCTTCCAAAATAGTTTTTTTGGTGGATGAAAATACGCATGAGCTATGCTACCCGAAAATTATTACTGAAATTGAAAGTTCTGCTGAAATTGAAATTTTGGAAATTGATTCAGGAGAACATAATAAAAATTTATATATATGTATAAATTTATGGGAAGCTTTAACAGAACTCAAAATAGATAGAAGAGCCTTACTGATAAATGTTGGAGGGGGAGTACTTACGGATATGGGAGGATTTGTAGCAAACTGTTACAAGAGAGGAATTCCTTTCATAAATATTCCAACCACACTTTTAGCAATGGTGGATGCTTCCATTGGAGGAAAAACGGGCGTTGATTTAGGCAGTCATAAAAATCAAATAGGTAACTTTGTTTTACCTCAATTAGTCCACGTAGATGTTGGTTTCCTTACTACGCTTCCTACCGAGCAAATTTTAAGCGGTTTTGCAGAAATTATTAAGCACGGACTAATTGCAGATAAAAAATACTGGGAAGAAATAATTCGTTTAGATGATCGAAATCCGAATTATTTAGAACCATTGATAAAAACCAGTATTGAAATTAAAAAGAAAGTAGTTTCAAATGATTTTACCGAATCAGGATTAAGGAAAATATTAAATTTTGGTCATACCGTAGGTCATGCAGTAGAAAGTTTCTTTTTAGAAAATAACACCCCTATTTTGCATGGAGAAGGGGTAGCCATGGGAATGATTGTAGAAAGTTATATTTCCATGAAAAAAGGCTTTCTTTCTTATCCCGAATATGAAGAGATTAATCTATATATTTCCTCCTTGTATCCTAAATTAATTCTGAAGAAAGACTATTTTGATGATATTTTTTCATTCATGCAAAACGATAAAAAAAATGTGAACCGGGAAATTAAATTTGTTTTGTTGGAAAAAATAGGACAAGCAGTTTATGATATTTCTGTGGAAAAAGAACATATTAAAGAGGCAATTTATTTATATATAGAGTAAGAAGGTTGAATATGGTTTAATTAACCATTTGAGAAAATATAATTAGCTAACTCTAATAGGTATCATTTTTTTCAATCAATCTATATATGTATATGTAGATTTCATTTTGCAAAACCAATAAAAATCTATATATTTGCACTTCGAAAAAAATAATTAAAAAAATTTTGATCTATGAATCATTACGAAACTGTTTTCATTTTAACTCCCGTTCTGTCTGATTCTCAGGTAGAGGAAGCAGTTAAATCATTTGAGGCTTTACTCAAAGAAAACAATGCAACTATTGTAAACCAGGAAAACTGGGGATTAAAAAAATTAGCATATCCAATTCAACTTAAAAGAAATGGATTTTACAATCTGATTGAGTTTCAAGCTCCCGGAGAAATTGTTAATACATTAGAATTAGCATTCAAGAGAGATGAAAGAGTATTAAGATTCTTAACTGTGAAATTAGACAAGCACGGGGTAGAATGGGCTAGAAAAAGAGAAGAAAAAGTTAAATCATTAAAAAAATAAGACATGGCAATTGATGAATTAGCAAAACAGGCAGCAGGAGGAAATGTCAGTGAAGTAAAATTCTTAAGTCAATTAGATATTGAGACTAAGACAGAAAAAAAATATTGCCGTTTTAAAAAATACGGTATAAAATACGTTGATTATAAAGATCCTGATTTCTTATTGAAATTTGTAAATGAGCAAGGTAAAATCCTTCCAAGAAGACTTACCGGAACATCTTTAAAATTTCAAAGAAAAGTATCTCAAGCAATTAAAAGAGCAAGACATTTAGCATTATTGCCATATGTTGGAGATCAATTAAAACCTTAATTTAAAGAAAAAAAGAGATCATGGAAGTAATTCTTAAACAAGACGTTGAAAATTTAGGACTAGAGTTTGACGTGGTTAGCGTAAAACCGGGTTATGCTCGTAACTTTTTAATACCAAAAGGATTTGCTTTATTAGCAACTCCTAAAAATAAAGCAGCATTAGAAGCTACTTTAAAAGAAAGAGAAGCAGAAGAAGCAGCTCAAGTTAAAGCAGCTAACGATATCGTTGCAAAATTAAAAGAAGTAGTAGTTTCTATTCCTGCAAAAGTAGGTGCCGGCGATAAATTGTTCGGTTCTATTAACAATTCAGACCTAGCAGAAGCATTAGCAAAAGCCGGAGTTAATGTAGATAAAAAATACATTAAAATTCCTGGAAATACTATTAAAAGATTAGGAAAATATACAGCAAAAATTCGTTTACACAGAACCGTTGAATATGACTATTCCTTTGATGTAGTTTCCGATGGAATTGCTGCAGAAGAATAATATACTTGTAAAAAGTAAATACAATACAAAAAACTGTCAGTTTAACTGACAGTTTTTTTATTGCTTAAATTCTTGGCTTATTTTATTTCTTATCTTATCTTTGATAAGAAAAATTATTTAAAATATGAAAGTAGCAGATGTTGCAGAACTTTTAAAACAACTGGCGCCTGAGTCCAATGCAGAAAACTTTGATAATGTTGGTTTATTAGTTGGAGACCTTCAAGCTGAAATATCAAGCATTTTAATAACCCTGGATTGTTTAGATGAAGTAGTAGACGAAGCAATTCAAAAAAATTGCAATATGATTGTTACCTTTCATCCCATAATTTTTTCGGGTATGAAATCAATTACCGGTAAAAATTACGTTGAAAAAGCAGTTATTAAAGCCATCAAAAATGATATAGCAATCTATGCCATTCATACGAATTTAGATATAGCTAAAGAAGGTGTTAATTATGAAATATGTAAGCGTTTGCATATTAAAAACAGTAAACCGTTAATTCCTAAAATTAGAAGCATTAAAAAGCTGCAAACATTTGTTCCTTTGACGCATTTTACCCAAGTACAACATGCATTATTTAAAGCCGGGGCAGGAGAAGTAGGGAATTATAAAAATTGCAGTTTTAGAGTTGAAGGAACCGGCACATTTTTACCAACAGAAAATTCTAATCCTTTTATTGGCAAAAAAAACGTAATTGAAGAAGTACAAGAGGTATTGATTAGTGTAATATTTGAGGATTTTAAACAAGCAACCGTTTTAGAAGCATTACGAAGATCTCATCCTTACGAAGAAATTGCTTATGAAATTTTCACTTTAGATAATGTAAATCAAGAATTAGGTATGGGTAGAATAGGAGAATTGGAAACCTCATTATCTCAAGAACAATTCTTATCATATCTTAAAGAAAATTTGCCTACCTCATGTATTCGCCATACCAATTTAAAAAATAAACAAGTCAAAAAGGTAGCAGTTCTAGGGGGAGCAGGTAGCTTTGCAATAAAAAACGCGTTAAATGCCGGAGCAGATGTTTTTGTGACGGCAGATATAAAATATCATGAATTTTTCCAAGCAGAAGGAAAAATTCTTCTGGCAGATATCGGACATTATGAAAGCGAGCAGTTCACTAAAAATTTATTGCATAATTATTTACGTGAAAAATTAAATAATATCGATATTTTACTCTCTGAAATAAATACAAATCCGATAAACTATTACTTTAAATAATAGTTGAGTTTTAAAACTCCTTTTTATAAAATTATGACAATTAATTTAGATCTATCATAAAATATGATATTACAAGATTAATCAACTATATTGTAAATAATAGATGCTAAAAGACTAATTTTTTTCCTTAAGCATATTTTTAATATAAAGAAACTATATTAAATAATAAATTAATAATTTAACTAACCAATGAATGTTCGTTAAGCAAATACCTCATGCTATTGAAACATATTATAAAATTTAGTAACTTTGTAAACTTTAATAAGATATAAAAACATAAATTCCAAAAATAATTATAATCAACCCTATGATAAAGAAAAAAGCAGATAATACTACTGTTGAAGAAAAGTTGAGAGCATTATATGATTTACAAATCATAGATTCCCGCCTGGATGAATTGAGAAACTTAAGAGGAGAATTACCTATTGAAGTGGAAGATTTAGAAAACGATATAGCCGGATTGGAGAAACGAATAGGGAAAATGGAAGATGAAGTAGTTCATCTGAATAATGAGATTAAAGTAAAAAATGAATTAAACAAAAATTCAGAAGCTCAAATAAAAAAATATAAAGTACAGCAAGATAATGTACGTAACAATCGTGAATTTGAAGCATTAACAAAAGAAATTGAGTATCAAGAATTGGAAATTCAATTACAAAATAAAAAAATAAAAGAAATCAATGCTAAAATTGAGTTTAAAAAAACTCAGATAGAAGAACAACGTACCAAATTATCTAATTTCCAAGAACATCTTAAATTTAAAAATTCCGAATTGTCCAATTTGATAAAAGAAACTGAAAAAGAAGAAAATTTCTTATTGGAAAAATCGGAAGAATTTGCTTCTAAAATTGACGAAAGATTATTAAATAGCTATCGTCGTATTAGAAAAAGTTCTAAAAACGGTTTAGCTATAACCAGCATTGATCGTGGTGCTGTGGTAGGATCATTCTTTACCGTTCCTCCTCAAAAACAAGTTGAAATTGCTTCCAGAAAAAAAATTATTTTGGATGAACACAGCGGAAAGATTCTTGTAGATGAATATTTAGCAGGAGAAGAACAACAAAAAATGAAAGACTTATTAAAATAAGATACCAATATCTTTTAAATAAAAAGGCCTATTTCAATTGAAATAGGCCTTTTTTTATTTTAGATAAAGTTTTAATTGAAAGAGATTAAAATGTAAAGAAAATAATATTTAAACATAAAATAGTAAATATTTATACATTAAATCTTATTTTATATTTTATTTATAAAATATATTGGTCTACTATTTGACAATAATTAAATATTATAAAAAAAATAAAATAGGTTTTAAAATATTTTTATAGATTTGTTTATCGCAATAATAGGATAGCAAAGATTTATTTAAGATTCTCTTTCATAAATCAACTATAATCCAAAAATAGTCATGAAAAAGAAAATAAATGAACTTATTGATCGATTAGAACTTCATCCAATCTGTTTACCTATAAATAAAAAAGAATTAGAGCAGGTAGTAAAAATACTATTTTCCAAAATGTTTCCGGTCTGTGAGAGAAAAAATCGACGTAAAATAGAGCAAGAACTTACATCCGTTTATAATATCTTATTGGAAAATATTTCCAAAATTATCAATACTAAGGCCGCAGAATCAATAGTAAATACTTTTTTTGATAAAATTCCTTCGATTCAGGAAGCATTATATAAGGATGCAAATGCCTTTTATAAGAATGATCCCGCAGCAGATTCATTGGAAGAAGTCGTATTGGCATATCCCGGTTTTTTTGCGTTGGCAGCTTATCGTATTGCCCATGAATTTCATAGGTTGGAGGTTCCTATAATACCTCGTATTTTTTCTGAATATGCACATGCAAAAGTAGGTATAGATATACATCCCGGAGCACAAATAGGAGAGAGTTTTTTTTTAGATCACGGTACGGGAACAGTCATTGGAGAAACAACCATTATCGGAAACAATGTTAAAATATATCAAGGAGTAACTTTAGGAGCTTTGTATGTAACCAAGAATCTGTCTAAAGTTAAAAGACATCCTACCGTTGAAGATAATGTTGTGATTTATGCAGGAGCTACCATTTTAGGAGGAGATACAGTTATAGGCCATGATTCAATTATTGGAGGTAATGTATGGATAACAAAATCCATACTTCCTTACACATTGGTGTATTATTCTTCAGAAATGAAAATTAAAACCGTGAAGGATTTCAAAGAACCTATTAATTATGTAATTTAAAACTTATAATAACCATAAAATTTCAAAAGCAAATCGTCATGAAAATAAATAGTATTTTAGAAGCCATAGGAAATACTCCCCATGTGAGATTACCCAAAATATTTCCCGATCATGAAGTATACATTAAACTAGAAAAACAAAACCCCGGAGGGAGTATCAAGGACAGAATTGCTTTAGCAATGATAGAAGATGCTGAAAAAAGAGGAATTCTTAAACCCGGTGGAACCATTATAGAACCGACTTCGGGAAATACAGGAGTGGGATTAGCATGGGTTGGAACGGTTAAAGGGTATAAGGTTATATTAGTTATGCCGGAATCCATGTCTATTGAACGCAGAAGACTTGCAGCCGCTTATGGTGCTGAATTGGTATTGACTCCCAGAGAAAAAGGAATGAAAGGAGCTATTGAAAAAGCGGAAGAGTTACAAAAAAATACTCCAAATTCATTTGTTCCTCAGCAATTTAAAAATCAAGCCAATCCTAAAATACATGCACATACAACCGCTAAAGAAATTGTTCAGGATTTTCCGGATGGAATAGATGTTCTAATTACCGGAGTGGGAACAGGAGGACATATTACCGGAGTAGGCGAAGTATTAAAACAAAAATTTCCTTCTGTAAAAATCTTTGCAGTAGAACCCACTGAATCTCCTGTTATTGCAGGAGGAAATCCGGGACCTCATGCAATTCAAGGAATTGGTGCAGGATTTATACCGGAAACTTTAGATACAAAAATTCTTGACGGTTCCATACAAATTACAAAAGATGAAGCGTTTAATTATGCAAAGCTTTTAGCTAAAAAAGAAGGAATTTTAGGTGGTATATCCACCGGAGCTTCTTTGGCTGCTGTTGCTAAAAAAATACAAGAATTGAATCTTCCTTCAAATGCTAAAATTTTAACATTCAATTACGATACCGGAGAAAGATATTTTTCTGTTGAAGGTTTATTTTAAAACCTTTTAATCAAAAATATAAATGCAAAAAAAATTCCGATAAATACTTATCGGAATTTTTATTTAAATTTTTTATTTTTCTAAAAATTCTTTAATCTTTTGAATTTTATTTTGAGCATGGCTCAGTTTGCTTTCAAATTCATCTTTAGAAGATAACGTATCTTGCACGGAGAAATAGAATTTAATTTTCGGTTCAGTTCCTGAAGGTCGACAAGCTAATTTAGTTCCTTTATCTGTAAAGAAAATTAATACATTTGATTTGGGAATATCGATTGGTGTTTTTTCTCCCGTAATCAAATTTAAAGAGGTGGAAGATTGATAATCATCTAGTTTAACAATTTTTTCACCTACTAATTCTTTAGGAGGATTACTTCTAAATTCTTCCATCATTTTCGCGATTTGTTCTGCTCCATCTTTACCTTTTTTAACGATTGAAACCAATTCTTCATAATAGTATCCTACTTTGGTGTATATTTCAATCAATTTATCAAATAAAGTTTTACCTTCATTTTTAGCTTCCTGAGCCGCTTCACAAGCAACTAAAATTGATGAAATGGAATCTTTATCACGAACATAGTCACTTGGCATAAAACCGAAACTTTCCTCACCGCCGCAAATAAATTTTTCTTTACCTTCAGCTTTTCTAATCAAATCGGCAATCCATTTAAAACCGGTTAAACCTACTTTACATTCTACACCATAATATTTAGCTAAAGGAAAAAATATGTCAGAAGTAACAATAGTTGAACCGATAAATTGGTTACCGTCTATTTTACCGTTTTCTTTCCATTTTCCTAAAATATAATCAGTAATAACCGTGTTGGTTTGATTCCCGTTTAAAAGTACTAATTTACCGTCTAAACCGCGTACGGCTACTCCTAAACGGTCTGCATCGGGGTCGGTACCGAATACGATATCTGCATTTTGTTCTTCGGCATATTTTAAAGCTAACGATAAAGCTTCCGGTTCTTCCGGATTTGGGGATTTTACAGTAGGAAAATCTCCATCGGGATTTTTTTGTTCCGGTACAATAAATACATTTTCAAAACCTGCTTCGGCCAAAGCATCAGGCAATATTTTTATGGAAGTTCCGTGTAAGGAAGTATAAACAATTTTTAAGTCTTTTTTACCTTTTAAATAGGAAGTATTTTCAACCGCGGCATGGATAAATTTTTGATCTTCTTCTTCCCCTAAATAGGTAATTTTGGAATCATCACCGTCAAATTTAATATCGGCAAAATCAACCGAACGAACTTCTTTTATAATAGCAGAATCATGAGGAGGAACAATTTGAGCTCCATCATTCCAATATACTTTATAACCGTTATATTCCGGTGGATTATGAGAAGCTGTCAATACAATCCCTGCATCGCATTTTAAATTACGCACGGTGAAGGACAGTTCCGGTGTGGGACGAAATTCTTTATATAAGTAAACATATATACCATTGGCAGTAAGAACATCAGCTACCAATTTAGCAAACGTGTCGCTGTTATGTCTCACGTCAAAAGCTATGGCTACTGTAATTTTTTTATCAGGAAATTGCTGATGCAGGTAGTTAGCCAAACCTTGGGTTGCTTGACCATAGGTATATTTATTCAACCGATTTGTACCTATACCCATAATTCCACGCATTCCTCCCGTTCCAAATTCGAGGTTTTTATAAAAAGCATCATCCAATTCTTTTGGATTAGAATTAATTAAGTTTTGTACAGCCTTTTGAGTTTCTTCATCAAAAGGAGGTTGTAACCATGTTTTTGCAATTTCTAATGAATTCATATAATAATAATGTTAATTTTATAATTATTTAAAATTGATAACCGCGAGATCTTTTTGTTGAATGTTCTTAGCGGGATTACCAATTACGGTTATTTTCGTATTGTCGGATATTCTTCCAACCAATTTGCTTTTTACATTTATTTCTGCAGTGGCAACATCGGAAAGCTCAACATTTGCTTCAGATACTTCTAAAAACGGCGCAGTAAAGTCACTTGTATCACTGGCAGTTAAATGTAATGTATTACTCGTCCCTTTTAAATTTATCTTGGAAACATCGCTCACATTTACATTCAATTCATCGGTAATCACTGTGTTGGCTATAAGTTTAGAAACATCATTTAAATTAATGGATAATTTTGAAACTCGTAATTGAGAGTTTATGTCAACATTAACAAGATCATGAATGTCAAATGTTTCGATCTGAGGATTGTAAACATATACATTATAGAGATCAGGATCTTTAACGTTATCAATTTCAGAGATAGTTAATTTTCCGTTGGAATCATCAATTTTTAAGTTATCGATCAAGTTCTTATAAGATTCTATTACAATTCTCGGATTATTGCTGTCATATAAATAGATCAATCTATAGGAGCCATTGGCTAAAATTTCTTTTACAGGACTAATTTTAAGTTCTTTGGTAGTTACTTCTCCTTCTCCTTTAATAGAACGAGAACAAGAAAGTAAAACGATAGATAGTATACATAAAATGCTATAATGTACTAATTTTTTCATGTTAATTAATATTTAGATATTGTGAAACCGTATAATCATCTTTTTTTCCTCGTTTTAATTGTACGATTAATTCTCCTAAAAATCCGGCAATAAATAACAAAGTACCTAAAATCATCATAGTTAAAGCTATGTAAAACAAAGGATCATTAGTAACCAGTTGAGCAGGAATTTTTTTCCATACTTTTATCAATTTATTGATGCCTATCCAAGCGGAGGATATAAAACCGATGATAAACATTAAAGTACCAATAAAACCAAAAAAATGCATAGGTCTTGTTCCAAAGGTGGACATAAACCAAACGGTAATTAAATCTAAAAATCCGCGTACGAATCGATTGGCACCAAATTTTGATTTTCCATATAGTCGCGCTTGATGAGGTACTTCCTTTTCAGTTATTTTAGTAAATCCTTCATTTTTTGCCAATACAGGTATGTAACGATGCATATCGCCGTGTACGTCGATGGCTTTAGCTACTTCATTTCTATAAGCTTTTAACCCATTATTAAAATCATGCAATCTGACCCCTGAAGTTATTTGAGCGGCTTTATTAAATAATTTAGAAGGAAGATTTTTTGTTAGAACATTGTCGTATCTTTTCTTCTTCCAACCGGAAACCAGGTCAAAACCATCTTCAACTATCATTTTCCTAAGTGCAGGAATTTCTTCGGGAAAATCTTGTAAATCGGCATCCATAGTTATGATTACTTCTCCTTTCACTACTTTAAAAGCAGCATTTAAAGCTTGAGATTTTCCATAATTTTTAGCAAATTTAATACCTTTTACTTCCGCATATTGTTGGCTGAATTTTGAAATGATTTTCCAGGATAGGTCGGTGCTTCCATCATCTACGAAAATGATTTCATAAGTATAGTTTTCTTTTTCACATACGGTTTGTATGCGATTCAATAATTCTTGCAATGATTCTGCTTCATTGAGCAGGGGAATGACTATAGATAGTTGCATTAGGTTTTCTGGTTCTAAAAAATATTGACAAAAGTACGGATATTATAAAGTAAAAAAAGTATAGCACACTTAAAATAATGCAGGAATTTTTAAACGTGAAAAAAGATTCCTTTTCAGTTATTCTTGTTTGAATATTGTTTACGTATTCCTTATATTTTAACGTAATTGCTTCTGTTGGGTGTTCAATGGATGCATATTCGGAAGTAAGATTTTCCAACATTTTATTTAATCCTTGATTTTGCAAAAGTTGTTGCGCATCTTGATCTATATAATTGAAAAATAAAGCTATAAAAAGGAAGGAAAGAGTACCTCCTATAAACATCGTCGTAAATGAATATTGTAAACACGTTAGAAAAGAAAGTTTTTCATAATTAGTCAGTTTATATAGCAATAGTATCGATGCTAACGTATAAAGAGCAGGAAGAACAAAAAAATTTACCTGAATACTAATTATATAATAATTAAATCCTATAAAGTAAAAATATACAGCAAAAAATAAAATAAGAGTAATTGCTGCCAATAATAATCCGTAATGCGTAGGTTTATTTTTCATATCGATATGAAAGCAAATTTAACGTTTTTTGCAATAATCGAAAAAATATCCTTTATTTATGCTTATAAATCGATTAGATTCCAAAGAATAAAAAATATACACCTGCAGAAACTTTTTCAATGAAATTTTTTAAAATTTAAACAGGTGTAATAAAAAATAATCAGCCGGATTGAAAAAAAGTGGTTTTTATCGTGTTAACGGATAATATTTATCATGGATGTATTTATCAATCCAAGAGTAAAAATTAATTAATTCTTTAGTATTAATTTTACCCTCATTTCTCCATTCATTAAGAAGTACGCCCGATTGTTCCAATATATCATTTTCAATCGATATAAGTTTAGGATAAACCGATACTAAAGTAGGAACATGAATATAATCTGATCCTTCTCCTTTTTGTATGGGAAATAATTTCTTTTTTATTGTTGTGGCCCATTCATCCATTGATGTCGAATTGTTTGAATCAGCAGTTAAAACTTTGGGAAATATTTGATTGGAATTTATCCATAAAGGAATGCTAACAGAGCCCAGCGAAGAACCTAAAATAGTCCAGGCAGTAGTAAGTAAAGGCGTTTCGTTAGGTTTAACTCCTTGAATAACTACCACGGATGCAGTATAATAACGAGGTATAAAATCTCTGAAAGCTGAAAATTGCTCAGGATATTTGGTCAAGTCAACTTTGGTCAAACCATGAACTAAAGATCTGGAAACATTTTGTAAAAAGTATTTTGGAGTAAGAGAATTAGTAAGAGAAGCCGAATATAACAATTCCTGTGCGCGAAGGAATCTACTATATCCTTTACCATCTTCAGGTTTGCCTGAAAAAGAATAATTCGTACGTATCAGATATCCAAAGGGTGCCACATCAGGATTATTAGCGTCGTATTTAACAAATCCCTGATTTCCTGTTTCATAATAAGCTGCACCACCGTGTGCATCAATAACTCCGAAATTTGAACTTAAGCGCAAAGGCTTTGGAAGATGAGAAAGTAAGTTTTCAAAGTCTTCAAGAGTGGAACAAGTTTCCAGTGCAAGTCTCATTATTTCTCCATCTTGTCTTTGATCCTCTTTCAATTCAGGATAATTGAGGTTATAGCTGTCAGAATTCATGATGGCAAATCCCGCACTATTATGTCCGTTCAGTATATTTTTATTGTCTTTATCCTCGGGGTTAGTCATTCCTATAAAAGAATATTTTCCACGATTGGAATAAACCATTCGACTATGTAGGGTGGTCGTGTCCCTATTTTTATATAATAAAGGTCTTCCGTCAGGAGTGGCTTTACCGGATATCACGGCAGTAGTACAGCCGGATCCTATTGCCATTGAAAAAATTAAAATAGTTATAAGAAAATATTCTTTCATAGGTAAGATTTTAATTTATTAATTTTTCAATACTTTGTATAAGATCTTCTTCATCGATCAATCCTACTTTTTCCCATTGCGTTTTTTGGTTTTTATAAGCTATTAATTTTGGAAAACCATCTTTAATATAGGGTTTAGCTAAATTTTTATTTTCATCGCTGTTAATTTTGATAATTTTCACTTTGTTTTTATATTTTTCAGCTAAATTTTTAAACATAGGTTCCATTTTCAAACAAGGTCCGCACCACGGAGCATAAAAATCAATTAAAACTATGCGATCAGAAGAAATCATTTTTTTAAATTCTTCTTTAGATATTTTGTCTTCGGCTTCACCCACCACCGGTAGATTTTCAGTTTTCCAAGCATTGATTCCCCCTTTAAGGTCGTATAGATGAGTAAACCCTAAGTTTTTTAGAGAGTCAACCGTAGAAGCGGAACGTTTTCCTGATCTACAATAGATCATGTATGTCTTAGAAGGATCCAGCTTACGAATTTTATCACTAAAAGAAGCATTTCTGTAATCTAAGTCGATAGCATTTTTGATATGTCCGGTTTCAAATTCTTCAGGTGTGCGGACATCAATCAATATACTATTTGAATTTTCTAATTTTTGTAAAAAATCTTTGGGTTCTAAAACCGAATTCACTTGTGCGGATATATACCATCCGAAAAGTAAGTTAATGGTTAAAATAATTTTTTTCATGGTTTTATTATAATTATAGATTAAAATTTAATCGAGTAAAAATATAACGACCATTAAAACCAAATTGACTGACATATCGAGAATAAACGAATTGTCCTTGGTTACTGTTGGCTTTTTTGGCTACTTTTTCGGGGTAGCAATTAAACAAATTATTTGCTCCTACGGTAAGTTTTAAAAAATCTGTTAATTTATAGGCTATAGAAACATCCGTAATCCATCTTGGATTATAATATTGTTGATTTGAAAGTGTATTAGAGGGTTCCGTTACGCCTCCAAAATAATTATTTCGTAAAAATAAGCTCCATTTTTGGATAGCATAAGTAAGTGAGATGTTAAATTTCTGGTTAGGAATTACATTTTCTAAATACACTTTACTTGAGTTGCTGAAATATATATCTTTTTTATCTTTTAATAAACGGGAAGTATGAATCGAACCCACTTGTTGTGTATAGGAGATCGTTCCGGCTAAATCTATAAACAGTTTTCCATTTCCTAAAAGAGTATTATAGGAGAGGACAGCATCTATACCTTTAGTTTCCGTGTCAACAGCATTGGCAAAAAATCGAGCTTTTTGAGCTCCTGCTTGTTGCAATATTTGATAGATTTCTTTTTCTGAAGAGGAACCGTTGGGATCTCCGCTAAACAAATCAGTATATACAATTTTATCATTAATTCGAGTAAAATAGCCGTCAAGGCTGAAATGGAATCTTCCAACCTTAGCCGAAAGTCCCACACTCAAACTCTTGGATTTTTCCGGTTTGAGTTTGGGTATACCCAGAAGTTGGGCTACTTTACTGTCATTCGTAAAAGTTCCTACCTCATACATATTTCCGTTGACATATGAAGTCCCCGTACTGGAATAGTAACGTTGTTGTAAGGAAGGAGCACGAAATCCGGTACTTCCCGAACCTCTAAAATTAAAAGAATTGGAAATTTTGTAACGAAGAGCTATTTTACCGTTAACGGTCGATCCGAAATCATTGTAATATTCATATCTTCCGGCCAAGTCCACCAGGAAAGATTGGTTAAAATTGATTTCAACATCTGTATAAGCGGCTAGAGAGTTTCTTTGAGAGTCCGTTTCATTTTGCGGAGAAAATCCTGTATTTCCTTGTGCTCCTCCCGGTATCGGTGTTTTACCGTCCGGTCCGAACTTCATAGGTATAGTACCATTAATATCGGGTACGAGGGAAATACTGCCATCGGGATTGACTATTTCTCTGCCCATAGCATAATTGGCATAAGAAGCTTCTTCGCCGGCAATAATTTGGTATCTTTCATATCTGTATTCACCTCCCCATGCTATTCCTACTTCGGAAAGCCAATTAAATTTTTTAGACATATCTACATTGACCACGTTTTGTGTAAATTGTAATTTTCCCCCACGGAAGGAGGTTGGAGACTGTTCGCCTAAAGAAGCATTTAACGTGTTTTTCGCTTTATTAGTAAATGTGTTTTGTCCGAAAGTATTGCTTACTTCCATTTTCCATCCTATGAACATTCCTTTTACCCCGAGAGTGGCAGATCTGTCATAAATGCTTACTTCTGCTTGGGGTCTAAAACCTAAGGGGTATATGGAAGGTACATTATTTTCAGAATTTGGATATCTGTAAAATTGAGAAGCAGTGCTGTTTCTATATCCGAAAATTCCAAAAGAATATACTTCCGTTTGAGTATTTAAGGGTAAAGAAGCATTATAAGCAACTTGCCCGTTTAATGCTTTAGATTGGCCGATAATTAAACTATAATCGCGACGATTGGTATGCGTAGTTTCTAAAAATTCATCGGTTTTATCTACAGGTGCACCCGATGTATACTCTTTATAAATACTACCTTGATACTTTCCGCCTCTGTTTGTCGGGTTTCTTCGGTCGAATGTTGCCGAAAAGTTGATATAACCTCCTTTTTCACTCAATGGAATACCATAATTTAAACCCACCTGTACGGCTTCTCCATCTTTGGAAGTTTTACCTTGAGCGCTATTTTTACTTATATATTCTCCGCCTGTAATTGTTGCACTAAATTTATTAATGGAAGTTTTTAAGATAATATTAATTACTCCCGCTACGGCATCACTCCCGTATTGAGCAGCAGCTGCGTCTCTCAATATTTCGATTCGATCAATTGATGAAACGGGAATTGAATTTAAGTCTGTACCGACTGTACCCTTACCAAAAGTTCCGTTGACATTTAATAAAGCAGAATTATATCTACGTTTGCCGTTTACTAAAACTAATACCTGATCAGGGGTTAAACCTCGTAAGGATATGGGATCTGTCATATCCGTTCCGCCACCTAACGATTGAGTGGTAGAGGTAAATGAAGGTGCTACATAATTTAATATTTGATTGACACTGACTTGTGCTCCGGTTTCTGCTATTTTTTTAACATCAATAATGTCCACAGGAGTAGGGGATTCCAATAATGTTCTAGGTTTAGAGCGTGTACCCGTTACCACAACATTCTCAATCGTAAATGTTTTTATGGTAAAATCTACAATTTTTTGTTTTTCATTACTGATAGGTATTATTTCCGAAATTTCATCGTGTTCGGGCGTGGTAATAATAAATTTATATTTACCATTCGGTAGGGTGATTTCATACCTTCCATGATCATCAGTTGATGTTTCCATACCTATTTCTTCCACATTAATTTGTGCTCCTTTTATTTTTTCTTTTTTATCATTTTGTACCGTTCCTTTAACAAGGGTTTGCGCAGATAGAAACGAATAAAAGATACTAATAACCGCTACCAAAGTCTTACTGGTTAATTTTTTTTTCATGAAAAATTAAAATAATTACTACACTAAAAATATTTCCTACTTAACAGGTAGGAATAATGTCAAATGTAAAAAATTTATTTTATATTATTATATCTTTGTAATTAAAATTTTATATTATTTTATTATTATTAATATATATGATTGATAATCAGTGTTATATATCTATTTAAAATTACTATTATTTATTTAAATAATCTAATTTTAAATATTTGTAAAAAATATAATTATAGTATGTATTTATGGTAATAATAAATATTTAAATAATTTTATTCTTTTATTTAAACATGATATCCTTCCTGAAAAAAATGAGTATAATAAAGGACTTGAAAATTTTATATTCTTTTTTTTATATCTGATGATACGAAATTTTTAAAGTAAACGAATGTTTATGGTTTCGCATTATTAATAATTTGAGAGAGTAATAAAAGTATCTGATTTATGAAATCTGTGGTAACGATTTTTTATATACTATTTTTTTAATTACTTAAAGGTAATGGTTGTGATACTTAGGAAGAAATATTTAATCCTTACCAGGTTTCAATAACTAAAGGAAGAACTTTATGGAATCAAGTTTGGTGTATATATAAAAAATTCAAGAAAAAAGAATACTCAATTTAAATAAAAAATCCGGTTACGATCTAACCGGATTGATTTATAAAAAAAGATTTTTTTATTTAGCTTTCACAAGTTCAACTTTGAAAATAAGCCAAGCATTCGGAGGAATAACTCCACCACCGGCACCTTGAGCTCCATAACCTAAAGAAGGTGGAATTAAAAAAGTAGCTTTATCGCCTTCATTTAATAATGAAATACCTTCTTCCCAACCTTTAATTACCATTCCTTTGCCCAAAGGAAATTCAATAGGTTCATTTCTTGCAAAGGAAGAATCAAATACACTTCCATTAGTTAAAGATCCTTCATAATGTACGGAAACAGTATCACCCGATTTTGCTTTTGCTCCTGAGCCTTTTTCATTAATTTTATAAAATAATCCACTAGGCGTTTCAGTCATATCGGCTTTTAATTCATCCAACTTGGCTGCAATCTGTTTTTGTTTTTCCTCCAGATATTTTTTATTTCTTTCGGAAATCAAATCTTTATTGTCTTTAAAAAATTGTGCAGCATCATAATTTTTATATTCGTCCCCTTTGGTAATTATAGAAACTTTTTCCATAATTACAGGATCAATCGGTTTATCTTGAGCTCCGGTTTTAACACTAGCAATAACGTTAACGGTTTCTAAACCTTTAATAACTTCTCCAAAAATAGTATGTCGTCCATCCAGCCACGGGGTTGGGACTTCTGTTATAAAAAACTGGCTTCCGTTGGTATTAGGGCCGGAATTAGCCATTGATAAAATTCCTGTTCCGGTATGTTTTAAATCATTTTTCTCATCTTCAAATCTGTATCCCGGGCCTCCCATTCCTGTTCCCTGAGGATCTCCGGTTTGAATCATAAAATCTTTAATGACTCTGTGAAATATAATTCCGTCATAGAAGGGTTCTCCCGGTTTTTTGGCATCATTAGGAATTTTACCTTCTGCCAATCCTATAAAGTTAGCGACAGTTACCGGAGATTCATAATCAAAAAATTTAACCAACATATCTCCTTTATTGGTTTTAATATTTGCATATAAACCGCTTTGCAGCCCGTCATACGTTTGTTTGTCTATTTCCAATGTTTTACAATTTATAAAGGTTAGTATTAATAAACAATATAGTACGATTTTATGTATCTTACGTATACTGTTATTTAGAAAATTCAAATTTACTAAATTAATTAGTATCTTATATTTTAAAGTTGATAGGAACGGAAATTCTTCAGCCATATGTATGAATTCAATACATTATTTATTTATATGAACGGCTATATTAACAAATTTTATTTTATACGATATTTTTTTTCGATCAATTAAACACATAAAGTAATTGAAAAACAATATAGATAAGTTAAATTTCTATGTAGTCATTGACTGTAAAAAAACAAATTGTTTAGAAAAATAAACATTTTGCTATATGAAAATAGAAATATAATAATATAAAATTACTTTATTGTCATAAATTTATAGTAATATTGATATAATTGATATTTTAATTAAATAATTTTTAAAAATTAAAAATAATAAAATAGGATAAAACCAGATAAATGGTATGGTGTTTGTTTATTAGTACAGTGATTACAAACACACTAAAATAGTTTATATTAAAAAAGGCATTATTTTAATGTTTATTTAGTTTTTATTTCTTTAAAAACCTTGGCCTCTGTAAAAGGAGGCTTTTTTATTGAATTTACTTTCTGTTTAATTGATCTAAAATTATTTATGATATCTTTTATTTAAATTAATAATAGTATTTTTGTTTTATTATTTTTGCAAGAAGATAAAAATCTTTATAAAATAGAAAATTTTAAAGATAACTAATGATTAATACTATCAAAAAATATTTAGAAGAAGTAGAATCTTTTACTTCTCAAAAAACTGAGGATGTTGAACAGTTTAGAATCAAGTATTTAGGTAAGAAAGGAATTTTGAATGATCTGTTTCAAAAATTTAAAGAAGTACCTAATGAAAATAAAAAAGAATTTGGACAATTGATCAATAATTTAAAACAATCGGTTGCTCAAAAAATAAATACGTTAAAAGAGAATGTCGGCGAGTCTGCAAATGCCGGTTTGCAAGAAGATTTAACCCGTCCGGGACTAGCCTTGAATTTAGGCAGCAGACATCCCATTAACATTGTTAAGCATAAAATCATAAACATATTTAAAAAAATAGGTTTTTCAGTGGCTGATGGCCCTGAAATTGAAGACGATTGGCATAATTTCACCGCCTTAAACATGTCTGAGTATCACCCTGCCAGAGATATGCAAGATACTTTTTTCATAGAGAAAAATCCGGATAGAGTATTGAGAACTCACACTTCTTCTGTACAAATACGGTATATGGAGCAAAATGAACCTCCCATTCGTATATTGTCTCCCGGACGAGTTTACAGGAATGAAGATATATCGTCTCGATCTCATTGTATGTTCCACCAAATAGAGGGGTTATATATTGATACGGACGTATCTTTTGCAGATTTAAAACAAACCTTACAATATTTTACTTCAGAATTATTCGGTAAATCCGAAATTAGAATGAGACCTTCATATTTTCCCTTTACAGAACCCAGTGCAGAAGTAGATGTATATTGGGGATTGGAAACTGAAACCGATTATCGCATCACTAAAGGAACGGGTTGGTTGGAAATTCTAGGATGCGGAATGGTTGATCCTAATGTTCTAAAAAATGTTAATATAAATCCTGAAAAATACAGCGGTTTTGCATTTGGTATGGGTATCGAAAGAATTGTCATGCTGATGTATCAGATTGGCGACATTCGTATGTTTACAGAAAATGATATACGAATGCTACAGCAATTTAAATATGAATTTTAAATTAAGCTAAATTTATAACTATTTGTAGATGTATCATATAAATAATAATTTTTAAATTTATTAATAAAGTATATTTACCTGGAACAAATTTTGAGCATTTAGTATCTAAATATACTTTATAAATTTAAAAATTATTATGGAAAAAAAAGTAGCAGATCAATTAGTTGAAATACTAGTTGATGCCGGTATAAAAAGGATTTATGCTGTAACAGGCGATAGTTTAAATGAGCTTAACAGGGCCATTAAAAAAAACGGAAAAATACAATGGATCCATGTTAGGAATGAAGAAGCCGGAGCCTTTGCTGCCGCAGCCGAAGCTGAATTGGAAGGCATTGCTTGTTGTGCCGGTAGTTCCGGACCCGGGCATGTACATTTAATTAATGGATTGTATGAAGCAAACAGGGCAAACGTACCCGTTATTGCTATTGCCTCCACGTGTGGAACAAGAGAATTTGGTACAGATTATTTTCAAGAAACTAATATAACCAAACTATTTGATGATTGCAGTGTATACAACCAAATTGCAACATTACCGGAACAAGCCCCTAGAATGTTACAAAGAGCAATTCAAAATGCTATATCTAAAAAAGGCGTAGCCGTTTTCGGGTTACCCGGTGATTTAGAATCAAAACCGGCGGAAGATATTTTGAGTTCTTTAAAAGTTTATCAAAACGAACCCATTTTAAGACCATCCGATAAAGAACTACAAGAGTTGGCAGATGTTCTTAATGAACATGATAAAGTTACCATTTATTGCGGTATCGGTGCTTCTAAAGCTCACGAAGACTTGGTAAAACTTGCAGGTAAATTGAAAGCTCCTGTAGGATATTCTTTTAGAGGTAAAATGGGCATACAATATGATAATCCTTATGAAGTGGGCATGACCGGATTGTTAGGGTTGCCTTCTGCATTCCAAAGTATGCACGAAGCGGATGTAGTACTACTTTTGGGTACAGATTTTCCGTATGCGAATTTTATGCCTTCCAATAAAAAAATAATTCAGATTGACGAAAGGGCAGACCGTTTAGGCAGAAGAGCTAAAGTAGATATGGGATTGTGCGGAAAAATTGAAGATACTTTATCTGTATTATTGCCTTTGATTGAAGATAAACAAGATGATTCTTTTCTTAGAAAACAGCTGAAAAAATACGATAAAGTTAAAGAAGATTTAGATGTATATGTTAAAGATCCGGGAAAAGAAAATTTAATTCATCCCGAATATGTAGCCTCAGTTATTAATAATCTAGCAGCTAAAGATGCCATATTTACCGTAGATACCGGTATGTGCTGTGTATGGGGAGCGCGATATATTCATGCCACAGGAGAAAGAAAAATGTTAGGTTCTTTCAGTCACGGTACGATGGCCAATGCCATGCCGATGTCCATAGGAGCATCGTTATCTCATCCTGACAGACAAATTATAGCTTTTTGCGGAGATGGTGGTATTTCAATGCTTTTAGGGGATTTAGCCACTATATATCAATATAAATTGCCTGTCAAATTATTTGTGTTTAATAATCGATCATTAGGAATGGTAAAACTTGAAATGGAAGTGGATGGTATTCCTGACAATGAAACCGATATGGTAAATCCTGATTTTGCCATGATAGCAATGGCTATGGGCTTTAAAGGAATAAATGTTAATAAGCCTGAAGAGGTTGAAGGAGCTGTAAAAGAAGCATTTTCAACGGAAGGGCCGGTTTTAGTTAATGTCATGACCGATCCCAATTCACTTGCTTTACCGCCTAAAATTGAATGGAGCCAAATTAAAGGTATGACAACTTCCATGACTAAAATGATGCTTGGAGGAAATATTAAAGAAGTGGTTGACACAATTCAAAGCAATATTAAACATATAAAATCCTTAATTTAAAGGATAAGCAACCGAATATCTTAATGAAACAGAAAATCTAATTTAGATTTTCTGTTTTTATAATTAACGCTAGGTATACATTTACTTTATTTCTTACATTTGTAAGCATATGTTCAACGAATTCGGTAAATTTATTAAGCTTACTACCTTTGGTGAAAGTCATGGACCAGCATTGGGAGGCGTAATTGATGGTTTTCCAGCTGGATTATCCGTTAATTTTGATGAAATACAAAAAGAATTGGATCGAAGAAAACCCGGACAATCGAAAATTGTAACTCAACGAAAAGAAGACGATAAGGTAGAATTTCTTTCCGGCATTTTTGAAGGAAAAACAACAGGACAAGCGATTGGATTTGTTATTAAAAATAACAATCAAAAATCCAATGATTACGATCATAATACCGGTATTTTCAGACCTTCACATGCAGACTTCACTTATTTTCAAAAATATGGAATCAGAGACCATCGAGGCGGGGGGAGAACCTCAGCAAGGGAAACAGCTAACTGGGTTGTTGCCGGAGCTTTAGCTAAACAATTACTATCCTCAATATCTATCCATGCATTTGTTTCTTCAGTAGGGGAAATTACTTTGAAAAAGAATATCCATGAACTGGATTTAAGCCAAACGGAATCTAATATAGTCCGATGTCCTGATTGGGAAACTGCTGAACAAATGATTCAGAAAATAGCTGAAATTAAAAAGGATGGAGATACTATTGGCGGAGTCATAACCTGTATGATTAAAAATGTTCCAACGGGTTTAGGCGAACCGATTTTTGATAAAATATCTGCCAGATTGGCTCAAGGAATGATGAGTATAAATGCAGCTAAAGGTTTTGAAATTGGCAGCGGCTTTGCAGGTACTCGGTTAAAAGGTTCCGAACATAATGATATTTTTACTCAAGGAGGAAAAACACTGACGAATAATTCGGGAGGTATACAAGGGGGAATATCCAACGGTATGGATATTGTTTTTAAAGTTGCCTTTAAGCCGGTTGCTACCATTATGAAAGAGCAACAAACGATAGATGAAAACGGAAATGTATGTTCAATTAAAGGGAAGGGAAGACATGATCCTTGTGTGGTTCCCAGGGCGGTTCCTATTGTAGAAGCTATTGCAGCTTTTATTTTGGCTGACTTTTGGTTGATGAATAAAGTTAGAAAAATTTAATTTTATATCTTTAAAATAAACCTTTCCATACAATTGGCAGTAACTATCCTTTACCGATTGAAATACTATTTGAAGATATCTTTCGTTTAACTAACCAAGAATATACATAACTATATTTTAAATTTATCGGTTAAATAAAGAATATATAAAATTATGTATTTGAAAACATGTAATTTTATAATTAATAAAGATTACCAAACTTTATAATGGTAACAGCTAATAAATATACGATGGATTCAATAAAATTAGAAAACTATTGGGACAAAGGAGTGTCTTACGCTGAATATAAAGATATTATAGAGATTCAAGCAAAAGAAGGTTTACTTTCTAAAAATGAAGACATTAAAAAACTTGCTGAATACACCCGTTTAAATTTGAGCCGAATTCATAGGAATGATAAAACGCTCGTATTGGATGAATCAGTGAGTTCAGGCTTGAAGAAAATTAGTCGTAAAATTCATATATTAGTCATATCCGAAGGATGGTGTGGAGATGCAGCGCAAATAGTGCCGGTAGTCAATAAAATTTGCGAATCGTCCGAGAGGCTGGACATGAGAATTTTTTTTAGAGATCAAGATGAATTATTGATTAATCAATATCTAACTAATGGAGGAAAGGCAATTCCCATTGTAATTTTTATTGATGCGGAAACTTCCGCAGAAATTGCTCATTGGGGGCCCAGACCTAAACCTTGTGCTCCTTTCCTAAAAAAATATAAAACAGATCCTGAAAACTATACCCATGATGATTTTGCAAAGGATATTCAAGGATTCTATAATAAGGATAAAGGCCGAACCATTTCAGAAGAATTGTTGGAAAAGATTTTACAGTAAAAATGTTTAATTTTTTAGAAAATCTATAGTATTCTTTACATAAGTTATTACAAATCTTTATTTTTTTTATTTGGCACAAGATCATGTCTAATTTTATTCTTTTTATATAATAAAAATACTCATTGCATCATTGTTTTAGTGGGATACTAGTTTTTTCGTATACACATATTTTGATTTAAATAGCCAGTTCTTAGGCTAAATTATAATTTTATATATTTGTCACAAATTTTTCGAGTATGAAATGTGGAATTGTTGGTCTACCCAATGTAGGGAAATCTACTTTATTTAATTGTTTATCTAATGCAAAAGCACAATCGGCTAATTATCCGTTCTGTACCATCGAACCGAATGTAGGTACAGTTTCTGTGCCTGATTTAAGGTTAAATAAACTTGAAGAATTAGTAGTGCCGGAAAGGGTAGTGCCTGCCGTAGTGGAAATAGTAGATATTGCCGGTTTAGTTAAAGGTGCCAGTAAAGGAGAAGGTTTGGGAAATCAATTTTTAGCTAATATCAGAGAAACCCATGCAATAATCCATGTGTTGCGTTGTTTTCAAAATGATAATATTACCCATGTTGAAGGAACTATAGATCCGGTTAGAGATAAAGAAATTATTGATATTGAGCTGCAACTTAAAGATTTGGAAACCATTGAAAAAAAATTGGATAAATCCAAAAGAGCAGCTAAAGCAGGAAATAAAGAAGAGCAGCAAATTGTGTCTGTGTTGGAAAAGTTGAGAGCTTTTATTGAAGAAGGTAAAAATGCACGAGAATTCGAAACAGATTCGATTTCAGAGCCGATTATTGCAGAATTACAACTCTTGACCTTTAAACCTATCATGTATGTGTGTAATGTAGATGAAAAATCAGCAAAAGAGGGCAATGAATTTGTTGAAAAAGTAAAAGAAAAGGTAAAAAACGAAAAGGCGGAAGTGATCGTATTAGCGGCTCAAATTGAGGCAGACATTTCTGAATTAGAAACCTATGAAGAGCGTAAAATATTTTTAGAAGAATTAAATTTAGAAGAACCGGGAGTAAATCGCTTGATTCGCCAAGCATACAAACTCTTAAATTTACAAACTTATTTTACTGCCGGAGTTAAAGAAGTTAGAGCTTGGACAATTGAAAAAGGATGGACAGCTCCTCAAGCTGCCGGAGTAATACATTCTGATTTTGAAAAAGGATTTATTAGAGCTGAAGTTATTTCCTATCAAGATTTTGTAACTTACGGATCGGAAGCTAAGGTTAAAGAAGCCGGAAAATTATCAGTTGAAGGTAAAGAGTATATCGTTAACGATGGAGATATTATTCATTTCCGATTTAATGTTTAAGCTATTTTAATGTCAATAGTTTAGTTTTAACTATATTTTTAAAACACGTCTCCTTTATTTAGCATAGATTATAAATAAAGGAATTTGTATTTGAATACATTATAAAATTATTCAGCTATTTGTTATAAAACTTTTTAGTATTCAAAAGAATTTTAAATTTACGTATAGTATTTGTGCAATTAAATAAGAATTATTAATTTTGCACCCAATTGATTAACCTCTGACGAAAGACGTGAATGTTATTCAATTTTATAACTGTTATATTTTTTAAATGGAACCATTAATTAAGTACGTACAGGATAAGTACATCGCAAAAAAAGAATTTCCAAAATTTGGAGCCGGGGATACCCTAACTGTTTATTACGAAATTAAAGAAGGTAATAAAACAAGAACCCAGTATTTTAAAGGGGTAGTTATTCAGGTTAAAGGAACCGGAGCAACCAAAACATTCACTATCAGAAAAATGAGCGGTGATGTAGGGGTTGAAAGAGTTTTTCCTATTAATATGCCAGCGCTTCAAAATATTGAAGTTAACAGAAGAGGAAAAGTACGTAGAGCAAGAATTTACTATTTTAGAGATCTACGCGGTAAAAAAGCAAGAATTAAAGATGCTAGAGTTAAATAATATTACTTTTAGCATTTATTTTAAAATAAAAGAGGAAAATTTAAATTTTCCTCTTTTTTTTGGTTATTACTTTCCTTTTAAAAATTAATTTTCGAATACTTCAAATGTATGATCTTCGTATATAAATAAGATTTTTTCTATTTTTTTCTTGTTATTTTTCGATTTCTGCAGGATTGAATTTTTAATTATTTGATCTTCTGTCTGAGAATTTTCTTTTACGCGATTCTCAGGCGCTTGAATAGTATTATCATTATTAGAGTGTGAAGAATCTTTTTGTTTTTGATCCATTTCATCTAAAGAAAAGAGTGTAGGGGATGGTTGTTCCTGAACTGTTTTATTTTCTAAATCTAAACTTTCCTTTTTATTATTTTCCAATTGAGATTTCAAAGGTTTTCCTTTTCCTAAAATAAGCCATTCAGAATTTATTTCAGGAAAAACAGATAGAGTTCTTTCTAAAAAATCTAATGAAGGTTTATTTCGAGCAGAAGTGATATGCGAAATGCTTGATCGTTGGACATTTATTTTATCTGCAAATTCTCCTGATGTTAAACCTAATATTTCTATGAGTGTAGCTATTCTTTTATCAATTTCCATGATTTACAAATGTTAACTATTTACATATGTGAAATAGAGTAATAAATACAAAGTTACTAAAAATACCATTGATTCTGTCAAAAAATAACTTAAAGTTAACTTCAATAAAAACATTAAATAAATATATATAAAATACTGGTAAATATATATTTATATTTTTTTTAATAAAAAATTAAATAAAATAACTTAAAATTATATGACACAATATCATAACTAATAAATTATAAAATAACATTGTTTTACAAATGTAAATTACAAATGTAAATCAAGAAAACTGTGTATAATTGAATATCTTTGTAAAAAATATAATTATGTCTGCAGAGTTTAAAATCTTTGATTTAAATGAAAATTTAAGTATCGAAGAAAATTTTAAAAATAGATATGTAAACCCTTCGGAGCTTTCCGATTTTTTAATAAAAAATTATAAAAGCTTACTTACAGAAATTGGAAGATCGGAACTTGATAAACCTATATATAAATTGACCTTAGGAAAAGGACCTAAAAATATATTACTATGGACCCAAATGCACGGGAACGAAACAACGGGAACCTTAAGTTGTCTAGATTTGCTTAAATTTTTTGAAAATGAAAATAATTGCTCACATGAAATTCTCAGCAAGTTTACTCTCGATATTATCTTCATGTTAAATCCGGATGGAGCTGAAATTTGGACACGAAGAAATCGTTTAGGAATTGATATTAATCGGGATTTTTTAGCCGCTTCATCAATAGAAATGCAAGTATTAAAAAAAACTGCAAGTGAAAAAAAATATGATTTAGCGTTCAATCTGCACGATCAAAGAACTATATTCGGAGTAGAAGGAAAAAAAGAACCGGCCACCTTGGCTTTTTTATCGCCATCGGAATCGGTTGATAGAAAGGTGACTGAAACCCGAAAAAAATCAATGGGATTAATAGCTGATATATATAAAGAAATTTCAAAACTTCTACCTAATAAGATATCAAGGTTTACCGATGAATTTTATCCAAGATCAGTCGGTGATAATTTTCAAAAATTAGGGATTCCTACTATACTGTTTGAAGGCGGACATTTTCCCAAAGATTATTATCGTCAAAAAACCAGACGATATTTTACATTATCGTTGATTACAGCTCTATATTATGCTTCTGTTAAGGATGAATGGCAAAAGGGGTATGAATTATATAATGAAATACCTAATAATTCTTTATCATTTTTTGATATTATATATAGAAATGTACGCATACGTGAAGATAAAAAAGAAACAGTTGATATTGGTATACAATATGTGGAAAAGATTACTAAGGGAGAAAATGAACTTTCATTTATTGCCAAGATAGAAGATATTGGAGACCTTTCATTCATGTATGGACATGAAGAAATTGATGCAGAAGAAAGATGTATCGTTTTCGATGACTCTACTATACAGTATCCTAAAATAGGCGTCTTGGCTGATTTTAAATTAGATGAGTGGATTATTGTAAATGGAAAAAAATTGGATTCATTTGTTTAGTAGTTACTTAACATTATATTCAAACATGATAATTTATTTTTAATATTAGCGAAAAAAAATGCTTAATACTTTAAATAATACATTTACCGGCCTTTTAGATAGTAAATCATAATAGTATTATATAGAGTTTACATAGGCTTACACACAGTCTCAAAGATAAATTTAGTAACTTTGCTCGGTTAATTATATATGATAAAGATGACAGAAAACACAGATATATTAGAAACAATTATTATAGGTTCCGGCCCTGCAGGATTTACGGCTGCAATTTATGCTGCCAGAGCCGAAATGAATCCTCTTATGATCACCGGTTTAGAATTAGGAGGACAGCTAACGACTACCACCGAAGTTGAAAATTTTCCCGGATATCCCGACGGGATTACCGGTCCTGAAATGATGATTCAGTTACAAAAACAAGCCGAAAAATTCGGTACACAAGTTATCATCGATACCGTATCAGAGGTTGAATTAGGAAAAAATATAGGAGACATACATATTGTAAAAACTATATCGGGAAAAGAATTTAAAACTAAAACTATTATCATTTCAACGGGTGCAAGTGCAAAATATTTAGGTAAAGATTTTGAAAAAACCTATAGAGGAGGCGGAGTTTCTGCTTGTGCCACTTGTGACGGGTTTTTTTACAGAGGTAAAAATGTGGTAGTTGTAGGAGGCGGAGATACGGCAGCAGAAGAAGCAACGTACTTAGCAAAAATATGTAAGACTGTTTATATGCTTGTACGTAAAGATTATTTAAAAGCTTCTAAAATTATGCAAGAACGTGTAGACCTCACCACTAATATTGTACTTATGTATAATACCGAATTGCAAGATTTAAAAGGCGATAATAACTTGGTTTCTCAAGCCGTGGTTATTGATAATTTAAACAACGAAGAAAAAGTATTGGATGTAGACGGAATATTTATTGCTATCGGACATAAACCCAATACCGAGATATTTAAAGGTAAATTGGAAATGGACGAAACCGGATATTTACATGTTAAGCCATTTAGTACAGAAACAAATATTCCGGGAGTTTTTGCGGCGGGTGATGTTGCCGATAAAAAATATAGACAAGCTATTACTGCCGCAGGAGCAGGTTGTATGGCCGCTTTGGATGCAGAAAAATATGTATCGTCCCTAGATCATCATTAATTTTAAGCAGGTCTTGATGATTGTATGAATTATCCCAGCAAAATATTAGAAAAAGCAGTTGAAGAAATTTCACAACTTCCGGGTATTGGTAGGAGGACGGCCTTACGTCTAGCCTTGCATTTATTGGATATACCTGAAATTCAGGCAGATAATTTATCAAAATCAATTAGTCAGTTAGTACATGAAATAAAGCACTGTAAACTGTGTAACAATCTATCGGATACTGAGATCTGTACCATCTGTGCAAATCCATATCGAAATGAAAAAATTATCTGTGTGGTTGAAGATGTAAGAGATGTAATGGCAATAGAAAGTACCCAACAGTTCAATGGGAAATATCATGTATTGGGGGGAAGAATTTCCCCTATGGAAGGAGTCAGCGCAACCGATTTGTGTATCAATCCGCTAATTGAAAGAGTTAAAGAACAGGGAACAGAGGAAATTATATTTGCATTAAGTGCTACTATAGAAGGAGACACAACCATGTTTTATTTGTATAAAGTATTGAATGATTCTCATATAAAATTCACGGCAATAGCAAGGGGAATAGGAGTCGGTGATGAACTTGAATATACAGATGAGTTAACTTTAATACGTTCCATACAAAATAGAGTACCTTATAAACAAGGAATTAAGTAGTTCTTATAGTAATTAAAAAATAATTAATGAATTTGAAACAACTTTCAATTATTATTGTTAATTATAATGTAAAAGATCTTTTAAAAAATTGCATTCAAAGCTGTTTACAGGCAATAAAAAATATTGATGCTGAAATTATTATTGTAGACAATAATTCCAATGACGGAAGCAAAGAATTTATAACGCGAGTATTTCCTCAAGTTAAATGGATTCAAAACTCGGCAAATTTAGGTTTTTCTAAAGCAAATAATATTGGTGTTTCGTATTCAAAGGGACACTATTTACTAATTCTCAATCCCGATACTATCGTTAAGCCGGATGTTTTTGAAAAAATTATACCTTTTGCCGAACATGCAAAACAATTTGGAGCCTTAGGGGTTCGAATTACCGATGAAAACAACCATTATCGACCGGAATCAAAAAGAAATTATCCGAATCCTAAAAATACATTTGATAAGTTATTCAGCCAATTATTTTTCAGTAAATCAAAAAAATCTAAAGGCTATTATAATACGGAATTGGGTGAATATGATATTGGAAAAGTAGAAATTTTAACAGGATGCTTTTTCTTTACCACTAAAAAAATATATACTGAAGTAGGAGGTTTCGATGAATCTTATTTTATGTACGGTGAAGATATCGATTTAAGTTATACTATTTTAAAAGCCGGTTATCAAAATTATTATTACGGGAAAACTTCTATAATACATTATAAAGGAGCAGCAACTAAAATAGATAAATCGTATTACAAAAATTTCTATAATGCTATGGAAATTTTTGTAAGAAAATATTTTAAAAAGCCTTTTGTAATGTATATTTTCCTATTGTTCGGATTAAAAATAAGATATTATTTAGCTTTATTAATATTTAGCATGCAAAGAAAAAAATAATACAATATTTATAAAATAATGCTCATAAATTTGAATAAATTTATGAGCATTGTTTTTTTATGGAAAGTTACTTATTTTAATCTTTAAAAACTTTTAAATTAGAAGAAAGAATAAAAATACAAATTCCAAAAATACCTATTAAAGCAAATGAAAATCTAAGATTTAGAGCTTCAGATATGTAACCTATGACCGGAGGACCTAATAAAAAACCTATAAATCCTATGCTGGAAACTATAGTCAATGCCATGCCGGTTGGAATTTTAGTTTTCTGTCCTGATAAGCTGTAAATAGTGGGTATTATGCTGGATACCCCTAAACCGATAATCATAAAAGACAAAGTGGTGATAATTAGGTTAGGAAAGGCAACAGAAATAAATAAGCCCAATGATATCAGTATACCACTTATTTGAACTACACGTTTTCTTCCCCATTTTTGTATGGCCTGATCAGCAATAAAACGACCGCTTGCCATCATAATCATAAACGAGGTGAAACCTAAAGGAGCCCAATTTTTGGAAGCTTTAACGATTTCTTCAAAATATATTCCACTCCAATCAAACATGGCACCTTCGGAAGCCATACCACAAAAAGCAGTAATTCCCAAGAGAAATAAAAATTTTTCAGGTTTTTGCTTCCCTTTTGAACTTTTTGTTTCTGAATTTTTATCAGAAATATTTTTTGCGTCTATTTGTAGATATTTGAAATTAAACAAAATAAGTACCCCTACTGTAAAAAGAATAAACAAATAATGTTGAAAAGGCGATAATCCTAAGTTTACCATTACTAAACCTATTAAAGAACCGGTAAATCCGGCTATGCTCCAGCCTCCATGAAAAGAAGACATGATGGATTTTTTGTATAGATTTTCAACAAGTATTCCTTGAGTATTAACGGAAATATTACAAAAATTACCAAAAAAGCCAAACAAAATTAAAGTAAGAATTAACATTAATTCGGTTTGTGAACATCCTATTAATAATAAACTTAAGGCATAGCAAGGCAGAGAAGCTATCAATATTTTTTTACTTCCCATTTTAGATATTAAAAACCCCGATAGGGTCATCCCTAAAATTTGACCAACCGGCAGCATTAATAAAATAGTTCCCCAGGAAGCATCCCCTAATTTCAAAAAGTTTTTAATGTCAGGAATTCTGCTGGCCCAGCTGGAAAAACAGATTCCTTGTGAAAAGTAAAAAGCAAATACCCCCAAACGGATTCTTTTGGGTGATAGATTGTTAGGCTTCGAATCAATAGCGTTAGTCATGAATGAAATTTTGTTTTTTTTTGAATATTAGCTGCAAATTTAATTCGCAAGTTTGTAAAATCATAAAATATTATGTAAAGCTCTTAAATGAGGAGATTTTGTTTTAAATTAAACTAATTAACAAAAATTTAACATTTATATTGTTTCATGGTTCTATAATTTTGTGCTAAATTATAATAGATAAAACAATGAAAAAAGTATTTTTATTTTTAAGTATACTTGCTGCAAGTATGAGCTATTCTCAAAATCATCATTGGGGATATGAAGGAGAATCTTCTCCGGAACATTGGGGAGAATTGGAAGAAGGAAAACAATGTGGTACAGGTAAATTTCAATCGCCAATTAACATTTCAAAATCTAACTATAAAAAAGATTTATCGCCTATACAATTTAATTACGGATCGGGAGAAATCGAGGATATCGAAGACAATGGGCATTCTCTTCAATTTGATTTTAAATCGGGAAGCACTATAACGTACAACAAAAAAGTTTATACCTTAGTTCAATTCCATGCTCATGAAGAATCTGAACATACCATTGATAGAGTGAGATACCCGTTAGAATTACATTTTGTTCATAAAGCAGAAGATGGTTCAGTATTGGTAATTGGTGTTATGGTAAAAGAGGGCAATTTAAATTCTTATTTTGAAAAACTCGAAATTTTTAAAACACTAAAAGGGTTAGGAAAAATTAATACAGTTATAAAATTCAACCCTGAAAATTTATATCCAAAAGATAAATCCTATTACACTTATTTAGGATCTTTGACTACCCCTCCTTGTGCAGAAAATGTAACTTGGATCGTATTTAAAAATCCAATAACTATGAGCGAAGAAGAAATTGATGAAATAAAATATCATTTACCAAAATCAAATAACAGACCTCTTCAACCTTTAAACGGTAGAAAAATATTTAATAATTAAAAAAATATAGTCATATCTTAAATTCCCTGATTATACTTTTAATAATCAGGGAATTTTAATAAAATCATAAAAATTATTTAATACTAATTATATTAATTTCAGTAAATAAATTAAATACGTAATTTTGCACTATGCTAAACGAAATCAGGAAATCCGTAGCTTTTCATACCATAGGATGTAAATTAAATTTTGCTGAATCTTCTACAATTGCCCGACAATTAATAGAAGAAGGATTTGTAAAGGTATCTTTTGAAGAAACAGCAGATGTTTATATTATTAACACATGTTCGGTAACCGATAATGCCGATAAAGAGTGTAAAACTATCGTTAAAAGAGCGTTACATTTAAATCCTGATGCTCTGATTTGTATTATTGGATGTTATGCTCAATTAAAACCGCATGAAATCAGTAAGATTGACGGGGTAGATTTAGTTTTGGGTGCAAAAGAAAAGTTTAATATCCACAAGTATATTATGGATCTTAAAAAAGATTCTGAAGTAAAAGTTCATTCTTGTGAGGTTGATCAAGCTGATTTTTTTGTAGGTTCCTATTCAATTGGAGACAGAACACGTGCTTTTTTAAAAGTACAGGATGGTTGTGATTATAAATGTACGTATTGTACTATTCCTTTAGCAAGAGGAATTTCACGTTCTGCAGAGCTTGAAACCATTATTAAACAAGCCGAAGAAATTTCTGAAAAAGGTATTAAAGAAATTGTACTTACAGGCGTGAATATTGGCGATTATGGAAAAGGCGAGTTTGGAAATAAAAAACATCAACATACTTTTTTAGAATTAATACAGAATTTAGATAGGGTAGAAGCCATAGAACGCATACGAATATCTTCAATTGAACCAAATTTGCTTAAGGATGAGATTATTGATTATGTTGCTGATTCGAAAATTTTCGTTCCTCATTTCCATATTCCTTTACAATCCGGCTGCGATGATTTATTGAAGAAAATGAAGAGAAGATATCTGACTCATTTATACGACGAGAGAATCCATAAGATACATTCTGTAATCAAAGATGCTTGCATAGGAGTTGATGTAATTGTAGGTTTTCCAGGAGAAACGGAAGAAAAATTCTTAGAAACGTATAATTTTTTACAAAATCTGCCGATTAGTTATTTACATGTTTTCACTTATTCGGAGAGGGATAATACAGAAGCTATTCATATGGAAGACAGGGTACCTTATTCTGAGCGTAAGAAAAGGAATAAAATGTTAAAAATCCTGTCTGAAAAAAAACGCCATGCATTTTATGAATCTCAATTAGGCAAAGTTAAAACGGTTCTTTGGGAGCATGAGAACAAAAATGGGATGATGTACGGATATACTGAAAATTATGTACGCGTTAGTCAACCTTATAATCCTAAATTTATTAATCAATTAGAAGAAGTTTACCTGGAAAAACTTGATTCTTTTGGAAATGTGCTGGTAAGATCTACCATTGCAGCTTACTAATCTAAGTATTAAAATTAGTACACATCAACCAATGGATTACGTTTATTTAACTTTACACTCAAATGTTAAGAAATAGAAGTCATTTCTATATCTTCGGATGAATCTTTATATCCTAAGAAATATAAAATTCCATCTAATCCGATGGTAGATAAGGAATGATTCGCATTTTGTTTGACCGTTGGCTTCGCATGAAATGCAATTCCGAGTCCGGCTATGGATAACATAGGTAAATCATTTGCCCCATCGCCAACCGCAACAGTTTGTTGTATATCTATATTTTCAAAAGTTGAAATTAATTTTAAATATTCGGCTTTCTTTTTGCCATCCACAATATCTCCAATGTAATTACCTGTTAACTTTCCATCAATAATTTCCAATTTATTGGCAAATACATAATCAAAACCGAATTTTTCTTTGAGGTAGTCTCCGAAATAGGTAAATCCTCCGGATATAATTGCTGTTTTAAATCCACTTTTCCTTAGAACTCCCATTAATCGTTCGAGACCTTCAGTAATAGGTAAATTTTCTGCTATCTCTTTTAAAACGTTTTCATTCAAGCCTTTTAATAACTTTATTCTTCTTTTAAAACTTTCGGAAAAATCTATTTTTCCGTTCATGGCAGACTCAGTGATGGTTCTAACTTCATTTCCAACTCCGGCTTTTTCTGCAAGTTCATCGATAACTTCAGTTTGAATTAAGGTTGAATCCATATCAAAGCAGATCAAGCGTCTCATTCTTCGGTACCTGTTTTCTTCCTGTAAGGCAATATCAATATTTAAATCGGATGATAAGGATAAGAATTTATTTTGTATTTCTTTTAGGTTAGATAGATTACCTCTTACAGCAAATTCAAAGCAAGTTCGATCAATATTTCGATCTAATGGTATGCGTTGAGTTAAACGTATGATCCGTTCGATATTAAGTTTAAAATCCAATAAAACTTTAGAAACTTCAGAAATTTGGTTAGCACTGATTTCTTTACCTAAAATATTTATTATGTATCTGTTTTTACCCTGAACTTTAACCCAATTGCAGTATTCTTCTTTGGTTAAGGCTGAAAATCTAACATTAATTTCTAATGAATTGGCTTTAAATAAAATTTCTTTTAAAATGTTTCCGGAACTTCCGTTTTCAGACATGAAAATAATAGCTAAAGATAAAGAATGATGTATATTGGCTTGACCAATATCAAGTATTTTTGCATTATATTTTCCTAAGATATGAGTGATTGCTGTTGTTATTCCCGGTTTATCAACTCCTGATATGCTGACTAAAATTATTTCTGATGAATTTTTCATGTGAAAATTAATTTTTTTAAATCATTTAATTATTAATTTAACATTTTCCACAGTTTAATCATTTGTTTTGCTTCTTTCACATCATGAACACGCAAAATCTGAGCACCTTTTTGTAAGGCGTAAAAATTTAATGCGGACGTACCTATCAATGCATCTTCAGCAGAAGTTTCTAAACATTTATAAATCATACTCTTTCTGGAAATTCCTATATATAAGGGAAGATTAAATATTTTGAATTTATCTATATTTTTCAGCAAATCGTAATTTTGTTGTAAAGTCTTACTGAATCCAAATCCCGGATCTAATAAAATATCATTGACTCCAAATTTTCGTAATTCACTAATTTTTTTAGAAAAGTAATAATTTATATCGGTGATTAGATTTTCATAATCTGTATAATTTCCCATAGTTTGAGGAGTTCCTCTCATATGCATTAAAACATAAGGAACGTTGAGTTTTCCCATAGTTTCAAACATTTTATTATCTAAAGTACCTCCCGAAATATCATTTATCATTCCCACTCCTTCATTGACACTTTCAATGGCAACTTTAGACCAAAAGGTATCGATCGATAATTTTACCCGAGGAAATTCTTTTTTAATAGCTTTAATTACAGGAATTACTATGCTTAGTTCTGTTTCATCAGATAAAAAATCGGAATCCGGACGAGTGGATTGTCCGCCAATATCAATGAAATCAGCGCCTTCATCTATTAATTTTTCTGTTTGTTTTAAAGCTTTATCAATAGTGGAATACCTACCACCATCAAAGAAAGAATCCGGAGTAACGTTTATTATTCCTGCTACTTTAGGTTCATTACAATCGACCAAATCACCATTAATATTAATTGTCATATATCGCATTTGAAGCTGTAAATTTAAAAAAATAAATAAAGTTTAAAGTAAATATAGTTACACAGTTTAATAGCATCTGGTTTTATATTAATGAAATTTAGTTGAAAATTATATTTTCAGAAATGTTTTAAAATTGTTTAAAATAAAAATGCTACAGAATTAACTTTCTACTATTCTTTGTTTTTATATTATTTATATTTTTATATTTCAAAATTTATATAATATAGAATTTTTTATCATACATATAATTTTGTTGATGAAAAATGATTTTTATAACAATTCAATGAGTGTAATAAATTATATTGTAACAATTTATTGAATTGTTAGACCAATAAATTTCCAAGATTTAATCTTAAAATAAAGAGAAAGAATGTATCTAATTTTTACCTGTCATGTAACTAATATTATAGTCAATTAATAAACATCTATGAATAAAAAGATATAGTAAGTAAAATTAATTTATTTTTGCGCTCTTAAAACTAGGATTAAATGAAAAAATCTGTGAATAAAAATAATATCATATGGATTGATAATCTTAGGGCTGTTTCGGCAATAGGAATTATTTTATTGCATGTGGCAGCCAGAATGTGCCATCAGTATGGAAGTATTCCAAATAAAAGTTGGTGGATATCAAACTTTTATATTAATATAGCCCGGTTTGGTGTACCGGTTTTTGTTATGATGACCGGTTTATTATCTTTGGGAAAGCAATACACATTTAAACATTTTACCAAAAAATTATCGAGAATATTAATACCTTTTTTATTTTGGAGTCTAATATATATTTTATTTAAATTACTAGGTTTTCATTACAAAGATCATGTGGATCTGGGATTTAGATTTGTTATAGATTATACCTATCTAGAATTGGTTTCGGGAGCGAGTTACCATATGTGGTATATTTATATGATTATAAGAATTTATCTATTATATCCGATTATCAATCAATGGATTTTAGATAGTAATCCAAAACAACAATTATATTTTATAGTTGTTTGTTTTTTAATATTTTTAATTTTCTATACGTTCTTTAGTACCGTTTATTTAGTTAACTATATAAAACTATATTCCGAATTCTTGGGATATTTAGTTTTAGGATATTATTTAATAAGAAGAAAATATGAATATAATGTTAAATATTATGTTTATGTATGTTTAACTATTTATTTATTGTCTTATTTTGGTATTTGCTTTGATACCTATATAACGTCAAAAATGAACAATTTTTATATAGAACAATATAAGCCGTGGGATTTATTTCAAGCTCTTTCTGTTTTTCTACTTTTCTTCTTAGTTCCGGTGTTCAATAAAAAAAGTAAAATATTATCTTTTATAAGTAAATACAGTTACGGAATATACTTAATACATGTGTTAGTTATGGCCTTAGTTGAACAATTGGGACTAAGCGCATTTTCTTTTAATCCTTTATTTTCTATTCCGATTACTACCTTACTCACTTTACTAATATCTATTATCATATTATATACTTTAGACAAGATACCTTTAGGAAAATATATAGTTAAATAGTACATTTGTAGGTATTAATGGAATAATGGAAAAAACATCAGAACAATTTGATTCAGTAATTTCAGTTTGTAAGGAATTATTTATAAAAAAAATGATTGATTACGGATCGGCTTGGAGAATATTACGATTGCCTTCCTTAACAGATCAGATATATATCAAAGCCAATCGAATTAGAACTATTCAGGAAAAAGGAAATCAAAAAATTTCAGAAGGAATCGACGAAGAATTTTTAGCGATAGTTAATTATTCTATTATGGCATTGATTCAATTGGAAAAAGGAATTGCAGAAAATCCTGATTTAAATTTAGAAGAGGCTGTACAGCTTTACGATGAAAAGGTTAGCCAGGCTAAAAACTTAATGATGCGTAAGAACCATGACTATGGAGAAGCTTGGAGAGATCTGAGAATAAGTTCTATTACAGATTTAATTTTGCAAAAATTATTGCGTATAAAACAAATTGAAAACAATGATGGCAAAACATTAGTTTCCGAAGGTTTAGACGCCAATTATTTTGATATTCTAAATTATTCTGTTTTTGCTTTAATTCTTCATCAGGAAATTAATTAATTGTTGTTACATGAAATTTTTAACTCAATTTTTTAGAATACTTGTTGGAGTAGTTTTCATAATTTCCGGTTATGTTAAAACTAATGATCCCATTGGATTTTCATATAAATTGGAAGAATATTTTGGAGAAAGTGTGTTTAATATGCCGAGCTTACATCATTTAGCACTTCCGTTGTCTATTTTTTTTGTGGTTTTTGAAGTCATGTTGGGTGTATTTCTTTTATTGGGAATTTGGAAAAAATTTACACTTTCTTCTTTGTTATTATTAATAATTTTTTTTTCATTTTTAACTTTTTATTCTGCATATTTCCACAAAGTAACTGATTGCGGTTGTTTTGGAGATGCGCTTAAATTAACGCCGTGGACTTCATTTGGAAAAGATATTGTCCTTTTCGTAATGATTTTAATCTTAGTTTTCGGTTCAAAATACATCCGTTCTGTATTTTCTGTAAAAATTAATTGGATAATCATAAGTGTTTCTTTTGCTATCTGCTTATGGGCTGTTTATCAAGGGATTGCCCATTTACCCATAATTGATTTTAGACCTTATGCTGTGGGAAAAAATCTTAAAGCAGGTATGAATGACGGTGAACCGGAGCAAAATATAATTATATATACACTCAAGAATACATCCAATAATGAGATTAAAAAAATGAATTCCGAGGAATATATCAGTTCCGGAATTTGGAAAGACACCCTTACGTGGAAGATCAACGATACTTCGGTTAAAATTTTAAAAGAGGCAAAATTGCCTTCTGTTCATGATTTTACAGTAGAATGTTTAGGAAATGATATAACGCAAGATATTTTGGATCAAGAAAAAATAGTAATAATTACTGTGCCATTTGCAAAAAGACTTAGTATTATTGAACGAGCTAAATTGAGAAAAATCACTTTTCAATTTAAGGAGAAAAAACTTAATTTTGTTATTTTAACGAATGATCCACAATATTTGAATCCTTTATCTTCATGCATTACAGATCAAACAACATTAAAAACAATTAATAGAAGCAATCCCGGGGTATTAATATTAAAAAGAGGAATAGTTGTTGCCAAATACAATGGCAATGATTTTCCAACCGTGAATGAAATAGAAAAATTATAAACTTAATAAACATACATATGAGAAAAAAAATTGTAGCCGGAAATTGGAAAATGAATAAAACATTGCCTGAAGCTAAAGCTTTATTAGCAGAAATTGACTCATTTATTCAATCTAATTCACCTAAATGTGAAGTTGTTGTAGGTATACCATTTATATATTTAGAAAATGCCAAAGCTAATCATAAAAATGTACAAGTTTTTTCTGAAGATATTTCCGAACACAAGTCGGGAGCATATACAGGAGAAATTTCCGCAGAAATGCTTACCTCTATTCAGGTAGACGGTTCAATCATTGGCCATTCTGAAAGAAGACAATATCATAAAGAAACAGATGAACAAATAGGAGCTAAAGTTAAAATAGCTTTAGATAATGGTTTAACCCCTATTTTTTGTAATGGAGAATTATTAGAAGAAAGAAAAGCAGGTAAACATTTTGAAGTAGTTAAAAGACAAACCGAAATTGCTTTATTTAACTTATCAGCTGAAGAAATCGTTAAAGTAGTAATTGCCTATGAACCGGTTTGGGCTATTGGTACCGGCGAAACAGCTACACCGGAACAAGCGCAAGAAATACATGCATATATCCGTTCATTAATTGCTGATAAATATGGAAAAGAAGTAGCTGATTCAGTATCCATTCTATATGGAGGAAGTGTGAAACCGGATAATGCTAAAGAAATTTTCTCAAAACCGGATGTTGACGGTGGATTAATCGGAGGGGCTTCTTTAAATGTAAAAGATTTTGGATCATTAATCAATACGTACAAAGAAATTTAATTACATTATAAAATAAGTTTTAGAAAAACAGATTCAGTTATTTGAATCTGTTTTTTTATTTGGTTTTAATGAGTATGAAATACCCTAAATACTAGTAAATATCAATATTTTTACGTATATTTGTAAGCATTTCTTGAAATAAATTAACGATTAAAAAATGAGTGAACAAAAATATACTGCAGATAGTATTCAAGCGCTTGAAGGAATTGAACATGTACGTATGCGTCCCTCCATGTATATTGGGGATGTGGGAGTTAGAGGATTACATCATTTAGTATATGAGGTAGTTGACAATTCCATTGATGAGGCTTTAGCCGGGTATTGCGATACTATTAATGTAAGTATAGGAAAAGATAATTCTATAACGGTAAAAGATAACGGTCGAGGTATTCCTGTAGATACCAATAAGCAGACGGGATTGTCTGCTTTAGAATTGGTTATGACTAAAATTGGAGCAGGAGGGAAATTTGATAAAGATTCATATAAAGTTTCCGGAGGATTGCATGGAGTGGGAGTGTCCTGTGTAAATGCATTATCTACTGAATTGATTGCTACCGTTAACAGAGACGGTAAACAATACCAGCAAAAATACTCTAAAGGGGTTGCATTATCTTCTGTTGAAATTGTTGGGGTTTCCACCCATACAGGAACTACAGTAACATTTATTCCCGACAGTTCAATTTTTACCGAAACTATTTATAATTACGATACATTAGCCACTCGTCTTCGTGAACTTTCATTTTTGAACAAAGGAATTACTATTACTTTATCAGATGAACGTGAAGTAGATGAAGAAGGCAACATTAGATCGGAAGAATTTTATTCTGAAAGAGGATTAGAAGAATTTGTCGAATTTATAGATGAGAACAGAGAACCCTTAATGGATGAAATCATCCATATGGAGGGAGAGATTGATGAAATACCGGTTGAAGTTGCGATGAGATACAATACTTCCTATACGGAAAATATTCATTCATATGTAAATAATATCAACACACATGAAGGGGGAACGCATTTAACCGGGTTTAGAAGGGCGTTAACCAGAACCTTGAAAAAATATGCCGATGAAAATATTAATTTGGCTAAAGAAAAGGTTGAAATTACCGGTGACGATTTTCGTGAAGGTTTGACTGCTGTTGTTTCCGTTAAAGTCATGGAACCTCAGTTTGAAGGACAAACTAAAACTAAATTAGGTAATTCGGAAGTTAGTTCTGCTGTAGATAAAATAGTTGCAGAAATGTTAACTAATTATCTGGAAGAACATCCTAATGAAGCAAAACAAATTGTTCAAAAAGTTCTTCTTGCAGCAAAAGCGCGACAAGCGGCTAAAAAAGCAAGAGAACTCGTACAAAGAAAATCTCCATTAGGAGGAAGCGGATTGCCGGGAAAATTAGCTGATTGTTCTTCACGTAAAGCAGAGGAAAGTGAGTTATTCCTAGTCGAAGGAGATTCAGCAGGGGGAACAGCCAAACAAGGTAGAGACAGAAACTTCCAAGCCATCCTTCCATTGAGAGGTAAAATACTTAATGTAGAAAAAGCTGTTAGCTATAAAGTATTTGAAAGTGATGAAATAAAAAATATTTATACCGCCTTAGGGGTATCTGTTGGTACAGAAGAAGATTCCAAAGAATTAAACCTTTCTAAGCTAAGATATCATAAAGTGGTAATTATGACCGATGCGGATGTAGACGGTTCTCACATTACAACTTTAATATTAACCTTTTTCTTCCGTTACATGAAAGAAATGATTGAAAAAGGATATATTTATATTGCAACCCCTCCTTTATATTTATTGAAAAAAGGAAATAAAGAATATTATGCCTGGGATGATAAACATAGAGAGGAAATAGCTTCACAATTAGGTAATGCTCAAGGTAAAGGTTTTACCGTTCAAAGGTATAAAGGTTTAGGAGAAATGAATGCTGAACAGCTTTGGGATACGACTATGAATCCTGAAAAAAGAACGTTGAGACAAGTTACTATCAATAATGCATCTGAGGCAGATCGTATATTCTCCATGTTAATGGGAGATGATGTACCGCCTCGTAGAGAATTTATTGAAAAAAATGCTGTTTATGCAAATATTGATGCTTAAAATATTTTAACATTTATATATAATAAAAAAGCCTATTTTTATTAAATAGGCTTTTTTTATTGATGAGATTTAATTTAAACTTGATACACTTCAGAATGAATTAACTTTATAACATTTATTTCTTTTTTATCTAGTTGTATTTCACGAAGAGACATTAATTTCATTGGGTAACTTTTGTCATCCTGATGATAGGATGGTTGTTTATATTCAATTTCATTCCATAATTTGAAACCTAACCGTTCATAAAAATTAATTCGACGTATATCCCAATGTGAAGTTGGAGGTTCCACTTCAAGTACAATAGGTTGTGAAATTTTTTCTATGAATAGTTGCATAATCTTGCTTCCATATCCTTTCTGTCTATAAACAGAAGAAATCGCAAAATGTTCAATAAATGTAAAAGTATTTAATTTCCAGTAAGTAATGAAACCGATTCTTTCGTTGTCTTTTATACATAATAAGATTTTAAATTTATCTTTATAATCTTCATAAAGTTTAAACATTTGATCCGTAGGCCTCCTTTCTTCAACAGGAAAAGATTTTATATAATTATTTTCGACAAATGTAATTTCATTTTGATCTAAAAGATTTAATTTTTCAAGTTTCATATTAATTTATGGAATTTTATTTAAAATTGAGAGTAAATACTTTTATTAAAAAATTGAATATAATTTATTTCAAAATAATCAAATATATTAATGATTATCAAAATAATCTGAAGAATGATAATCTTTTTCTTGATCAGTTGTATTTAAATTTTCATTGTTATCAGTACTAATGGTTGTAGAATTAATATAATTAGTATTCGGTTCACTTTCAGTTGAAATATTATTTTCACTCTGATCATCAATAGAAACTTTTCCTTCAAGAGTGTCTAATTTGTTTTGGAAACCTTGAATGACCAATGTTTGAGAATTTAATTCTTGATCAATGTCTTTATTACGGTTTTTTAAAGTTTGTAACTCCGCTTCATTTAAAATTATCCTTTCTTTAATTTTAGTTAGATTATCTTGTTCTTTGTCGGAAATTTTGGAGTTGGCTTTTAAGTCAATTTTATTGTAATCGTCACGAATAATTTTTTCTAAATATAAAATTCTATCGGAATTACGAACTTTTTCTTTAGTAAGCTTTATGGTAAAACTTTTCGCATTCGTTAAATCATCAATTGCACAAGATTTTTGAATGTCTAACTTAAAATCTTCAAGAATTGGGATTGCTAATTCTTTTTCAGTAGTATTTGAATTGATGAAAATATTGGATAAATTATGAAAAGAAGTGAATATTGTCATACTTTTATCATCATTATATTCATATGCAAAATTTCCTAACCAGCTTTCACCATTTGTTGAAAATTTAATATCCGAACCATACACTTTATTAACAATTCCACCTTTCACTTTACCTCCTTGTTTTTTGATAAAATTCTTCCAAGTATTTACTAGGACTTCCTTATTACAAATTGGTAATGTAAAACTTAAGGATTCCATAATCTTGTTTTTTTCTGTATATGAAGATTCTTCAATAGTTTGAGAATGTGCAAAAGCACAGATAAAACTTAAAAGTATAATAGGTGTTTTATTCATCGTTTTAAAGATTTAAGATAATGGGCTGCAATTTCCTCACCCGAACTTACTGATTTTATAGCCCATTTTATTTTTAAATTAAGTTTTTGAATTTCAGTTAACTGCCAATTTAAATGACTATCTTCCAATTTCTTTCTCATTTCATAAAAACATATTCCGGCTGCTACAGAAACATTAAGACTTTCTGTAAAACCTAACATTGGAATTTTAATACACGCATCAGCATAATTTAAAGTTTCTTCATTTATACCTTTAAATTCAGTACCGAAAATTAAAGCTGTTGGCTGAGTTAGTTGAAAATCATAAATATCTATAGCATTTTTTTCAGGAGAAACTGCTACCAATTGATACCCATTTTCTTTAATCTCTTTTAAAGATTCCAGATTTGAAGACTTATAAGATATATCAATCCATTTATCGGCTCCTCTTGCAACAGTACTTTCCGGCTTAAATTCATTTCTGTTTTCCAGGGCTATTAATGATTGAAACCCAAAAGCTTCCATACTTCTAACTATGGCACCGGCATTACGATATTGATACAGATCTTCAAGTATGGGAAGTACATAATTTGATCTGTAATTAACTAAATTTTCTATTTTTTCAAATTTTTCTTTTGATATAAAATCTGTTAAATAGTTATATAAATCCAAATTATTCAAAAATTCTTTTGAAATCATGTTTCAAAAATAACAATTAAAGCTGTTAATATTTTCATAAATTGCAATTTAAAACCGAGAAATATAAATGAAACGTAAGATTTTATTAATTTATACAGGAGGAACTATAGGAATGATCAAAGAGTATAGCACAGGTACATTAAAACCTTTTGATTTTAATGCGCTATTAAAGCATATACCCGAGATAGAACTAATTGATGCAGATATAGATATCAACGTATTTGAAAAACCTATTGATTCTTCAGACATAGATATTCATGATTGGATTATATTAGGCAATATACTTGAAAATTCTTATTTCAAATATGACGGATTTGTAATATTGCACGGTACGGATACGATGTCCTATACTGCTTCTATGATGAGTTTTATGTTACAAGGATTGAAAAAACCTGTAGTATTTACGGGATCTCAATTGCCAATTGGTGAATTGCGAACAGATGCCAAAGAAAATTTGATAACTTCAATTTATTACGCTTCTTTATATGAGAATGATAAGCCTGTTATCAACGAAGTGTGTATTTATTTTGAATATAAATTATATAGAGCAAACAGAACAACCAAATTCTCAGCAGAACATTTTGATGCTTATATTTCCCCCAATTATCCTAAGTTAGGAGAGTCCGGCGTCAATCTTGGAGTTTTTAAAGAATATCTTTTAAAACCTAGTCATACAGATTTTAAGGTAAATAAAAATCTGGTTAATAAAATTGATATATTCACATTTTTTCCGGGAAAAAATAAGTATTTATTAGATCGAATAGTTTCAGACAGTGATTTAGAGGGCATTATCTTAAGAACCTTCGGTTCGGGAAATATACCTTCCGACAAAGAAACCTTAAGAGCCTTACATAAAGCCAAGGAGTTAGGAAAAGAAATTATAGTTATTACACAGTGTGTAAGAGGAAATGTAAATTTTGGGAAATATCATAATAGCCTCATATTTAAATATTTAGGCGTAATATGTGGATATGATATAACAGTAGAAGCTGCCACAACTAAGCTAATGCATTTACTCGGACAAAATTTAAAAGGTAAAATACTCAAAAAACAGTTTGAGGAAAATTTATCCGGTGAAATAACTTAAAAATATAAATAAATTGTGAATATATTAATATATTTTAAATTAATAGGAAGTAACAAATTTAAGCATTTTAACAAAGCAATAAAATAAAGTTAAAGCTACAAATAATAAAGAATTTTCCAAATTAAGTAATGAAATAAACCGTTTAAATTTCATGGCGTATGCTTTTCTTAGTGTTAATTTCTGCAAATATATAAATTTTTACATAATTAAAATATAAGTTCAACTCTTTTTTAGATTGAGAATATCTATTTTTATTAGGAATTGTAAAAAAATATATCACTCAATTTTAATATAAATTATATTTAAAATTTAACAATATTAATAATAATAATTTTGATGTATATATTTATTTATAAACAATAATTTTCTCATAAAATAAATATATATTTAAAATAAATTATATAAAAAATATTTTAAAATAATATTTTTATAATAAAAAAATATTTTATAAATTTAATTATAATATGAAAATTATTTTAAAATCAATTTTTTAATAATACCCTAAAAAAATAAGGAATTTAAAATATTTAAGATTAAATCAAATAATTGTAGTAAGTTGAATATTCATATATATTTATATTATTTGAAAATATAAATGGCTTAAAATTTAAAAAATTAAATATTATATATCATATTATAATTGTGGTCAAGTAAATAAAATTCCATTTTTATTTTCAGTTTTATTTTCAGAAACTAATTATTACCTTTGGCAAAAAAATTGAGAATATTAAATTTAAGAATATATTTTTATAAGATTTATAAGTATTAATAAAAAAATAATAAAAAACTGTATGATAAGAAATATACCATTTATTTATATAACTATTTTGTTATTAAATTTTTCTATTTTAAAATCACAAGTTCAATATGGTGTTAAGGGAAGCTTGCAATTTACTAATGTTAGAAATATCCATAGACACTCCGAAACACGTATTTTTGCCCCTGCTATTGGCTTATTTGCACAAATCCCTTTTAATGATTTTAATGATGCTTGGTTTTTTAAACCTGAAATAGTTTACTCTGAACAAGGGGAAAAAGACGGAAAAGAAATGAATACTAAATTTTTTCAAACATATATAAATGTTCCATTAATGGTAAAATATTATTTTGGTGACTTTATATTTCCTCCATGTTGTAGAGGAAAAGAAACTCACGAATTATTTATCGAAGTAGGTCCTCAATTGGGGTATTTAATTAAAGAAAAAAATAAAGGAAGGGATAAAAGATGGTATGGAGGGGCTTCAAAATTTGATATTTCTGCAGGTCTAGGTGGAGGCGTAAGCTTTTTAAGAAAGCATGAAGTGGGGCTTAGGTATAATTTTGGATTAAATGATATTTATAAAGATAATAATGGATATTCAAAACATGGGAAATGGTATAAGTCTCATAATACATCGAATCTTGCGGTATCATATTTTTACTTTTTTTAACTTATTAACTAATTATTAATATTAGTAATTTGTAGTTTTTTAAGTAGTGATTTTAATTTAAACTATATTAAGCTTAACTATAAATAAATTCCAAAAATATAATTTTCCAAAATAATTGATTTGGTGTTTAAATTAAATTTTTAAATAAAATTATGTTTATTTTATATTATTTTTAGTATTATATTTATATTAATTTTTTATTAATTAATAATACTTATTAGTATAGAATATCTATTTTGTTAAACTCTTATAAATACTTTATAAATTTAAATAATCTAAAATTTATTTTTGTAAAATAAATTGAAATCTTAAATGAAAATGGAAGTTTTAAAAATTAGTTGAAAATCAATTAATTATACAAGTACTTTGAAAATATTGATAAAGAATATTTAGCTTAAGTAATTATTTTCATTTTGTATTTATAAAAAAGTTAAGTTTTGCTAGGTAATTTGATAAATATTTAAAAACATTAGATTGAATAAATTTAAATTTATTATAGTTTTATTAAATATATATCAAATATCTTTAATTTCATATATGTGTTTATTATAAACTACATATAGCTTTAACTTCAGGTATATTTAATTATCTATGTATTTATAAAATCTTATCCTAATATTGATCATACTAAAAATTGTAACAAAAATTTTGTTACAAATTTAAATTATGTTACAAAAAAATTGGCAGAATATGGTACAGGTAAAAAAGGGTAAAAAAGGGCTATAAACCGTGTAAACAAAAGAAAACCCGCTTAAATAGCGGGTTTATTAGCAGAGAAGATGGGATTCGAACATTAATTGAATACCAACAACTTATAGTTACTGGTATCAAAAAGTATTAAATAAGGTTGTTAAAGCTATTTTTTAAAAAATAACAACACATTTTAGAGGTATCAACTTGTTTCCAATCGTAAAAGTTGAAATTTTGATTTTTAGATAGTACCTTTTCAAAATAACCTATAGAAAAAATTAATAGTTCTAAGATTACTGTATTATTGTTTTTTAACCAGTTAAATTTTTCATTAGATATTAGGCCTTTTTTATTAAGGTATAACATGATCTTAAGCAGTTCCTTTTCATTCATTTTTTTTAAGTTCTTAGTGTAAACGCAATTTATAAAAAAAAACGATACAACATCCATATGTTAAATATCATATATCAAACTATTCATATAAAATTTTAGAGCTAACTATGTAATAATCAAATGTTAACAAATGATAAGTGCTCTATAAAATATTTTTTAAAAAATTAGAATGGTTATCTTGTGCTAATATTTTAATAAATAAATTTGAAAGTTCATTTTTAAGTCCATATATTCCAATTATATAAGGGGGTATTTACTTTTTTGATTATTTAGTATTCCCAAATACTTTAGCGGTATTTTTTTGATATTATTCGGCATTGACACGAACCTTTAAAAATTTTTTTACAGGTTTATTTACAGGTTCGTTTTTAAGTTTCTTATCAGGTATATAATTATTAAAAAAAATAAAAGTAAGAAACAAAAAAAGAAATTTTAATTTTTAAGCAAAAAATATTTTATAAATATTAAAAATTAAATCATGAAAAAAGGGAATTTTTTTAATAAAATTATCAAAAAACTAAAAAAACTATTTAATATTGGTAAAATACGTATCACAAAAAGATATCAAGTATATAGTATAACATTATGGGATGATACTAAAAACAAAACTAAAGATAGTTTTTCACATAGTGTAACCTTAGGCAAAAAATCAAAAAGTAAAATAGATGGTTGGAAATCTAATAGTGTAACTTTAGGCAAAAAATCAAAAAGCAAAACAGATGGTTGGAATTCACATAGTATAACCCTAGGTAAAAAATCAAAAAGTAAAACTAAAGGGCCTCAGTCATTTAGCTTAACCTTAGAGGATTACTCAAAAAGCATAACTCAAAGGAATTATTCACACAGTATGGCTTTTGGAGGTAACTCAAAAAGCCACACCGAAGGAGATGATGCATTTAGCGTGGCTATGGGGTATAACTCCCTATGCACAACGAAAGGTAAAAACACTATAGCATTTGCATTAGGTTATAGATCTAAGTTTAAGGCAAAAAACGGATTTGTTGTTATAGCTGAATATGACAAGGATGGATATTTTATAGATTTACATAAATCAAAAGTAGGAGGGAAGATTTTAAATGTAATCATTGAGCCTGATAAATATTACGGATTTGATGATGAAGGAACTTTCAGAATGTTTACGAAGAAAGAAGTTTTAAAAAAATAAAATTATAAAAAGAATTAATTATTAAAGAAATATGTTAATAACTACACATGCTAGACAATATATATAAGGTAGAATAAAAAAAATTAAATATTGGAAATTATATAATACTTGATGCCAGTTGTGAACCAGCAATGATGTGGTTTAACAAAATTGATTCATAAGTAATATATATGATTTTCGCAATAATTAATTGATAACATGCGACGTAAGATGTAAAATAATTAAACCCGATGTTATAGGCGATTTTAGAAAAAATGCCATTTGAAGATAATACTTTTAAAATAGTAGTATTTGAGATCCATAGTTTTTAATAAACTTGGTAATAATTCTTTTTTATGTCAAAAAAAGTTAAAAAATTTTCTTTATGAGTAGATGATTTAAAATAAGGATTGGATTAATGTATGAGACTTTTACAAAATAAATGTTTAATAATTTTTAAATGGGATAAATATCAAATACCCCTATCCAAAATAATTGAAATCTTAAATATCCCTAAATATCCGATGAGCCTTAGCGGTTATAGCAGATGCATTAGGATGGTTTTTACAAGTAAATCCGTTTTTGGGTGTAAATTCTGAAGATTTTAATTTGATACCCGTTGGTATTAATATTCGTTTCGTAGATTTATCTTGTCTGACTTCAATGTGAATAGCCCGGTTTCTTTCCCTTTATGCTTAATTTCATTTTTCTTGTCGAATAAAAAGCGTGATGTTAAGCTATCCATGTAATTATAAATTTGACTAAAGGTATCAAAAAATTAGCAGAATATGGCACAGTTAAAAAAACGTAAAAATGCATCATAATCCGTTTAAAAACAAGGAAACCCGCTATATAAGAGAGTTTATTAGTAGAGAGGATGGTCTCTGTCTAAAATATCTTAACATTGTTCCATAAGATATTATTTTTTTATTTATTTATTACGGTAACGGTTTGATAATACTCCTAAAAAAGAAAAACTTTAATTAAACATTGATTATACCGATGTAAATTATTCTACGTTCAGTGTAGTTTTATTCAAGTTTTTCGCAAGTATCTAAATATAGATATTTGCGCCTTGCACTAAATTTATAACTCTTCCTATTAGTTAATAGGAGGTAATCCCAGCTCTTTTAGAAATTTATTATGTTTATCCGTATTTGTTTTTATGCTTTTGTTTATTGATATCAATTTTTTATTTACCTCTTTTAAATCAATTGGTACTTCATCTTCTGATATATCTACATATCTCGAAATATTTAGGTTATACCCATTTTTCACAATTTCTTCCATCGAAACTTTACGAGAATATCGTTCTATTTCATATCGGTGCTGATATGTTTCGACAATTTTATCTATGTATTTATCTTCTAATGAATTTTGCCTTTTACCTTTTTCATAATGTTCACCGGCATTAATAAACAAAATATCATCCTCTTTTTTATATTTTTTCAAAACCAGAATACAAACCGGAATACCTGTTGAGTAGAATAAATTGGAAGGTAAACCAATAACCGTGTCAATATTATGATCTTTTAATAGCTTAGTTCGTATTCGCTCCTCTGCTCCTCCACGAAATAAAACACCACGAGGCAATATAATAGCCATAGTTCCTTCTTTAGCTAAAAAGTGAAATCCGTGTAACAAAAAAGCAAAGTCAGCTGCTGATTTTGGCGATAACCCATGGCTTTTAAAACGAAAATCTTCTGCCAGAGTATCGTTCGGCTCCCAACGTAAACTAAAAGGCGGATTAGCTACTATAGCATCAAATTCGATCTTTTTAGAAGGATTCATTTCGTTCAATATATCCCATTGGTTGAGCAAAGTGTCTCCATGGAAAATTTCAAACTCGGTGTCTTTCATGCCGTGTAGAAGCATATTCATACGTGCCAGATTGTAAGTCGTCACGTTTTTTTCCTGCCCGTATATTTTCCCTATAGTACCGCCATTTTCCCTTAATTTGGTTCTTACATTTAATAGTAACGAACCCGAACCACAGGCAAAATCCAATACTTTGTCTAATTTAGATTTTGGACCTCTTACAGGATCTTGAGTATCTAAGATAACAATTCTGGAAAGAATGGTTGAAATTTGTTGTGGTGTATAAAACTCTCCTGCCTTTTTTCCTGAACCGGCTGCAAATTTACCAATCAAATATTCATAAGCATCTCCAAGAGTATCGGTATCTGTAGAAAAATCAGCAATGCCTTCGGCTATTTTTGTAATTATCTTACAAAGCTTATCATTTCTTTCTTTGGAAGTTTTTCCGAGTTTTTCCGAGTTCAGGTTGATTTCAGAAAACAAACCTTTAAATGTGGTTTCAAACGATTCGTTTTCAATGTAACGAAACCCTTTTTGGAGTGTTTCCAATAAATCATTATCTTGAGTACGAGCTAGTTCGGTAACATTACTCCATAAATATTTCGGTTTGATAACATAGTGAACTTTTCTACGCATCTGCATTTCAAAATTTTCTATATCCTCTTGGTTTTTGTCGTACCAGAATTGTAAAGGGAGAGGTACAATAAAATCATCTCGGTTATCTTTAGAAGAACTTTCGGGATAATCTTTTCCTAATTCCTTTTTGGCTGCTTCTTCATAGTTAAAAGACAGATACCGGAGAAAGAGAAACGAAAGCATATAATCACGAAAGTCATCCGCATTCATGGCTCCTCGCAATTGATCTGCTATAACCCAAAGTGTATCCCCTAATTTATTTTTATCTTGTTGTGTCATACTGTTTCTGTTTTAAGTTTTTAGTTAAATATTTCTGGAAAATGAAATTCGTACTTTTCTGTAAAACCGGTAAAAATTCTTTTGAAAAGTTCTTTGTTTTCATCTCCCATTTCTACGGGGTCGAATATTGAATATTTACCATGGCTGAATAATTGTAATGCCCGTTCAAAAAGCACTTCATCTTCTAAACCGACAATACATTTATCAATTTTATCATATCCAAAAAAAGTTGCCGTTTTTTCTAAAATACTTCTCAAGGAATTAAAATGATAGGTATAAATTTTATTTGATTCACAGACTTTTTTTAATTCGCTCAGTATGGCTATATGATGAAAAAAAGGGGTATCTTTGGTATTTTGTAAAGCATAACCATCAGTTCCTTTACAATGTAAAAAATAACGTTTATACTGCAGTTTTTTTCTACCAAATTCATTGAAAAGTACGTTAAAGAACAAGCTGTGATGCGTTGAAATTACCGTTTTAATCATGTTACCTTTTGAGGAAATTAAATTACATAAATCACAAGCAACCGCAATAGCATTATTTTCATCAAGAGAGGATATGGGATCATCAATGTAAATATACTTCGCCCAACTGTATGCAGGGTCTTTATCAATAGCTAACTGACAAATGGCAAGAAAAAAACACCATATAAATAAGGTTTCTTCTCCTCTTGAGATTTTAATATTCTCTGCAGTTTGTTCATTTCCGTCAACAATCATGCTTCGTGAAAAAGCTACAGTGGAGGTATCATAATCGATATCGAACTTTAAATCTACATAATTATTTAAAAATGATTCAATTTTGACATCCAAATCCAACTCATGTAATCCGTCAAAAAATACAGAGTCAGGATTTAATTTAAGTACTCGGTTGGTATCATTTTCAAGGTCATTATTCCAGAAGAATAAATCTTCAGTAAACGCATTGAAATATAAAGTATCCCGACTGGATACATTACCATCAACATCAACCTTTTTTCCGGCCTGTTTAAATTCCATCGAAAGCCGGGTTTTACCACTACCATTATGAGCAAATAATAATACCAAATTTTTCATTTTACGATTATCTCCTATTAAGTCTTTTCGGAGATGCTTGGCTACCTCTGCAAGGTTTGTAAAATTAATTATTGTATTCATATTCTAGTCGTTTATTTTAGGAAACAATCCCTGCATCAATCCTTTCTTATGTAGTTTTAATTGTTCTATCTTTTCTGTCTGGGCTGTGATTAAAGCATCTAAGGATGATAGGCAAGAGGCGATTTTTTGTTGTTCTTTGATAGTTTTAGGTATCATTAACTCAATTCCTTTTAGTTCATCTAAACCAATTCTTTTTCTGGTTGAACCTGTTGATTTTTTCTCAATAGCTTCTCTTATTTGTTTTGAATTTATTATTGAATAAATAAAATATTTCGAGTATTTTTTCTCGTCTACAACTAATCTTATGCCATCAGAAGCCATAACACATCTATTTAGGTAAGATGGTATAATACAAGCTCGACCAACAGGATCACCCATCTTTGATAAGATTATTTCATCCGAGTAGATATTGCAGCTTAACAATTTATCGGCTTTCTCTTTTGAAGTATAGATTTTGTATTCATTATTAAATTCTCCATCACCAATATTTTGGAGTTGAATAATTCGAATTCCTTCTGTTGTATAATCACTAGCTTTTAGGTTTGAACCAAAAGGCCCACCAGTAAAACTCCATTTGATTTTTTTATCTGTTGTCTCAATTATTTTCTTTTCCACCCACTCTCCATCTTTCTCAAATTCCTTAAACCTATATTTAGGTACTTTTTCCCCTTCTTGAGGAAAAAGCTTTTGCATTAATCCTTTTTTGTGGTCTTTAAGCAGATCCAGCTTTTGGCCTTGAGCTGCTATCATCTCATCTAAAGAGGAAAGGCAGGAAGCTATTTTTTGTTGTTCTTTTTGGATCTTTGGAAGGATTATAGGACATTTTAATACATCTTCATTTCGAAGATTAGTTTGTTTTACTCCATCATCAAACGATAGAAAATAAGAATTCCTGTTCAAAAGATAGTATAGTATTTTATTTTCAGCATTAATTGGTGTTATTTTACAAATCCTTTGATTTACTGAATAGTTATTATTTATGTCAACATAAAAACATTTAGCTAGTGCTTTGCCATTTGGCAGATCACTAAGAACCATTAAGATTTCACCTTTACTCGCTAAACAATTTGCGGTATTAGTATATTTCTTCACTTTTCCATCTGTAGAAATAAACTTAGAATTTACAGCAATATAGTTTCCTTGTTTTACTATATTTTGCTCATGGGCTTTACCATTTTCATATTTTGCAATTTTGCCCAATTTTTTCTCCTCCCATTCCCCTTCATCCACAAACTCAGGAAAACGCAATTTGGGTATTAATTCTTTTTTCTTACTCATAAGCATCTAATCCTGATATTTCACGTCCTTGGGCTAATTTATTTAATTGGGGTACTAGGTCTTCCATCAATGCTAATTCTTTAACCCTGCGTTCTTTCCAGCCTAAGCTTAAGGGTTTTAATAAATCCGTAAGCTTTTCCCCGTCAAAAATCATCCGGCTCATGATCTCTTCTACAAAAGCTTTCAGTTCTGCTGTTTCTAATCCGTACTTGTGAGCTACGGCAGCCAATTCTTTGTTGTATTTTTGAACTTTAAATGTATTGTATCCTTGGTAAAGCGCCTTTACATCCTGTCCGCTGTTCCAATCCAAACTGTTGATATAATCGGTTAAATCTTCTTCTTCTTCCATTAAATTGGAATTGGATTTCAGCAAACTAATTACCTGTTCTTTAGTCATTTTATGCTTTGTAGGTTTCTTTTGCGTATTGTCTGCAATCAGTTTCATGATATAATCATAATCTATATCTGCAGAGGCAAACAATACTAATTCAAAATCCAGTTGTTGAATTTCGGGCGGTACTTCATCGCCTCCTTTTTGCTGGATTTCTCTTAGTCGCTTCGCTGTTTCCAAATACGAACTTCTAAATCCTTGTAAAGTTTCGTTAGGTAAAATGGTTTCGATGGTAGTTTTTTGATCTTCATCCAAGTCTGTATATTGATCAAGTTGGGTTTTAAGCCGTTGTACCTCTTTAAAGTTTTTCACAAAGGTAATCCTTGCAGCATCTCCTCTCAATCCGTATACTTCTTGCGGTTCATTAACAAGGTTTTGTTGTTGCATAAATTCTCCCAATTTATCTACGGCTTCTTTATATTTTTCAATAATTACCGGAGCAGGATCAACCAGCCAAATTTTTCTGGACTGCCCACTGTCTTCTCCCGAAAAAAGAGCGATAGCTTGATTTACGGCATCCTGCTGCGAACGGAAATCTAAGATATTGCCGTAAGGCTTGGAATCATTGAGCACCCGATTGGTTCGTGAAAATGCCTGAATCAGTCCGTGATATTTTAGGTTTTTGTCTACGTACAAAGTATTCAGGTATTTGCTGTCAAAACCTGTGAGCAACATATCCACTACTATGGTAATATCAATTTTATTTTTATGTGGATAATCTTTATTACTATATTTTTGATCTTTAATGCGTTTTTGTACGTCCTGATAGTATAAATCAAACTCATGGATGCTATGATTCGTACCGTATTGTATATTGTAATCGGTAATAATTACCGTTAAAGCTCTTTTCTTTTCTTCAGGGTTTTGTGTATTGTCTTCTCTTTCCTGAACTAAATCTTCCTGAAGTTGCTTGATATCTGCTGCATTCTTTTGGCTTTGACGGTCTCCATCCTTAGCAATTAACTGTGCGGGTGGTGAAAATACACAAGCAATATTCAACGGCAGATAATCAGGATTTTCGCTTTGTTTCTTTTTCTGAACTTCTTTGAATAACTGATAGTATTCAATAGCATTATCGATAGAAGCAGTAGCCAAAATAGCATTAAATTTTCTGTTGTTGGTTGCTCCATTATGCTTCTCCAAAATGGACTCCACAACAGCCTGTCGTTTAACCGTCTCTCCCTGATTTAATTTAGCGGAATTTTTGCCTTTAAAAAAATCTATGTGGAAACGCAATACATTTCTATCATCAATAGCATGAGTGATGGTATATTTATGCAACACTTGATCAAATATATCTTCTGTCACTTTGTATGTTGCTTTTCCATCTTCTCTTATAACATTAGTCGCATTATCTTCAAAAATGGGTGTACCTGTAAAACCAAATAGCTTTGCATTGGGAAAAAACGCTTTTATCGCTGTATTATAATTTCCAAATTGAGAACGATGGCATTCGTCAAAAATGAAAACCATACGTTTATCTTTCAAAGGTTCTAACCTCTTTTTATAAATTTCTTTACCGTTTTTTTCCTTTGCTTTGTTATGCTTACTATCTTCCTCAGCTAAAGCCAAACCCAATTTTTGGATGGTAGTAACAATTACTTTGTCTGCTTGTCTGCATAGTCGGTAGAAAGCAAACGCCTTACCAATGTTTCTGTATTGGTATTTTCTTCTACACTCCCTTCTTGAAATCTATTGAATTCCTCACGGGTTTGTCTATCGAGATCTTTCCGGTCAACCACAAACAAACATTTTTCAATATCAGGCATGTCTTTCATAAAAGTAGAAGCTTTGAAAGAAGTTAGGGTTTTACCACTTCCTGTGGTATGCCAAATATAACCGTTTCCTAAGTTTTGTTCAATAGAGTTAATAATAGCCTCTACTGCATAAATCTGATACGGACGCATCACAATCAATTTTTGTTCGCTTTCCACCAGTACCATATATTTGCTAATCATTTCTCCAAGTGTGCATTTTTTGAGGAATTTATCAGCAAAATCATAAAGATTATTAATCTTGTTATTATTGATGTCAGCTAATTCATAAACCGGAAGAAATTGTTCATCTGCATTAAATGCAAAATGCTCATTTTTATTATTCGCAAAGTATAAGGTTCTGCTTACATTACTCACTATAAATAACTGCATAAAGCAAAGTAGAGAATTTCTGTAACCGTTGCCCGGTTCGTTTTTATAATGCACTATTTGCTGCATGGATTTTCGCGGCGATATATCATACTTCTTTAATTCAATCTGCACCACAGGCAAACCATTGATTAAAAGAATAACATCATAACGTTGATTACTATTTTCAGTATTAATGCGTAATTGATGTATAACTTCATAATTATTTTTACACCAATCTTTGATGTTTACTAAAGTATAGTGTAGAGGAGTTCCATCTTCACGCTGAAAGTATTGTTTTTCACGCAACATTTTGGATGTAGTAAATACATCGGAATTAATTATTTCTTCCCGAAGTCGAGAAAACTCACTCTCTGAAAGATGAACACGGTTAAGCTCTTCAAATTTGGCTTTAAAGTTTTCCTCAAGCGTTTTTCTATCAACAATATCCGGGCGATAATTATATTTTAACTCTGAAAGTTGTTTAATTAATTTTTTCTCTATTTCTATTTCTTTAATCATATATAAATGTATATGCCAAAATGATATATTTTATTCCCTATTCTGTTAATTACAGATAGTTAGTAATTTATCTGTTCTGTTACTAGTTAATTAGATAAAGAGTACAAATATACATAAAAAGCAACGCTTATTGATGATTATAAATCATATATATACTATTCTAATGTTATCTCATCCAAGCCCTTAAGAAAATTCAATTTTTTTCATCCCGAATGGGTATTTTTAAAATCTATTTTTATGTTAATTATGGGAAAAATAGTAAAATATAAGTTTAAAAATTTGAATTACCGAAATAATGGGATCTTATGAGCCTTAGCGGTTATGGCAGATGCATTAGGATGGTTTTTACAAGTAAATCCGTTTTTGGATGTAAATTCAGATGGTTTTAATCTAATGCCTGTAGATATAAATATACGGTTTATGGTTTTGTTCTGCCTGACTTCAATGTGTAATAGCCCTGTTTCTTTACCTTTATTCTTAATTTCATTTTTCCTGTCGAATATAAAGCGTAATGATAAGCTATCCATGTAATTATAAATTTGATTAAAGGTATCAAAAAATTTGATACTTTTTTTAAAAAAGGTATCAAAAAATTGGCAGAATATGGCAGAATATGGCACAGGTGAAAAAATGTAAAAAAGGGCTATAAACCGCGTAAACACAAGAAAACCCGCTATTTATGCGGGTTTATTAGCAGAGAGGATGGGATTCGAACCCACGATACGGTTACCCGTATACTACCTTTCCAGGGTAGCCTCTTCAACCACTCGAGCACCTCTCTGTTTAGTAGAGCGCAAATATAGAAATATTTTTAGATTGAACCAACTATAATATAATCTTTATTAAAATTAAATTTTAACGGGAAGAACGTTTAAATTTATATTTAAATAAGCAATTAATAATATAGATATATAACTCAAATTGTATTAAAACTCTTTTTCTGATTACACTAATTATAAAATAAAAAAACAACTAAGATTATCTTAGTTGTTTTTTTATAATAATAAGAATTTATTTACTATTAACTATACATATCATCGATTAGAAATTTAAATTTTTCCAATACAATTTTACGTCTAACTTTTAAAGTAGGAGTGATCTCACCTGAATCCATGTTAAAATCCATAGGAAGCAATTGAAATTTTTTAATTTTTTCAAATCCTGCTAAATGTTGCTGAATATGATTAATTCTCGCAGTGAACAAATCTTTTATTTTTTGATGAGATATAAGCTCCTCAAAAGAATTAAAATGAATATTTAAATTTTCTGCAAAATGTTTCAACGCTTCAAAATTAGGTACTAATAAGGCAGTTACATACGGTTTATTATCACCCACAACCACAGCTTTCTCAATATAATTATCATTGGTTAAAAGATTTTCAATCGGCTGCGGACAAATATATTTACCGTTAGACGTTTTCATTAAATCTTTAATGCGATCAATAATAATTAAATTACCTTTTTCGTCAAATTTTCCTGCATCACCGGTTTTGAACCATCCATCGGCAGTAAATGCATCTTTAGTCTCTTTTTCCTTCTTATAATAACCTTTAAAAACCCCGTATCCTTTAATTAAAATTTCATTCTCATCTCCTATACGTATTTGTACTCCTGTCATGGGTTTACCAACCGAATTATACTCATAGTTTTTCAACGGAAAAGCTGCCACAGTCGCAGTGGTTTCAGTTAAGCCATATCCCACGCATAAATGAATTCCAATACAATCCAAAAATTCTGTTATTTCAGGACTAATCGAAGCTCCTCCCACAGGAATAAATCTAAGATTACCTCCCAATTGTTTCTTAACTTTTTTGAAAAACAGTGTATCAACGATTTTATACTTAAGGGCTAAAAACCAAGGGATTTTTTTGTCGTTTCTTTTTAGATTGGAGTATTTTTGACCAATTTTCAAAGAGGATGTAAATAATTTCTTTAAAAATTTGGGACTGCTTTGGATTTTTTCATTAACAGAAATATAAATCTTTTGGAAAAGGCGAGGAACCGAACACATGGTTGTTGGTTTCACTTCTAAAAGAAATTGTGATATTTCTTTCGGATTTTCACAAAAGCTAAGCTGCCCACCACTTGACAGTACAAAAGAGCTCCAACATTTCTCGAATACATGACTTAATGGTAAAAACACTAATGAATTTTCATTTTTAGGAGTAAAACCAAAGAAACTTTCATGAGCTTTACAAGCTTCGATAAAATTTCCGTGAGAAAGCATTACGCCTTTAGGTTCTCCGGTTGTTCCGGAAGTATATATTATAGAAGCGATATCGTCTTTATCTTTAGAAACCACTTCACAGTCTGTTGACTGATCTTTAATCAAATCATAAAAATGATAGGAATATTTACTTTGTAATTCAATAAAATTCTTAGCAACTAAAATATGTTCAAGAGAAGTTCCTTTAGAATAGATCTTTAAACAATTCGTATATTGTTTTTCATTTCCGGCAAGAATAATTTTTACATTAGCATCATCTATGATGTATTCAGCTTGTTCAGAAGTTAGAGTAGCAAAAATCGGTACAGTAACAGCACCAATAGTAAGAATCGCTAAATCTAAAATCATCCATTGCGGCATATTATCAGCATATATGGCAATCTTGTCATCAGGTTTAGCACCTAAAGACTTTAGAGCATTGGCTGTTTGTTTAACTAAATTTGTAAACTCTAACCAAGTATACGATTTCCATTCATGATTTTCTTTAAAATTTAAGGCTACTTTAGAAGATAATACTTTATTATCAAGTATGATTTGCGAAAAATTCATATATAATTTTTTTTATCGAAATTTAGAATAAGATAAGCCTAAATCTCGAAATGTAAAGTTAAGAATAATATAATTCTTATGAAATTAAGGTATGTTAATTATTTCAAAAATTAGTTAATTTTTGGCTAGATTTAGTAATATATGTACTTTTATATCCTAAAATTAGTAAAGAAATGGTATCAGGAATTGTAAATACCTTTATCCAGTGGTATGTAAAGAAAAGGGTTAAGCAAATGGAAGTGTTCATTAATAATCCTGAAGATACCCAAAATGCCGTATTAACAGCTCTTTTATATAAGGCAAAAGATACCGAATACGGGAAAAAATATAAGTTTAATCAAATAACTTCATATAAGGATTTCAAAAATCAAGTTCCATTAGTACATTATGAAGATTTCGAACCTTATATAACGAGAGCAAGAAAAGGCGAAAAAAATGTTATATGGCCCGGAATAATTCAATGGTTTGCCAAATCATCCGGTACAACCAATGCTAAAAGTAAATTTATTCCAATTACAGAAGATAGCTTACAAGAATGTCATTATAAGGCAGGAAAAGATTTATTTTCAATGTATGCTTTCCATAATCCAAATACAAAAATTTTTCAATGTAAAAATTTAAGGTTGGGAGGAACCCGAGAAAATTACGCCGGTTTTGATTCGAAATATGGAGATTTATCTGCCGTTTTAATAGATAATCTACCCTTTTGGGCAGAATGGAAAAGCACTCCAAATAAAGAAGTATCTCTTTTAAAAGATTGGGAAATCAAATTACCTGCAATTGTGGAACAAGTCATTACGCAAGATGTGGGAAGTTTTACCGGAGTTCCTTCCTGGATGATGGTATTATTACGAAAAGTATTAGAAGCCACTGATAAAAAATACATTGATGAAGTATGGCCGAATGTTGAATGTTTCTTTCATGGAGGAATAAGTTTTACTCCTTATGTTGAGCAGTATGCATCCATATTTTCCAAACCGATTAATTATTATGAAATTTATAATGCTTCCGAAGGGTATTTTGCCATGCAAGATACCAATGAAAGTAAAGATATGCTCTTAATGCTCGATTATGGTATATTTTATGAGTTTATACCTATGGATGAGTTTTATTCGGATAATCCGACAGTTTTATCCATTGAAGATGTAAAGTTAGATACCAATTATGCATTGGTTATAACAACTAATGGCGGATTGTGGAGATACATTATAGGAGATACGGTAAAGTTTGTTTCTAAAAATCCGTATCGAATAAGAGTTACTGGAAGAACCAAATTTTATATTAATGCATTTGGTGAAGAATTGATGGTTGAAAATGCTGAAAAAGCCTTAAAAGAGGCGGAAAAAGAAACCCAAGCGATAATATCCGAATATACGGCCGGGCCGATATTTATGAAAGGAAAAGAAAAAGGTTCGCATGAGTGGATTATAGAATTTGCACGACAACCGAATTCTTTGGAAAAATTTACGGAAATTTTAGATAATGAATTGCAGAAATTAAATTCCGATTACGAAGCCAAAAGATATAATAATATGACATTAACAATGCCCAAAGTACATTCAGCAAGACCTCATCTTTTCTATGACTGGATGAAGCAAAGAGGTAAATTGGGTGGTCAAAATAAAATACCCCGTTTAGCTAATGACAGGGAATATTTGGATTCATTGCTGAACTTAAACCATAAATAATCTAAAAACTTTAATAATGAAACAATTTTTTTTAATTTTAGGAACTACTCTAAGCTTACTTGCCTGTTCATCTAAAAATAACACCCATTCGGTCATTGTAGGAAATGATCCAGACGAACACGGGTGTAAAAGATCTACCGGTTCTCAATGGTCGCAAATTAAAAGAGATTGCGTTCAACCGTTTAATGTAGGAATTAAATTAAAACCAGTTTCCACAACCTCTACTCAAGCAGCTTATATACTTGTAGATAAAGATCGTATAGAAATATTTTCATCTGAAATACCCGGTTCAGTGATCGCACAAAAGATAAATGATACTGAATGGAAAAATGGAAATTGGGTAGTAAAAAAAATTAATGATATCTATGAATTAGAAAAAGACGGCAAAACGCTTTACAAAAATAACTAATAAGGATTTCTATTCAATATTATACTAGTTTACGAAAAATTATATGGTAAAACTACAGAAACTTTGGGTAACTCTATTTTTAAAAAGTAGGATATTTTTAAAAGTTTTAAGTTCAAATCTATAAAGCATATATATATTAGAAAATGTGAAAATTTATTGCCTTTGATCAATTAAATTTGAAAATAAATAATTACATTTAGAAACAGTATTAATAAATAAGAGGATGATCCAGTCACCTTTAGCAGAAAGAATGCGTCCGAAAACCCTTGAGGACTATCAATATCAAAATCATTTAATTGGAAAAGACGGTCCCATTAAACGAATGGTGGAAAGTGGAAATCTGGCTTCCATGATTTTTTGGGGTCCTCCGGGAACAGGAAAAACAACTCTCGCAGAAATAATAGCCCATGAATCTCAAAGAGACTATTATACACTTAGTGCGGTAAGCTCCGGAGTTAAAGAAGTAAGAGAAGTAATAGAAAAGGCTAAAAATCATAATTTATTTACCGGAAAAAGTCCTATTTTATTTATTGATGAAATCCACCGATTCAATAAATCGCAGCAAGATAGTTTATTACAAGCCGTTGAGAAAGGATGGGTCGTATTAATCGGAGCAACCACGGAAAATCCCAGTTTTGAAGTTGTATCAGCACTATTATCCAGGTGTCAGGTATATACCCTTTATCACTTAGATAAAAAAGCGTTGTCCAATTTATTGCACAGAGCTATAACAGAAGATGAAATTTTGTCCCAAAAGAAGATAATCATAGATGAAGAAGAGGCCTTATTACAATATTCAGGAGGCGATGCCAGAAAACTGTTAAACAGCTTGGATTTAGTTGTACAACAATTCAGTGATCAGGAGGAAATCCATATCAATAATGAAGAAATAAAAAAAGTCATTCAACAAAATATGGCTTTGTATGATAAAGGAGGAGAACAACATTACGATATCATTTCCGCCTTTATAAAGTCGATTCGAGGTTCAGATCCCAATGCAGCCGTATATTGGTTAGCTCGAATGCTGGATGGGGGAGAAGACATTAAATTTATAGCCCGAAGGATGGTTATTTCCGCTTCAGAAGATATAGGTATGGCCAATCCTACAGCTTTAATATTAGCAAATAATACCTTTCAAGCGGTAAATGTTATTGGAAATCCCGAAGCAAGAATTTTATTAAGTCAGTGTGCCATCTATTTAGCAACCTCTCCTAAATCAAATGCTTCCTATTTAGCAATAAATTCAGCTTTAGCATACGTTAAAGAAACAGGAAATTTGCCCGTTCCTCTATCAATAAGAAATGCACCCACTCAATTAATGAAAGAGCTGAATTACGGTTCAGGATATAAATATGCCCATGATTATCCGGGAAATTTTGTATATCAAGAATTTTTACCCGATCAAGCTTCTCATCAAAGTTTTTATCAACCCGGTAATAATCCGAGAGAAAACAAACTCAGAGATTATCTTAAAAATTTGTGGATGGATAAATACAATTTTTAATATGATCACAGAATTGACTAAAATTCAGTGATATAAAAGATGTAGTAAAAATAGAATAAATCTCCCTTTTAGTCCAATTTTAATTTTTCTAACATTTCCATTCAATAGCTGCAACTAAGATAAGAATCTTATTTCGTCTCTATTTTTGAATCATTAATTAATTTAGTTATACGTATTTTTGTATAGGAAATTTCAGTAACAGATATGTCATTAGAACTTCAGTTAAAAACATTACCTAACAAACCGGGAATTTATCAGTTTTTTGATGAAAACCAGAAAATTTTATATGTTGGAAAAGCTAAAAACTTAAAAAAAAGGGTTTCATCCTATTTCAACAAAGAACATGTAGGTAAAACTAAAGTTTTAGTTTCAAAAATTAAAAATTTAAAAATTACGATTGTTGATACTGAATACGATGCCTTATTGTTGGAAAATAATCTGATTAAAGAATTTCAGCCGCGATATAATATTCGTTTAAAAGATGATAAAACCTATCCTTGTATTTGCATTAAAAATGAACCCTTTCCAAGAGTTTTTTTAACCAGAAAATTAATAAAAGACGGTTCTGAATACTATGGTCCCTATAGTTCCGTAGTAGTTGCCAAAGCACTGTTAGAATTAATAAAAAGTATCTATCCCTTACGAAGTTGTAATTTAGATTTAACTCAAGAAAAAATTGAATCACATAAATTTTCCGTTTGTCTGGAATATCATATCCATAATTGTTTAGGTCCTTGTGAGGAATATCAAACGCTTGAAGATTATTTAGAAAATATCAAAGAAATACGGGATATTATCAAAGGTAATATATCCGAACCATTAGCATCCTTACGAAAAAAAATGATGCAGTATTCTGATAAATTGGAATACGAAAAAGCACAGCAAATAAAAGAAAAATTAGATATTTTAGAAAAATATCAAGCGAAATCAACTGTTATTTCACCCACTATATCCAATGTGGATGTATTCGGAATAACTTCCGATGAATCGGCTGCTTATGTTAATTATTTTAAAATTGTAAAAGGTAGAATCATTCAATCCTATACAACTGAAATAAAAAAACAGTTGGATGAATCCGATGAAGAAATACTACAAAAAAGTATAATTGAAATACGAGAAAAATTCAATTCAGTATCTAAAATCATTTATATTCCTTTTCCTGTAGATATAAAAATACCGGATGTAAAATTATATATTCCTAAAATAGGGGATAAAAAGAAAATTTTAGATTTATCTGAAAGAAATGCCAAAGAGTATAGGTTAGAAATGCTAAAACAGGTTAAAATTGTTGATCCCGAACGACATTCCAACCGAATTATGGCTGAAATGAAAACGCTTTTACATTTACCGGAAGAACCACGATTAATTGAAGGTTTTGATAATTCCAATATACAAGGAACCAATCCGGTTTCTGCCTGTGTTGTCTTCCGCAACGGCAGACCGAGTAAAAAAGAGTATCGTATTTTTAATGTTAAAACAGTAGAAGGACCTAATGACTTTGCTACTATGGAGGAGGTAATATATCGCAGATACAAAAGGCAATTAGAAGAAAATAACGAATTACCTCAACTTATACTAATTGACGGAGGAAAAGGTCAGTTAAGCTCTGCCTATAAATCATTGGAATTACTGGGATTGGCGGGAAAAATACCTATTATCGGGATCGCCAAAAGGTTGGAAGAACTCTATTTTCCCCATGATTCCATCCCTTTATACTTGGATAAAACTTCAGAAACCTTAAAAGTGTTGCAAAAAGTTCGGGATGAGGCGCACAGGTATGGAATAACCAGGCACAGAAATAAAAGAAGTAAAAAAACATTCACGACTGAACTGGAAACAATACCCGGAATTGGAAAAAAAACCATTGAGATACTCTTAAATCACTTTAAATCCGTATCAGCCATAAGACAGGCTAGCGAAGATGAAATTCAAAAGCTTATTGGTGATAAAAGAACTTCAATAATCGTAAATTATTTTAAAACGGATAAATAAGATTTTCAAAACTTCTAAAACTCGATAAAAAAGTTAATCGGATAAAATCGTTACTATAATTAAAAGATAATAGTATTTTTGCTTGTTATTTTTAATTATAAAAATTTATGAATTATACATTTTATTCAAAAATTGGATTGCTTTTTATTTTTATATTGAGTTTTCAACTATGTATCTGTCAAAAAAGATCAACCAATCATTTAGCCGCCTTACATGCCGTTAAAAAAATTCTAACTGCAAGTACCAATGAAAGTTTTTCCGTACTAAAAGATACAGGTTCATTTCTGATCAATACAAAAATGGAAGAAGCCTTACCAGATGAACTTAAGGATATTAATACGAAACTCGAAACCTTAGGCTTATCCAGTATCGTTGAAAGTGAAAAGCAAAACATCGGAAAAGCAGCTCAATCTTCGGTTAATTTATTTAAGCCTATCATTAATTCTGCAATTAAAGACATCACGCCTTTAGAAGCTGCTAAAATTATTGCAGGAGGAAAGGGAGCAGCCACTCAATTTTTGAAAAAGAAAACGGAAGCGAAACTTTTTGAAGCAATACAACCCGAGGTTGAAAATGAATTAAACAGCAGTGGAGTAACCGCATTGGTTAATTCTGCATTAAACAACAAAACAATTCAAAATGCCTTAGCCATGATTACGGGAAACCCTGCTTCAACAACTGAAAACGGAGCTAATTCGATTGCAAAGTACGCAACTAGTCAAATTGTTAATGGATTTTTTCAAGTAGCAGAAGAATATGAAGTAAAAAATTCCAATCTTTCTACAGATCTTATTAAATCGTTAGTTAAATAAGCTAATAAGAAAGCTATTTTTGAATTAAACAGTATCTATCACTTAATTTTAGTCATTCGGAAAAAAGTAAAGAAATGGTTAAAATAAAGGATTAGATAACTAAAATAAGTTTTATTAAAATAAAATTAAAAAAAGCCATTCTGATTAGAATGGCTTTTAATGTATCAAAGATAATTTATTACTTTATCATTTCGTAACTTCTCTTAATAAAATCAGTAAGATCTTTACCTTTTAATATATTTTGAGAAAGTTTAGCTAAGTCTAAAGCTTGTTTAATAATGGAAGCTTTTTCGTCTTTGTTTTCCTTCTTTAAGATTTCGGAAGCAATAGGATTATTGGTATTAACGACAAGATTATAAGATTCAGGGAAATTACCCATCATGCCGTACATTCCACCGCCCACTTGTTGCATATCTTTCATTCTTCTCATAAATTCCGGCTGAGTCAAAATAAAAGGAGCGTCATCCTTACTTAAATTTTCTAACGAAATAGTATACGTTTTAGAATCTACATTTTCCTCAATTTCTTTTTTAAGAGTCTCTTTTTCTTCATCGGTTAAAACAGATACGGTGTTTTCGTCCTTCTTGATAAGATTGTTAATATGATCTGCATCTACTCGTACAAAAGAAATATTTTCTTTAGAAGTTTCCAATTTTTGAATTAAATGAGGAACTATTGGAGAATCCAATAATAAAACTTCATAGCCTTTTTGTTTAGCCGTTTGAATGTATTGATCTTGCTCATCTAAATTGGTAGCATATAAGATCACTAATTTACCATCTTTGTCGGTTTGGTGATCTTTAATCTTATCTTTTAACTCGTCGAACGTATAATATACATAATCTACCGTAGGATAAAGCGCGAATTTATCTGATTTTTCATAGAATTTTTCTTCGGAAATCATTCCGTATTCTATTACTATTTTAATATCATTCCATTTCTTTTCAAAATCCTCGCGGTTTTCATTAATTAAAGAAACCATCTTATCAGCCACTTTTTTGGTGATGTAAGAAGAAATTTTCTTAACGGCGCCGTCAGCTTGTAAATAAGAACGAGAAACGTTTAACGGAATATCGGGAGAATCAATAACCCCTCTCAATAACATTAAGAAATCGGGAACAATGCCTTTAACCTCATCGGTAACAAAAACTTGATTTTGGTATAATTGGATTTTATCTTTATCTAAATTCAGGTTATTGGCTAATTTAGGAAAGAATAAAATTCCGGTTAAATGAAACGGATAATCTACATTCAAATGAATGTAAAATAAAGGTTCATCAAATTGCATCGGATACAGCTCATGGTAAAATGCTTTGTAATCCTCATCTTTCAATTCAGAAGGAGACTTTGTCCATGCCGGATTAGGATTATTGATGATATCATCAACAATTACTTTTTCAGGTTTGGCATCTTTATCAGCACCCTCAGGTAGCGGTAACATTTCTTCCTTAGTTCCGAATTTAATCGGAATAGGCATGAATCGATTGTATTTTAATAGCAGCTCGCGAATTTTGTAGTCTTCTAAAAATTCAGAAGAATCTTCGGCAATGTGTAAAATAATTTCAGTACCGCGATCTTTTTTATCTGCAGGACCTAAATCGAATTGAGGACTTCCGTCGCAAACCCATTGCACGGCCGGAGCATCTGTATAAGATTTAGTTATGATTTCCACTTTATCGGCAACCATAAAAGCAGAATAGAAGCCTAAACCGAAATGACCTATAATGCCTTCTTTTTCAGCATCTTTGTGTTTAGAAATAAAGTCTTCAGCTCCTGAAAACGCTACTTCATTAATATATTTCTGTACTTCTTCTTCTGTCATACCGATCCCTTGATCGATAATATGAAGGGTTTTATCTTCTTTGTTTATTTTAATTTCAATAATTGGACTGCCGTATTCAACATTAGCTTCTCCAATATTCGATAAATGTTTAAGTTTTAAAGTAGCATCGGTAGCATTAGATACCAGCTCACGTAAAAATATTTCGTGATCGTTATATAAAAACTTTTTAATCAGTGGAAAAATATTTTCAACCGATACATTAATATTTCCTTTTGCCATATATTTTTTTTATTTTTTTTCGATTTATTAATGAAAATTAATTTTTAAAAGTCAAAAAAAGTACCAATGAAAATCTTATGACAAAATGACGGGAAACAAAGGTAAAAGGCGGATTAGCAATAGATAATTTTTATTTCCATTATTTAAAAATGTATTCACAAATGAATTTACTATATACTATCCAATTTTTTATTTTCTAAAATAAGATAAATTTATTTTAATTTTTTATCTTTAATAGTTTAAATTAAAATTTTTATAAACTTAATTTTAAATGTAAATAAAATGATAAGAAAAGCAGTTAAAGGAGATTGTAAAAGATTAATGGAATTAGTACAAGAATTAGCCGATTTTGAAAAAGCACCGGAGGAAGTTACCGTAAATCTATCCCATTTTGAAGAAAGCGGATTTGGAGATCATCCCGTTTGGTGGGCGTTGGTAGCTGAAGATGAGAAATCTAAAACCCTTATAGGTTTTGCATTATACTATGTGAGATATTCGACATGGAAGGGGCAACGCCTGTATCTTGAAGATCTTTATGTATGCCCTGATTGGAGAGGAAAGGGAATAGGAAGTCAACTTTTTGAGGCTGTGATCAAAGAAACTAAAGATAAACAATTAAACGGGATGGTATGGCAGGTATTGGAATGGAACGAAACGGCGATAGAATTTTATAAAAAGTATAATGCAAAATTTGATGCAGAATGGATCAATTGCAGTATTGATTTATAGTTTCAAGCGTTAAAAAAATGTATCAATTGGTTTATTTTATACAGCAAAGTATATAATTTACATTTTTTAGTGTTGAATCTTTAGTTTTAGTTGTGATTTGGTAAAAAATCATTGTTAATTTAGGAATAGATTTATCGAAAATGTAAGATTTTAACAGATATATATAATTAAAAAAACAGTTATTTTTCGAATTTCATTATATTTGTAAAATTTATTAAATTCCGTATAAAATAAGATAAATTTTATCTGAAATTATATATTATTTGAAAATAGAGCAAAAATAATTACAATTTTTTATACTAATACTAAATTACTAACTGTAAAGAATTAATTTTGAAGAATTTAAAGTCTGATAGAACAAAGAAAGAATTAAAAAGAGGATTATCTAATCGACATATACAACTTATCGCTTTAGGCGGCTCCATAGGTACCGGTTTATTTTTAGGAATCGGACCGGCTGCTGTCATGGCAGGACCATCCGTTATTTTAGGTTATACCATTGCCGGATTTATAGCATTTATGATTATGAGGCAATTGGGAGAAATGGTGGTTGAAGAACCGGTATCGGGAAGTTTTAGCCATTTTGCCAACAAATATTGGGGGCCTTTTGCAGGTTTTGCTTCCGGTTGGAACTATTGGTTGTTATACACGTTAGTAAGCATGACGGAATTAACCGCCATAGGAACGTATGTACATTTTTGGTGGCCTGAAATTCCACTATGGGTATCTAGTTTATTCTTTTTTGTGGTTATTAATTTAATTAACCTGGCTAATGTAAAGATTTACGGAGAAGCAGAATTTTGGTTTTCAATCATAAAAGTTATTGCAATCATTGCTATGATTGTTTTTGGAAGCTATCTTTTGATAAGTGGTTCGGGAGGCCCTAAAGCATCCATAACTAATTTATGGAATGACGGTGGATTTTTTCCTAAAGGCTTATTTAATTCAGATGGAGCAGGAGGTTATCAAGGATTACTTGCCGCAATGGCTTTCATTATGTTTTCTTTCGGAGGGTTGGAGCTGATCGGGATCACTGCTTCGGAAGCAGAAAATCCTGAAGTAACTATCCCTAAAGCAACGAATCAGGTAATATACAGAATCCTTATTTTTTATACCGGAGCTTTACTGATCTTATTTTCACTTTCTCCTTGGAGAGAAATAACAACTGGTAGTAGTCCGTTTGTAACTGTTTTTGATACCCTTAACGGTTTTAGTTTTACATTATTAGGTCATACTTTCTATTTTACAAGCATTATTGCAAATGTTCTGAATGTAGTGGTTTTAACTGCAGCCCTATCTGTTTATAATAGCAGCGTGTACAGTAACAGTAGAATGTTATATGGTTTGTCCGTACAAGGAAATGCTCCTAAATTTTTATCGAAACTGAATGCCAATCATGTACCGGTAATGGCTATATTGGTTTCCGCCTTATTTGCTGCTGTTTGTGTTATTGTAAACAAAGTAATGCCGAAAGAAGCTCTCAATTATTTAATGTCGTTAGTAGTTTCTTCTTTAATCATCAATTGGATAATCATCAGTTTAACCCATTTTTATTTTAAAAGAAGTAAAAATAAAGAAGGAGTGTTTAAAACTAAATTTCCTTCTTTATGGTTTCCGCTGGGAAATATTATTTGTTTGATTTTCTTAGTTGGAATTTTACCCATTATGTGGTTTACCGGTATGGAATTATCTATTGAGCTGATTCCTGTATGGTTGTTTGTACTGTATTTCTGCTATAGATTTCCTAAATATAAATGGATCTTATTAATTATATTTTTAGCCTATTTTCTCTGGAGAATTTACAGCTTAATTTAGTGGGTTATTATATTTTCAACCATACAATGATTAAGAAAATAGATTTGGGTTCTAATTAATTTTTTTAAATTAATTAGAACTTGTAAGCTTTTCTAAAGCATATTGTATCATTTTATCTACAGAGGAATAAGGATCTTTACTAAAAGTACCTGCATAACGGTTAGCTACAATAGTGTTTAATGATAAAGCACGATGACCCATCAATTGAGATAAACCGTAAATGGCTGAAGTTTCCATTTCAAAATTGGTGATTCTGTGATTTTTATATTTGAATCGATTAAGTTTTTCGTTCATCTTTTCATCATCTAAGTCCAAACGTAAAATTCTTCCCTGAGGACCGTAAAAACCAATAGCGGTTGCAGTAATACCGGCTATGACGGCTGAATTTTCACACATAAGGTCCAGTAATTCTTGAGAGCCGTCTACAACATAAGGAACTGCTCTTTTTTTATTCCAGTGGGTTTGCGATGTAAACGCTTCTGCAATTTCATTGGTGTAAAAATTTTCAGTATTTGCGTAAAAGCTCATTAAACCGTCAAATCCTAATCCTTTAGATGAGGCAACCATCGTATCTACCGGAATATCGGACTGTAAAGAACCGGAGGTTCCTAATCGAACAAAAGTAAGTCGGGTAGGGGTAGATTTAATTTTCTTATTAACTAAGTCAATATTGGCAAGAGCATCCAACTCATTCAAAACGATATCAATATTATCGGTACCCATACCTGTGGATATTACAGTAAGCCTTTTTCCGTTAAGTGTTCCCGTGTGAGTAACAATTTCTCGTTTTTGAGACGTAACTTCAACGGAATCGAAATATTGAGACACTTTAGGTACACGTTCCGGATCTCCAACCAGTATAATGGTATCTGCCAGCTCTTCGGGTTTGATATTGCAATGATAAATACTCCCGTCGGGATTTAATACTAATTCTGAATTTGATAATTTAGAAGCCATTGTTTGTAAAGCTAATTTTTTTAAATTTGATATCTTTAATTTATCCGCCCACTCGTTTTACGGAAAATCCTTTTTCTTTTAAAATATCCATTATTTTATCTCGATAATTTCCCTGAATAACAATAATTCCGTCTTTGGCAGATCCGCCCACACCTAATTGGGATTTTAGTTCTTTAGCAAGTTGTTTTAAATCTTCATCTGCTCCATTATAATTCTCCAAGATAGTAACGGGCTTTCCATTTCTCCCTTTTTTTTCATATTTACAAATAATAGGTTCATCCTGCATAAATAATTCTATTTCAGGGGTGGAAGATGATTCTTCAGGTTCTTCAAACTGATGATTCTGAAATAGTTTCTTAAGCTGATCTTGCAAATCCATGGTGTTGCTTTATATATACAATTACGAAATTAGTAATTTTTTATTGTAAGGAATAGATTTTACTTACACATAGTTTGAAATTATTATAAGGAATTGTTTCAATTGATAAAAAATCTATACGATCGTGTATGAAAAGTAATTTTAGTTTAATTTTGAATTTAATAGAATTCAGGTAAAATGCTAGAGATACGAAAAATAAGTGAAAGAGATATAGAATCACTGGTTCATATAAGTTATAAAACGTTTGTTGAAACTTTTGGAAGTTCAAATACCCAGGAAAATATGGATCGTTATTTGGAGGAACATGTAAATTCAGATCAATTGAAATCCGAGTTAGCTGATTCCAATTCTGAATTTTATTTTGCCGAAATCGATCAAAATCCTGTAGGTTATTTTAAAATTAATTTTGGAGAAGCTCAAACGGAAATTAAAGAAAATGAGGGAATGGAAATTGAACGGATATATGTTCTTAGGGATTTTCAAAAACAATTTATTGGACAACAATTATTTAATCAAGCCATTGCCATAGCTAAAGAAAGAAAATGCACCTATGTTTGGTTAGGAGTTTGGGAGAAAAACACTAAGGCTATAAAATTTTATCAGAAAAATGGACTCAAGGTTTTTGATACGCATTTTTTTGTATTAGGAGAAGATAAGCAAACGGATCTTATGATGAAATTGGAATTTTAATATACGTATTTGATCAAGTATCATTTATTTAAAAAATAGCTTGAATTAAATACGTTGAAGCATATAAACAAAAAAAATACTATTTAAACATTAAATAGTATTTTTTTTAAACTTTTTATTCTACTATATTGATTTTATAATCTTGTCCATTTCCAATCTGGATTTTGGAGTTTTAGAAGGTTGATTATTGTCATCCGGATTTCTATATCCAATGGCTACAGCAAAAAGGGTTGTATAATCGTTGAGTTTCAATATTTCATTATATTTTTTAGGTTCAATTCCTTCCATGGGAGTACTGTCAATACCTAAGGCGGCACAGGCACTTAAAAAGAATCCTAAGGATAGATATATTTGTTTTTGAAACCAAGATTTTATTTCAAATTCTGATTGCGGTTTCAGTACTTGATTGTAATAAGCCATGCTGCCTTCAGGCAAATAATTAGGCATTTCCTCTTCAAATTTTTTGACATTATCCAGAGCAGTAAACACTATGATATGGCTGCAATCTTTTATTTTTTGTGAATTAAATTCAGAAGCTCCCGCTAATTGATCTTTAAGTGACGGATCTGATATAAAATAAAATTTCCAAGGTTGGCTGTCGATGGAAGAGGGACTAAGCCTCAAGATTTCTTTTAATTTTTGAATATTTTCTTCAGAAACTTTTTTAGTGGGATCGTATAATTTAGTAGTATACCTGGTTTTTGCTAATTCCAAAAAATCCATATTTTCTATTTTTAAAATTTAAATAATTATTTATTCTGTTACTAAGTTATGAAGATATGACGAATTAATAAAATATTAGGGTTAGTACAGAGGTATTTTTTACTATTTGTTAAAAATCTTACAATAACAAAAAATTTTATTTAGCATTATTTTAAATGCTCTTTAAAAAATCGTTCCAATGTATCAAAAGGAATGATTGTTACGTTATCATATATATCCACATGAACAGCATTTGGAATTAGTAGTAATTCTTTAGGTTCTGAAGCCGATTGATAGGCATCTTCACTGAAATATCGTGAATGTGCATTTTCTCCGGCAATTAATAATATTGGTCGGGGAGATATTTCTTTAATATAGGTTAAGATAGGCATATTCATAAAGGAGAGGGGATTGGTAGCATTCCAAGCTCCCGTTGAATTCAAAGAACGTTCATGAAAGCCTCTGGGTGTTCGATAGTAATCGTAATAATCTTTTACAAATTGCGGTTCATCCCCATTTAATTTTACAGGATTTAATAATGGGCCTGCATGAAATATGCCATCTTCTGCATCCTTCCATCGTTGCTCACTCAATTGCTTTAAAATGTTGGTTCGTTCTTCTAAAGTCATTTTATCAAAATATCCTTTGGACATCACCCGGGACATATCATACATACTTGTTGTGGCAACTGCTTTTACCCGTTTGTCCACCGCCACAGCGTTTAGGGCAAATCCTGCCCATCCGCAAATACCAATAATTCCAATTTTATTTTTATCTACAATTTTTTGAATTCCCAGAAAATCAACGGCTGCACTAAAATCTTCAGTATTAATATCGGGAGATGCTACATTGCGAGGTTCCCCGCCGCTTTCTCCTGTATAAGAAGGATCAAAAGCCAAAGCAATAAAACCTCGTTCTGCCATTTGATTGGCATACAATCCCGAAGCTTGTTCTTTAACGGCTCCAAAAGGTCCACACACAGCAAGTGCGGGTAGGGGGGTGTTAATGTGTTTTTTAGAGATATATAAATCTCCGATAAGAGTAATTCCGTAGCGATTTTTAAATTTAACTTTCTGTCTTGTGACCCTATCGCTTAACGAAAATGTGTAATGTTCGGTTTGTTTTGTCTGATTCATTTCTACTTGATGTTTATTTTGCTGACCTGCTGCCCAAATATCTAGGTTCATTGCCAGTAATAGGATTATTTTTTTCATTCGTTGAGGATTGATGGTGTTAATAAAATCATTATTTCAACCTTATTAATGATATAATTGTATGGTTTGAATGATATTTATTATTTTCAAGTAAAAATATAATGGGATTTCTTTTTTTATTTTGTTGTACGGTTCATTTTAATATTCTGTAAGGCTCAACTTTAGAAACGAAATATATTTATCAAGTTTATGTAATTGAAATTTTTAATTTTTGATAACGGGTATATTTTTAATGCAATGAGTATAAAATTGTAATCATTTAATTCTAAAATAGCCGTCAATTTAATATTGATAGATTTAATTATATATTATTTTTTATATCAATATAATTTTTTTGAAAATATGATTAAATAATTTCTGTGGAATTTAAATATTAGATAAAATATTTAGATTTTTGTTATATTTGCAAGATAATATAAAATTTAATACTATGAATAAAAATTTTACAATTTTTTTATTTTCATTTGCATTAATTTCTTGCTCGAATCCTTTGGAAAGAGAATATAATGCAATAAATTTAGATAGAGATATAATTGCTATCGAAAAGATTGAGAATATGAACCAAGAGGATAAAAATATTCTTAAGGAATGGTTAAGGAATTCAAATTTAAAACATGATTTAACAGGTAAAACATATCATCAAATTTTAGAAGATGCTAAAAAATTTGCTGAAATGGATGAACAGTTTTTACAAGATAAAATTAATAACGATGATGAAAATGAAGAAGATAAAGTAAATAAAGCTTTAAATATATCTATTAATGATTATAATCATAAACCTGCTAATATTAATGATTATCAATTTAATTCTTATCATATATTTAAATATACTATACATAACAATTCGGATAAAGAAATTAAAGCTATCAAATTCGGTTTTCATATTTACAATGCTTTAGGAGATGAAATTGGAGATGGCTATATGAAAAGTTTTACTGATAAAAGAATTAAGCCTTATGGGACATATAAAGGAACGATGAGTTTTAATGCAGAAAATGATATTAATGACCTGAAATTGGTTAATTCAAATTTTGACGATTTAATATTCAATTTTACAGTTAACAAAATTGTTTATACAGATGGAAGCGAATTGATGTAAATGATAGGATTAAATTATAATATTAATTAAAATACAAAAAAAATGATTATAGTTTTATAAATTTTATTTAAATAATTTCAGTTAAAAATTTAAAAATTAATTTTAAGTCTGATATAAAAAATATCAGACTTTTATTTACAAAAAATTAATCTTAAACAAATTCATACAATGCTTTTTTCCCAGCAATATATATTATAAAAGCTGAAAGTTTTTTAAATGGTATGAATGAATCTTTAATTTTGAAATATTTAAATTTCCTATAATGTTTACATTATGTTACAATAGACGCCCTTTAAAATTTTGCCTTTTGTGCGGTGGCAATGCGTGAGGGATAGTAGCGGAAAGTGTGCGCCACAATGTGCCTTAACCAGCAAAATAGAATATAACTCAAACAAATATTTGGATGGTGGGTGGGCTTGAGTTCTTTGATTAGCGTCGAAGCCGCATAATACTGTTTTAATGAGCAGTAGATTTTCGTCATCTTCTGTTGATCAACGTTCATAAGCGTTTTTATGAGCCTGTTGCTTCTCTGCTTTGGTATAAGTTTTTTTACTCCCTCTTTTTCCTTTTAAGTTATAACAGGGCTGAAATTTGTCATAAAGTTTTTCTTCCAATTCCTTTCTTCCTAAATCAACTAAGATGTATGATAGCTTCAAATGTTTTGTGATAAATTCATTTAAAAGAACTTCAATATCATCAGGAAAACTTTTGCGGGAGCTTGCTTTTTCAAAGTTGGGATGTTCTGCAAAATGTGAGCTTCCTAAATTTCTTCTGACAGTATGATTTTTTGTATTCAGAATATCATTCATCCTGCCTCTCAAACTACCAGTTTCGCCAACATAACAAAACATATCATCTTCCCTGAAAATATATACTGCAGCTTCATCAGGAAACTGACCAGCCCATGATCTGCTTAATTTAATAGGAATTTGCTCTGAATTGTTCAACAATTCATCCTCAAGCATGCTTAAATATTGATTGATGTCTTCTTTTGTCATGATAATATTCATAAAATAGTGGTGTTTACAGGCTATCTTCCTGTTTTTAAAAGCCAACTATTTGCAAACATAAATAAATATAATTATATAATGAAATTGTCTTTGAGGATATTTAAACGATGTTATCCCACTTCAAAAGTAACGGTTACAAATAAGCGTTGGCAAAGTGCGGTTGCATATATTGTCCTATAATTTATATTATGTTAAATAGAATATTTAATACTGTTATTTAAGTTTATCGATTCTATCTCCAATTTTCTTTTTTTAGTTCATACAAATAATTAATATAGGAACTGTTTCCATCGATAACTGTGATTTCCTTAGACGTTTTGATTGCATTTATTTTAGCTATAGCTTTTTGTGATCTAAAGTTTGTAGAACCTATATGAAAATAAATTTTGTCAACATATTGGAAAATATAATCAATCATCAATTTTTTAATTGAAGAATTTATACCTGTTCCCCAGTATTTCACTGCTATAAAAGTATATCCGATAAGGATGTTGTTCCCAGATTTTTTTATCTTTTGCTACCTGATACAAACCTTCAAAATCGTTGATTTCTAAGGGTAATATTTGTACATAATCATTTTCTAAATTGGGTTGAATTGAAAAATTCATTGTATTAATTCTTAAGGTTTAGTTTTTTATAAATTTTTTTAGGAATGGCTTTTTTGTTTACTAAAATTGCGGTGGATTTGAATTGTACGTAATTTTTTGTGACGTATAAATATCCTTGATAATCATTACTAATTCCCCAAGAATTTTTAACTAAATAATATTCCTTTCCGTTTTGGTCTTTAGCCAAGCCCACTATATGCATGGCATGATCATCTGTTGTAGTTTTATTGTTAAAGGCTTCCTGACGCAATTCTTCAGTGATAACCTTTTCCGGCTTGGGATAATTGAATAAATTTGCTTTTTCTTCGGAAGAAATGGAATAAATATTCGTATCGGGAACATAAGCGATACCATTTTTCCAACTGAAATACGGCTCGCTAACATCGCTGGCCCATCCAATCGTATATCCCGTTGATAAAGCATGATCTATAATTTCAGTCAATTCCTTCATGGGAACATTGTACATTTTGTCTCCACTCCAATTATCAGGTAATGGCGGATAAAATAGTGTATAATATTCGTAATCTTTAAAAGATGAAATTTCTATATAATCCTTTGGATCTAAATCAACAATTTCTTCTGCAAATGTTTTAGGTGTATATTCTTTACCCTTATAAATAAATGTTTCAGGAACTTTTCCAATGTATTTATCTAAAATAGATGAAAAATTTTGCGTCCATTGGGTATTAATAGGTGCTTTTTGAGATTTTACCGTATCTAAATACTCTTTAAGTTCTTGCTGCATTTTACTGAAATTATTCTTTATTGCACCATTAATTAGTCCGGTATACGCTTCTTGAGGAACCATTCCATATTTTTTGTACATATTAATAACATCATGTAAAGAACCCCCATCACCATAATTAACGTAACCGTCCATTAAAATATAATTTTTGGCTTTATCCTCATAGGTTTTTCTCGCAGTGTATATTTCTGCTATATCTAATACCCGATGATGTTTTTTATATATTTCAGATTCTAAAAAAGAATTTCCTGCATAACTCCAGCAAGTCCCTGAGGATCCTTGATTTTTTACGGAAGTATTATCCAGCTGTTTTATGATGGTAAACTGAAAATCGGTATGGGTTGTCTTATTATCTTTAATTTTATTGATTAAATCATCTTGAGCATAACTTATTGAAGGTAAGATCCATAATGCCATTACAAAAAAGATGGTTTTCTTCATAATTTGATAATTATTTTTTATCGTTTGCTTTCTTTTTCTTTTTGTTAAAGTAATCGTATGCAAAATATCCTCCTAACAATAAGATAAATACAGGTATATAATTAGTTTTATCTTTAAGCGGAACATTTGTGTTAACGGTACGAAACATTCTATCCCATCTTATTTTGAATTTGGCAGGATGTCCGAAAGGATCGTTTTCAAATAGACCTTGAATGCTTAACCAGGTAAAAATAGGAGTTCCTATAATGTGATCTTCCGGTACGTATCCGAAATATCGGCTATCCAAAGAATTATCTCGGTTGTCCCCCATCATCCAATAATAATTTTGTTGGATGGTATAGGTGTTGGTTTCCTTACCATTAATGTAAAATTTGCCCTCCTTTTCCTTTAAATCATTATATTCATAATTTTTAATGATTCTTCTATATTGATTTATATTTTGACGGGTCAACGTAATAACATCCCCTTTTTTAGGTATCATGATAGGTCCATATTGAGAGCCGTTCCAACCACTATGAAGGGGAAAAATGGAATTAGTTGTATCAATTTTTGTTTTTGCTATATCTCTATAATGGATGCCCTCCTCTCCTTTATTTGCATATAAAATCTGAATAGAATCTACAGTATCAAAATTTTTTATTTTGTTTGCATTTTCTTGGGTAAGCCCTTTGAAATAATAAATAGTATTACCCTGTTCGTTCATTCCTTCTTGATACGTGGCATAACCCAATAGATCTTCAATTTTTCTTTGACTGATTCCGGCTTGGGTTGTATATACTAAATAGTCTCTTTGTTGTTCTTCATCTTTTTTTATTTCTTCGGGTTTTCCATTGATAAATAAATTTCCATCAATCAATTGAATTTTATCTCCCGGTAAACCCACACAGCGCTTAACATAAGGATCTTTCCTATCTATGGCAGTATGCAAAGAATCTGTAGGATAATTAAAAACAACAATATCATATCTGTTAACCTTAGTCCAACCGGGAAGTCTCATATACGGCAAACGAATTTTATCCACATAAGAATTTATTTGATTTTGAGGCTGTTGATTGTTTCCCAACGGAATTTTATTTTGTAAAAAAGGCAACGCTACCGGAGTCATCGGAATTCTTATTCCGTAATTCAACTTACTGACAAAAAGGAAATCTCCTACCAGCAAGGTTCTTTCCATTGAAGCTGTTGGAATGGTAAACGGTTGAATGACAAAAGCATGGATGACTGTGGCAAATATAACGGCAAACAATACGGCAGATATAAATGTTTCTTTTCGTTCTTGTTTACCACTGTATTGTGTTTCAGGTGAATAGTTTATATATGCTAAAAAAATAAATGAGAAGAATAAAACTAAAACGGCATCTAAGTATGAACGACGATTGTAATGTCTTATAAAATCTACTAATATAATGGCTCCCATAATTGGACCGACAATCGGGATAAATACTATAATAAACCACCACCAAGGTCGATGAATAATTTTTAAAGTAACTAAAATATTATAAAAAGGAACTAAGGATTCCCATGCTTTTCTACCTGCTTTTTGAAATAATTTCCAAGCAGTCAGGAAATAAAATATATTTGAAAGTAAAGCGAATAGTAAATAATAAGTTAAATAATGCATGAGATAATCTTTAAATCTTTTTAATATTTAGTTATTTAGTAGACTAAAATAAAATAGTTTTTATCTAAAAGCCTAATACATCTTTCATGGTGAATACCCCTTTTTTTCCGATAAGCCATTGGGCTGCAATTAATGCTCCCATAGCAAATCCTTTTCTAGAATGGGCTACATGTTTCAGTTCGATATCGTCTATAGGCGAATTATAAATCACAGTATGTGTTCCGGGAACATCATGAACTCTCTTAGCTTCAATTCCCAATAAATTATTATTGGTTTTATAGGATAAATTCCATCCGTCAAAACCATAAATCGGTATGATTTCATCGGCAAGCGTTATGGCAGTACCACTGGGTGCGTCTTTTTTTTCTGTATGATGAATTTCTTCAATGTGAACTGTATATTCCCGGAACTTCTGCATAATTTCAGCCGCTCTTTTATTTATTTCGAAAAATAAATTAACGCCTAAACTGTAATTGGAAGAATAAATAAATCCCCCGTTATGCTTTGCGCAATATTCTTTTACTTGAGGAAGCTTATCTAACCAGGCAGTTGTTCCACAAACAACAGGTATACCCAATTCTAAACAAGCAATTACATTTTCATAAGCAGTAGAAGGAGTTGAAAATTCAATAGCTACATCCGCACCATTTAAATTTTTTTGAGTTGGTTTTTCTTCTAATCGGGCTACAATTTCGTGATTATGATTTTTAGCTATTTCTTCAATGGCCTTACCCATTTTACCATAACCTACTAAAGCTATTTTCATAAGAATATATATTATTTTTTATAAACATTAATCATTTTAAAAAGACAAGCAAAATGAAAGTCCTACTTTTTGATTAGTATACCAGGTATCGGCGTCTTCCATAATAACGGGTCGTACGGCAAGATCTTTATCTTTGTCGAATATTGAAAGATGAGCATCAACAGTGGCATCAACAATATTTAAAAGATAAGCCAGAGAAGTCAGCACAATCGCATAATCCCTGTTTCTCCTTTCCGAATCTTGAGCGTTAGCTAAAACTTTAGGACTAATCCCAGCTACATCTGAAAATCGATGCTTTTGTCCGCTAAGTTCCGCTAAATAGGCTTTGTGATATTTATTATATCGATTGTCGTAATATTTTATAAAACCAATCCCCGCACCAATAACCCCTAGCACAATAGGAGCTTTAATATATTTTTTATTGTACAATTGTCCTAAACCGGGAAGTATGGCAGAGTATAAAGAAGCTTTCAGAGGGCTTCTTAACATCGTTTGAGTTAGAGAATCTGTATGATTAATATTGCGTATTATAACGCCATCATCACTAATGGTGGCATGGTTTGTTTCTTGATTTTGCGCTAAAATAAAACAAGTAAGAAATAATGAAAGTATAACCAATATTTTCTTTCGTATCATTCTAATAATTTCTGAATTCTTTCAAATTCTTCCGTGGAATCAAAATTAATGATAATTTTTCCTTTTCCTTTTTCTGTAGCCTTTATTTCAATAGTTGTTTCGAAATAATCCTCAAAATTTTTCAAACCCTTTTTTAAATGATTGGGTAATTCTTTTTCTTTGGAAACTTTTTTGCTTTTAGGATTTTTAAAGGTTCGAATGAAACTTTCGGTTTGTCTTACGGATAATTGTTCTCGTACAATTTTTTCATATACAAATAATTGTTTCTCTTGCTCTTCCAAGGATATGAGCGCTCTTCCATGTCCCATGGAAATTATCCCGTCTCGGATTCCAGTTTGGATAATCGGAGAAAGTTTTAAAAGTCTTAAATAATTGGTTATGGTGCTTCTGTCCTTCCCTACTCTGTTACTCAAGTTTTCTTGAGTTATATTGATTTCTTCAATTAATTTTTCAAAGCTTAAGGCAATTTCGATAGGATCCAGATCTTTTCGTTGAATATTTTCAACTAAAGCCATTTCTAAAAGTTCCTGATCATTAGCTAATCGAACAAAAGCAGGTAATTTTTTTAAACCGGCCTGTTTGGAAGCGCGATATCTCCTTTCTCCCGAAATTAAATCGAATTTGTCTCCATTTTTACGAACGGTTATTGGTTGTATTAATCCTAACTGTTTAATAGAAATAGATAATTCATCTAATGCTTTTTGATCAAAATTAGTTCTAGGTTGATTGGGATTGGTTATGATATCATCAAGTGAAATCTCCAAAATGTTACCTACTAATTCTTCTGCTCCTTTTTCTTCGGCAGAATTAACTTTTTTAGAATTCTCACTTAAGATTGCGGATAGACCTCTACCCATAGCTCTTTTTTTGTCTATAGCCATAATTTATTTAACTTCAGCCTTGTTTTTATTTAATACTTCTTCAGCAAGTAAGATATAGTTTATAGCACCTTTGCTTTCTGCATCATATTTTAATATGGATTCGCCAAAACTCGGAGCCTCACTTAATCGCACATTTCTTTGTATGAGACTGTCAAACACCATATCCGGAAAATGAGTTTTGACTTCTTCTACCACTTGGTTCGATAAACGTAAACGGGCATCATACATAGTTAATAATAACCCTTCAATAGTTAGATCCGGATTGTGCAGTTTTTGCACGCTGTTTATCGTATTAAGTAGTTTTCCTAAACCTTCTAAGGCGAAATATTCACATTGGATGGGAATTATCACAGAATCGGCAGCAGTTAAAGCATTTAAAGTAATTAATCCTAATGACGGGGCACAATCAATGATTATGAAGTCATATTCATCTTTTATATCTTTTAAAGCTTCTTTTAACATGTATTCTCTATTAACCTTGTCAACCAATTCAATTTCGGCAGCAACAAGATCTATATGAGCCGGTATTAATTCCACATTTGGGGAAGTAGAAGGTTGTATGGCATCTTTGGCAGAAGCACTGTGTTCCAACACTTCATAGGTACCATATTCTACTTCTTCGATATTAATACCTAATCCGGAACTGGCATTTGCCTGAGGGTCTGCATCGATGAGTAAAACTTTTTTTTCAAGCACCCCTATGGCCGCAGCCAAATTTACGGCTGTGGTGGTCTTTCCAACTCCTCCTTTTTGATTAGCTATAGCAATAATTTTTCCCATCAGTATAATAAAATTTCAAGCTGTAAAAATACAATTTTTAAACGGTATATTCAGAAAAAATTATCAACATTAGAGGGATTTATAGCAGGTTATTGACTATTTTTTTTGTATTATTATGCTGTTTTTTCTCTCTAATTTAATTATTTTACTTTGAACTTTATTTTAATTTTATTTGGTTTTAAACATTCATCGCAAAAGTATTACAAGTAAAAAAGGTTGCTCTTTATTATATATTAAAAAAATAGTTTAGAATATATAACTTTAAATTAAACCTTTTAAAATATGCTTTGTCAATAAAGTTGTAAATCTAAAGTTATATGAAAAAAATAATTTTTGTAGGAGCATTAGTATTTTCCTCTACTTTTGCTTTTACACAATCTAAATGTGAGGATCCTAAGGATCATGTTAAAAAAGAAGAAAAAGTGAAAGAGATGAGGGATAGGATGGCTAAAGAACTTAATTTAACGGAAGATCAAATTAAAAAGATTAATTTAATTGAGGATAAATATAAAAGCCGTGAAGATGAGTTGAGGAAAAAGTCAGAAGAATTGCGTCAACAAATTCATCAATTAAAGGAAGATAAAAAATCTGAAATAAATAAAGTTTTTACTGAAGAACAAAGACAAAAGCTTAAGAAAATTAAAGAGGATATGCATAATAAAAAGCATTTACATAAACAGGGTAATAAATTTCATTCCTTGAGAAAATAGTATATAATACAATTCTTATTTCAATTAAAAAGAGCTTCTATCTAATAGAAGCTCTTTTTAATTTTATAGTATAAATATTATTATCAAAAAGTTAAGAAAAATTTTGCATGTCAATTAATTTTTTATAAATACCATTTTTCTCCAATAATTCAGCATGAGTTCCTTGTTCCATTATTTTTCCTTTATCCATCACCACAATCATATCTGCATTGACAATGGTTGATAATCTATGAGCAATAACCAGGGATGTTCTGTTAGACATAAGATTATCTAAAGCATCTTGTACCAATCGTTCACTTTGAGTATCTAAGGCAGAGGTTGCTTCATCTAAAATCATGATAGGTGGATTTTTCAATATAGCTCTGGCGATAGCAATTCTTTGTTTTTGTCCACCCGATAATTTTCCGCCTCCTTCACCAATGGTTGTTTCGAAACCTTCCGGCATTTGCTCAATGAATTCCAGTGCATTGGCAACTTTAGCAGCTTCTATAACTTCATGCATCGATGCATTTGGATTGCTTAATTTAATATTATTGGCAATGGTATCATTGAATAATATGGATTCTTGGGTAACCATGCCCAGTAATTTACGGTAAACTTTTAAATTTAAATCTCTTAAATCATGACCATCCACATAGATCACGCCGCTGTCTACGTCATAAAACCGTGCAATTAAATTGGCTAAAGTAGTTTTACCGCTACCGCTCTGTCCCACTACTGCTATTGTTTTGCCTTTAGGTATAAATAAATTTACATCTTGAAGAATGGGATGTCCGTCAACATATTGGAAATTAATATTTTTCAGTTGAATTCCTTCTTTTATTTCGGATAATTCTATGGCATGTTCCGGTTCGTAAATCTGTATGCTGGTTTCTAATGTTTCCACCAAGCGATCTGTAGAGGCCGTACCTTTATGTAAATTCGTGATGGAAGTTGATAAGGTTTTGGCCGGTTCCAATAATTGAAAAAATAGAGCTATATAGACTAAAAAGGAAGGAAGATTTAAACCTTCACCGTCTAAAATAAGAACTCCGCCGTACCAGGTAATAAAAATCATGGCAACAGAACCTAAAAATTCTGAAGAAGGCGAAGCAAGTTCATATTTTTTCATCATATTTATGGATAGCCTTCTGAGATTAAGAACGCTATTCATAAATCTGTTTTTCATGGATTCTTCGGCATTGAAAATTTTGATTATTTTAGTTCCGTTTAGCGTTTCATCAATTACTGAAAGTACATTACCCGATTCGGCTAATCCCTTTTTAGCATCTTTTTTCAAACTTTTTCCAATTGCGGAAATAATCCACGCCATAAAAGGCAGAACAATAAATGCTATTAAAGTTAACGAAGGGCTGATGGTGATCAAAGCAATAAGAGTAAAAAGAATGGAAAAAGGCGTTCTCCAAAGCTCTAAAATAGAAGTTAAAATATTGCCTTCCACCTCTCCTACATCTCCGGAAAGTCGTATCATAATATCCCCTTTTTTTCGATCAGTGAAATATGAAACCGGAAGCGTAAGGATTTTATCATACATAGCAACCCGCAAATCTTTGGAAACTCCGCTTCGTAACAGTACAATAAAATATTGAGCTAAATATCTGAAAATATTTCTAAATAAAAATAAAACTATAACAGTAACACAAAGATAAGCTAAAATCGTTTTAGGATTGGTTCCTTCTAGGGAATGATCTAAAAATACATAAAATTTATATTTCAGCTCAGCCATCATACCCGTTGAGGCTTGCATTTCTTTTTTTGTTTGTTCAATTAAAATTTGATTTTTTCCTCCTAAAAGCATTTCCAAAATGGGCATAATGGAAAAAACGGAAACTATTGAAAATAAAGAATATAGAACGTTAAATAGAATTCCTAATATAAATTCTTTTCTGTAGGGAGAGGCAAATTTTTTTAGTATTTTTTTTAATGATTTCATGCTACCTTGAGATTAATACAAAGGTAAACAAAAATTCGATTCTTTTTTGTCAAAAAGTAGCTTGTATTCCAATATGAATTTTAGAATCTGAAAAATTTACAGGTTCAGAATCGTATTTGCCAACGGCATAGTTCAATGAAAAAATCCCGAAACGTGTTAAAAAGCTAATTCCTAATCCGGTTCCCAATAAAAAGGGTCTTGTATTTTGATTTTTATTCTCAACACATGCAACATCTGTAAATAAACTTAAATACAGTTCTTCAAACGGAACGTATCTGTATTCTAAACTTCCTATGATATACGCATTGGCATAAATGGATTGTTCATTGAAACCGCGAATAGTTTTCAAACCACCGATTTTAAATAATTCATTTACTGTCAACGTATCCGAAAGTAAGGTTGAAGCATTTATTTTCGGTTTTAGATAATGAGAAGCAGATAATTTTATTAATTTTTCAATGGAAGCACTTACATTATATTCAGTTAAATTTTTTCGATCTTCCGGTATATTCCTATATGCAATTCCTTTTATGGAGTATAAATTTTTAGGACCTAAAATTTCGTTTTCATTTCTTTCTTTGTATTGATAACTTATGCCTAATCCTGTTTTGGAAAAGTTGTTATTATTATCTAATTCCGATACATATCGTGAGTTTTCATATAATCCTTCTATACCTAACCGTTGATTTACGGTGTATTGATAATATATATGTTCATTTAGGCGAATGGTTGCATAGGTGCTGTCTTGTTTAAATATAGTTAACGATGTTTCTGATCCGAATTTAGATTTAAAAAGATAGGGCACGTTGACTTGAACTTCAAAGTTTTGAGATTTATCCGGTGTGGATAGCCAATTTAAGTTAATGGTTTCAAATGAATTCAATACATTGCCTAAAGAAAGTTGCAATTGACCGTTGACTTTGAATTTACCTTTTTCGTCATTTCCAAAGCCTACCATGCCGTCCAATGAACTGGCTTTTCTTTTTTTCAAATATAAATAAATCTTGGTGGAATCGGGAGTGAATAATACTTGCGGATTTTTTTCTTCAGTTATAAATGCTGTTCCTTGTAACATAGCTGAAATTTCTTTAAGTCGCTCGTCTGTATAGGTTTTACCAAGAAATCCATATTCTAATTCTTTTATTATTCCTCGAGGGATTTTGGTATATCCGTTTAAAACAAATGAATTGATGAGTCTTTTTTTATGAAGTTCAACATGTATGGATGCTTCTAATGGTTCATTTGCAAGGGATAATTTTGTGTGGACTTGGTTAAATGCATATCCTTTTTTTATATAATAATAATGGATTACTCCTGCTAAAGAATCAATATTATCTGTTTGAAAATAATTTTTGTTAGTAATTGCCGCTTGTGAAAGAGAGTCTAATTGTACCCATACTTTTTTGTAAAATTTTCCTCTGTTAATATAAACTAAGGTTTCTTTTTTATCTTTTTTTAAAGAATCCAGTTTTAAGGTATAAAAACCTAGATCTACTAAAGAATCCAAAATTGAACCTACTTTATTTTCTGAATAGGTTTTTGAAAACCAAAGTTTTTGATTATTATATATCTTAATGAAATTTTTTTCTACTTGGCCATGAAGCAAAATGGGTAAAATAATTATATAAATATAGAGCAGCTTAAATTTCATGAGTTATACTAACAAAAAAGCTCAATGGTAAGGTACAAATTTAAAACTAAATTATTTTATATTTTTATTTAATAAAATTCTTTAGTTTTTTGTAGGCATCAATGTAAATGATGCTATTAATGGGAAAATTACAGATATTTTAGTATAATCGTCATGTAATAAACTATATAAATACTTATATACTTTCTAATTAATTATAGTTATGTATGCATTTCCTTTAAATAGATTGTAAAATAGTTTGTAAATTTTTTTATTAACTAAAATTTGAAATAAAATGTAAGTAGTTATATATCAAAATTTTAAGATTTAAGGTTATTTGAGTTAATAATTTCTAACATATGCTCTTTACCTATAGTATGGGCTGTTTTAAGTGATAGAATCCATTGGATGGTATGATCCAGCTTTTCTTGTTTTTTTATACTATCTTTTTGATTGATACAATGAAGAAGCATAAATAGTATTGAAAAAATAAGTAAAATAATAGCCAATGCAAGCGCGGGATTAAATTGTTGATAGGCGGAAGGTGATGGATTTTCATCATAGATCCAATTAACTAATAAAACAAGGACGGAAATTATAAACAATCCAATAGCTGTCATATAGTTAAGCAATGATAATTGTCTTACTTGCTTTATTTTTTGTTCAGAACTTGCTATCCATAATTTAAATTCTTCTTCCATGTTTTTCCAAGAATCAGAAGTATTGTTTTGTTCTTTATTAATGAGCGTAAATTCATCGGTAGTGAAATGAGTGTACACCCAATATTCCCATCCCAAGCCCAGAGCCAAAACAATTACAATAAAAATTATTGAAAGAAAGCTGTAAAATATCTCTTGGATAATATGGTAATAAAATCCTAAACCTACTAAGACTAACACTAATAGGGTAACTAAAAAATACTTTAAAGATCCTGAATTTTTTTTCTTCTTTTGGTCATTATCTTTTTTATCGATATTATCAATAGTATTTCCTATATTTTGTTTATCTGATATATTTTTATCCATTTTATAAATTTATTAACAAAATTATATAATATTTTAATAAATTCATAAAAAATTAACGTAAAATACCACCGGTTATCATTCTACCGGAATTTATGGTTTGCCTTCTTGCCGAAAAAAATAAATTAGGTTGAGTAACCGTACATAAATTTTTTATTTCTATATGTTGAGCGAGGCAACCTGCTTGTTTCAGTAGCAACTGATTTGCTTTTCTAAGATCAATATGATATTTTCGGGTTTCTTTATTTTTAAAACTAATTAGATTACTATCAAATCCTTCTTTAATAAAATCTTCAATGACATGATCTCCTACTTCAAAACAATTCGCGCAAATGCACGGACCAATTCCTACTCTGATATTTTCAGGTTTGCAATTAAAATTATGTACCATTTCCGACAGAGTTTTTAAAGCAATTTTGCTAGCGGTTCCTCTCCATCCTGCATGAATGGCTGCCAAAGTGTGGGTTAAAGGATCATAAAGTATTATAGGTACACAATCGGCTGTAGTTATTCCTATGCAAATTCCCTTTTCTTGAGTCAGTAAAGCATCTTTATTTTGAAGAATTTCAGATTGTTTATCACTTGTTAAATCTAAAAAATTTCGATCAATAAGTAACACGTGATTGCTGTGAGTTTGAACAGGTATATATAAATTATGGGTTGAAATACCTATCTCATTACAGAGTCTTTTTCTGTTTTCAATCACATTTTTCGGATCATCCCCGGAAGTAGTTCCTAAATTGAATGATGCATACTTCCCGACACTTACTCCTCCTTCGATTGTAGTTGTAAAATGGGTTAATTCTCTGTATGCAGATAAATTATCAAATGTCAGGAGATTCATATAGTTAAAAGAGAATATTTATAAACTCATCAATTCTAGAGTGTTCTATATAAATTCTTAATGGGCTTCCAGCCAATTGGGACCCACTCCAACATCTACTATTAAAGGAACTTCCATTTTTATGGAGTTTTCCATTGTATTTTTAATCAGTGTCGATATTTCCTTAATTTCTTCATCAGGAGCGTCGAAAACCAATTCATCGTGCACTTGTAACAAAAGTTTGGTTTGAAGTTTTCTTTCCTGCAACAGTTCATGAATATGTATCATGGCTATTTTAATTACATCTGCTGCTGTTCCCTGAATAGGCGCATTTACAGCATTCCTTTCTGCATGAGAACGCACTACGCTGTTTCCGGAATGGATGTCCGGCAAATATCTTCTTCTTCCCAATAAGGTTTCTACATATCCGTTTTTTCGTGCTATCTGTACTTGTTCCGAAATGTATTCTTTTAAAACGGGATAAGCCTGATAATAAGCATCAATCAAACTTTTAGATTCGGATCTAGATAATCCGGTTTGTTCACTTAATCCGAATGCAGATACTCCGTAAATGATACCAAAGTTAACCGTTTTCGCTTGAGAGCGCTGCTCTTTAGTCACTTGATCCATAGGTACATGAAATACTTTTGATGCGGTAGCCCTATGGAAGTCCTCACCGTTTTTAAAGGAAGTGATCATGGAGGGATCTTTACTCATGGCTGCAATGATTCTCAATTCAATTTGGGAATAATCGGCAGAAATTATTTTATGTTTAGAATCCTTTGCTATAAAGGCTTTACGTACTTCTTGCCCTCTTTCGGTTCTAATAGGAATATTTTGAAGATTGGGATTATTAGAAGCTAAACGACCGGTAGCTGCTACAGTTTGTGCAAAGGTTGTGTGTACTCTTCCTGTTAGTGGATTTACTTCATTGGGCAGGGCATCAACATAGGTTGATTTTAATTTTTGCAGCTGTCTGTATTCTAATAATAAATCTATAATTTTATGTTTATGCGCCAGCTTTAATAAAACATCTTCGCCGGTTGCATATTGACCTGTTTTGGTTTTTCTGGGCTTAGTACCTAATTTTAATTTATCAAAAATAATATCTCCTAATTGTTTGGGTGAACTGATATTAAATTCTTCTCCGGCTAGAGAATATATTTCTTTTTCCAACTTTGAAAGGTCTTCAACTAATTCTTTAGACATTTCGCCTAATGCTTTGATATCTAAATTGATACCTTCCCATTCCATGTCTTCCAATACCTTCATTAAGGGCATTTCTATGTCATCAAAAAGCTTTTTAAGATTATCATGTTTGAGTTGAGGTTCAAATTTGTCTTTAAGCTGTAAGGTAATATCAGAATCTTCAACCGCATATTCTTTTTGTAATTCAATAGGTACGGAAGAAAATAATTTTTGATTTTTTCCTTTTTTTCCGATTAAAGATTCTATGGGAACAGGCTTGTAATTAAGCTCTGTTTCAGCCAATAGGTCCATATTATGCCTTGCATCGGGGTTGATTAAGTAATGCGCAATCATGGTATCAAAAAGTACCCCTTTAACTTCAACCTTATATTTTCTTAAAACTTTGCAATCGTATTTCAAGTTTTGGCCTACTTTAACTATATTTTCATCTTCGAAAACCGGCCGGAGCAGTTCTATAAATTCTTGTGTTTTTTCTTTGTCCTTAGTACTAAAAGGTACATAGTACCCTTTTGCCTTTTCATATGAAAATGAAATACCGACTAATTCCGCGATCATGGAATCAGTTGAAGTAGTTTCCGTATCAAAGCATACAATTTTTTGCTTTAAAAGCTTATCTACCAACAATTTTACTGCCATAGGCGTTTCTGTCAGTTGATAGAGATGATCTGTATTTTCAATAGTTTTCCAGTTGGCACTTTCTTTCATTTCAATGTCCTGATCGGTTGTATCAAACAACGATCTTTGTCCATTTACCGGAGCTTTACCGGAAGAATTTTTTTCTAAATTAGATTCGCTTTCAGAGATAATATGATACGTTTTGTGAAAATTTGTAATCATATTTCTAAACTCTAATTCTTCAAAAATTTTAATGACCTCATCAACATTCGGCTGATCCACCGTTAAACTTTCATAATTAAATTCGATAGGAACATGAGTATCAATGGTTGCCAATTTTTTTGATAAAAGGCCTAGTTCCTCATTTGCTTCCACTTTTTCTCTCATTTTTCCTTTTAATTCAGAAGAATGAGCAAATAAGTTTTCAATGCTTCCGTATTCTTTAATAAATTGTCTAGCCGTTTTTTCGCCTACACCGGGTATTCCGGGTATATTGTCTACACTGTCTCCCATCATGCCCAAAAGGTCAATAACTTGAGACGGATTTTTAACTTCGAATTTTTCTTTAACAGATTCTACATCCCAAATTTCAATATCGTTTCCTCTGGATGCCGGTTTAAAAACAAAGATATTTTCGGAAACTAATTGCGCATAGTCTTTATCCGATGTCATCATATAGGTTGTATATCCCTCCTTTTCCGCTTTTTTTGCTAAAGTTCCTATCACATCATCGGCCTCGTACCCTTCTTTCCAAAGACAAGGAATATGTAATGCTTCCATTAGTTTATGGATATAAGGAACAGCTATGCGTATAGCCTCCGGTGTTTCTTGCCGATTGGCTTTGTATTCTTTATAGACCTGATGACGGAACGTTTCTCCCACATCAAAAACTACTGCCAGATGTGATGGCTTTTCTTTTTTCATTAAATCGAAAAGCGTATTGGTAAATCCGAAAATAGCGGAAGTATTTAACCCTTTTGAATTGATTCTTGGGTTTTTTATAAAGGCATAATAAGCTCTGAATATAAGAGCATAGGCATCAATCAGAAATAGTTTTTTATCGCAATCTTGACTGGTCATTCTTTAGGGTTATCTGTGTTTTTATTTTCAAATATAAGATATTTGAAGTTAACACTTGTTGCAAAATGTAAAAAGAAAAACCTTAAGATATTAATTGAAAAAATGTTTATATTGATTTTAAAGTAGTTAATCCTGAAGAATTCTAAAATATCAATGATTTATACCGATAGTGATTTTAACACGTAAAGGATTTATTTAACAGATAAATAAAACTTTATAGAGTAGTATAGGATCTTTTAAAAATAATTTATAAATAATAAACTTTATATAATTCATTAAGATAAAATGGTAGTTAATAACGAATTATATAAAGCTTATTATGTAAGAATTTAGTCTTCTTGACCTTTTAGTTTTTCTGCATTTTCGGCAATTTTTACCGCTTCAATCATTTCATCAATATCTCCATTCATAAAGTTATCTAAATTATAGATGGATTTATTAATACGATGATCCGTTACACGACCTTGCGGGTAATTATAAGTACGAATTTTAGCCGAACGGTCTCCGGTGGATACCATCGTTTTTCTGTGTGCCGAAATTTTATCAAGATGCTCTTGCAACTTCATATCGTATAATTTGTTACGAAGCATTTGTAACGCCATCTCTCTATTGGCATGTTGTGAACGTGCTACCTGACATTGAATCATTATTCCGGTGGGCTTATGCGTAAGCTGAACTTTGGTTTCTACTTTATTAACGTTCTGTCCTCCTGCTCCACTAGATCGAGCGGTTTGATATTCTAAATCTGCCGGATTAATTTCAACATCTACTTCTTCAGCTTCGGGTAAAACGGCTACGGTTATGGCTGAAGTATGTACTCTTCCTTGTGATTCAGTTTCGGGAACCCTTTGAACTCGGTGTACTCCCGATTCAAATTTCATGGTTCCGTAAGCTCCTTCTCCACTAACATTAATAATCATTTCCTTATATCCTTTAACGCTACCTTCCGTAGCGTCTACTACTTCAAAGTTCCAACCCTTTTGTCTCCAATACATGGTATACATTCGGAAAATGTCTTCCACAAAAATAGCCGATTCATCACCACCCGTTCCGGCTCTTAATTCAACGGTGATATTTTTGTCGTCTTCAGGATCTTTTGGAATTAACATATATTTTATGTTTTCTTCCATTTCAGGAATTTTGGCTAAGGCATCATTTTTTTCTTCTTTTGCCAATTCAACCATATCAGGATCAATGCCCTCTTTAATAATTTCATCGGCATCTGAAACTGTATTTAGTAAGGATTTGTATTGATGATAGATTTCTACTATTTTGTTTAAGTCTTTATATTCTTTGTTTAGTTGAGCATATCTTTTTTGGTCTGAGATAACATCCGGTTGAATTATTAAATCTGATACTTCATCAAATCTTTGTTTTATAGCCTCTAATTTTGATACTAAATCTGACATATATACTGATGGTTTAAGTTTGCAAATGTACAACTTTGATAGAATATTTTCAGCTTCTTGCTTTTATATATATTTTTTTTAAAATTATTTTTGAAAGTAATAAGTAAGTAATTAAAATTATTAATACTTTAAAAGTCGATTAGATTGGAAGTTCAGTCGTATTATTAATTATTCTGAATATATTTTTTTGTTTAATTTTCTGTTATTTGAAGTATAGATTTCCTTTATTTAGCAACTTAAAACTACTATTTTTTGGATGTATGGTAAAAACGTGAATTTTCAATTACCGCATCTTTAATTACACTAAAATCAACGGTATTTTCATTTATTGGATTTAATTTTTTATCGACTACATCATACATTCCCGAGGAATAAACATTAATTATCATATTTTTTTCAATGATAGCATATTTTTGATTATACCCGCAGATAAACCATTTTCTATTCTTGCAATCATATAAATTTTGGCCTACGCTATAATCGTAATAGTGATTTGTACCCCCCAAAACGGTATTCATAAGCGTTGGAATAATATCATAATGTAAAGTTAAATGAGTATAAGTTTTTGCCGGTCTGGAAGCATCAAATACAATTAGAGGTGTGCCAATTTGATAATCTGAAAAATTTCCTCCGTGTTGCCAATATCCTTTTTTATTGTCATTAAATTCTTGTCCATGATCTCCTGTAATGACTACAATTGAAGAGTCTAAGAGCTTTTTCTCTTCTAATTTTTTCAATATGTTACCGATGAGACCATCAATATAATTTAATGAATTTTTATATCTGTTATAAAAAGGGATTGGATTGTAATCATCATTTAAAGCTATATAATTTACTTCATCTAACGTCGGTTTAAACTTAACAGGAAAATCTGAAGGGTAATCAAAGCCATGAGCAGAATCAAAAAATAGGAAGCTAAAAAAGGGAGTATTTTCTTTTGAATCATAGTCATTTATAAATTTTATCCATTCATTATAAATGTCCTTATCTCTTTCTGAAGGTGAATTTCCATTCGATTCCAGTCTCAAATTTTGAATTCCTGAAAATACATTTTTATTAAAAGGGGGATTTTCAAGCGTTGAGCTTGACAAAATTGATAATGTATAGCCTTGCTTGAGTATTTCATTGAAAAAAACCGGAGATACTTGTAATCCTGTAAAATTATCATAATAAGTAGCAGGTATGGCATAAAATAACGAAAATATACCTCCTGTGGTCATATTTGATCCGCTTTTATGGTTTTGAAATACTTGTGATTTTTTGGACAACTCAAAAATATGCGGAGTTATATTTTCGGTCATGCAATTAAATCTCCAAGAGTCTATAACAATAAAAATTATATTCTTTTTTTGGCTATTTTCAGATAGAATGGGCTTTAAAGGATAATTGATCAATGATTTTGAGTACGAGCGACTAAGTAAAGTATTTTTTTCAATTTCTTGTTTATTAATTAAATTAAGTTTGCGAAAAAGTGATTCAGAGGTTAACGGATAGAAGACAGGATATATATTTTTCATTTGAGCAATAGGCCTGTATCGACTCGCATCAGCCCAAGCATATATAAAGTTTGTACAAACTAATAAAAATCCTGCAATCACTAAGATTAGCTTAATTTTTAAATTAGGTAATTTTTTGGATAGTTTGGAAGAAAAATATAGTATTAGTATCTCAAGTAAAATAAGTCCAATTAGGTAAAGTATTGCAATGGTAGTATTTATAGTTGAAAAATGAAAAATATCTGTAGCTCTTTTTCCAAAGACTAATTTAAATACTATAGGGGATAAATGATACCTAAATTGGCTAAATACCAGTAAATCTATTTGCAGATATAATATAATAAGAATAGAAAGAAAGCTAAAAATAAGTTTAGATAGTAATTTTGATTTGGTAAAAAATGAGAATAAAAGACTCAGTAACAGTGGAAAACAATTAAGAATAAAAAAATGTGTAATAAGTGAAGAAAACATATAAAAATATGTAATGAATCCGCTTAAATTTTCGGTATATTTTAAATATTTAATCCCTAAAAAAATTACCAGTAAAAAATTAAAAAAATTGGCTAAACATAATTGTTTACTAAACAAATTAATTTTCATTATATATATTTAAAAACAACAGTTTTGAATAAAGATACAAAATTTAATAAATTAATAGAACAATTTTCTTCAGTTAATATATTTAAATAGTATAAAAAACAATAAATCATCATTATTAGTAAGAAATATTTTAAAGCACCCAATGCCATTCCTGCTAGTTGGTTAGTGAAACCTAAACCTAATTTTTTTAAAATTTTTTCAATAATTCGGGATAAAAATAGAATACTTATAAATAAAATGATGAAAACGCAGACATAGCTAACCCATGTCGATGTTTCTTCTGAAATTATTTTATTTTGTAATAAAATGTGATGCATTTGAGATAAAAACAGAGAAGAAAATAAATATCCGACCGTGAGTCCTGCGATTGAAGAAATTTGTTTTAGAAAACCTTTAATATATCCTATAATTGCACCGATTAGAGTGCCTCCCAATAAAATATATTCATAGTTCATTTTTAAATTTTATCTTCCTTATACTCCCCTAAGATATGTAAAAAATTGGTATTATTTTTTATCTCTTCCAACGCCCTGCGGTAATTGTCATCATTTCCTCCGGGAGTAATAATATCCGCATGAAAAGAATATTGGAAAACCGATCCTGATAAAGGCACAGATTGTATTTTAGTGATGTTCATTTGATGGTTTGCAAGAATATTTAAAACTTTTGCTAAACTACCCATTGTATGATCTGTAGTGAAGTATAAGGATGCTTTCGTAAAATTTTCAACTTTTTCCGTTTTAGGAGATAATAAATAAAAACGGGTGTAATTATCAGAAACATCATGAATATTTTCAGCCAATACTTGTAATTGATACATTTCTGCTGCCAATTTTGAGCCAATAGTCGCAATACCTTTCATTTTCTTACTATGAATGTTGTATGCACAAGTTGCGGTATCGTCTTTAGATAATAATTTCCAATCAGGATATTTTTCAAGAAAATTTTCACATTGTAATAAAGCCATAGGATGGGTTCTAACTTCAGAAATTGAATCTAATGTTTCTCCCGGCAGTGCTAATAAATGATGTTTAATCGGTAAGACCACCTCACCGACTATGTGTAACCCGTTTTTGGTAATTAAACTATAATTGGGTAAAATAGCTCCCGCTATAGAATTTTCTATGGCCATCATTCCATAGTTTGCTTTCCCATTAATTACATCCCTTACTACGGTTTTAAATGTAGGACTATCAATTATTTCCACTTTTTCATTTTGAAAAAAACGGTTTACGGCTTCATGATGAAACGATCCTTTAATTCCTTGTATTGATATTGACTTCATAAATTAATGGTACTAAACACTCAATTTTTTTTATTTTTATTAATTATATTTACATAAATTTAATGGAACAGATTTGTTCAAGCTAGAAATAAAATGTCTGTAAAAATACAAAATCTAACTAAACATTATAAAGGACAAATTGCTTTACATGCTATTTCTCTGGAAATAAAAAAAGGTGAGATTGTCGGCTTATTAGGTCCAAATGGAGCAGGTAAGACAACCATGATGCGGTCAATTACAGGATCGTTATCTTTTGACCGGGGAAATATTTGGATCAATGGTATGGATAATCAAGAGTTTCCATATAAAACCAAATCGTTAATTGGTTATCTTCCGGAAAATAATCCATTATATTTAGATATGTATGTTAAGGAGTATTTAAGCTTTGTTTCGGATATTCATCATACTCCCAAAAGCGAGATCTCCGACATTATTGAAAAGGTGGGCCTACAAAAGGAACAAAATAAGAAAATCAGTCAATTATCTAAAGGATATAAACAACGAGTGGGACTGGCTCAAGCAATTCTCTTTGATCCTGAGATTTTAATTTTAGATGAGCCGACTAATGGCTTGGATCCCAATCAAATTATTGAAATCAGGCAATTAATTCAGGAATTAGGTAAAAAGAAAACTGTTATTTTGTCTACTCACATTATGCAAGAGGTTGAAGTCTTATGTTCAAGAGTCATACTTTTAAATAAAGGATCTATTATTCAAGATAGAAGCATTGAGGATTTTAAAGGTAAATATTTAAGTTTGGAAGAAGCTTTTTTCGAATATACCCATCATTAATTCATTAATTATTGAAAAAATAACAACTTTACTTTTTCTAAAATAAAGCAAAACTATCCTGTGATGTTTCTTCATCGTATAAATTGGTAGTTTCTTCATTGGTAAAATACAAATCATAGATAACATTTGAAGAAGAAATCATCTCTTGTTCAATCATTTTATCTTTATTAGTTTCCATTTTTTTTGGAATTCTTTTAGGTGAACTTTTAGAAATATTATTAGTGGTTTTATGGATATTGGTCGTTGAACCGGAAGTTGATATAAACGAATCCGACGGTTTAGGTGCATATAAATTATCTGTTAGAGCTAAATGGTTTTGATTTTCTAAGTTAGCACTTGTTATCGAAGAATCAGTAGTGTATTGATTTTTAGTACTATATATTCCCACCATTACAGCGAAAAATAAACAGGCTGCAGCCGGAATCCAATATATTTTTTTAGAAAATAAAGTGAAAATTTTTGGCTTATCAGGATTTATTTTTTCAATTGTATTTGATAGAATTTTCTTGTCTAAATTTTCAAAATAGTTATTTGGAATTTTGTAGGGTGATTTTGAAGTTTTATTAATTAACGATTTGGAAACAATACGATTCTCCAACTGAGCAAAATAATTTTCAGGAGTTTGGAAAGGAGTAGATTTATATTTATTGATGTTATTCATATAAGGTTTTAAATAAACTATTTTTCAATATTAGCTAAAAGAAATTGTTCAACTTTTTTAGAAGCATGATGATAGGAAGACTTCAAAGCCCCTACAGATGTTTCCAGAATTTCCGACATATCTTCATATTTTATATCGTCAAAATACTTCATATTAAATACAATTCGTTGTTTTTCGGGTAATTCGGCTATGGCTTGTTGCAATTTGAATTGAATTTCATCTCCATCAAAAAAATTATCATCTTTGAGTTGAGAAGACAACTGAATGACTAATTCATCGCTTCTTATATTTTTTTTCTGAGCAGCACTATTAATAAAATTCAGCGATTCATTAGTTGCTATTTTGTATATCCAGGTTTTAAGACTTGAATTTCTTTTAAATCCGGATAAATTTTGAAAAACTTTGATAAATACATTTTGAGTTATATCGTCTGCATCTGCATGAGTATAGACAATTTTACGTATATGCCAATATATGGGTTGACTATACCTTTTTACCAGCAGCCTGAATCCGTTGTTAACATCTTTTTCTAAAAGAAGTAAAAGTTCTGTTTCGTCCATTTTTATTTCTTATTATTTAGACAATAAGAAATTAGAAAAGTTTAATTTCAGTTAATAATTTCATGCATTATAATAAAAATATTTTTTATTAAAGGAATGTTATTTCAAAAAATTAGATTTTATTTTTAAATATATAAAATAAATTATGGGATTAAACCAACGGCCTGTTATTTGATATAATAGTTTGATAACTAGCAGCATATAATTTTGTTATCGCAATTACAACGATTACCGTTAAATACTAAAAAATGGAAGAAAAAGAAATTATACTAATAACCGGAGCCCACGGAGCGGTTGCCAATCAATTATCGACACTCTTAAAAAATTACTCTCTCCGTTATCTTACCAGAAAAAAAACCAAACCGAATGAATATGAATGGGATATTGAAAAGCAATATTTGGATACCAACGCTTTGGAGGGAGTTAAACATATTATTCATCTAGCCGGTGCAGGTATTGCCGATGAAAGATGGTCGGATGAAAGAAAAAAAGTTATACTTTCCAGCCGTGTAGATTCGGCCAAACTTATTTTAAAAACTCTAAAGGATAGGAATCAAAAAATACTCACCTTTATCAGTGGTTCTGCTTCGGGCTATTATGGCAATACCACATCGGATAAGATATTTAAAGAATCAGATTCCAAAGGTAATGATTTTTTAAGTGAGGTATGTTTTCAATGGGAATCAGCAGCTGATGAATTTTTATCGGAAGGCGTAGCCGACAGAGTTGTAAAAATAAGGACAGGTATATCCTTATCTAAAAATAAAAAAGGCGTTTTATATAAAATTAAAAAAATGGTAAATTATTATGTAGGCGCCTGTCTCGGTTCTGGAAAACAGTATATTCCATGGATACATATTGATGATTTATGTTCAATTTATAAATATGTTTTAGTAAATGAAGGTTTACAGGGTACTTACAATGCGGTAGCTCCTTCCTACACAACTAATAAAGATTTAACTGTTGCCATTGCCAAAAAGTTAAATAAACCTCTATTTTTACCTAATGTGCCAGGTTTTATATTGCGCTGGTTATTTGGTGAAGTTTCTACACTTTTATTGGATGGCAGCAGAATTTCATCTGAGAAAATTCGCACAGCCGGATTTACTTTTAAATATCCCGATTTAGATAGTGCTTTAGATTCTTTATTATAGTTCTAAGAATAACGTATATAATAGATAAAAGTTTAAACGAAGTCGTAATCTTTTCATATAAAAAGTTTGTGCTCAATTATAATTTATTATAATTGAGCACAACACAAATTATTATTATTTATTTATTAATTTATTGTAAATAGTCTAAAGACTTTTTAATAGCAATTTCCAGTCCTGATAAATCGCTTCCTCCTGCTGTGGCAAAAGAGGGTTGTCCTCCACCGCCGCCTTTTATTTCTTTGGATAAAGCTTTTACGATCGTTCCCGCATGTAAATTTTTAGTTTTAACTAAATCTTCAGAAATTCCTATGGAAAGTGTAGGTTTTTGATCTGTATGAGTACCTATGATAATAAACAAATTGGAAATTTCATTCTTTAGTTGAAAAATTAAATCTTTTACCGATGCATTACTTAAGTCGGTCTGTAATCCAAGGTAATATACTCCATTCACTTGAGTAATTGAATTTTTCCAAAGTATTTTTTCATGATTTGCTTTTTCTTTGTTGAGTTGCTCAACTTGTTTTTTTAGTTGATCATTTTCCGAATATAATTTCTCAATGGACTTAATAGGATCATCCGACTGTTTTAAAAAGCTTTTTAAACGATCATATTGACTGAATTGATCTTTAAGAAACGCTATGCCTGTTTCGCCGGTAATCGCTTCAATTCTTCGTACTCCTGCGGAACTGGAAGATTCACTCATAATTTTAAAAAATATGATTTCATGCGTATTTTTTACATGGGTTCCTCCACATAATTCAACCGAATTTCCAAATTTAATTACCCGTACTAAATCGCCATATTTTTCACCAAAAAGAGCCATAGCTCCCATATCAATAGCTTTTTTAAATGGGACTGCCCTATTTTCGTCTAATTCGATTCTTTCATATATTTTGGTGTTGACCAACATTTCAACTTTTTGTATTTCTTCCGGACTCATTTTGCTGAAATGGGAAAAGTCAAAACGTAAATAGTCCGGTCCTACATAAGAACCTTTTTGTTCAACATGTTTACCAAGTACTTCCCGCAATGCTTCATGTAAAAGGTGGGTAGCCGAGTGGTTTTTGGTAATTGCCTCTCTTCTTTTGCTGTCTACCTTTGCATTAAATGGAAATTCAGGGTATTTTGGAAATTCTTTTACTGTATGGATAATTAAATTATTTTCCTTTTTAGTATTTAGAATTTCTATTTTTTCATTTAAATTTTCAATATACCCTATATCCCCTACTTGTCCTCCACTTTCGGCATAAAACGGGGTAATTTGAAATACTAATTGATAAAATTCTCCTTCTTTATTTTCTACCTTACGATATCTTGTTATTTTAACATGAGTTTCCAAAAAATCGTAACCTACAAATTCTTCTACATCATCTTCTTGTAAGATAACCCAATCATAATTTTTAAAAGTGGAAGCAGATTTGGAACGAGCTTTTTGTTTGCTCATTTCTTCATTAAATCCATTTTCATCAATGGTTTTTCCATGATCTTCTGCAATTATTCGAGATAAATCTGAAGGAAAACCATAGGTATCGTATAATTCAAAAACAACATCGCCGGGAATGATTTCTAATTTAGGATTGTTTTCCATAAAATTAGCCAATCGTACCAATCCTTGATCCAGCGTTCTTAAAAATCCAATTTCTTCTTCTTTTATAATTTCTGATATAAGGCTTTCTTGTTTAGAAATTTCGGGAAAAAACTCTCCCATTTGAGTATTTAAAATCGGAACCAGCTTGTATAAAATAGGTTCTTTGATATGCAATACTCGATATGCATAACCAATGGCCCGTCTTAAAATTCTTCGTATTACATATCCTGCTCCGGAATTAGAAGGTAACTGTCCGTCGGCTATAGAGAATGTGATGGCTCGTACGTGATCTGCCAAAACTCGCATGGCTATATCAACGTTTGTGTTTTCGCCGTATTTTAGTTCGGATATTTCTTCTATTTTTTTTATTAAGGGAGTAAATACATCTGTATCGTAATTAGAAATTTTGCCTTGTAATACCATACAGAGCCTTTCAAATCCCATTCCCGTATCTACATTTTTTTTAGGTAGTTTTTCTAAACTGCCGTCTGCTTTACGGAGAAATTCCATAAAAACCAGGTTCCAAACTTCAATGACTTGCGGATGGTCATGATTAACTAAATCTTTACCATCAATTTTTTTTCTTTCTTCATCCGAACGGATATCAACGTGTATTTCGGAACAAGGCCCACAAGGTCCTGTTTCGCCCATTTCCCAAAAGTTATCTTTTTTGTTACCTAGAAGTATTCGATCTTCTGAAATATGTTCTTTCCAAAAGTTGTAGGCTTCCATATCTTTTTCTAAGCCTTCTTCTGCATCTCCTTCAAATATGGTAACATAGAGCCTGTCTTTTGAAATTTGAAATACATCAGTTAACAATTCCCAAGCCCATTCAATAGCTTCTTTTTTAAAATAGTCTCCAAAACTCCAGTTTCCAAGCATTTCAAACATGGTGTGATGATAGGTATCTTTACCTACATCATCCAAATCATTATGTTTTCCTGAAACCCGTAAACATTTTTGAGTGTCGGCCGTACGCTTATTTTTAGGTTCTTTATAGCCTAAAAAATAATCCTTAAACTGTGTCATTCCAGAATTGGAAAACATGAGTGTAGGATCATCTTTTAAAACAATCGGAGCAGACGGAACTATACTATGTTGTTTAGATTTAAAAAAATCCAGAAAAGTTTTTCGTATTTCTTTAGAAGTCATTTTTACTACTTGGTTTTTGGAGCTACAAAAATAAGAATTTTAAAATTTCGTTAAAAAAAATTAATTTATTTCTGCGTTTTGTTTAAAATTTATGATATCCTTTAAATCATTCATGGTGTATTGCATCCACTCGATTTGTTTTTTAATCTTTCCCTCTTTATCAAAATAGAACCATGAAGTGAATTTCATGGAATGTATTAATTTATCCTTATAATAATAGGGATTATATTGCCCACTAACTGCTACGATGCTATCATTCGAAATTATTTCTTTAATTGTTATGCTTTCGGGATAATCTTGATGTTTTTTAAAATTTTTGTCATTCCAACTGTTCTCATACATATCCAAAATTATATTTTTGCCTTCCAATAAAGATTGCGAAACGGCATTTACCCATTTAGGATTGTTGTCCGTATAAAAGCTCATAAGTTGTTTAGTGTCTTTTCTTTGAGCATATATTTTATAAAATTCTTCTACATTTTTTATATTTTTCTTTTTCTCAATTGAAGTACACGATAGTAAGATGAGGCATAAAAGAAAATAAGAAACAATTTTTTTCATTATATAATTACGTTTAGTTGTCAAAAATAATACTATTAATTTATATTTATTTATCAATAAAACATTTGTTTTTAGTAAAGTGAATTTCATTTATGATTAAAAGTGAAAAAAATTAACAAAATCAATATAATTTAACATTTTTTTAACTATCTCATTGAAACCCTTTATTTAAAATAAATATAGAAGTTTTCATATGTATGCTTACCATATGTGAAATGCATTTAAGAATATTTTAGATAATGAGATTGTAATTTTGCAGCACAAAAGAGTAAAACTAAAATATGAAGAAATTAACTTTAGCATTGATGATTATTTTATTAGTGTCTTTATCATTTACATTTTTTCACAGTGAAGAATTGGTAAAAGCTCCTTCCCTTTCTCATGTATCCGGTGACACTATTAAAGTAAATTACCAAAATGACAGTTTGACAAGTAACGTTTCCAAAGAAGAGGTAGATAGTAATGAAAAATCCACTCTTTCCGGGCGTGTTTCTTGGTATGGAGGAAAGTTTCAAGGTCGATTGACTTCAAGCGGAGAAAGATATAACATGAATGATTTTACTGCTGCACATAAAACATTACCATTTGGGACGAAAGTTAAAATTATAAATCCAAAAAATGGTAAAGAAGTTATTGTACGAATTACTGATCGTGGACCATTTGTACCTAAAAGAGAATTTGATTTAAGTAAAGCTGCTTTTGCAGAATTAACAAGCTTAAATGCAGGAGTCATAAAAGTTAATTATGAAATATTGTAATTTCATTGCTTAAAAAAATTTTAATTATAAACTCTGGTTATTGTTAACCGGAGTTTTTTTGTTTTTAAATTTGGAGTTGTTCATTTTAATTATTTTATAAATAAACCCAATTAATACTGCATAATTTATTGGCTTTATTTAATATTTAGATTTTTTTATGATAGTTAAACATTTTTAGAAATCAATTAATTATAATAATAATTTATTTCAAATTTATATTTATGGTAATAATTTATTAATATATATTATCATGGTATAAATTAAATGATTTTTACGTATTTTATTTATCTTAGCTAAGAATTATAATATTATTTTAAAATTGAAACTTCATGAAAATCGAGAAAACAACTACAGAATATCTTGGTATACTTGCCAACATATCTTGGAATAGTAATCAATGGTCTGATAATCCAACCGATGAAGATATATTAAAATCCAATTTTGGATATGTAATTAAAAAAAGATTTATGAACGAAAGTTTAAATTTTGGTCATGAAAAATTCAAAGCAGAAAAAGATGGTTATTATATTGGCTATGCTCCTTCTTTTTTAGATAAACTTAAGAAAAATGTACAAATAGTTTTTTTGCAAGCAGAGATTACAAAGATTCGAATCTTAAAAAAATTATTGGTTTATATGTTTATCCTTTGTATGGAGAAAAATATAAACGAACGATAAATGAAAAAAAATTTGAAAAATATAGTGAGGGCAATATTAAGGCTTTACCTGACAATATTTATTATTTTCAAAATTCAGTTCCAATAACAAATAAAATAGCGGCAGAAAAAAATTTATTACCTAAAGATAAAAAATTAGCTAGAAGATTTAATTATCTTACTTCTGATAATGTTCATAATATTATAAAATTTGTTAGTGAATATAACTTTAATGATATTAAATTAAATATTTTTTTATATAATTTTTTATTTCAAGAAAATTTATTAGAAGAAAATCAAATTCTTGAAAATAAATTATCAAACATTATCATTCCTAATTTAGCAGATACAATTCAAGATATTATAAAACTTGAAGAATGGATGAAAAATAAACAACCAGAAGAAAAAGATCGGGTTTCAAAATATATAGAAAGGGGGGCTATTTCAAATAAAGTAAAAGAATTAAATATTTTTAAATGTTCTGTTTGTGAGGCTTTAGGAAATAAAACTAATTCTTTTATTAAATCAAATGGAAAAACTTATATTGAAACTCATCATGTTGAACAAGTATCAACACGCAAAAAAGGAGTTTTAAGTATAAGTAATTTAATTACAATATGTGCTAATCATCACAGACAAATGCATTATGGCAATGTTAAATTAATTGAAAATAATGACGAATATTTTAAATACAAAATTGATAATAAAATACTAAAAATTAATAAAATATTTTTACACTAACTAATCATCTATTTATTTTAATTAATACGTTTATAAAGATTTAATAACCTAAAATGATCAAATTAAAATCTGAAAGTGTAATTTAAATTTGCTTTATGAGAATATAAAATCTTAATAATTATTTGATAAAAAATTCTGAATACCCAATACTTATAAAAATTTTTAATTGATATTCCTATATTCATTAGGAGTAATACCTAATTGATTTTTAAAAAATCGGGTAAAATGTTGAGGGTATTTAAATCCAAGTTCATAAGCGATTTCAGAAATATTTTTATTCAGATCTAAAATTTTTTCTTTAGCTAAATAAATAATTTTTTCTTGGATATATTCTTGTGCTGATTTTCCGGTTTCTTTTTTAACTAAATCTCCAAAATAGTTGGATGATAAATTTAATTGTGAAGCGCAAAAGGCTACCGAAGGTAAACCCAAATTTTTTGAATTATCAGAAGAAAAATATTCATAAAGTAGTTTTTCAAATTTTTCTAAAATTCCTTTATTAATATCTTTTCTTGTATCGAATTGACGATCAAAAAAACGAGAACTATAATTTAATAGTAATTCAATATTGGTCGTGATCAGTGTATTACTGTGTTTATCAATAGGTTGTTCAATTTCATATTGAATATTCTTAAAACATTCTAAAACCATTTGTTTTTCTTTGTCGGATAGATGTAAAGCTTCGTTACTGTCATAAGAAAAAAATGAGTATTTTTTTATGTCTTTACCTAATTGAGTTCCAAGTAATAGGTCGGGATGGAACAATAATCCCCATCCTTTAGGTGCAAAGGTGGTTACATTGGGCTCCACTTTCATAATTTGTCCGGGTGAAATAAAAACGAGAGAGCCTTCTTGGAAATCATACGTATTTCTTCCATATTTTAATTCTCCGCATTTTAATTCTTTTAAAAATATGGCATATAAACCGTAATTGAATGTTTGAGCTGTTATCGGTTTAGTTTTTGATAAATCAAGTACGTTAACTAATGGATGAGTGGTTTCAACTCCTCGCATGGTATTATAGGTTTTAACACTATCTATAGAAATAATTTTTTCCATTTTAGATGATCATTAGATTCATTCAAATTTACATAAATCATGTTTTTACTCGTATAAGAAATTAATAATCAGTAAAATTGATAACAATTTCAGTAAATTATATAAAATTAAAGCTATCTTATAAAAGTATCTTTGTTGATATAAATTTACTATTAAATATTTTTAAATGAAAACAAGAATATTAGGAACAAATGGACTTGAAGTTTCCGAATTAGGTTTGGGTTGTATGGGATTAAGTTTTGGTTTAGGTCCATCCACTGAAAAAAAAGAAGCAATAAAAGTAATACAAACTGCTTACGATTCCGGAATAACTTTTTTTGATACAGCTGAAGTGTATGGTCCCTTTACGAATGAAGAACTTTTAGGAGAAGCGGTAAAAGAATTTAGAAGTAAAATAAAAATAGCCTCCAAATTTGGATTTAAAGATGGAAATTCTGCCAATCCTCCCGACAGTAGACCCGAAAGTATCAGAAAAGCTTTGGAAGGCTCGCTTAAAAGATTAAAAACCGATTATATTGATTTGTATTATCAACACCGAGTTGATAAAAATGTACCGATTGAAGAGGTGGCAGGAACAATAAAAGATTTAATGAAAGAAGGCAAAATTAAACATTGGGGATTATCGGAAGCAGGTCCTCAAACGATAAGAAAAGCCCATGCCGTTCAACCGGTTACTGCTCTGCAAAGTGAATATTCCTTATTTTACAGAGATCCTGAAAAAGAGATTATTCCTACACTGGAAGAATTAGAGATAGGATTTGTTACATTTAGTCCACTTGGCAAAGGTTTCTTAACCGGAACCATTAATGAAAATACCCGGTTTGACAAAAATGATTTTAGGAATATAGTTCCCCGTTTATCGGCTGAAAACAGGAAAAAAAATTTTGTATTAATTGATTTTATAAAATCTATCGGTACAGAACTTAATGCAACACCAGCCCAAGTTGCTATCGCTTGGTTATTAGCTCAAAAGCCGTGGATTGTTCCAATACCGGGTACTACTAAATTAAATCGTTTGAAAGAAAACATAGAAGCAACTTCTCTAAAATTAAGTCCTGAAGTTTTAAATCGAATCAATGAAGGATTGTCTAAAATTAATATTGTTGGAGATCGATATCCGGAAAATCTTAATAAAATGATTGATAAGAATTAAAAGAATTATAGTTGGATAGGGTTTTTAATGAGTTAAGATTGCTAAACAATTTTATATGAGTTAATAAACGCCGAAAATCAATCAATTATATTATTTTTTTTTTGCTTATTTTTGACAACCGTTGATTGTCATATAATTTAAGTAATTGTAACTTTATATAAGGGACTGATATAAATTATATATCAGTCCCATTTTTATATTGTTTACCAATATGTAAAAGCAAATGCGTAAATAAGAATTTTTTTAATCAAATGAATCGATGATAAAAACGATTATTGATAGCCGGCAAAATTTTAAATAAATAGGATTACTAAACTAATTCGCCATAAAGGTCAAAATCTTCTGCACGATTAATTTTAACAGATACAAAACTTCCTACGGATAAATATACATCATGGGCTGAAATTAAAACTTCATTGTCCACATCCGGTGAATCGTATTCTGTACGCGCAATATAATAATCTCCTTCTTTTCTATCTATAATACACTTATAGGTTTTACCGATCTTTTCTTGATTTAATTCCCACGAAATTTGAGATTGAATTTCCATGATTTTGTTTACTCGATTCATTTTTTCTTCTTCAGAAAGAGAATCTTCTAATGAATAAGCGGACGTGTTTTCCTCATGAGAATAAGAGAAACAACCTAAACGATCAAATCGTTGTTCTATAACCCAATTTTTTAATTCTTCAAAATGTTCTTGAGTTTCTCCCGGATAGCCTACAATTAAGGTTGTCCTAATTGCCATGTCGGGAACTTTCGAACGGAAATCAGTCAACAATCGGTTGGTTTTTTCTTTGGTAGTTCCTCTTTTCATGGATTTTAATATATCGCTTGAAATATGTTGGAGAGGAATATCAATATAATTGCAAATTTTAGGTTCGTTTTTCATAAGTTCCAGAACGTCCATAGGAAATCCTGTAGGGAAAGCATAATGCAGACGAATCCACTCAATACCTTCCACTTTAATAAGCTCTTTTAATAAATCTGCGAGAGCTCTTTTTTTGTATAAGTCTAAACCGTAATAAGTTAAATCTTGAGCAATTAAAATTAATTCTTTGGTTCCACCTCGAGCCAACGATTGAGCTTCTTTTACCAATTCTTCAATGGGAGTTGAAATATGCTTTCCACGGATTAAAGGAATTGCACAAAAACTACATGGTCGATCGCAACCTTCCGAAATTTTTAAATAGGCATAATGTCTGGGAGTGGTAATTAATTTTTCTCCTACCAATTCATGTTTATAATCAGCACCTAAAGCTTTTAGTAATAAGGGCAATTCACGAGTACCGAAATATTGATCGACATTAGGAATTTCTTTTTTTAAATCGGGTTTATATCTTTCCGAAAGGCATCCGGTAACAAATATTTTTTCAATTGTTCCTTCTTCTTTTTGTTTGACACATTCTAAAATAGTATTAATACTTTCTTCTTTGGCATTATCTATAAATCCGCATGTATTAATCACTACAATGTCTCCATTTTGTTCATGAACAACCTCTTTGTTATTGGCTTTTAATTGATTGATGAGAACTTCAGAATCGTAAATATTTTTAGAACAGCCTAAAGTTATAACGTTAATTTTTTTTTTCCCAACAGATTTTGTTCGCATTCGCTGTTATTTTTAATAAGGCAAATTTATTTATATTTTTATGAAATGTATAGGATTGATTACAATCAAATAGTATTTTGATCAATTTAATTCTAAAATTTGTTTAACCCATGTTTTAACATGGTATTTATTAAGTATATGATCCGGAACTATCTCGTATTTTGAATATAAAAATTCATCCGGAATTTCAATATTTTCAGGGTCTATAATTAAAATGTTCGCAGGATTATAAAAATCGTAATTGATAATGTCTTTATTGGTAGTTATCAATTTTTTATGATGTCCTAAAGCTTCAAATACACGAAATGTCAAGCCTATTTGTTCAGGCCTTTGTATGTCAACCATAAGATTAGATCTTTTAATTTTTTCAAGGACTTTATCTCTGGAAACCATTTTATTTAAATATTTAATCTTGGTTTTGAATTTTTGAGTGTAAAAATTAAAATGGTTACGATTTACAACCAGAAATTCATAGGGATAATTTTTATTTTCTAAAATTTTTGCAATTTTTTCTAATATGGGAGTTCTATTATCTAATGATGAAATATTGAAAGCTATTTTTTGCTCATTAAGATTTCTATCTTCCATTTGCTCATAAATATAATTGGGTATAAATTTTAAATTATATTTTTCAGCATCATTTCTATCATAACTGTAAATTTTATCAAAATATTTAAAAGTATCTGTAATAGAAGGCATACGCTTAATACCATCGTAATGGTAGGCAATCATTTCATTACTTGTATGTTTACAAAATTTTAAAGTTTCAGGAGATAACCATTCTGCATGAATAATAACGATCTTATCAAATTTATCGTTTTTAGATAAAGCATTTTTAATTAATTTTTCCAGATGGGTTCTTTTGATATTAGTATTAAAAAATGATTTATTAATTAAATTTTTTAATCGAACCCATAAATTGGGATACCTATATCTGTTTGCATAAATATCAATATGAATTGCTTCTATATCTAGTTCTTTCATTGCAGAGATAATATATTTATCATATCTATAATAATCTAAAGATATTAAAGCGATTTTCATAATTTACTGTTATTATATAACCGTTGTTATTAATATATTGCAAATTTAACTGTATAAACTAAACTATTATATTATAATCAACAATTTTTACAAATTTTAACTAATTATCTTATTTTTTTTACTTCCTTCATAAATATCGTATTGAAAAAAACGACATTCCAATTTGCCATTATAAATTTTAATTTTTCTTGAGGGACGTAAGCCAATTTTTTTATAGGCATCAAGATATGAAGTAATGAACCAAGCTAATGTGTTTTTATAATTATTTTTTAAAGTATCACCGATATTTTTATAAAAATGATCTGTAGTAATCGATAGTCTTTCATCGTAAGGAGGATTAAAAACAACTAATAAGGGAAATTGTTCTTTTTGTGAAGTAAAAAAATCCTGATTTTTTAATTCTATAAATTCTGATAAATCTGCTGCCTCAATATTATTTTTTGCTGAAATTAAAGCTTTGTCAGAAATATCATATCCGACTATTTTACCTGAAAAATCTTTAATCCTGTTAATTCGAGTATCTTTTATTTTGTTAAACAACTCCAAATCAAAATTTTTCCAATTCATAAACCCAAATTGTTTCCGATGTAATTGCGGAGGCATATTTAAAGCGATCATGGCGGCTTCTACTAACAAAGTGCCCGAACCGCACATTGGATCAAGAAAATTTCCTTTCCCGTCCCATCCTGCTAAATTCAATAATCCGGCAGCTAATACTTCATTTATGGGAGCTGCAAAATGAGATTTTCTGTAACCTCTTTTAAAGAGTGGATATCCACTGCTGTCTAAAGATATAGTTACTTCTTGGTTACTGATATGTAAATGAAATTTTATATCCGGATTGTATCTTTCAATGTCGGGTCTTTTGCCAAATTTTTTTCTGAAACGATCAACGATTCCATCTTTCATTTTTAACATAATGTATTGAGAATGTTTAAAATAATCGGAATATACCGTTGTATCAATTGCAAAAGATTGCGAATTGAAAAAATAATTTTCCCAAGGAATTTTATTTATTTCCTTTTCAAAAATAGTTTCATTTTTAGCTTTAAAATGGTGTATGGGCACCAAAATTTTCAGGGCTGTTCTTAACGAATAATTCACTTTGTATAAAAATCCTAAATCTCCAAGGAATTCAACCGCTCTGTTTTTTTTAACAATTTGAGAAGCACCTAATTGTTTTAGTTCTTGTACAAGCACATCTTCTAAGCCATAAAAGGTTTTGGCTTGCATCGTAAAGGAATCGTTATTAGCAAACATTATAATATTTCAATTAAAATGAAGTTAAATGTGTTAATAGGAATATATTAAATTTTATTTAAAATATTTTTTTAAGATTTTATAGATTCTTAAAATATTTTTCAAATATAGGATTACTTTTTCTAGAAATTGATAATTGAGTAAAATTATTAATTGAACCGAAATAATTATTCAATCAATAGTTATTGATTACAGATAAATTATAAAAAACATTCGCATATACTAATGAAGTAACAATTGAAAATCAATTGAAAAAAAGTAAAGCCCTGTACTACAGGGCTTTTTAACTAATAGTTTACTAATTATCTATTTTTATTTTGTAACCAATCGATTGAAAAGTTACATTTTTTATATTCATCTTGAACTGTTATAAAGGTTGAAGGAATTTGCGCTTCTACCCATTTTTCAATTACTTCGTTTTCTTTAGTTTTCTGAGCAAAGCCTTTGATTCTGTTATAGTCAATTTCTAAATTCATTTTGTGAGCCGGTATAACATCGGTTATTTTCAATAGTTTCACTACCGTTCGGTTATTTTCTTTATCTTCAAATACTTCGGATAAATCTCCTTTTCCAAGTCCTGAAAGGTTATAAAGCACTTTAGTAGGTAGTTTAATTTTTTCAAATCTGTTATCACCGGTTTGAGAATTTGATAATAAACCACCGTTATATTTGGTATATTTATCGTCTGAATATTTTAAAGCAGCTTGATTGAACGTAATTTTTTCTGATTTAATATCTTCCCTGATATCTTCCAGTTTTTTTATAGCTGTTTTAATTTCTTCTTGATTAGGAACAGACATTAATAATATATGTCTTAAATCTATAACTTGACCTTTCTTTTTTTCAAGATAAACAATATGGAATCCATATTCAGTTTCAAATGGTTCGGATATTTGTCCTTCTTCCAATCCAAAAGCAACGGCATCGAACTCTTTTACCATTTGCTCTCTTCTAACATTTAAAATTTGCCCACCATTAGCGGCTGAACCTGGATCTTGTGAATATTTTTTAGCCATGTCAGCAAAACTGGCTCCTTCTTCAATTTGTTTTTTTATAGATTTTAATTGATCAATCAATTCTTGTTTATGACTTTCTGTTAATTTAGGATACATATAGATTTGCCCATATTCGATTTCTTCATTTAAAGTAGGAAATTCTGATTCATGAGCTTTGTAAAAATCTTTTAAATATTCTGGAGAAACGTCTACATTTTTGGTTATGTCAGCCATTTTTCTTTGGGTATACATTTGATTTTTAATCATTGTTTCGAGTAAACTTCTTAGTTCACCCATAGTTTTAAATTTGAAATTGGTTAGAATATTAGCATCTGAACCAAAATAATTTCTATATCCTTCAATTCGTGATTCAGCCTCTCTTGCTACTTCATCTTTATTAACAGTTATTAGAGTATCTTGTTTAGCTTTATATAAAATAATTTTTTCTTTCATCATATTTTCTATAAAGCTGCATCGATCAGTTGCGGTTTGTCCTTCAGATCGAGCGTAATTTTCACCTTCTTTAACATCAGTTTCTGTAATAATTTCATTTCCCACGACAGCTACAATTCCATCAATTTTTGTTTCTTGGGCAAAAATGAAGGTAGCCATAAAAAAGGTTACAACTATAAATAATCTATTCATTTTAATTTTTATATTCTGCAAATTTAAAATTCTTTTATGAGTAATTAGTGTTTATATTAGTTTTTAATGTTATCAATTATAAATCTCTTTTAATCTTTTTACTTGATTTGAATCTATTGTGACAACAGCTTTCTCTTTCAATAAATTAATTGTTTGTGTCGTTTTATAATCAATATATTCATTTAAATAATATTTTTGAAGATCTTCTAAACTCATTTTATCATTTTTAATAATTTTTTTAATATTAATTATCAATCTTCTATTTTTACTATCAACGACATATAATCCTCTGTTTAATTTTATATTTGCAGGCAAATTAAGAGATTCTCGAGTCTTTTTACCTTCTTCAATTATTAATTCTTCACGATTATCTTCAAATTGATTTTTTATAAAGTTTACTGACTTTTTATTTTTTAACCAGTTAAGGACTTTAGTTTCTATATCTGAATTGAGACAATAATAAAAAGTACCTTCAATTCTTTCCTTCCAGGTCAATCGAGCAGATTCATCATGTAAAAATTTTTTTTGACCGATTTTATCATTTTGAGCTTCGTAAGCAATTAAATTAAGCGCATATTTAATAAGAAGTTGATTTTTTAAATTTTCATAATCCTCTTTAGTTGTGTTCAATTCGAAAAAGTGTGCCGTATAAAACTCTAAAATATACTCTTTTTCCCATTTATTTAAATAATCATATATCAAATGATTTCTTTCAGAATAATTTTCAGATTTTAAATATTTTTTAAGGTATACCAGTATATCATTGAAGGTAAGTGTATAGGAATCACCAATAGTAATAATTGTCTCATTATTTGGAATAGTAAAATCAGTAAATTGATTGTAAGATTGAGGTAAAGAAGAAATAAAATTACTAAGGTGGATAAAATTTTCTTTATAAAAAGGTTGTTTTTTTAATCTTAAAACTAATAAATCGTTTAATCGGTTGATTTCTTCAGATTTTTTTAATCGGTTATATATTTTTTTTCTAGCGATCGAATATGAATTATAATTATCATTAAAAAAATATTCACAAATAACATAACCACCTTCTAAATTAATGGGGTGAGAATAATCGGGGATATTATTAGGTTCGGATTTAATTTGATTAACCACATATGTGTATACTTCTTCATTCGAAAGGATATTATTTTTATTTAAAACATTATAATTTTTAAAAACTTTATCTTTAATTTTAGAAAAGCTTTCTCCTTGTTTAAGTTCTTTATAAACTTTATCGATCTTAATTTTACCTAATCGAGAAGTATCCGGAATATATATTTGACCTAAAGATACTTCACCTAAGTATTTTCTTTCATTGGAAACCAAAATAAGATATATATTATCATTTTCATCTACATACGTAGTTAACTGATTTAGTGGTGCATTATATATTGCATCCACTACATTTTTATTTAATGCGAATATATTTAAATAAGAAGGTTTTTTAAAATCCGTAAGTATAGAATACTTTGATATGGCTTTTTCAAAGCGTAAGGGATCGTTATCGATACTATCAATAATTGACTTTAAAAATTTGTTTTTATAGGTTTCGTTTTTATTGGTTAAATATTCATTTTTAAAAACTAACAATTGCAATTTTTTTTCAACAACGATTTTTTTATAATAATCTTGCAGCATCGGTTCGAGTAAATCAGAAGGATAGAATAAGCTGTCTTTTAATTGGTTTGCACCTTTTGCTAATTCTGTCTTAAAACCTATCGAATTTTCTAAATTTTTTGTAAGTGCATATTGTTTAAGAAGATTAAAGTCTATATAATTATCTATAGTCTTATCCGTTCCCAGTAGTTCTAAACTTTTTAGGTAATTATTTTCAAAATTATCGGTATCAATTTTTTCATTATTTATGGTCATTAAAACCGATTGAGAAAATACAATACAGGTAAAAAAATATAAACAAACACTTATGGATTTTTTCACTTTTACTTATTTTATATGACACAAAAATATATAAAGAATTAGGACTCTGAAAATATTTTTAAGTATTTAGACAATGAAATAATTTGATTATAATTATTTTAGTATTTTATACTAACAAAGGTATAAGTTAAAAGGTAAGATTTTCAAGATATTCATATACAATATGTGTTGGTAATCCCATAATAGTAAAAAATGAACCTTTTATTTTATCTATTTTAGCCAATCCAATCCAGTCTTGAATTCCATAAGAACCCGATTTATCATAAGGTTTGAAATGAGATATATAAAATTCAATTTCTTTTTCATTCATAGGTAAAAAATGAACTTCTGTACAATCCGTAAAAACCTTAAAATCGTTTTTGGTTGAAAATCCTACAGAAGTATATACTTTATGTGAATTTCCTGATAATTCAAATAACATTTTTTTTGCTTGTTCGAAATTTTCAGGTTTTTCCAATGCATGATCATTCATCCAAACAATGGTATCCGCTGTGATCACAACCGTGTGATCATCTACTTCTCCATAACGTTTCGATTTTTGCTCTGCTAAATATTCGGTAATTTGATTTTCTTTTAATAAGGGAGAGTAACTTTCATCTATATTTAAATGTAGGGTCTCAAATTTATAATTTAAACTTTTTAAAAGTTCTTGTCTTCGTGGAGATTGAGAAGCTAAAATAATTTTAAATGTATTCATATGGTTTTAATTCGATAATTAATAAGTTAAAAAATAAAAGACTATCTTACAAATAGATAGTCTTTTATTTTAAAATTATATTTTGTATCCATTATATATTTATTTAAATAGATTAAAATTCATACTATTTAAACAGAACTATATAACTAAAAAACAATATTATAAATCGATTGCTTCTCCATATGCCGCCTCTGTTGCACCTTTAAATGCTTCTGAAATAGTAGGATGTGGATGCACAGTAGTTAAAATTTCATGTGAAGTAGCTTCTAATCTTCTGACGGCTACAGCTTCCGCAATCATATCAGTAACTCCGTTACCAACCATATGACAACCTAATAACTCACCGTATTTAGCATCATAAATAACTTTTATAAAACCATCAGTATCACCGTTAGCAGTTGCTTTACCGGATGCTACAAAAGGAAATTTACCCACTTTAATATCATAACCTGCTTCTTTGGCTTTTTTCTCTGTCATTCCCACAGAAGCGATTTCAGGAGAACAATAAGTACATCCCGGAATGTTTCCATAATCAATAGGTTCAACATTCATACCTTTAATTTTTTCAACACAAAGAATTCCTTCTGCAGAAGCTACGTGGGCTAAAGCAGGGCCGGGAATAACATCACCAATGGCATAATAGCCCGGAATGTTTGTATTGTAAAAACTGTCAACAAGGATTCTTCCTTTATCTGTTGATATTCCTACCTCTTCTAATCCTATATTTTCGATATTTGCGGTAATACCTACTGCAGATAAAATAATATCTGCTTCTAAAGTTATTTCCCCGTTCGCTGTTTTAACAAAAGCTTTAACTCCGTCTCCCTGAGTTTCAACTCTTTCAACTGAAGAATTAACCATAACTTCTATACCATGTTTTTTAATAGATTTTTCAACATGTTTGGAAACTTCTTCGTCTTCGACAGGGACAATATAAGGTAAAAATTCAACTACGGTTACTTTAGCTCCCATGGTTGCATAAAAATATGCAAATTCAATACCTATAGCTCCCGAACCAACTACAATCATAGATTTAGGCATAGTTGGAAGAGTAAGGGCTTCTCTATAACCGATTATTTTTTTACCATCTTGAGGTAAATTAGGTAATACTCTTGATCTTGCACCGGTAGCAATAATAATGTGAGATGCTGAATATTCTGTTACTTTACCCTCTTTATCAGTAACCTCTATTTTTTTTCCGGGCTTAACTTTGGCATTTCCGTTAATTACATCAATTTTATTTTTTTTCATAAGGAAGCCAACCCCTTTATTCATTTTATCGGCTACCCCCCTACTACGTTTAATAACATTAGAAAAATCAAAAGATGATTCGGTTTTATTCAATCCAAATTCTTCAGCATGATTTATTTCTTCATATACGTGAGCACTTTTAATAAGAGCTTTAGTTGGTATACATCCCCAGTTTAAACAAATTCCTCCTAGATTTTCTCGCTCTACTACAGCTGTTTTAAAACCTAATTGAGCGGCTCTAATAGCAGCAACATATCCACCGGGCCCGCTACCTATAACTATAATATCATAATTCATGGTACAGATTATTTTGTTGACAAAAATACTATTTTTTTTCCAAAAAGAAGATTTATATATATAAACCAAAAAAATGCATAATATTTGATTATAATTAAAAAAAATTTATAAGTTTACTTTTTTATCAGTATTTAATATAAAAACATAAATATACTAATTATGCAAGAGACAAATCAAATTAATAATATTAATAATGATGACTATGAATTATCGAAAGATCAAATTAGAATATCTAATATTAAAAAATTAATAGCCGGAATTTTTGCCATTCTTTTGGGAAGTCTAGGTATTCATAAATTTTATTTAGGATATATTAGACAGGGTATAATTACACTTATTATTTCATTTTTTTGTTGTGGCATAGGAGCTATAATTATGAGCACTATAGGCATGATAGAAGGAATTATTTATATTACTCAATCAGATAAAGAATTTTATAATACTTATGTTAAAAATCGCAAAGGATGGTTTTAATAAATCATAATAACTAACTCTATTTTATTTCTGAGAACCAATGGTTTTTGCACTAATTGAATCCTTTTTATCCTTTATAATTTCTTTTTTCTTTTTCTTTTTACTAAACAAATCACTGAATTTATTAAAAGATTTTTTGTAAACAATTCCCCCGCCATACGATTGATTATTTGCCCCTGTAGTGGATAATACCGATGTTTCCAACCCAAAAGTGGATGGTTTTGAAAAACCATTGATAATTAGCGATTTATCATTGTTTTTTGATATATCATAATTAATTTTTGCACCATAGGTCCACACGTCGGCAGCACTTTTTTGTTCCAGTGGCATATTAACTGATCCAACTATGGATAACCTTTGATTTACTTTAAATGTAGGGTCTAAAGAGATCCGGTCACTAGTATCATCGACTCTTGAACCGGCATTAAAATTAGCATCTAGAGAAAATACACCACTTATGTTATTTATTGCAGAAGTTAATTGTTTCAATACTACATCATAAGCAGAAGAAGCATAACTGCTACCTCCCATCTTATCGGATAAAAAGCTTCCAAAAACAACAATTCCGGCTACTTGATTGTATTTTTCCCCTTCATTATTATTTAGTTTAGTATTGAGTTGATCACGAACCGAAGAAGAAGCATCTGCTTGTATATCAAAAGTTAAACTTGGTTTAGATAAATATCCGGTTAATAAAGCCGAAACTGTTACATTAGAAGCGGGAACTGTAGATATACCCAAATAATCGCCAATATTACTTACTAATCTGGTATAGGAAGCGCGAATATTTAAATCGGCTTCAGTAGGACCACGATTTTCCCATCGGATAGTACTTCCGGGAACGATAGTAAAATCCTTATTAACAAACATATTATAATAATATTTACTATCACCGGTTATTGTGTAAGTACCGTCCATAGAAATAACTCCTGCTTTGGACATATCAAATTTTAGATGTTTTGCATCTCCCCGAACCACTATTTTATCTCCGGTTTCTTGACTAATAATTAGATTTACTACAGATTTATTGTCTGCTGTAACGTCTGCACGTATGGATAATCCCATAGGTGGTTTAGTTTCTTTTTCATCTCCTTCTTTATGTTGTTCAGGAATGAATTTGATATATTGAATGTCGGTAGCATTAGTTGTACTACTGCTGTTTATTGTGAGGCTGCTTCCCTCAAGAGCCATGGCAGTTGCTGAAATATCAATACCTTTATCCGTAGTTCCTGTTATGGAAAAATTACCTGAAGCATAAATAGTTCCATAAAAAAGATCATTTTCTTTCATGGTAGTATTCAACACTAAAAGTTTATCCGAAGTAAAGTCTAAGTTCATTCCCCATTCGGAAAAATTTTTTGTCATTAAAGGTCCAAAAACTACTCCCTTAGTTTTTCTTTGAGTATCCATCAACTCAATATTATCAAATAAAAATATACCGTCAGATATTTGTAAGTCTTGATCTTTAGTAAGTTGATAATCAACCCCTAAAAAGTTAACTTTAAATCCAACTTTAGACATTGTAAGGGTTCCTTGATATTTAGGCGAAGTTATATCTCCTGAAATTTGAACATTTCCTGTGGCAGTTCCTCTGAAATTTGAGAAGATACTTTGTAAAAAAGTCCCTATAGGAGCAATGTTCATTTGATTGGCTTGTAAATCTATATTCAATTGAGAAGGCTTACCATTTTGATTGGCTATATATCCGTCAGCTAAAAAACGATCTTGTCCGGAATCTTCTAATTTACTTTGTAGTAAATATCGGTTGGTTTTAGCATCGTAGATTGCTCTCATGGCCAAATTCCCTAAATTTTGACCATTAAATTTCAATTGATCGATATAAAGATCCACAAGCGGTTTAAGTTCACTTGAATTTTTAAGTACTTTGGCAGATCCATTGGCAACACCCTCAAAAGACATATCTTTAAGTAAGCTGTGAGGTAATATTTTTTCTAATTTAACATCTTTTAAATTCAGATCAAAAGTATATTCGTTTTTGGTGGTATATTCTCCGGACAATAAAATTTCAGAATTTTCAGATGTTAATTCAATTTTTTGTAAAACTAATTTGTTAGTTAATAAATTATATTTCGCAATGGCTTCATCCGATTTAAAATTAGGATTCAGTTTCCATTTTGCTTGTGCCAAATTAATATTAGAAGGTTTAAACCCAATAATAATATCATTATTTTTTTGAGTTTGATATAAATTTAAATCAAAATTAGTTTGTTTTTCTTTATATTTTCCATGATAAAAATTCGTGGAAACAAAAAGGGAATCATTTTTATTATATCCGGAAAAATTGATTTTTTCAATATTCGTATTGTCTATATTTAGATAAGATAAAGACCCCATAAATTGTCGTAAGGTATCTTCTGTATTTAAAAATATATTCGGATTGGTTAGTTTGATATTTTTATAATATATATATTCTGAAATCATTTGTGCCTGTAACTTATTTCCATTGCCAACATACCTTCCGGTAATAGTCGTTCCCGGGGATAAGTTAACATCCATCATTAATAAATCAAATAAATCCTTTTGTATATCCAAAATAAATGAAAACTCTTGATTGTCAAATCGTTTTTTAGTTTTAAAATTAGCTACCAGGTTCCCAATTCCTTTCTGTAACATATCAGGAATATCTTCTAATTTGTATTTACCATAAATATTGGCAGTAATCATGTTCGGAGAAAAAATATCTAAATTTCGATTTCCTTCCTCGAAACTTGTTTTTATTTGTATATCATTATAATTAGTAGTTTTACCATTATCTTCAATAGAAATTGAATTTATGTTGATTTGTCCAATTAAATCATCAATGGAGCTGAATTCAATATCTGCTTTGACTATTCCTTTAAATGATTTATTTTTATCGGCTTGAGAAATAAAATAGCCTAAATTTAATGATTGGATATCTGCATCAAAGTTGGTTTTAATATATTTTTGAGCAAAATTTATTGTACCATTAAAGTCAAAATTAGCGTATTTGTCATCGGAAATAATTTTACCTTCAAAAATTTTATCTCTTAAATTACCCACAGCTGAAATATCATTAATCGCTTTACCATTAATAACTAAACTATTCAGTTTTGCATCAAATTTAGTATCCATATGGTCCAGATTAAATCCGCTGCCGTCAAATTGAATTTTAGCGGATATGGGACCTAGTGTTGTTGTTTTAATAAAAGAAGCTAAATTTAATTGGTATGTTTCTAATTTTCCTTTATATCTAGGTTTTTGGGAAGCGTAATCTTTTAATTGAGCATCCGCTTTTAATGTACCTAAAGAGCTAATCATTTTACCATTTATACTAAGGTCTTTTTTATCAATTAAAAATGAACCCATATAATTCATAGTTCCAAATTCTGAAACTATTTTGGGTATTTCCTTAGAAATAAATTTCGGTAACCATGAATTAAGAGAGGCATATGAAGATTGAAGATGCGTTTCTTTGGTTTCTATATTAAAAGATTGGGAAGGATCAGTAGTAACTAAATTTTTCAACACTAATCTAGGGGAAGAATAAAAAGTACCGTTAACCGATAAGATTGGATTAGTTAATGTTAAATTATTAAGTGTACCATTAACTTTCGAAGAAATGTTAAGTATAGAACTAGTATCCCAGTTTTTTACAAAATATCGTATGTCTTTACCTGATACTTTACTTCCTTTGGTAACATCCATATTCCAAGCTACCTGATCCGAAAAGTTGCTCCATCCATTTTCTTTGGTATGATTAAAAAATAAAGAACCTAATAACAATGAGGTATCTGATTCAAAAAGAAGGTCTTTGAAAGAAAGTTCTGTTTCTGAATAGTGAATATCGGATGAAAATTGGTAAACCGTATAATTTTCCTTATGTCTTTTAGCTTTGAAATTAAATTGCTCAACTAAAACCCTTACATCCGAATTGAAAACATCAACGGTAGATGCTTTTAAATTTAATTCAGAAGTATCTAACCAGACTTGATCTTCTAATGGTAAATTTTGATTTACAATTGAAAATCGACCATTGATTATATCTACCCTTCCGTTTAATTTAAAATCTTTTTTTTGAGAAGGTTTATCTGAGTTAAAATTATCTATGAAAATAGAAAAATTATCACGATTTTCATTTTTATAAGTAATTACCTTGATGACAGGATTTTGTAAACGCAATTGATCAATTTTGATATCATCAATATGCTTAATTACCAAATTTTCAATTAAAGATATGGTATTTAAATATCCTTTTAATTCTTTTACGGTTAGTAAATTATTCTGATGATGATCTTTAATAACTACATCATGTAAAGTAAGATTTCCAAAATAATCAACTTCAATTCTTTGAGCAGAAATCGAAGTTTTAAATTCTTTGTTTAAATAAGAAAGTGCCTCTTTTGCTATTTTATCTTTTACAGAAGGTAAATTTATAACAATAATTAAAGATAGAAGTAATAAAAATAAAATGCAAAAAGCATAGAGAATTGCCTTGGATGATTTAAAAAATATTTTTTTAATTAGTAACTTTGTCATAAATGAAAACACCCATTATTTTAGGAATAGAATCGTCATGTGATGATACATCAGCAGCTGTAATACAAGGTAAAAAAATACTATCTAATGTAGTATCTACCCAAAAAATACACCAAAATTATGGCGGTGTAGTTCCGGAATTAGCCTCTCGTGCTCATTTACAAAATATTATACCCGTTGTACATCAAGCAATTCAATTAGCAAATATAAATAAAAAAGCAATTGATGCGATATCTTTTACCCGTGGCCCGGGTTTATTAGGTTCCTTATTAGTAGGTACCAGTTTTGCTAAATCATTATCTATGTCATTGAACGTTCCTCTTATTGAAGTTAATCACATGCAGGGGCATATATTTGCACATTTTATTGAGGATGATTCTAAAGAAAATATATCATTTCCATTTTTATGTCTTACGGTAAGTGGTGGACATACCCAAATTGTTCAGGTAAATGATTATTTTAATATGGAAGTGTTGGGAGAAACTTTGGATGATGCGGCGGGCGAAGCTTTTGATAAGATAGGTAAAATTTTGGGACTTGAATATCCGGCAGGACCTACAATTGATAAACTTTCTCAAAATGGAGACAAAGATAAATTTAAATTTCCTTTACCAAAATTGGAAGGAATCAAATTTTCTTTTAGTGGCATAAAGACTTCCGTGCTTTATTTCATACAAAAAGAAGTACAGAAAAACCCGGACTTTATAAAAGAGAATCTTGAAGATATATGTGCATCCGTCCAAAAAACAATCCTATCTTCATTGTTAGATAAATTAAAGTTGGCTATTCAAATTACGGGAATTAAAAATGTAGCAATTGCCGGTGGTGTTTCGGCGAATTCGGAGTTAAGAAGAGAGATAAAAAAGTTAGAATTAGAAAAAAATTGTAAAACTTTTATCCCCAAATTTGAATACACAACAGACAATGCAGCCATGATTGCCGTGGTTGGAAGCATTAAATATGAACATAATAAATTTTCTGATCTTAAAACTATAGCTACCGCTAGATATAAAATGTAAGATTATGATTGGTAATAACTTTTATAAAAAAAGCTTACTATTTATTTTAAGTTTATTAATTTTTAATTCCTGTAAAAAAGAGTCGCTATTGTTTAACGATGATTTTCATACCAATACCAATCATTGGGATACGATATCAACAGATGCACTATATACTAAACTTGAAGAAGGAAATTTATTAATGAAGGCTGATTTGAAAAATGTTTTAAATTATTCTTTGCTCTCCCTTCCAATATCCGATCGAAATATTACCTATACTACTTCATTACAAATTAATAATTTTTATGACCCTAAGGGAGTTGCGGGTATAATTTTATATGCTGATGATCGGAAATATCCTGAAAATTATCTCCTATTTGGAATTAATGCAGAAAACGAAGTAGTTATATCTTACGAGAGCAAAAGAGAGGGAAAATCACAAATTTATTTCAAACAAAAAATTCAAAAATATAATAAAAAGGAAAAGAATAGTTTTTCAATCGTAACAGACAAAAGTTCTATTCAATTCCTTTTGAATGGTAAAATATTGACAACCATATCCAAAAATAAAGAATTAGGTTCAAATTTTGGTTATATGGTAATCAATTCGAATATATCTGTTTCTTCTCTTCAAATTAAAAGTCATTAGTCTATGCCAAATTACATGCCATAAAGACTAATTCAAATTAATTAGCTTTATAAGCTTGATAATATTGTAATGCTTTGGGCATTATTTTATTTATATCTGCAATTCTATTTTGAGGATTCGGGTGCGTGGAAAGAAATTCAGGTGTATCGGTACTTCCTGTAGCGTCAATCATTCTTTGCCAAAATAAAGGGGCTTGTCTGGGATCATATCCTGCCATTGCCATAATATATAAACCCATTTCATCTGCATCAGATTCTTGTTTACGACCATAACGTAAAAGAGTGATGCCACTGGCTACGGGGTAATATTGATTAATTGCTGAACGCAAAGCTTGGTTATTGGTAACCCCTCCTAATACCTGTCCACCGATTTCTGAAATATATGATTGTGAAATTTTTTCAGCTCCGTGACCTGCCAGAGCATGGGCAATTTCATGTCCCAAGACAACAGCTAGTCCTGTATCGTCTTTACAAATAGGTAAAATTCCTGAATATACAGCCACTTTTCCTCCGGGCATACACCATGCATTAACCGTTTTGGGATCATCAATTAATACAAATTGCCATTGATAACCGTTTAAAGCTGAAGACTTCCCAATAGATCTATAATAATCTTCTGCGGCTTTTTTTATTCTGTTACCCACTTCTTCCACTTGCCTTGCTTGAGGAGTTCCTGTAATAATTTTATTGGAAGATAAAACTTCTTGATATTGCTGAAATGAAGATGGCAATAATTGAGAATTGGATACAAAATTTAACGATTTTCTTCCGGTTAACGGATTAGTTGCACATGCTACTGTTAATAAAGATACTAGCGAAAATAATAAGCATTTTTTTGAATTCATAAACTCTATAATAATTTTTGAAATATAGTAAATTTATTAATTAATGTTCTTAAATTTGCAATGATTATAATAAAATAAAAGCAAAAAATATGCCTTACTTATTCACATCCGAATCGGTTTCGGAAGGCCATCCAGATAAAGTTGCTGATCAGATTTCAGATTCGATATTAGATAATTTTTTAGCATTTGATCCCGATTCTAAGGTAGCTTGTGAAACTTTAGTTACCACCGGTCAGGTAGTATTAGCCGGTGAAATTAAATCCAACACGTATATTGATGTTCAGCATATTACTAGAGATATTATAAAAAAAATAGGCTATACGAAAAGTGAATATAAATTTGAAGCCGAATCTTGCGGTATTTTATCCGCTTTGCATGAACAATCGCAGGATATAAACCGCGGAGTGGATAAACAGAATAAAGAAGAACAGGGTGCAGGTGACCAAGGGATGATGTTCGGCTATGCCACCAATGAAACGGATAATTATATGCCTTTGGCTTTAGATATTTCACATAGCATCTTACGTGTGTTAGCACGAATAAGAAAAGAAGGTCAAATTATGACCTATCTTCGTCCGGATGCAAAATCTCAAGTAACTATTGAATACGACGATAATAATAAGCCGATACGTATTGACACGATAGTTCTTTCTACACAACATGATATGTTCAATGAGGATGAAAAGGTTGTATTGGACAAAATTGCCAAGGACATTATTTCAATAGTTATTCCTGAAGTTAAGGCAGAATCAAAAGATGAAATAAAAGCATTATTTGATGATAATATCACTTACCATATAAATCCAACCGGAAAATTTGAAATCGGAGGACCTCATGGAGACACCGGATTAACCGGAAGAAAAATAATTGTTGATACTTATGGTGGTAAAGGAGCTCATGGCGGAGGCGCATTTTCCGGAAAAGATCCTTCTAAGGTGGATCGTTCTGCTGCCTATGCTACAAGACACATAGCTAAAAATTTAGTAGCGGCAGGGGTTGCTGATGAAGTTTTAGTACAAGTTTCTTATGCTATTGGTATTACTGAACCGTGCGGTGTTTATATTAATACTTTTGGCAGCTCAAAAGTTAACCTGTCCGATGGAGATATAGCATTAAAAGTTGAAAAATTATTCGATCTAAGACCTTATGCTATAGAAAAAAGATTGAAATTAAGAAATCCAATATATACGGAGACAGCAGCCTATGGCCACATGGGAAGAAAGAACGAAATTGTTACAAAAAAATTTGTAAGAAATCGTGAGAATGGAAAGACAGAAATAAAAGAAATCGAAGTAGAATTATTTACTTGGGAAAAATTAGATTATTTAGATCAAATTAAAGAAGCTTTTAATCTGTAAACTAACATTTATTTTCATGTCAAAAATACTGGCCATCGATTATGGTGAAAAAAGATCCGGATTAGCAGAAACGGATGATATGCAAATTATTGCCAGTGGGTTGGCCGGAATTATGACTTCTAATCTGATTCCATTTCTTGAAAAATATATAGCTGAAAATTCTGTCGAAAAAATAATTATTGGTTTACCTGTTCGATTAAACGGAAAACTTTCAGATGTTGAAATTTCAATTCAAAAATTAATCAAGAAGATTACTTCTCTTTTTCCAAATATTCCGGTTGAAAGAGTGGATGAGAGATTTACTTCAAAAATTGCTTCTCACTTTATAAGTTTGAGTGGAAAAAATAAAAAAAATAGAGAAAATAAGCATTTATTGGATGAAGTAAGTGCTACTTTAATTTTACAAACCTATTTAGAGAAAAAATAAAATTATGATTTTACCTATTTATGGCTATGGAGAACCTGTTTTAAGAAAAAAAACAGTAGAAATCGGTAAATATTATCCCGATTTAGATCAATTAATTGAAAATATGTATGAAACCATGTATAAAGCACATGGAATTGGTTTAGCAGCCCCACAAGTAGGATTGAACATACGTTTATTTGTAATTGATGCTTCTCCATTGGCAGAAGATGAGGATTATGTCGACATAAAAGACGAGTTAGCCCTTTGTAAGAAAGTTTTCATAAATCCGAAAATAACTAAAAGAGATGGTGAACTTTGGAAGTTTAACGAGGGATGTTTAAGTATTCCTGATATTCGAGAAGATATTAAAAGATTGGAAAATATTACAATTGAATATTTTGATCAAAATTGGAATAAAAAAACTGAAAATTTTGGTGATGTTCGTGCGCGCATTATTCAGCATGAATACGATCATATTGAAGGAATTCTGTTTACAGACTTATTATCTCCACTTAAGAAAAAATTACTTAAAGGTAAACTTGCCAATATTAGTAAAGGAAAGGTGGAGACTGAATACCGAATGAAATTTCCGTCTCATTAAATTTTAAAATAAATTAATTAAAAATATAATTACAATATTGATATGGATCTTACTAAAATCATTGCAATTACAGGGAAATCCGGTTTATTTGAATTATTATCTCAAACTAAAGGAGGTTTCATTGTTAAAGATTTAGTTGCTCAAAAGAAATTGTCTATTAATGCAAATAGTCAAGTAAGTTTACTGCAAAACATTTCAATTTATACTCAAGATTCTGAAGTATCATTAATTTCAGTTTTAGTTTCAATTTCCAAAAAACATCAATTTAAAGAAATTGAATTTGATAAAAATGATACCAATACGTTAAGATCTTTAATGAAAGATGCTCAACCGGATTATGCAGAAGACAGAGTATATAATTCAGATCTTAAAAAGCTTTTTACTTGGTATAATATATTGGTTAAAAATGGTATCATAACTGAAGAAAGCGTAAAAGCCTATGAAGACAATCTAGCTAAAGCTTCGGATGATAGCCAAAAAGAAAATTCAGAAGATTGTAACATTTCACAAAAAACAGCTACTAATGAGATATCAAATGATGATACAAAAGATGAAGCCGGTGTAACTAAAAAATCTACGAAAAAAACACCTGCTAAGAAAAAAGCTGAATAGTATAAATAATTTTAAATATTATTAATGAAAAGGTATCAATGTAAAGTTGGTACCTTTTTGAATATAAACTATAAAAAAATCTTTGAGTATAATGATACTCAAAGATTTTTTCTATATATAAATTCCGGATAACTTTTTACATGAACATATCTTTGATCTTTTCAAAAAATGTTTTATCATTTTTTGATGGTTTAGGATGAAAATGTTCATTATCTAACATAGATTCAAAAAATTCTCTCTGCTCTTTAGTTAATTTATTCGGATTAGGTGTCCAAACATTGATATGAATAAATAAATCTCCGTATCCATATCCTTGAACTTGAGGCAATCCTTTATCTTTCAATCGTAGAATTTTCCCTGATTGAGTTCCGGAATCTACTGTAATTTTTACTTTTCCCGTAATCGTAGGAATTTCTTTTTTCGTACCTAAAATAGCTTCAGGTACAGAAATATATAGTTCATAATGAAGATTATCCCCTTCCCTTTTCAAATTTTCATCCTCAATTTCTTCAATCACAACGATTAAATCTCCGGGTATTCCTCCAAATGGTGCATCATTTCCTTTACCTCTAACTTGCAGTTGAACTCCTTCTCTAACACCGGCAGGAATTTTAATGGATACTTCTTCTTCAACTTTAATTAATCCATGATTATTAGCACCCGGCGGTATATGATCCGCAACTTTACCGGTACCTCCACAAGTATTACATACTGATTGAGTTTGCATTTGTCCAAACGGAGTATTCATAATTCTTCTCGTTTGACCGGTCCCGTTACAGGTAGGACAATTTTTTGAGGTAGCTCCCGGAGCTAATTTAAATCTTTTTACTTTAACGGTCTTTTCAACACCGTTAATAATTTCTTTAAGAGTTAATGATAAACGGATACGTAAATTGGAGCCTTGAACTTGTTGAGGTCTTGAAGAAAAGCCGCCAAAACCGCCTCCGAAGGCACTACCGAAAATATCACCAAAATGGGAAAAAATATCTTCCATATTCATTCCCCCTCCAAAGCCACCACCGGCAGCCCCTCCTACTCCGGCATGACCGTATTGATCATACCTTGCTCTTTTTTGAGGATCACTTAAAACTTCATAAGCTTCAGCAGCTTCTTTGAATTTTTCTTCAGCTTCTTTATCACCGGGGTTTTTATCCGGATGATATTTGAGTGCTTTTTTCCTATAGGCCTTTTTTAACTCTACTTCAGTTACACTCTTAGAAACCTCCAATACTTCGTAATAATCTCTTTTAGACATAATTTTTTATATAAACCTCTTTGAGTTCTTAATTTCCAATAACTACTTTTGCGTATCTAATTACTTTTTCATGCAATAAGTACCCTTTTTGAACCACATCTATAATTTTACCTTTTAGACTTTCATCAGGAGACGGGACTTGGGTAATTGCTTCATGATAATCAATGTTAAAATCATCACCGGCCTTTACATCAATAACAGTCAATCCTCTATCTTTCAAGGTATTAAACAACTTATTATAAATAAGTTTCACTCCCTCTAAAACAGAAAGATCATCCTCCTTTTTTTCAAGTTCGGTAATTGCGCGATCAAAATCATCCAATACCGGAAGTAATGATTCTAAAATATCTTTATCCGAGTATTTAAGAAGATCCTGTCTCTCTTTAATTACACGTTTTTTATAGTTATCAAATTCAGCAAATAAACGGATATATCTGTCTTTTTCTTTTTCAAGTTTTTCAGTTAAGTCAGAATTATTGTTGGGTTCTGACATATTTTCAGTATCCTTTAAATTTTCTTGATTGTTATTTTCTTCAATTAATTCGTTTTCTTCGTTATCACTTTGAATTGACATGGTTAAATTCTTTATTGGTTACTGATATTTATCAATTTTATTGCCATAGTAAAAATGCTGTCAAATCGACCTATTTTTAAAAAATTATTTAAATACTTCTTATTAAATTTGCATATAAAGTAAATATATTCAAATGTTGAAAAGTTTTGATATTTTTTCAATCAAATCGGAGGAAGAATTTAATTCACTCGCCATCCAAATTTTTTTGTATCAATATAAAAATAATATACCCTATAAAACCTTTGTTGATTTATTATCTATAGATTGTAATAAAATTCTTAATTATCGGCAAATACCTTTTTTACCGATTGAATTTTTCAAAACCAATACAATTGTTGATAAAAATTTCTCACCGAATTTATATTTTCAAAGTAGCGGTACTACTTCCGAAAACCTATCCAAGCATTATATAGCAAATGAAGATATTTATAAACAAAGTATTTTACATTCATTTTCAATTTTTTTCGGTGACCCTTCCGAATACATATATTTAGGTTTGCTTCCTTCTTATTTGGAGAGAAATAATTCTTCACTTATATATATGGTAAATTATTTAATGGAGCAATCGGGAAAGGTGGAAAATGGTTATTATCTACATAATTTTAATGATTTACATGTTATAATAAATCGACTGGAAAAAGAGAATAAGAAAGTTATTCTTTTTGGTGTTTCCTATGCTTTGTTAGATTTTGCAAATTCTCATCCTCAACAACTGAAAAATACTATAATTATAGAAACAGGAGGAATGAAGGGAAGAAAAAAAGAAATGACAAAAGATGAGTTGTTAACAGAATTAAAAAATTCTTTTCAAACCGATAAAATTTATTCGGAATACAGTATGACGGAATTATTGTCTCAAGCTTATTCCTTATCTAATAATGTTTATAAATGTCCTCCGTGGATGAAGATTTTAATTCGAGATGTGGATGATCCTTTTGAATATGTTGAAACAAACAGATCAGGAGGTGTCAACATCATAGACTTGGCAAATGTTCATAGTTGTTCATTTATATCTACCCAAGATATTGGTAAAGATGAAGGTAAGAAAGGTTTTAAAATTTTAGGAAGAATGGATAATTCAGATATAAGAGGATGCAGTCTTTTATTATTATAAAATATAAAATTTATTAATTAAGCTTTTTTTAACTAAAATTTGTATTTAATTTTAAACTTTTTTTATAAAAAAATAATAAATTTAATAAAATTATATATATAAGTTTTATTTTTCGGAATTGTTTATTGTAATATGTCTTATTACAGAAAATTAATAAAATATATTATTACAGGAATTATACTTTTATTCTTGTGGTTTATTCTTCATACCGTTGCTATTATTATTGATGGGAACCAAGAAGATACCAGGGATGCAGACGTAGGAGTTATTTTTGGAACAAAAAATAAAACAGACGGTTCTATGCCTATGTCTTTAATACGGAGGCTAAATATTGGTTTAAAATTATATAACGAAGGTCAAGTTCAAAAATTAATTGTTTCCGGAGGTTTAGCTAATAAAAACTTTTGTGAAGCTGATCTCATGCAGGAATATTTATTGGAACACGGCGTGCTTTTATCTGATATTATTTTAGATAATAAAGCCTTAAATACTGAAGAAAATGTTGAGAACTCATTAAAAATAATGAAAGATAATAATTACAGAAAATTAATTATTATATCACAATATTATCATATTTCACGTATTAAGCTGATGTATTATAAGCTAGGCTTTTATAATTTAGGTTCTGCAAGTTCTCATCACTATAGTAAAAGGCATCATTATATGTCATTAATAAGAGAATTTTTTGCCTATTACTATTATTATTTTTTTAAATAAATTAATTCTTTAACAAGCGCTTTTTATATATTTATGCATACAAATTTTATAGAAAAAGTAATTGATGAGTTATTGGAAAAAAATAATGATTTATCTAAATTTACTATTATTATTCCCGGAAGAAGACCTATCATATTTTTTAAAAGATATCTTATAAAAAAAGGTTATAACGGATTTTTGCCTACTTTCTATACCATTGAAGATTTTATATATAAACATTCCCATTTAGTTAAAATTGAAAATATTCCTCTTTGGTTGGAAGCTTTTCAAATACAGAAAAAATTCGTAAATGCAGAGGAAACTCTTGATGAATTTTTAAAATGGATACCTACTCTTCTTAAAGATTTTAACGATATAGAAATTTTCTCTGATAATCCTCATAGGGTTTTAGAGCATATGGCTTCCATTGAAAGAATAGAAAATTGGGTGAATAAGCTGGATACCACCAGTGAAAAAAAATTATATTATAAAAATGTAAAATTCTGGGAAAATAATATAATTTTATATAATAAATTAAAGGATTCTTTGGAAACTAAAGGATTGGGCACGTATGGAATGATTCTAAACCATGTGTTAAGCCAATTAACAGCTATTCATATTCCTGCAAATGAAAAGTATGCTTTTGTCGGATTAAATGCCTTAACACCCAAAGAAGAAAAGCTGATTAAACATTATATATCACATGCCGAAACATATTTATATTGGGATGCCGATAAATACTATTTAAACAATAGTAATCAAGAAGCCGGAGATTTTTTAAGGAAATATAAAAATTGGAATTATTATGCAACTCGAGATTTCAAATGGATAACTGATGATTTCAACCAAAAAAAAAATATACATGTAGTGAGTGCTTCTCAAGACGTAGCTCAAGCCAAATATATCAGTTCAATCTTATCTACCCTTCCTGAAGAAGAGTTACACAATACCGCATTAGTATTAAGCGATGAATCAATTCTTCCGGCAATATTGGAAAGCATACCTAAAAATATATCCCGAGTTAATATAACTATGGGATTTCCTCTTAAAAATTCATTTTTAGCCTCATTATTTAAGCAAATTTTTAAATTACACATATTTAGAGAAAAAAATTCATCCAAAGGATATTACTATAACGATATCTTATCCCTTCTTCAGAATCCATTACTACATAATACTATATCTGTTATTGAATTTATATCTGAAATAAAAAGGAATAATCTTATCTATTTAACTGATTCTCTCATATACAAACGTTTAGGTAGTTCTTACTATTATTTTATATTTAAAGAATATGCAAATCCTATCGATTTGATACATAAACTTTATGAATTTTGTACTGAACAATTTTGGAAAACAGATTCTGATCATCAGGTGTTAAAAGAAAATTATTTAAAATTTAAAAATCTTTTCTCCATTTTACATACACAATTATCGCAAGATATTTCCATTCAAAGTTTTTCTCTTGTTTACACATTTTATCAGCATGTAATCAATAATGAAACTATTGATTTTATTGGCGAACCGGTAGAGGGACTTCAAATTATGGGAGTTTTGGAAACTCGTTTGCTAAGCTTTAAAAATATACTAATGACCGGAGTTAATGAAGGAATTTTGCCGGGTGGAAAAAATGATAATTCTTTTATTCCTTTTGATGTTAAGAAAAATTACGGAATCAATACTTTTCTTGAAAGTGATGCCATCTATGCGTATCATTTTTATAGATTAATACAACACGCACAAAACATTACCTTAGTTTATAATAATTATACTGAAGGTATTAACTCCGGAGAAAAAAGCAGATTTATTAATCAATTAGAATTTGAGTCTAAACATACCATAATAGAATCTGTAGCCACCTATGGAGGAAATTTAAAACAATCGAAGGAACTAATCATTGAAAAATCACCTGCTGTATTGAATTCAATTCAAGATTGGCTAAAAAATCCTATTTCTCCTACTCATTTAACCAATTATCATTACAATCCAATCAATTTCTATTTACAAAAGATTTTAAAGATTAATGAACAACAAGAGATGGAAGAGGAAATTTCTGCTTTAAATTACGGAAATTTGATTCATCATACTTTAGAATCTATTTATTCCCCATGGCAAGGAAATAAACTAACGGAAAAGGATTTACTTGCAGCTTTAAAAAATTATTCTGTTTATTTAAATAAATATATTGAAAAAGAATTAAATCCCGACTTATTTAAAAAAGGGCAAAATTACTTACAAAAACTGCTAGCGGAAAAAACCATTGAAAAAATATTGTTAAGAGATTTAACCGACCTAAAAAACGGTAATATCATTTTCTTAAAAGAAATTGAAAAAGAACTTAGTTCCACTATTAATTTACCTGAAATAGGCACCTTATTTTTGAAAGGATTTGTAGACCGCTGGGATAGTTTTAATGGCCAGGACCGAATTATAGATTATAAAACAACATCTATAGATACTCTTATGTTTAAGTCAGATAGATTTGATCAAATTCAAGAAGATAAAAATTTTAAATTTTATATTCAGCTTGTTTTCTATGCTTATATGATTTTACATGAAAAACTTTCAGAATCGGTAAAGGTGGGAATTTGGAGTTTTAAAAAACCTTTTCGAGGATTGGAGATTTTAAAAATTGATTCTTCTGAAAGTCTAAACGAATCTCAAGCTACTATTTTATTTGAGGAAGTTTCCCGATTGATCTTAGAAATTGCTGATCCGGATATTCCATTTGTAGAAAAATCTTCTTTTATTAAATAATAACAAAAAAATAATTTTTAATTCAATTTAATCATTTAATTTTGAAGTTTAACTTTCTTACCATGAACGAAGATTTAAAAGATATAAAAAATATTTTTCCTATACTAAATCAGTTAGTAAATGGCAAACCTTTAGTCTATCTTGATAATGCTGCAACTACTCAAAAGCCGATTTCCGTAATAGAGGCAGAAGAAAAATATTATAAAACTATAAACTCTAATGTTCATAGAGGAATTCATACCCTTAGTCAATTGGCTACCGTGGAAATGGAAGAATCCCGAAAGTCTGTGCAACAATTTTTAAATGCAAAAAAGGATTACGAAATTATTTTTACTAAAGGAACGACCGACAGTATCAACTTAGTAGCAACAGGAATAGAACCCTTACTTAACGAAGGCGATGAAATTATTATATCCAATTTAGAACATCATTCGAATATCGTTCCTTGGCAATTATTAGCCGAACGAAAAAATCTAAAAATTAAAGTTATTCCTGTGGATGACAACGGAGATTTGATGATGGATGAATATGATCGACTCCTTTCGGAAAAAACTAAAATAGTAGCTGTAAATCATATTTCCAATGCATTGGGAGTAGTCAATCCAATTGAAGAAATAATTTCTAAAGCCCATAAAATGGGTTCATATGTGCTTATAGACGGAGCACAAGCCGTATCCCACCGAAAGGTTGACGTACAAAATTTAGATGCCGATTTTTATGTATTCTCTTCACATAAGCTTTATGGTCCTACCGGTGTGGGTATTTTATACGGTAAAGAAAATATATTAGAATCCATGAAACCCTACCAGGGAGGTGGAGAAATGATTAAAGAAGTTACTTTTGAAAAGACGACCTATGCAGATTTGCCTTTTAAATTTGAAGCAGGTACTCCGAATATTTCCGGTAATATTGTCTTAAAAAATGCAATAGATTTTGTGCAAACTATAGGTTTTAAAAATATTAGTAAACATGAAGACGAAATTATGAAGTATGCTAAAAATAAACTTTCGCAACTAGATAATATAATCATCTATGCTCAAAATGCAAAACATACTTCCGGAGCACTTTCTTTTAATTTAGATATCGAAAATATTCATTCGTCAGATGTCGGATTTATTTTAGATAAACAAGGGATAGCAGTAAGGACCGGACATCATTGCGCTCAACCCATTATGCAACGCTTGGGAATAAAAGGTACAATACGAGCATCATTTGCCATCTATACAACTAAGGAAGATATTGATCAATTAATTGATGGGATGTGTTTAGCTCAAAAAATGCTTAGATAAAACTAAATTATTATTAAGTAAATCAGTTATTTCAATCGTCTAATAAGTATGACAATTTTTAATTAGAAAAGTCTGGCCGGCGATTATATAGTATTATTATATTCCTATTCATTTCCATATAAACACGAATAAAGAATGAGGAAAATAATCGGTAGGTAATAGTAATATTTTTTTAATATTACCAACTACCACTGGCACCGCCTCCACCAAAGCTTCCTCCGCCGCCAAAACCTCCAAAACCACCACCTCGGGAACTACTGCCCCCACTTCCGCCAAATATACTTCCGCCGATAAATCCACCTAAACCACCCCAAAAATCATCATCATTATTCCTTCTCTTACCGTTTCGGTCATAATATGTGTTGTTTCTATTGTTTTTATGCATTAATATATACAACAGTATAATGAAAAATATAAATACGGCAACTATGATCCCTGAAGTAGTATCATCAGTATCCTCTGGGTTATCTGCTTTAAATTTCCCTTGAAGAACCTTTATGATTTGATCCGTACCGGAGTTTATAGCACCATAATAATCATTTTGCTGAAGATAAGGAATCATATATTGATGAATAATAGTACTGGAAGTATAGTCAGTCATGGCATCTTCCACTCCTCGCCCATTCTGTATAGCTAATTTATGATCATCGGAAGCTATTAATAATAAAATACCATTATTTTTATATTTTTGTCCGATTTGCCATTTTTCACCCCATTTGGCTCCCACATAATTGATATCGTCACCATTTAATGTTTTAACAATACAAACAATTATTTCCGTGGAGGTTGAATCGCTATAAGATATTAGCTTATTATTTAATTTATTTTGTTGCTCTTCCGTAAGAATATTAGCATAATCATTAACGGGATAAATTATCTTTGGTTTTTCCGGGATTTTAAATTCCGTTTGGCTGTAAATAAAGTTATTTAAAAATAATAAGCCAAAAAGGACTAAAATAATTTTAACGGGATATTTCATTGGGTAATTCATTTTCTATATTTTTTCCATCTCTTGGAAAAAATTTTTTCAATTTAGTTCCGGTTTTTAAAATTGCGTTGATAAAACCTTCTTTATAATTATCTTTTTTAAATGAAAATGTAATTTCCTTTAAAAGTCCATCCCAAAAATTTTGATGCACATATTTATGAATGTTGACATCTCCAATTACAGCAATTTTTTTCTTATTTTCGGATACATAAAATAAGACACCATTTCTATCTTTTGTTTTTTCCATACCCAATTTGGTAAAAAGGCATTGCGCCGTGGCTAACGCATCCCCCGTTAGGTTTTGGTCTATATGTACCCTAATTTCCCCTGTAGACATCGCTTCGGCTTGTCTAATGGCTTCAATAATATCTTCTTCGTCCCGGGGTGAAAATAACATTCTAAAAGTAGTTTTTTTAAATTATTTACCGTTTAACAATTGATCAACATTTGGGGCTTTTTCAGCACCTGCATCTGCTTTAAATGTTCCTTTTTCTTTAAAATTTCTAAAATTAGCAACAATACTTGCGGGGAACTTTTGTATATAATTGTTATAGGTTGTAACAGATTGATTGAAGTTATCTCTATCGATTTTAATTCTATTTTCAGTTCCTTCCAATTGATTTTGAAGTCCTAAAATATTTTGATTGGCTTTTAAATCAGGATATTTTTCAATAGTAACTAATAATCTGCCTAAAGCAGAACCTAATCCGGATTGCGCTTTTTGATATTCAGCTAATTTTTCAGGAGATAAATTTGAAGGATCAATCTGTACTGAAGATGCTTTTGCTCTGGCTTCAATTACAGAAGTAAGAGTTTCTTTCTCATAATTAGTTGCTTTATTAACGGTTGCTACTAAACCGGGTACTAAGTCTGATCTTCTTTGATATGAACTTTCTACAGCACTCCATTTTAAATTTACATCGTTATTTAGTTCAATCATATTATTATTAATGCTTACCCCCCACATAAATACTCCGATTACAATTATAGCGATTAATCCTATAATACCACCTCCGATTAAACATCCTTTTTTCATAATTTTTACTTAAATTTATATTTACGATTAATTAATTATATTATCCAATATCAAATATTATTCCTAAAAAGTAAGGGAAGTTTTCAACTACTTCCCTTACAATATGTTGTAATATATTATTTTCTTTATAAAGCAGATTCTGCTTTTTTCATTTCTTCCATTTTATCCTTCATCTGTAAAACTCTATACGCTTCTATTAACGCTTGAATAATACCTTTATCTTTTTGATCATAACTGTATGCTTTCTCCATGTAAGGTAAGGCCTGTTTGAACATTGCTTTTCTTTTTTCGACTAAAGCATCATATTTTTCTTGATCAGCTCTAGAAGATCCTAAAGCTTTCATCTTTTCTACAATTTCTTTATCAGGAGCTAATAATAAAGCTGCCAAATTCAGATATGCTGCCGGATAATCCGGTTTAATAAGTAAAGCCTTATTATAATATTCTTTAGCTAATTCAGCTGTTTTAGGATCTTTGCTGTATAATACTCCTAGATTATAATAAGAAACATAATCATTAGGTTTTTTTACAATAGCTTCTCTTAATTTAGCAATGTATTTATCTGTTTGACCGGTTTGATAGTATAATTCTCCTATTTGAGAATTTAAATTAGTATCATTCGGAAATTTTTTCAATCCTTTTTCAGCTAAAGTCATAGCTTCATTATACCTTTTATCTGCAACTAATAAGGAAATTGCATAATTGTATAAATCTGCTTCAACGGATGGTGATTCCTCTTTTTTAAAGTCTGAAAATCCGGAATTGGGTGCCGATTTGAATAAATTGTATTGTTCTTCGCTTAAACCGACTCTTTTACCGTTTTGTAACGCTGTATACGTGGTTGTCTTACCTGTATAGCCTTCATTTAGTAATTCTAAGTACAGTTCAAGAGCTTTTTTATTATTATTGGCTGCATGATAAGAAATTGCTGCATAATATTTGAAAACTTCATCCGCATTTCCAGCTGCTTGAGTTAAATAAAAGGATTCTAAAAAATCATCAGCCGCTTTCGAAAATTGTTTCGCATTATATTCAGAAGTTGCCCTGCCGGATAATTCTTGTCTTTTTTGTTCTAAAATCGGAATTATTTTTTGAATATAGTTTGTACCTGATTTAGTTTCTTTTAAGCCTGTAAAACCTTCTGATTTAAGTTTTTCTGCTTCTTCTTTAGTAAGAACAAAAGCCTTTTCTTTAGTATTTTTATTTTTTAAAGAATAAATAGGGCCTTTTTCATAAAGGGCTAATTTGGAAAATATTTTAGCAGATTCAAGAGTTTTTCCTTGTTCCAATAAAGAATTTCCTTTTATATATAAATATTTAGCATATACGTCGGGATTGATTCCGGATATATTAGAACTAACCGTTGGTTCTACTTGCTGTATTAATGACTCTGCCTGAGTTTTATTTCCTTTCTCTAATGCATTAAAAGCATCTTTTATTTCTTTCTCTTGGCCAAAAGACAAAAAACTAACTAATATAAATAGAGAAACTGATATTTTTTTCATATGATGATTTTTAATCCTCTGATTCTGAATTATTTTCTTCGTTTGATTCATTTAAATCATTTTCTGAATCGTCAGAATCATTTAATTTTTCATTTATTTCTGTAACGTTAAGCGAGGTTTCACCATTAATAGTATTTCCATTTTCATCATATTCTTCTTCATCAACCCCTTCTTCTTTTTCAATTTTAGTTATGGCAGCAATTTCATCGTTCTTTTTAAGATTAATTAATTTAACTCCTTGTGTATTCCTGCTCATAACTCTAAGTTGTTCCACAGACATTCTGATGGCTACACCGGATTTATTAATGATCATTAAATCGTTATCATCGGTAACTTTTTGGATAGCGATCAGATTACCGGTCTTATCAGTTATATTTAAAGTTATGACTCCTTTTCCTCCTCTGTTAGTAATACGATATGCATCGGCGTGAGTTCGTTTTCCATATCCTTGTTCTGATACAACTAAAATAGTGTCATTTTCAGGATCTGAAATAATAACCATTCCAATTACTTCGTCATCCTCATCGCCCAAAGTAATACCTCGTACACCTGAAGCATTTCTACCGATAGGTCTTAATTTTTCTTGAGGGAAGCGAATAGCTTTTCCATATTTGGTAGCAATCATTATTTCATCGTTACCGGAAGTTAAACTTGCGCTTACCAAAGTATCTCCTTCCCTAACATTAATAGCATTAATTCCGTTGGCACGTGGTCTGGAATAAGCTTCCAATGTTGTTTTTTTAATGGTTCCTTTTTGGGTAACCATTACTAAAAACGTATTATTTATATATTCCTCATTTTTTAAGTCATGAGTTAAAATATAAGCTTTGATTTTATCGTCTGATTCGATATTAATTAAATTCTGAATAGGTCGTCCTTTAGCTATTTTGGAACCTTCAGGAACTTCAAATACTCGTAACCAGAAACATTTACCTTTTTCTGTGAAGAAAAGCATGTACTGATGTGCAGTAGCGGAAACAACATATTCAAGGAAATCTTCATCTCTGGTAGATGCTGCACGGTTTCCAACGCCACCTCTTGATTGGGTCTTATATTCTGAAAGAGAAGTTCTTTTGATATATCCCATTTTAGAAATAGTTAAAACAACTTTTTCATCAGGAATAATATCTTCAATACTCATTTCACCACCCGCAAAATTGATTTCGGTCTTACGCTCGTCACCGTATTTTTGCTTGATTTCTTCTAATTCCTCTTTAATGATAGAATATCTTAGTCCTTCGTCATTTAAAATAGTCTTAAGATATTCGATCTCTTTCATAATGGCATTGTACTCATCTCGGATTTTATCCAACTCCATTCCGGTTAAACGAGCCAATCTAAGATCCAGGATCGCTTGAGCTTGTATTTCCGTTAATTCAAATTCTTGAATTAAGCCCGTTTTTGCTTCGCTTGGACTAGAACTTTCACGGATTATTTTGATGGCTAAATCCAAAGTATCTTGAGTAGCAATCACTTTCATAAATCCTTCCAAGATATGGGCTCGCTCTTGAGCTTTCTTAAGAAGGTATTGAGTACGTCTTACTACTACGTCATGTCTGTGCTCAACAAAATGATGAATGATATCTTTTAAATTAAGCTGAACGGGTCTTCCGTTTACTAGTGCAATGTTATTGACACTAAATGAGGTTTGTAATGCTGTATATTTGTATAAAAGATTTAAAACTACATTCGGGATGGCATCATGTTTAAGCTCATAAACTACTCTCATTCCATTTCTGTCAGACTCATCTCTGATTTCAGAAATACCTTGTAGTTTATCTTCTTTGATTAACTCGGCCGTACGAGCAATCATATCGGCTTTATTTACTTGATATGGAATTTCTGTTACTACGATGGCTTCTCTGCCGTGTACCTCTTCGAAATTGGCTTTTCCTCGTAAAATGATTCTTCCCCTTCCTGTTTCAAACGCAGATTTTACCCCTTCATAACCGTATATGATACCACCGGTAGGAAAATCGGGAGCTTTAATGTGCTGCATTAATTCATCAATAGTAATATTTCTGTTATCAATATACGCACAAATGGCACTAATAGATTCAGTAAGATTATGAGGAGCCATATTGGTAGCCATACCAACAGCGATTCCTGATGCACCGTTAACTAACAGAATAGGAATACGGGTAGGCATTACTTTAGGCTCTTCTAACGTATCGTCAAAGTTAAGTTGAGTATCAACCGTATCTTTATCTATATCCGATAATATTTCTTCGGAAATCTTTTTTAGTCGGGCTTCAGTATACCTCATCGCTGCAGGCGGGTCGCCGTCTACGGAACCGTAGTTACCTTGACCGTCTACCAGCTGATACCTCATAGACCATTCCTGAGCAAGCCTTACCATAGTGTCATATACTGACGAGTCTCCATGAGGATGGTATTTACCCATAACCTCCCCAACGATTCTTGCAGATTTTTTGTAAGAACTGTTGGCAGTAACTCCCAATTCATACATCCCATATAAAACCCTTCTATGTACGGGTTTCAAACCATCTCTTACATCGGGTAGAGCCCTGGAAACTATCACAGACATTGAATAATCAATGTAAGATGATTTCATTTCATCTTCAATATTAATAGGAATTAATTTTTCCCCTTCTCCTATCATAAGTGTACTTGTTTATTTTTTCTTTAGTATATAAGACCGTAAAGATAATGAATTTTTATCGAACACGCAATTAGACATGCCTTTTAAGGATTTTGTGCGATTATGGTTCGTATTTATATATCAATTTGAATTCAAATGAATTTATCTCAATGAAATATTTACTTATTAAATTTTTATATAAATTGGTTCTCTCTGATTACTATGCTTTTATGCAAAAGTGTTTTTTGGACATCAATTATTCTTTGATTGGTACTTCCTCTAAATGGTAATCCTTCTTCGTATAAAGTATTCACGTATTTACCGTCTACAAGTACGTCTATATAAGGTAAAATTTGTGATAATTTTTTGGATTTATGTATTTGCTCAAAGGTAAATCCGGTGTAACACCAAATATTTTTATGCGAAGTAGCTTTAATTTCTTTGGCTAGTTCGGTAAATTGTTTTACTTGTATTAACGGGTCACCGCCCGTAAAAGTTACATTTGAAAATTCTGATTGTTTTATAATCTCAATAAGCTCATTAATCGTATAGGGTTTTCCATTATCAATATCCCAAGATTCCGGATTGTGGCATTCTACACATTTATGAATGCAACCTGCCGCATAAATTGAAGTCCTAAAGCCGGGACCGTCCACCGTAGTATCCTGTATTATATCTAGTATAGATAGTTTAGTCATGAATAATTCGGTCGTTTAATTCCGCTAACTTAGCATAATTCCATCTATCGGTTGTCCCTACTAAATATCCCGTAATTCGTTGCAAACGGTCAATATGGGTGCTTCCACATTTTGGGCATTCGTCTAAATGCGCAGAAGCATTTTCATACCCGCAGGGTAAACATCTGTTTCGAGTATGATTCACAGAAGAATAGCCGATGTTATATTTATCCATCATATCCACTACAGTCATGATTGATTCGGGATTATGAGTAGCATCTCCATCTATTTCAACATAGAAAATATGTCCACCGCGAGTTAAATCATGATAAGGTGCTTCAATTTTAGCTTTTAAGTGAGCGCTGCATTTATAATATACCGGTACATGATTAGAATTAGTATAATATTCTCTGTCCGTGATACCTTTAATGCTTCCAAAGTCTTTTTTATCTTTTCTGGTAAACCTACCTGCTATGCCCTCTGCCGGTGTGGCTAGAATACTATAGTTATGTTTATAATTTTCTGAAAAAGTTAAAGATTTGTCCCTCATAAATGTAACTATTTCCAGTCCTAATTTTTGGGCCTCCTCATCTTCTGCATGATGCTTTCCTATTAAAGCTACTAAAGCTTCGGCAAGTCCTATAAATCCGATTCCCAAAGTACCTTGGTTGATTACTTTTTCTACTGTCTCTTCAGACTTTAGTTCTTCGGATCCATTCCATAATGTCGACATCAATAAAGGAAATTGTTTGGGAGCTGCTGTTTTTTGAAATTCAAAACGTTGATGCAGTTGTTCGGCAGCTATTTCTAACGTATGATCCAACTTTTGGAAAAATTGACGTTTTCTTTCAGTTTCATCCTTTATTTCGCGGGTTTCTAATGCCAATCTGACTAAATTGATTGTTGTAAAAGATAGATTACCTCTACCTATGGATGTTTTCTCTCCAAATCTGTTTTCAAACACACGCGTACGACATCCCATAGTAGCTGTTTCGTATTGATATCTTTTAGGATCTTGTGCATTCCATTTTTCATGATGATTAAACGTAGCATCTAAGTTCAAAAAGTTTGGAAAAAAACGTCGGGCGCTAACTTTGCATGCTAATTTATATAGGTCATAATTTGGATCCTCAGGTAAATAACTTACTCCTCGCTTTTTCTTCCATATTTGGATAGGAAAAATCGCAGTTCCACCGTTTCCAACACCTTCATCCGTACTTGTTAAAAGTTCTCTTATCACACATCTTCCTTCCGGAGAAGTATCCGTACCATAATTAATGGAACTGAATACTACTTGATTTCCTCCCCTGGAATGGATCGTATTCATGTTGTGGATAAATGCTTCCATGGATTGATGAACTCTGCTTACGGTTCTATTGATGGCATGTTGTACGATTCTTTCATCACCTTGTTTATGACCAAGTTCTTCCTTAACATAATCTTTAATCTGGTAGTCATATAGGTGTTCATAATTTTGACCGTTTATATTTTCCAGTATTTTTATTTCCTCAATATAGCTTTTTCTAACAAACGGCGCTAAATAAAAGTCAAATGCCGGAATTGCCTGTCCTCCGTGCATTTCATTTTGAGCGGTTTCTAACGAAATACAAGCCAACATGCTGGCGGTTTCAATTCTTTTTGCCGGTCTTGATTCTCCATGTCCTGCAAAAAGACCGTTTTCTAAAATTTTATTTAATGGATGTTGTACACAAGTTAGACTTTTAGTCGGGTAATAGTCTTTATCGTGAATGTGTATATAGTTGGAAAGGACCGCTTCTTTGGCTTCAGGACTTAAAAGATAATCATCCACAAAGGGTTTGGTAGTTTCACTGGCAAATTTCATCATCATTCCTGCAGGGGTGTCTGCATTCATGTTTGCGTTTTCCCTTGTAACTTCATTGGATTTGGTTTCAATAATCTCTAAAAACATATTGCAAGTTTTAGCCTTTCTTGCAACATTTCTTTGATCTCTATAGGAGATATATTTTTTTGCAACTTCTTTACGGGGACTGTTCATTAATTCCATCTCTACCATGTCTTGAATGGCTTCAACCGTCATTTCTACATTGCCTGTCTGAGATATATCTTCAGTAATTTTTTGTATTAAAAAAGAATCCACTCCATTTTCCGTATTTTGCATAGCTTTGCTGATCGCATTAAAAATCTTATTTTTATTAAACTCGACAATGCGTCCATCTCTTTTAATAACTGTCTGAATCATTTTATGTTTACTTTATCTATTGCACTTTATGTAAGATGAAAACCTTATACTTGGAGACATAAAATTTAATTGTCGCCAAATACAGGGTTATATATGAAACTTGGAATACTAATAATTGTAACGTAATTATTGAATATTCAATAATTTAAGGTAGTAAGAATACAGGATTTTTTCCTATTATTGGTCATGTATTCGATAAAGCTTCATATGTTAGTACAAAGATAATTTTATTTTTACTTAGCTTTTTTTATTTAAGAATTTAATTTTCAACATAATTATTTCTTATGATATTATTACTAAAATTTATAGAAAAATATCAATTATTGATCGAATCGTCTAAAAAAATAAATAAGTCAAAATAATAAATAATCACATTTTAAAAGATCAGCATTTAGGTAGTAAAGTTATTAACAGGGACTTAAATTTGGAGACATTATTTTACTATATTTGAGACATGAAAAAACTATCAGTACTTTTATTTTTATATACTTCTTTTATCTGCTATGCTCAGGAAAAGAACCTTACCTGTCTTGACTTTAATCGGGGTGAATTCAGAAATATTAGCGAAAATTCCAATTTAAGTTCCCTTATTGTGAGAAATGGCAATAAACAGTTGGAAGTTACCAACGGAGTTGAATCTTTTAAAAGGATTGAATGGTTAAATGATTGTGATTATATATTATTTTTCTCTAATCGAGACGCTAAAAAGGACGGTTTTAAAAGATTTATCAATAAAAATGGAGGGATAAAAGTAAAGACTGTTAAAATTGAAAAAAACATTTTATACTATAATACCTATTATTTTGACGGTAAAAAAGAAATTATAGGAGAAGGAAGATTACTTAAAACAAGTAATCATGCTTCATTTAAATAAAACTAATAAAAGTGTGATGGAAATGCCTCTTTAGGTTCCCTATTTAAGATATTTAATTTTATATAGGATTGTAAAAAGCCAAATCCATAGGAAAAAAATTGAATAAATGTTGTAAGTAAAGATATGAGACCGATTTTGATGCTCCTGTTTTTATAGCTTGAATCAAGGAAAATAGCAAAACAATAAAAAAGCAAAGGAAAGATACATCTATAATTAACTATCGATAAAACTAAGGACAAAACAGTGAATATCAAAAAAAGAGAAGGAAACCAAAAAGTAATTTTTGAAAAGTTAGGATGTCTTTGGTTCAATATGGGACGGGCAATTCCAAAATGATATACTTGATTAGCAAATTTCTTAAGGGAAGTTCTTCTTTTATGAAAAACCTTGCATTCAGGAAAAAATCGGGTTTTAAACCCTTTTTCCCAAAGAGTAAGACTTAAATCGGGGTCTTCTCCTACCCTCAATTCCGAAAATCCGCCAACACTTTTAAATGCTTCTTTGGATATACCCATATTAAAACTTCTAGGCTGGAATTTATTTATCGCTTTTTTATTGCCACGAATTCCTCCCGTGGTTAATAAAGAAGTCATGGAATATGAAATTGCTTTTTGTAAATCATTAAAATTTTTATCGGCCGAATCAGCTCCTCCAAAAGCGTCCACATAATTAAATCTTAATTCTTTACGAACATTTTCTATATAATGAACCGGAGCAATACAATCTGAATCTAAGAAAATATAATAATTTCCTGAAGCGTGTTCCGCTCCGTAATTTCTTGATAATCCTGCTCCGGAATTCGATTTGTAATAATATTTAATATCCAATACTTCTGCATATGTGGAGACTATAGGTTCTAACTTTTCTTGAGATCCATCGTCTACAATAACAATTTCAAAATTTTTATCCGTTTGATTAATTAAACTAAACAGTAATTCCTGTAGTTCATCTTTTCTATTATAGACTGCTATAATAATTGAAATTTTTAAATGTAAATCTCCATGCATAGTTTTGTTTTATTGATTATAGATCCATCCGAACAATATCGGCGCCCAAGGCCCTTAATCTCTCATCGATGTTTTCATATCCTCTATCGATTTGATAAATATTATGTATTCGGCTGGTTCCTTTTGCTGACATGGCGGCAATTAGTAAAGATATGCCTGCTCTGATATCCGGAGAAGTCATTACTGTTCCTCGTAAAGGAATTTCATGATTTAATCCGATAACTGTTGCTCTGTGCGGATCACAAAGAATTATTTGAGCCCCCATGTCAATGAGTTTATCAACAAAAAACAGTCTGCTTTCAAACATTTTTTGATGTATTAAAACACTTCCTTTAGCTTGCGTGGCAACTACTAAAATAATACTTAATAAATCGGGAGTGAATCCCGGCCAAGGAGCATCGGAAATCGTTAATATAGATCCGTCTATAAAATTTTGAATTTTATAATGTTCTTGTGAAGGAATATATAAGTCTTCACCTCTTTTTTCGATTTGAATACCCAATCTTCTAAAGGTATCCGGTATATTACCTAAATTTTCCCAGCTAACCTCTTTGATGGTAATTTCCGATTTAGTCATGGCAGCCAAGCCAATGATACTTCCAATCTCAATCATATCGGGGAGTACAGTGTGTTCGGCACCGTTAAGTTCGGAAACGCCATAAATAGTTAAAAAATTAGAGCCAATTCCTTCAATCTTTGCGCCCATTTTAATTAACATCTTACATAATTGCTGGATATAGGGTTCACAAGCTGCGTTATATATTTGAGTTTTTCCTTCAGCCAAAACTGCAGCCATAATGATGTTTGCAGTACCTGTTACGGAAGCTTCTTCTAAAAGTAAATAATTACCATTTAACTTTTTAGCTTTTACGGAATAAAATTTCTCTTCTTCGTCATATTCAAATTGAGCTCCTAAATCAATAAATCCTTTAAAGTGAGTATCTAATCTTCTTCTACCGATTTTGTCACCGCCGGGAACGGGAATATAAGCTTCTCCGAATCGACTTAAAAGAGGACCTAATAGCATAATGGAACCTCTTAGCTGAGCTCCGTTTTTTCTAAATTCTTTACTTTTCAAAAATTCAAAATCAATTTCTTCAGAACAAAAGGTATAATCTCCCTTAACGTTTCGGGTAACTTTTACACCCACAGTTTTTAATATTTCAATTAGTATTAAAACATCTTGAATTTCGGGTATATTTTTTATCCTAACTGATTTTGATGTTAAAAGGGTTGCACAGATAACTTGAAGAGCTTCGTTTTTGGCACCTTGCGGAAAGAATTCACCATGAAGAGGCTTTCCACCGCAAATCTGAAAAGTATTCATTATTTATTTTTGTTTTTAGAAAAATTATTTTTCTTTTGATTTCTATAGTTACTATTGTTGTTTCTATTCTTGTTTTTATAAGAAGTATTTGAATTAGTCTGAACCGGCACATTCATTAAAGCTTCTTTTGAACTCAATTTTAAGGAACCGTTAGATAATTCTTCTAAATGATTAAATATTACTTCATCTTCTACCTGATCTTTGTTCCATTTCAGGTAATTTTTTTTCATTTGATTAGCGATCACATATTTCAATCCTTCTTTCTTATCACCTTCTTCCCATGATTTTGCTATTTCAATCATTTTTTTCACATTCGTTCCATAATATCTGTATTTAGATTCATTGGAAGGATAAGCCATTTTTTTGGGAGCCGTATTCATTTCTGCCTTGGTAGGAATCGGGTAAGGTGAATCTACTTTTAAATCAAAATTGGCCATTATAAAAAGTTGATCCCATAGCTTATGTTGAAAATCCGGCACGTCTCTTAAATGAGGATTTAAATCTCCCATAACATCAATGATTGATTTGGCAAATTTATTTCTTTCATCATCGTCCTCGATCGTCATACAATGATCAACTAATTGTTGAACATGTCTTCCATATTCCGGGATAATTAATTTTTTTCTTTGAGTATTATACTCCATATTTTAATTTTAAAATTAATAATACAAATATTATTTTGTGTAAAATTTACTGTAGAAAAGACTCCTTTTTTCCGACCTATTAGGTAAGCTAATGGTTTATATATATGACCGTGTAATTTACATTAACATAAACAAATTGCCCTAAAGAAATTTTTGTCATAAAATTTCTGAGTCTCTATTTATTTAGCTTATACTTTAGTCTTATAAAGTATATTTTTGTTTTAATTATATAGTAAACTGTAAACTCCTGACTAAATCATAAACATTTATGCGACTTATAAATAATGTCATCGGAAATTTTTTTTAAAAGGAACAAAAGTTTTAGTAAATTATAAATCTACTATTTGTAGGTTGCAAATGTAATCATAATTCTTGATATTTTCCTTTTATTTAGTATTTATTTATCATATAGTTATTTTTTTTTCATTAATAAATAATTAATTGATGTAAATAATTTTATTTTTATGCAATTAATAAGGTTATCTAGGAGTGTAATTGATTTTAACAAGCTTGATTCTCTATTAATTTATCTTTTTAGAATATTTATAACTATATTTTATATTTTGTTTATTTATTAAACTTTTTTAGGAATTGAATTTTCTTTTTTGGGCTATATATGAAGTTAATCCTAATATAGCAACCAATAATAGTATAATATATACCCATAAAGGTATAGGAACCGGATCTCCTTGTGCGTAAGAGTGTAATCCCGATAAATAATAATTTACACCAAAATATGTCATTACAATGGTCGAAAAAGCTACTAAAGATAAAAAATTAAACAGATATTTACCCCTCCAATTAGGAACTAATCGCAGATGTAAGACAACCGCATAAACTATTACGGAGATAAATGCCCAAGTTTCTTTAGGATCCCAACTCCAGTACCGCCCCCAGCTTTCATTTGCCCAGATACCGCCCAAAACTGTTCCGATGGTTAATAAAAAAATACCAATCGTCAATGATAGTTCATTTACAATAGTTAATTCTTTAATTGAATTTTCAACTTTATAAGAAATATCTTTACGGTTTATTATAAACAAAAATAAAACTACCGTTCCTATTAAGGCACTCAACCCAAAAAAACCATAGCTGGATGTAATTACCGCAACATGGATCATTAACCAATACGATTTCAATACAGGAACTAAGGGCGTAATTTGTGGATTCATCTGATCTCCTCCATGCGCAAATCCCATTAAGATAACTGCAACTAAACAACCCGCCGCAGGAATAAATCCATTTCTGTTTCGAAATAAGAGAAAACCGGCCAATACACTTATCCAACTTATGAACAGTACCGCTTCATATCCGTTGGACCAGGGTTCATGCCCCGAAACATACCATCGAATCCCTAATCCCATTCCATGTATAAGAGCAGTTAGTATAATTAAGCTTAACAAAATACCCTCTAACCAAGAATAAAGCTTATAGTTTTCAGTAAATAGCTTGGTAAATGCCAATATTAGTAATACAAATCCCAATACGGCATATACTATCATTATTTTAAAAAATACATCCCAATTATTGTATCTTAATTCCCAATTGATCTTAGCTTGAGAAGGTATAATTTCTTTCCCCCATTTGAGTTGATAATCGGATATATTTTTCAGGGCTTCATCCGCTTGATTCCAATTATTATTATTTTCGGCGATAACTATCGCTCTAAAATATCCTCCCAACAAGTTCAAAGCAATGCTATCAGTTTTCATGTCGGGTAAAATCCAGGAAGTCCAGGTATGATTTTTATCGTTGGGTATCGGAATAAATTTTAAATAGTACCCGCTGATTAATCCTTGCATTACTTGGAGTTTATCATTTAACTCAATTATTTCTTTATCATAATTTGATCTTTCTGCCGGCTTTTTTCTAAAAGCTTTTTTAAAATCATTTTCTAAAATAAAATCGGGAGATCCATCCGGTTGGGTAGTAAATAAATTCATTAAGGAGGTATAACCTTCTGTATTTGCTTGAGTAATTTTTTTTAATTGGTCCCCTCCCTTATTTCCTATTTTGAGTAAAGGAACATTTGACCAAAGAATAGGATTGGTGGATATGGAAATAAAAAATTGATTAGCGTCCAACTCATAGAATTTTTCGCTTTTATGTAATTTTCTTAAAATTTCTAAAGCCAATGTATTCACCGGTTCTATTCGTCCCTCAGATGATTGAACCAAAAGTGCCCCAAATTTATCTGAATGTGATTTTGGAATGTGTATACTTTTACTAAAAGATTCCCCGTCTACTACTTTTGAATACGTTGTATTTTTACTATGGGTATGCTCATGAATTTCCGATTTATGGACTGTAGATTTTGGTAAGTTGTCCGGATCGTTCTTCTCCAGATTTTGACTAAAAGCATATTGACTGAATAAAAGAAATAATATAAGAAATGATTTTTTATGAGCAGCTATTTTTTTAAGTTGAACATTAAGTTTAGAAAATCTTGTCCCCTTCCAAAATAAAGTCATAAACATTCCCACTATTAATAATGTATATCCTGCATAAGTAAAAGTTGTCCCCCAGAAATCGTGATTAACGGAAAGGACGGTTCCTTTTAAATCTGAATCAAAACTGGATTGAAAAAATCGGTATCCTTTGTAATTGAGTATGTGATTCATATAAATTTTAAAAGGTGTTTCTTCTCCATTATCTAAAATGGATATATCGGATTCATATGAAGATGGACTGTTACTTCCCGGATAATGTTCCGTAATGAATTTATTCAGTTTTAACGAAAATGGAGAAGTAATATAGATTTTAGAACCATAACCTATTGAAATGAGCAAATTATCTAGGGCTACTTGTTTTTGAACCCCGGTTAACCCTTTTTTTCCATAAAATAAAAATTCTTTAGATTGTTGATTGGTTGAGGCTTTCATGTAAATAAGATCGGGATCTTCAGAATTTTTATTTTTATCCCCTTCATAATAAATAATTTTACCCGATTGAGGAGTAATCGGTATCACAAAACTTACATTGGGAAATTGATAGAGACTGGCAAAATGTAATTTTTGTTTTTTATCGCTTCCTTCTACCGGAAGTTCTTCCTGTGTTGTCATGATCATACGCCTTCCCATCATGGGCGAAGAAATATAGATTTCTTCATTTTCTATGGTAATATTTATGGCTCCTTGAAGATAATTATTGAAACTTAGGGTTGAATTTTGAACTTGTCGTGCACTTCCTTCTTCAATATAAATAGTTTCTCTTCCCTTTGATCCTGAACAAATTACTTTCAATATTTTTTTACCTGAAGGTGTTATTTGTAATGAATCTTGAGCTCTTGGAATAAATTTTACAGATTCTAATTTTACCTTTTGACCTAAAAAATCGTAATTGGCAGAAAATTTCTTTTGAAACGGCTTAAGTAAAAGAGGAATATTTTCTGAGGTTAAAGTAAAAGGGATATCTTTATATGCTCTGGTTTCTCCTTGAAAATTTGAAATTTGTACTTTAAAGTAGGTTGCATCTGATATAATTTCATTACTTGTCTCTCCTTCTCTAATATGCATTTGTCCTTCATAGCTAATATATCTTGTGATTGCACCTCCTAAAAAAATAAAGATAAAAGATAAATGAAAAGTTAAAATGGGCCATTTTTTTAAAGACCAAAGCTTATATTTTTTAATATTTCCTATGAAATTTAAGATTAAAATGAGCATGATCAGTTCAAACCATTTCGAATTGTATATTAATGCCTTGGCAACTGAAGTACCGTAATCATTTTCTACAAAAGTTGCCCATGCCATAGAGAGGGCATAAATGACCAACATAATCGCTGTTGTTTTAGTAGAAAACAACAAGTCAAGAATTTTCTTCATTGGTTTTTTTATATTATTTTATATAAACTCCCAAAAATACATCAACTTACCTCTTCATCAAAATGTTTATAAAATAAATAGTTAAAACATGATTTTTTTTAATTTTTTAATCATGTGATTCATTGGGCGGAATCAACTCTCCTCGTTGGAAAGCTCTTTGAAGTATCGATTCTACAAAGGCATCATCACGGATATGATAAGGATCAAAAGGTTCTTTTAAATCAATATCGAAAGCTCCCGCTTTTGCATTCCACCAAAAAGCCGACCAACCGTTCCTTAATTCTTTAATAATTTCATAAACGGTTTTACCGGTGTAACGATACATTAATTTGGAAAATATTTTGCCTTCTGTTTTCGTTAATCCTTTTAGTTTACCTTCATATTCTTCGGACAGTTGCTTTTGCCTTTTTTTTAAATATTTACGAAAAGCAGCATTATTTAAATTCAAATTTAAGGAATCATGTAAATTATTATATTGTTTGAGTGCTATAAGAAAATAGGGATATACTCTAAAAACTCTTTTTTTAAGCCAGTTGTACTGATTCTTATCTAAGTTGTTGTTAAACTTAGGCATACCTTCTACTTGTATTGTTTTTAAGTCAATTAATACACTGTCTTCCGTAATGCTATATTGGGATGATTCATTACGCATTACTGAATCAGAATTAAAATAAATAGTAGTTTCTAATGAATCTGTTTTTTGACATAGAACGATGTTGAAAATCAAGATAAGTAAAAGAGTAAAAATTCTTGTGATCATAAAATTTATCCCGTCAAAAACTATTCCCAAATTTAGTACATTTGTAAAAAAACAGGTTAATATGAAAAATTCAATTATAAATGAAAATTCATTGAAATTTTTAGAAAAATATATTAATACTCCTTCACCCACCGGAGCCGAAAGTAAAGGACAAAAATTATGGATGGATTATATTACTCCTTATGTGGACGAAGTCCGAACCGATAATTACGGAACTGCTTACGGAATTATTAACCCCGAATCAAAGTATAAGGTAGTAATTGAAGCTCATGCAGATGAAATATCATGGTTTGTAAATTATATTACTGATGACGGCTTAATTTATGTTATTCGTAATGGGGGATCCGATCATATGATTGCTCCTTCTAAAAAAGTTCATATACATACTAAAAAAGGTATCGTAAGCGGTGTATTTGGTTGGCCGGCAATTCATACTAGAAATTATACCGGAGTTGAAGAACCGCCTAAAGTTGAAACTATATGGGTTGATTGTGGCGCCACCACTAAAGAAGAAGTTGAAAAATTAGGGATTCACGTGGGATGCATCATCACATATCCGGATGAATTTTTTATATTAAATGATACGTACTTTGTCGGAAGAGCTCTAGACAACCGTGTTGGCGGATTTATGATTGCAGAAGTAGCTAAGCTTATTAAGAAGAATAAAGATACGCTCGATTATGGTTTATATATTACTAATGCTGTTCAGGAAGAAGTTGGATTGCGAGGAGCTGAAATGATCACGCAAACCATTAAACCTGATGTAGCTATTGTTACGGATGTTACTCATGACACTACTACTCCCATGATAAATAAGATGAAGCACGGAGAAATAAAATGTGGTAAAGGTCCGGTAATTTCCTATGCGCCGGCCGTACAAAATAATTTAAGGGAATTAATAATTGATAGTGCAGAAAAAAATAATATTCCTTTTCAGAGACAAGCTTCCAGTAGAGTAACCGGAACCGATACAGATGCTTTTGCTTATTCGAACGGCGGTATTCCTTCTGCATTGATCTCTCTTCCTTTGCGTTATATGCACACAACTGTTGAAATGGTGCATAAAAAAGATATTGAAAACACTATTCTTATGATTTATAATGCTTTAAAAGCAATAAAAAATAATCAAAGTTTTAAATATTTGTAATATAAATTTAAAAAGGAGCTACAAAAATAGCTCCTTTTACATTCTTTGTTATTTCCATTGTATGATATCAATGGTTTTAAATAGTTTATGATATTTTGGAAAAATAAACAAAGTGGGTCTCTGATAATTCAAAGACATCAATTATATATAATTTATAGTTAGTTACGATTTGAGTTTTGAATAGGTTTACTTTAAAAGCACGGGTTGTAATGCCTTTATTGGTAGATGAAGTGTTGAATATATTTTGATTATATAAATCGCTGAAACAGCTTAGAAAAATATCTTTAATTCCGTAATTCCTTGCTAATTTTTTTGAGGTTGTTGAAACAAAATTTTCAATATGAATTTTTAAATCTGTTGATTTCTTATTTTGATGTAAATTATTGGAGTAAAGATTAGAATATGACTTACCAATAGTAGTTTGCCCATTGAAATAATTTATTCTATTAAAACCGGCAAAAATTATCAATATTAAAATTAATAATAAATTGTGAATTTTCATGATAATATTGGTTAGCTAAATAAGATAATATTAACTTATCTGCAAAAATATTAAAAAAATTGTTAAAATTCACAATTTTATTATAAATTTCATTTTAGCAAGGTTTTATGGTGAAAAATCAAAAATTAAACAAATAATTTTTGATTATTATATCATATCATTGTTTTATAAAAAAATATTTATATTAAAGTATATTAATTTAATTTTGGATTTTTAGGAGAATTTATCCAAATAATATTCTTTTTATCTACTTTTATCAGTTGGTTTTTCCATAAATGATCTTCCCATTTTAATACATTTAACTCTTTATTATCACTTATCAACCAATCATCATTTTTAATTTCATTTTCTAATTGATTAGCTTTCCAACCGGAATATCCGATAAAAAAACGAATTTCATCCGGTTTTATAAGCTTTTCTTTTAAAGCTGTTTTAATGTCTTCAAAATTTCCGGACCAATAGTATTTATCGTTAATTGAGATACTGTCCCCAATTACATCAGGTCGAGAATGGATAACAAAAAGATGATCTGAATCAACCGGTCCTCCCACATAAACATCCATATCTATATCAATATCAGGGACTAACTCCGATAGTTTTTGATGAGATATTTTTGTAAGAGTGAAACCTATAGAACCTTTTAACATATCATAATCAGTAATAAAAATTACACTTTTAGTAAAAAAAGAATCATAGCTGATAGGTTTTGAAATTAAAAATTTACCTTTGTAATCCATTTTTATCTTCTTTTATAACTTAGAGACATAAAATTACATATTTTTTACTAATGGAAGACTTATCTGATCGCAGAAAAATTTACAAACAAGGTTCGCTAAACGAATCGGATATAACAGACAATCCGATGGAACTATTCAGAGAATGGTATTTACTGGCTGAACAAAGCGATCAAGTTTCTGAAGTCAATGCTATGGCTCTTTCAACCGTTGAAGATAATTTAATTCCCCGAACCCGCAGGGTTTTATTAAAACAATATACTTGGGAAGGATTTATTTTTTATACTAATTACCACAGTAGGAAAGGCAGAGCAATAAGTAAAAACCCGAATGTTTGCCTGAATTTTTATTGGGAAAATCTTGAAAAACAAGTTACCATTAATGGAATAGCTGAAAAATTGGCTCCTAATTTATCTGATGGGTATTTTCATTCCCGACCTTTGGGTAGTCAGTTAGGTGCAATTGTATCTCCTCAAAGTGAAGTAATACCTAACCGAGATTATTTGGAAAATAAATTAAGGGAATTGGAACTTTCTACTAAAACTAAGGATGAAATCAAAAGACCCGAAAATTGGGGAGGATATTTAGTTAAACCATATCAAATTGAATTTTGGCAGGGCAGACCTAATCGCCTACACGATCGGATTGTTTATACATTGCAAGATATGGATTGGATTATCCAAAGGTATGCTCCATAATTCTAATTTTAACTATTCCTACTTTCACATAATTAGAATCCCCCCAACTATTTGTTGCAGTTTTACCCTATAATTGTAATTTAAAAATAGGATATACAAATCGATTAAGAAGGATCAACGTCTACATCAATTTTTACCGAACGAAACGACGAGAGGTTTTGCAATTTTGAAATTGCTTCTTTTATGAACTTTTTACTATTTTTAGTAGATTTTGAAGATTGTATTTTTAAAAGAATTTTATATATAAACTGATTATTTATCCTCGGTATCAATCCTTCTTCCGGTCCTAAAATGAACGGTTCATGAATGAAATTTTTCAGATAATCTCCTACCATTGCAGCTGCTTTTTTAACCTTTTCATTATTTTTATGCTTGAAAGTCAATTCAATCAATCTAAAGTAAGGAGGATATAAATATTCCTTACGTTCTCTTAAAATACCTTCTTTTGCCAAATTATAGTTATTCTCTTTAATAAATAAATAAAACGGATTTTCCGGATCAAAAGTTTGAATTAAAACTTTACCTTCTTTTCTTCTTCCGGCTCTACCACTTACCTGAGTCAAGAGTTGCAACGCTTTTTCTTCTGCTCTGAAATTGGGCAGATTTAATAAAGAGTCCGAACGTATGATTCCTACCAACTGAACGTCATCAAAATCAAGTCCTTTGGTTACCATTTGTGTGCCGATAAGGATATCAATTTCTTTAAGAGCCATATTATCAAATAATATTTCATAGGCATGTTTGCGTTTCATAGTATCAACATCCATACGGGCAATGTTAGCATCGGGAAAAAGCTGTTTTACCTCTTCTTCGATTTGCTGGGTTCCTATTCCTTTCGTTTCTAAAGCATGGGAATGACAGGTTGGACATGATTGGGGAAATGCCATGGTATATCCGCAATAATGACAACGAAGGGTTGAGCTTACTTTATGATACGTAAGGGTAACATCACAATTAGGACACGACGGTGAATGTCCGCAGTCATTACATTCCAAAATAGGTGAAAATCCACGTCGGTTATGAAAAAGAATAACTTGTTTTTTCTGAATTAAACATTGATGGATTTCTTCTTGCAACCGATACGATATATTGGGGGTTACTGTGGGTTTACATAAAGAAACCATTTCTATTTCAGGAAGTTTTACATTGCCAAACCTTTCCTTAAGCTCTACTAAACCGAATTTTCCCTGCTCATGATTATAAAAACTTTCCATCGAGGGGGTAGCAGATCCTAATAGAACTTTTGAATTATTTTGTTGCGCTAAAATTTGTACACAATCTCTTGCTTGATAAAAGGGTTTTGTGTCCGTTTGTTTATACGAGCTGTCATGCTCTTCATCAACAATAATTAATCCGATGTTAGATAATGGTAAAAAAATAGACGAACGAGCTCCGATAATTACTTTATATTTATTTTTTAAAGTATTTTTCCAAACTTCCACACGTTCATTTTGACTGAGTTTAGAATGATAAACCCCCACTTCATCGCCAAAACGTTTTTTTATTTTACTCACCAGTTGCGTTGTAATGGATATTTCCGGTAATAAAAAAAGGGAATTACGAGAATTAGAAATTTGTTTTTCAATCAATTGAAAATATAATTCGGTTTTTCCGGAAGAAGTTACGCCATGCAATAAAATCGTCGAAAATTTTTGAAATTGCTTTTCAATCTCTCTTAATGCTATATCTTGAGAGTTTGAAAGTTTATAAGAATCCTCGATATGATCATCATATTCTTCTATACGATCTTTTTGGAGTTGAAATTCTTCTAAATATTTTTTTTCAATCAGAGATTTAACGACAGAGGGTGATGATATTTCTATCAGCTCTCTTTTTTGTATGAATGTTGCTCTCTGTTGTTGCATTTTAATAAATAATAGTAACGCTTCTCTTTGTTTTTCCGCCCTATTAATATCGACCAATGCTTTTTGAAATAGTTCTGAATCTTCAAATAAAGGATTTAATTTAATATAAGTTAGTTTCTTGGGTTTATATTTATCAATGATTTGCTCATCTAATTCAATTAATTTTTTATCATATAAAGATTTTATGGTAGGAATGATGTATTTTTTCGCTAAAAAAGCTTCTATTTCTTTTAAATTAATTGCAGTTTTAATTTCGAGATTCTGCATAATGAACGTTTCCTTTTCGTCCAACTCTTCCCAAATTATATTTTGAGATGTTTTTCGGATAAATGTTTCACTTTCCAATTTTAAAGCTGAAGGAAAAGCATTTCTATATACATCCCCTAAAGAGCACATATAATAATCAGCAATCCATTTCCAAAATTCAATTAATTTTGGAGTTGCTAAGGGGTAATCTTCAAGGATGGTATATATTTCTTTGGTTTTATATAGTTCCGGCTTCTTATTATGGAGACTTTCCACTATAGCCGTATATAATTTTTTTTCTCCAAATGAAACAACCACCCGTTGCCCGATTTGAATGTGGTTTTGTAATTCTTTGGGTATATGATAGGTAAAAACACCCTCTACTGAAAGTGGAATAATTACGTTTGCAAACTCCAATTGATATATTTTTTAATAACAAATATACAGTATTTAATATTTACAGTTTTTTATTTTAAACACGCATATAAGAATAATTAAGTAGATATGGTTATGTTTTTTTGTTAAAGAGAATATTTCTTTGAAAACCTGAAAATTTGGTTCGTTTAACAGCTGAATTTTTAAATAGTATTTTAAAGGCTTCTTCATTAATATCATTCCAATCATTTTTAGTATAGGATAACAAATCGGGATGCGGATTAAATTTATCTTCTGTATGCGGTGTAGAAAATCTATTCCACGGACAAACATCCTGACAAATATCGCATCCAAAAATCCAATCTTTCAATTTTCCATTAAACTCCTCTCCGATCTGATCTTTTAATTCTATGGTTAAATAGGATATACATTTTGTGGAATCTATGACCCTTTCGGATATGATGGCTTGGGTGGGACAAGCATCCATGCAACGGGTACAGCTTCCGCAATGATTGGTTGGAAAAGCTTCATCATAGTTCAATTCGAGGTCGCAAATGATTTCAGCAAGAAAAAAAAATGAACCTTTTTGTTTGGATAATAAGAGTGAGTTTTTTCCGATCCAACCTAAGCCGGATTTTTGCGCCCATGTTCTTTCCATCACAGGAGCCGAATCTGTGAATACTCTATAGGAAAATTGACCAACTTTATTTTGGATTTCTTCTACAAATTTTTGTAATTTTTTACGTATTACTATATGATAATCTTCTCCATATGCATATTTAGCAATATGGTAATTTTCCGTATTTTGTTTTTCTTGCGGGTAATAATTATATAAGAAGGAAATAACTGATTTTGCACCGTCTACAAGTAATCCGGGATTAAGCCTTTTATCAAAGTTATTTTCTAAATATTTCATGTTTCCATGATAACCTTCTTTAAGCCATTTTTCTAATTTTGGAGCTTCTTCTTCCAAAAATCTTGAACGAGAGATCCCACATCCTATAAAAGAATATTCTTTGGCTTTTTCTTTTATGAAATATGTAAGTTGCTCTTTATTCAATTAGTTTGTAGTATAGATAAATTATAATGGTGAAGGTCAATTACATAAAAAAAGACTCAAAATACTGCAAACAATAGATTAAGTCTTTTTCATAGTAGCCCCAGCGAGGATCGAACTCACATCTAAAGTTTAGGAAACTTTTGTTCTATCCATTGAACTATGAGGCCTTTTTTAAAATCTTTTGCAAAAATATGAAAAACTATGGAAATTTTGTACTATAAATTTATTCCATAATTGTATAACATATTCCAATACTTTTCAACCTACTTTTGTATAGGTAAATAGATAGTTAAATTTATATTCAGTCTGAAATAAAATTATGAATTCTTCTAAAAAAAATAATGCGGTATATTATTACATACCTTTCAAAAATGACATTAACGAATCTGATGTTTCCAAGATTACCCATGCTTTACAATCTATAAAAGAAATTGATACATGCAATTTAGAATTAAATAATCAAAGGATCCGTATAACCAGTAAATACCCTGATGAAGCCATAGCCAAGGCTGTTCCGATTCTCACAGGCTTACAAGTTAGAGTTCCGGTTACTAAAAACAACTTTCCTTTACTCAACTTAAGTTGTGCATCTTGTGCCAATAGCAGTCAAAATATTCTTAGAATGCAACCGGGCGTGATAAACGCCTCGGTAAATTATGCAAATGAAATGGCATACATTGAATACATACCTTCAATGATAACCCCGCAAAAATTGAAAGACTCTCTCCAAGAAGCCGGTTATGATTTGATTATCAAAGAAAATGATGATTCGCAAAATTCATTGGAAGAAATACAAAAAAATCATTACAAAGCTCTAAAAAGGAAAACCATCGGTGCCATGATTTTTTCTATTCCTTTACTAATTATAGGAATGACACCGTCACTCATGCATCAACATTGGGCAAATTACATCATGTGGATATTAGCTACTCCGGTTGTTTTTATTTTTGGAAAACAATTTTTTAAGGGAGCTTATAAACAAGCAAAACATAGATCCGCCAATATGGATACCCTGGTAGCGGTAAGTACGGGAACTGCATATATTTTTAGTGTTTTTAATACATTAATTCCTTCGTTTTGGATTAAACGCGGATTGCAACCGCATGTATATTTTGAAGCTTCGGCTGTAGTTATTGCATTTGTTTTATTAGGTAAAATATTAGAAGAAAAAGCAAAAGGAAATACTTCATATGCCATCAAGAAGTTAATAGGTTTACAACCTAAAACAGTTACTATAATTCAAGGAAATGAGCAAAATGAAATTCCCATTAAGTCAGTTTCTATTGGAATGACCATTTTAGTAAAACCGGGTGAAAAGATTGCGGTGGATGGAACTGTTCTTTCGGGTAATTCGTATGTTAATGAAAGTATGATTAGTGGTGAGCCCATTCCAATTGAAAAAGTGAAAGGTTCAAAAGTATTTGCAGGAACGATTAATCAGAAAGGAAGTTTTCAATTTCATGCAGATAAAGTGGGTAAAGATACTCTTTTATCTCAAATTATTCAGACGGTGCAAGAAGCCCAAGGCAGTAAAGCTCCTGTTCAAAAATTGGTTGATAAAATTGCCGGTATTTTTGTTCCCGCAGTTTTTATTATTGCTTGTTTATCGTTGATTATTTGGATTATTTTCGGCGGTAAACAAGGGATAATTTATGGCTTTCAAAGCTTTGTAACCGTATTGGTTATTGCTTGTCCGTGTGCTTTAGGATTAGCTACTCCAACAGCCATTATGGTAGGTATCGGTAAAGGTGCGGAAGAAGGCATTTTAATTAAAGATGCAGAAAGTTTGGAAAATACAAAAAATATAAATGCGATAGTTTTGGATAAAACTGGTACGATTACAAAAGGTAAACCTCAGGTTGAAGATTTCAAGTGGTTTACTTCAATGCATTATCTTGAAAAAAATATTTTATATAGTATAGAACGTACCTCTGAACATCCTTTAGCCGGAGCTATTGTTAGTTATTTGAATGATAAAAGCATAACTTTTATTCCTGATATGGAAATTACTAATGTATCAGGGCAAGGAATTATTGGTATTTACAATAATCAAAAATATTTTATTGGAAATCTTTCTTTGTTATCTATACATTCAGTTCCCATTGATAATGAAGTTAAAAATTGGCTGGATAATAAATTTAAACAAGCTACTACTACTATTTTATTTGCCAATGAAAATACTATACTTGCAGGAATATCTATTTCAGATAAGATTAAACCAACTTCCCTAACTGCTATTAAGCAGATTAAAATGTTAGGAATTGAGGTTCATATGCTAACGGGTGATAATCCTACTACTGCTAACTATGTAGCTAAGGAAACAGGAATTAACAAATTTAAAGCCGAGGTTTCACCACAGGATAAAATTGATTATGTGAAAAAACTTCAAGCTTCGCCTAACAATAAAATTGTGGCTATGGTTGGTGATGGTATTAATGATAGTGCTGCCCTCGCCCAAGCGGATGTTAGTATCGCAATGGGTCGTGGATCTGATATTGCCATTGATGTTGCTAAAATGACTATAATTTCAGGAGATCTTCAAAAAATACCTGAGGCAATTAAACTTTCCAAGCAAACGGTTAAAACTATTAAACAAAATTTATTTTGGGCATTTATTTATAATATAATAGGTATTCCTATCGCTGCGGGTATATTATATCCTATCAATGGCTTTTTATTAAATCCAATGGTTGCCGGTGCTGCCATGGCTTTAAGCAGCGTTAGTGTGGTTAGTAATAGTTTGCTTTTAAAATTAAAAAAATAAATGTTGAATAATTAATTCCTTTTTTAACAAATTAAAAGAGCCTCCTATAATAGGAGGCTATAATACAAAACTCAAAAAATAAAATTAATCTATAATTATTTTATTATCTAATTAAAATACGTATACTAACATATACAGCACAAATCATTGCTATAAAATAAATTAAGGTGAGTAATGAAATAGAGGGTCTAATATGCTTCATAAAGTTTAGTGTTTAAGGTTTATACTAAATTCAATTATATAAAAATTAAAATAAATTAACTATCTGTTATTTTAATACTACAAATATATAAAATTATTCTATTTATATAAATATAATATTTATCATGTATAAATATTATAAAATACGATTTTAGTATTAATGTATAATATTAATACTAATTCATATAATTTATAATGTTATATTATTTATCTTATATATAAAAAAATATAAAAAATAAAACAATATTTTTTATACTAAAATCATGCTAAAAGTAAATTTAATTCCGTTAAAAAAAATTATAAATATTAAATTGATAAAATAATTTACAGTTATTTAAATATTTATAATTAAATATTATTTATATTAAGACAAAATAATACTTAATTTTATAAATTCTATAAATAGTCACTCTTATATTTAATTTGATATTTGAAAATGATATAATTTAAGATTATTTAATATTGTTTTTTATTTTACGGATTTCCGTAATGCAACCATTTTATTTATTTTTAACTTCATAAAAAAGCAAATAATAATTTAATTAAAAAAATTATTTTTTAAACTAATTAATCACTTGCAAAAACTGTCTGATTTGTCTTTAAATAATCCTGAGCAAATGCTCAGGATTTTATTTAATTTTCAAAATAAATATTTATAAAAGATAAATAGTTTTTTAAGTATTTTTTAATTAATAACTGAATATATAATGATTAAATTGATTGTAATTAAAAATGAAATTTAATGTTTTAGGAAAATTAAAATTGTTTTAAGATTTAAGATTATTTAATCTTTTATTAAGAAAAGTAAGTAACCTATCCGAGGTATTTAGATGTAAAAAAATAATTATATTCTTAAAAAAACTTCTACAAGAAATATTATAAATATTAAATTCAATTACCTAAAAATTTCTTTTTAAATAATACCTATTCGATTTTTTGCTATACAAAATTCTTTTGAAAATATTGTTTATATTGAAAAGAGCATAAGATTTAAAATTGTATTGACTAGTTAAATTTTCTTAGTACATTCTCTTTTTTAATAAATGAGCATTTTATAAAAATTTAATTAATTCTTACTACTTAGGATTTCTTGATTTAAAATAATTTTTTAAAAGTAGTTGCCTATATTCTTCCATAATCTTTTGTTTTTCCGACATAGGCTTAGGTTTTAATTTTTTTTCTTCCTTATCTTTTACTTTAACATATCCCATTTTTTTCAATATTTTTTTCAAATTTTCTTCTGGGATTGCATTTAATATTTTTTCGTATGGATCTGACATTTTACTTTTTATTATTTAGAACAAAAAAAATTCTTGTTCTATATTCTGTTCTAAAAATTTAAAAAAAAGCCAATATATAACTAAACGAATTTTTACTTATACCCTATTATTTCAGTAGGTTACTTGAATTTTAGTGTTATTTTTTTCTTATTTTGTGACCACGGAGGGATTCGAACCCCCAACCCTCAGAGCCGAAATCTGATATTCTATCCAGTTGAACTACGTAGCCGAAAATATTTTCTGCAAGTATACTAATAATTTAGTCTAACTTCATAATAATATTTGAAATTTCTTCTGCTTTTTCTTTTTCATATACAGAATCAATAGGATGCAAAACTTGAAGCATCTGTCCGTAGGAATACATCAAATTCTGAAGAGATACTTTTTGATCTTTCGCATTATTTTTACCTAGCATTTCAAAAGTTTTTAATCTTTTATCTAAAGGTTTCATTGATTCTGTGATATAAGCTATAGCTTTATCTCTTTGATTTAATTCCAGATAAGTATTTACAATATTATCAACAATAAGCGTATAATAACTGGATAGTTTACTCATATCATCGGTAGCAAACATTTGATCGTTTAGTGGTAATGATAAATAATAATTTAATTCCTTAAAAATTTGATTTTTATATGCTTCTGCTAGTTTTAACCCTTCTTTTTCTTTTCCAATAAGAAAATAACCGGATATGATAGAATTATAAGAAGGCGTAGCCGGATACATAGATATTGGAATCTCTTTATTGATTAACTCTAAAATATCATTAGCTCTTTTTTTATCTCCACTTTTAGCTAAAGCGATAGCAGCTCTTCCACAAGACATTCTATAATTTAAAATATTACTTCTACAAGTTTCATCAAAATAAGCTTTCGGATCTTTTAAATTTCCAAATTTATAATTCATAACTAAGTTATAAATCGTATTAGGATTTATTCTTCCTTGTTCCCCGTTATTGGTTTCGGGAGTGTATATAGGTACTAATTTTGAAATTAAACCTTGATACTCCAAGTAATTTTGTGCAAACATGATATTAGATTGAGAATAGGTTCCCCCTGAACTAAAATAAATGGAACGATCCCAATTGTAATTGGCAAGTAAATCCAACATAGCTAAACCGTCTTTATATAAAGCTTGTTTATTTATTGATAGTACTACCTTGTTTACCATCAATTTAGAATCTTCGGGTTTAACTATTCCATATTTTAACGCATTCTCCTTGTTTACAGGCAAAGATATTTTGTTAACAGGAATAAATCCAACATCTGTTCCTCTATAATCCCTTTCGGTTACATATGTATATAAATCTTTAATTGCAGATTGTTCTTTTTTGTTTCTAAGAAAATTAATGGCCTCTTTAGCAGATATAGTATCTGAAATTGCATATTTCTTAAATGGAAGAATATCCGCAGGTATACTGTCTGCCGGAAGATTATCAAAAATTTGCTTCCAAAAATCTCTATTTAATAATATAACCTGATCATTAACGCCATCTCTGAATTCTTCATGAGATAAAGAAGAAGGAATACCGGGTGCTTTATAAGTTCTTCGCTGTACCTGATCAATATACCATGCCGTACCCAACAAAGTAAAATTAACCACTTTGGCATCTGATCTAAATTCTTCGGTTTCTTGTAATGCCCATAAAGGATACGTATCGTTATCTCCATATACAAAAAGTATAGGATGATTTGCATCTAAACTTTGTAAATAGCTTTTTGAAAAATCATAAGCCGTATATCTCCTGCTTCTATCATGATCGTCCCAATTTTGGAATCCAACTAAAACAGGAACTCCTAAGGAAAGAAAACCAATAATAAGTCCTATTTGCCTTTGTTTAAGTTTATTTAATAAAAACATAATTGCTGTCACTCCCATCCCTATCCAAATAGCAAAAGTGTAAAAGGAAGTCACTAACGCATAATCACGTTCCCTGGGTTCAAATGCTTTTATGCTGGTGTATAAGATAATACCCACGCTGGCTAATAAAAATAAAGCTATTAAAGAAAAGTTTCTACCCGGATCTCTGTTTAGTTGAAAAAAGAATCCTACTAAACCTAACAATAATGGTAAAAAATAATATTTATTGGTAGCTTTGTTCACATATGCTTGAGGTAATTTGTCTTGGTCTCCCAAACGTAAATTATCTAAAAATTTAATACCGCTGATCCAATTTCCTTTGGTGGATTCATAATTACCTTGTAAATCATTTTGACGACCGGCAAAATTCCATAGAAAATATCGTATAAACATATATCCCATTTGATAGGTCATCATAAAATCCAAGTTTTGGCCTAAAGTTGGTTTTTTAACATTAATTAGTTCATTTTGTTTAGCCATTTGATAATCACGAACAGATATTTCTCCGGATTTCTTTTTCCTCACTAACTCATCAAAAACCTTTTGTGCTTCAGGATTACCAATATATTTCGAATTTAAAGTAAAATCGGGGTATCCTTCCATTAATCCGTAATTTTCAATAACACTAGGATCCGGATTATACATTCGGGGAAATATACTGACTTGCTCCGGATTATACTTATAATTAATTCTTCTGCCTGTTTCAATATACCTTCCTGAATTTTCATCCTTTTCATAAATAGGACCATTATCCTCGGTTCCAATAATTCCGTTAGGATCTAAATATGCAGTATAATTAGCTCCGTAAAACACCGGCCAATCACCGTATTGAGCCCTGTTATAATAATCCAACATACCTATTGCATTGTCGGGATCATTTAAATTTATTGGAGGATTTGCTTTAGCACGTATGGGAAGTACCACCCAACTTGAAAAACCGATAAGCATAAACAAAATCGATAAAATAATGGTATTTCCTGTTTTATATCCATGATTGGATGTATATCGTAAGGCAAAATAAAAAGCAACAATTAAAAGTATGAATGCCACTATTGAACCTGTATTAAATGGCATTTGAAGATTATTTACAAAAAATATTTCACATTTTCCGAAGAAAGACATCGTAAAAGGAAATATAATTTTAAAAACGGCTAAAAATACACCGCCAATAGCAATATTGGCCCATATAAAACTTTTCCAAGTAAAGGTATATTTTTTTGCATAATAAATATATCCTAACGTAGGAACCACTAGTATTACCATTAAATGGATTCCAACAGACAGACCGATAAGTAGAGAAATTAAAATAAGCCACTTATTGGATCGGGAATCAGATAAATCATTTTCCCACTTGCACATAAGCCACAACAGCAAAGCGGTAAAACAGGAAGCCGCCGCATAAACTTCTCCTTCAACTGCTGAAAACCAAAAAGTATCGGTAAAAGTAAAAGTTAACGCCCCTACTGCCCCGCTTAATAAGATGGTAGCGATCTGATAGGAAGTAAATTCTTTGGGTTCGGTATGTAAAAACAGAGTTTTACGAACCATATGAGTAATTGTCCAGAATAAAAATAATATGGCAAATGCACTCATAATAGCAGACATAGCATTTATAACTATGGAATATTTGGTGGGATCGCCAAAGGCCAAGATCGCCCAAACGGCACCCAATATTTGAAAAAATACGGCTCCCGGTGAATGAGTAACTTCCAGCTTAACCGCTGAAGATATATATTCACCACAATCCCAAAAACTGAAATTGGGTTCAATAGTTAATAAATAAGTTATTGCTGCTATAATAAAAACACCCCATCCGGTAAGGTTATTCAATTTATTGTAATTTAACTTCATTTTACCTTAATTCTTGTTTGCGAATATACTAATAATATTAATTTTAAAAGTTTTCATTTTATATTTTATTCTCTTTTTATATTAATTGTTAGAAAGTTATTTATAAAAAATTATAAGTTTTATTATTCTTTAGATTTTAACATACTAAAATTAAATTACGATATTTGTTACGTGATAAATTCTTACTAGTTACCATGGGTTTTTTAAAAAAGAAACTGGCACAAGGGTGGGCATCCCTTCACCATAAAAAAGAGCAAAAATGGATTGACAATCCGGTGGAAACACAAAACTATTGGTTTGAAAAACTCATTAAAGAATCTCAAAATACAAATTTTGGCGTTGATTACTCTTTTTCTAAAATAAGTTCTATTTCAGATTTTCAAAAAAATGTTCCTGTTCAGAATTATGAAACGTTAAAACCTTATATAGAAAAAATTAAATCGGGACAAGATAATATTTTATGGCCTAATAAGCCCCTTTATTTTGCAAAAACCTCAGGTACCACCTCAGGCACTAAATACATTCCTATTACTAAAGAATCCATGCCCTTTCATATAGAAGGAGCTAAAAGTGCTTTACTTCACTATATATATAAAAGAAAAAATCCCAATTTTATCAATGGTAAAATGATTTTTTTACAAGGAAGTCCTGTTTTGGAAAATAATAATGGGATCATGACGGGAAGGCTGTCAGGAATTTCCGCCCATTTTGTTCCGAAATATCTTCAATACAATCGTATGCCTTCATGGAAAACCAATTGCATTGAAGATTGGGAAACTAAAGTTGATAAAATTGTAGAGGAAACTGTTGATAAGAATATGACTTTAATCAGCGGCATTCCTCCATGGCTGGTTATGTATTTTGAAAGATTGATTGCAAAATCGGGTAAATCCATAAGTAAAATTTTTCCCAATTTACAGCTTTTAGTAACGGGGGGTGTAAATTATAAGCCGTATGAAGATAAAATAAATGAATTAATTGGTAAAAAGTTGGATATTATCCAAACCTATCCGGCTTCGGAAGGATTTATAGCCTTTCAGGATGATGTAGACCATGAAGGATTATTGCTTATGTTGAATCATGGTATTTTTTATGAATTTATTCCTTCAGAAGATATTGGTAAAAATAATCCGAGACGTCTTACTCTGGAACAGGTGGAATTGAATACGGATTATGCTATACTATTGACAACGAATGCCGGATTGTGGGCTTATGAAATAGGTGATTTAGTCCGATTTATCAGTAAAGATCCGTATAAAATTCTTGTCACCGGAAGAACTAAACATTTTACTTCTGCATTTGGTGAACATGTCATTTCTTTCGAAGTAGAAGAAGCAATTAAAGAAACTATGGAAGTAACGGGATGTATTGTTCAAGAATTTACTCTTGCACCTCAGGTAAATCCAGCAGAAGGACTGCCCTATCATGAATGGTTCATAGAATTTGAAAAACCGCCCATCAACATTAATGAATTTGAATCAAATTTAGATCAGGCTCTTAGAAAAAGAAATTCCTACTATAATGATCTTATTACGGGTGCTATCTTAAGACCTTTAAAAATTTCAACTATCAAAAAAGGAGGATTTAATGAGTATATGAAAGAAATCGGTAAGTTAGGAGGTCAAAATAAACTTCCTCGTTTGTCTAATGATCGAGCTATTGCCGATAAACTTGAAAAATATGTTTTGAAAAGTTAGAATGAAAATGTTATAGTAAATTAAAATCATATTAAAAGAACATACTATTTGAAAATTTTAGTTGTAATACCGGTATTTAATGAGTCTAAACATATATTGAAATGTTTACAATCTTTCTATGAACAATCCTATAAAAATATTGATTGGATTTTAGTCAATGATTCTTCAACGGATAATTCAAAGGAAATTATTGAAGAATTTATTAAAGATAAACCTACTTTCCGCCTTATTAATTTAATTAATAGCTCTGAACATATTCCAGGTGCAAAAGTCGTTAAAACGTTTTATGCCGGATTAAATTCAGCTAATTGGAAACAGTATGATGTTTTAGTTAAACTGGACGCCGATATAATTCTCCCTGATAATTATTTTGAACTCATTGTAAATGAATTACATAACAATCCAAAAATTGGCATTATCGGTGGATTGGTTTACATAAAAAAAGGGAATCAATGGGTTTATGAAAATATTTCAAATAAAAATCACGTACGCGGTCCTATAAAAACTTATAGAAAAGAATGTTTTAGTGATATTGGTGGCCTTCGTATGACATTGGGTTGGGACAATCTGGATATATTACTTGCCCGTATGCATCATTGGGAAGTTAAAGTCTTAAAGAATCTTTTCGTAAAACACTTAAAACCAACTGCACACGTTTATCAAGAAACTAAATCTCGAAAATTGGGTGAATATTTTTACAATATCGGACTATCCAAAAAATTAGCCTTTATATCCTGTTCAAAATCTTCATGGAAAGAAAAATCTTTACGACATTTTATAATTTCATTTAAAACTTTTATTTCTTTAGAAAAAGAAAAAAAAGAACGAGTGATCACTCAAGAAGAAATGAATTTCATTCGCAAATTTCGATGGAATGAAATGATTAAAAAATTCAAAAGGTAAACTTTTCAACTTTCCTTTTATACTATTTTATATGAAAAATTATTATTCCTTTCCTAAAAAAATTTCAATGGGTACTAGATTTAAAAGTTCTTTTCTATGTGAAGCCAAAAAAGAGTATTCCAATTGTGGAATATCTTCATTTGATATTGAATCAAAAACAGTAGGTAAAACTTCTTGTGTCGGAATTTTTTTGACTACTCCTAATCCATGATCGGTATCTAAAACACTTACTGTTAATTCAGGATGATTTTTTCTAAGAAAAACGATCGTTTTCCATACATCGCCGTTCCAAATATTTTTCCAACTTTTATGAGATGAAAATTTAATTCTTGCATCTTCAATATTACTCGCAGGAAAGGCTGCAATTTTATCTTGAGGATTACAATCATGTAAGATAATAATTCCTTGATCAGACAAATACTTAAGCGAATTTAGCGTATCTTTGAGAGATTGACTGAAAGTATGTAATCCATCGATAAAGGTTAGATTTATCGGATTATTTTTAAGAAATTTATGATGCATGTCAAAGAAACGATCACTGGTCATCTCAAAATATTTGTTTTTAAAATTATGCGGATTTTTAACTAAATATCTGATTTTTTTGATAAAGCTAAAATTAAAATAAGGATCCACTGCAATTCTTTGTTTTGCTCCTTTGATATTAAAAAAACATTTTCCTCTGTTTACACCGATTTCCAAATAGTTTTTAACATCATAAACTTTTATTAAATAATTTAAAACATCAACTCTAGTAATCATAAGGTTTCTACTATTTTATTATTTATATATTTGTAATAGGTTTTATATCATGTAAATGTACAACATTGTAAGTGTAATTGTTACATATAATGGGGAAAAATGGATAAAAAAATGTTTGGATTCTTTATTGGCATCTAGCATACACACAGATATTTACCTTATAGACAATGGATCGACCGATAGTACTTTAAAAATTGTCGAAAATTATCCCGCTGTAACTTATATGGAAAGTGGCCGTAATGTAGGGTTTGGACAAGCTAACAATATCCTTTTAAAAAAACTATATAAAGAAAAAAACTATACCCATTATTTTCTTATCAATCAAGATGCTTGGATAGACAAAAATTGTCTACAATATTTAGCTGATGTTTCCATTAAAAATCCAAAGTATGGTATACTAAGTCCCATACATTATAATCATGATTTCTCTGAAATGGATTTTAATTTTAAGGAATATTTAGCGAAAAGTAAAAAGAAAAATCAAGTTATTTTAGAAACTAATTTCGTTAATGCCGCTTTTTGGTTAATTAGTGAAAAATGCTTGGAAAAGACGGGAGTTTTTAATCCTTATTTCACCCATTACGGAGAAGATAAAAATTATTGTAATCGAGTTATTTATTTCGGCTTAAAAATAGGAATTGTTACTACAGCTAAAGCTAATCATGATAGAGGTAAAACAACAGATTTTAGTAAAATACAAAGATTATCAAAAATAAAATTGGATTGTATACTTTTAAATCCAAATAATAATCTTTACAAAGCATATTTTGAAGCTTTTATTAATGTTTTGGGAATACCTAAATATTATTTTAAAATGCTCTCTACTAAAAATACATCCGTATTATTTTATAAATTAGGGATTCACTATATACATTTGCTTTTCTCTAAAAAGATCCGATTGAATCGTAAACAACAAAAGGAAAACTTATTTAGCATATATTAAATGGGAATAGTAGCACGTCAAGGGATAAAATACAGTCTAATTAGTTATCTAAGTTTTTTACTGGGTACATTTTCAACCATTTTTATCTATCCTTCCAATCCTGAATTTTTGGGTAAATTAAGGTTCATTCAGCCATCTGCTGAACTGATCTGTCCCTTCATCCTTTTTGGACTTAGTTATGCAAACATAAAATTCCATCAAAAACTTAAAGCAAAAAATCAACAGGTCGACTTTCTTTATGCTTCAATTAAATTTGTGTGTCTCAATTTTATTTTTATCTCATTAGTATATTGGATAATGACTCGAGTGATTACAAGTATTCAAGAATCTGATTCCTGGAAAATGAAACAGTATGTTTTGCCGGTCGCTTTGTCACTTGCGTTAACTCAATTGTTTTCAAAATATATTTCTAATTTAAAAAGAATAACAGTTCCCGGAATTTTTGAAAATTTTTTTCCTAAACTGGGAGCTCTTACGGCTTTTATCTCCTGTGTATATATAGGATTATCACAAGAAAATGCTCTTTATATATTCGTATCATTTTTTGTGATTGCTATGATTGGACTGGTATATTATTTTGTAAAATTAAACAAAGACCATAAGAGCGGATCATTAGATATATTGAAAGAAAAAAATTTTAGACTTAACTTATTAAATTTCTGTATATTTTCAGTTCTTGGAAGTATTGGAAATAGATTGGCTCTACAAATTGACAACCTGATGATTCCCGAACTTTTGGATTTTAAACAAAACGGTATCTACTCTATTTTAACGTCTATTGTGGGTTTTCTTACCGTTCCATTGATGGGTATTTTCACCATATCGGGTCCTATAATTGTTGAAAAGCTGGAAAATAATAAATTAGATGAACTAAATGATTTCTATAAAAAAGTGTCCAAATTTTTATTCTTATTTGGTACGGTCTTGTTGTCTTGCATTTTAGTCGGAATAGACTATCTATTCTTATTCATGAAAAACGGAAAAGAATTATCGGATGCAAAAGTTATTATTTACATTCTAGGAGCAGCCACCTTATTTGATTTGGCAACCGGTTTTAACAGTAATATTATTTCTTATTCAAAGTATTTTAGATTTAATATTTATGCAATGCTGTTTTTAGCGATTTTTACAATTATTTCAAATATTATTTTTATTTCGTATTTCAAATTAGGAATCGAAGGTATTGCTTTAGCAACGGCCCTATCTTTAACATTGTTTAATTTAATAAAATTAGGCTTTAATTACCGTAAGTTCGGCATACAACCGTTTTCAAAAGAGTATACGTATATAATAGTAACCGGAATAATGGGTGTTTTACTTGTAAATTATATACCCGATTTTTCCAATAATTTATTTAATTTAATTACTAAGCCCCTACTCATTTTATGCATATTTTTCGTTGCCAATAGTGTATTTAAATTTATTCCGATAAAAGAAATACTATCTACAAATATTAAATCTTTTTTGACGGGTAAAAAATAAAATATATAATTTTTTCAATAATAATAATTAATTTTTAATGAGTTGATAGATAATTGTTGTATTTAATGTATTTTTGTTAGGTAATTTTAATACATGAAACTTTTCTATACTTATTTTTTACTTTTATTTACCATAATCATCTTTTCTCAAGATAGAAAACAAATTAAAGGAAAAGTATATATTCTTGATAAGTATCATGAAATGGTTTCCGGTATTTATGTTAAAAATCTTTCAACCAATTACACAACGTTAACCGATATAACCGGTAATTTTTCTATTCCTGCACTTATTGGAGATGCCATTACTTTTCAATCATTCAATATCGAAAAAAGAACTATTTTGGTTACCCAAGACATGTTTGATCATTTGCAAATGAAAATTCAATTAGATCTTAAAGAAAAGCAATTAGAGGATATTTATGTTACTCCTTTTAAAACTTTTGGAAGCCTTGAATTGGATGTCAAACGAATTCCAATGATGAATAAAACCAACGAGATTTTAAAAAAATTAGGCAGTTTAAATCCATCACAAAAAATGGATGGAAGTACGGATGTTGATTCCGAAGCTGCAAAGTTATCTTCCATGAAATTTGGTATTGAAGGTATTTTGGATTTTATATCCGGAGAGGGTAAACGTAAAGAGCGTTTATCAATTTTTGAAGAACAGTCAACCATAATCAAAAATGTTAGAGACTATTTTGGAGATGCTTACTTTGTAGAATTAGGTTTGAAAAAAAATGAAATCAATGATTTTATATTGTATGCTTATTTAAATCATAATTTAAAGTTTTATTACGATCATAATAATTACTTCCAGATTTTAAATATTTTCGATAAAAATATTCTTATCTACAAATCAAGAAAAAACAACGAGAAAAAGATTACACCTAAAATTGGCAAGCCTTATTTTCCTCAATAATGTACCCTTTTTCAATCAATTTGTATAAATAATTTTTTAACTCTATTTTTATAGGGTTAAAGACATCAATTGGTATGTACAAAAAAATATATAAGCTCCTTACTACTTTGTTTAAACCCTCAACAATTTATAAATATTTTTTTAACATTTCTCCTCTTTACATTAGGACAACAGGAAATATCAAATATGTTTCAGATGATGTACATAAAATAATAGTCGAAATTCCTCTTACGTACAAAAACCGAAACTATTCGGGAACTATGTTTGGCGGAAGCATACTTTCAGCTACGGATCCTATCTATATGTTGCAGCTCATACATATTCTGGGAACTAATTATATCGTTTGGGATAAATCTGCTTATGTTGATTACATAAGGCCGATTAATAAAAAAGCCATAGCTGTATTTGAATTTCAAAAAGAAGAAATAGAAAAGATAAAAGAAATGGTTAAAAATGATAAAGAAATATTTATAAAAAAGCAAATGAACATTACCAATTCAGAAGGTCAAATTTATTGTTATTTAGAGAAAAAAATCTATATAGCAGACAGTCAGTTTTATAAAGCAAAATTAAAAAGTAAAACTCACTGATAAATAAGTATAAATAAAAAGAATCAGCTTTGTAATTAAACTGATTCTATATAATTATAGTATAGAGTAAAGACGATCAATTAATGAGCATCTTTAAAAGCTTTCAATTTTTTGGTCAATTCCGGTACAACTTCGAATAAATCACCAACTATACCATAATCGGCCGTTTTAAAAAAAGGTGCTTGAGGATCGTTGTTTATAACGACTATGGTTTTACTTTTAGTAATCCCGGCGACATGTTGAATAGATCCCGAAATACCGATTGCTATATATAGTTTAGGAGAAATAGTTTTCCCTGTTTGTCCTACATGTTCAGCATGAGGTCTCCATCCTAAATCGGCTACCGGTTTAGTACAAGCTGTAGCTGCTCCAAGTACATTTGCTAAATCTTCAATTATTCCCCAGTTTTCCGGTCCTTTCAATCCTCTACCCGCTCCAACTACCAATTCAGCCACTTTAACATCTAACTTCCCTGTAGCTACTTCTTGTTGTTTTACTTGATATGTTGGATCTGCAATCGTAGTTACCGTAATTTTTTCTTCTGTACCGGCAACGGGATTTTCTTTTGCTCCCACAGAATTAACGGAAAGGGTTAAAACTATAGTAGGTTCTTGAGTTTCAACGATAGCAATTCCTTTTCCTGAAAAAACAGATCTTTTAACTTTAAACGGTGTTACGGACAGCGGCTTCGAAATGGCTTGTGTAATATAAGCCGCAGATTTTTCTTTGACAATATAAGGAGCTATAGATACACTTTCATTAGTATGTGTAAAAAGAATATAGTTACCGTCAATTATTTTTGATAAAACCGAAGCGTACACTTTTGGATTAAAAGATTGAAAAGAATCATCTTGAATATTTATAACTTTAGTTGCTCCAAATTTGTATAATTGTTCTGAAGAATCCTCAGAATTTATAGTTAGTGCCGTTACTGAATCTCCAATTTCATCTGCTAAAATTTTAGCGTATGTTATTAATTCGTAGGCCTCTTTTTTATATTTTCCTTTAGAGTTTTCTATATATGCGTAAATCATTTATTTCAACGTTTGTATTACAAAATTGATTGTAAGTTTATACTTAAATTACTTTCGCTTCTTCATGAAGCAAGCGAACCAATTCATCTAAGTTATTTTTATCTACATAAACCACTTGAGATCTAGTCTTTGGCTTTTCAAATTCTGCAATGATAACCTTATTTCCGGAAAATTTAGGTTCAACAACCGTAAAGGGTTTATTTTTAGCAGTCATAATACCTCTTATATTAGGAATTTTTAATTGATTTTCAGGAACAAAACCTTCTTGACCTGCTAAAGCAGCAGGTAATTCAATTGAAATTGTTTCTTTTCCATTATCAATTTCCCGTACCACCTGTATGGTTTTTCCTTCAACTTCCAAACCGGTAACGGCATTAACAAATGGGTAATCTAATTCAGCGGCCACTAAACCCGGAACCAATCCTCCGTTATAATCAATCGATTCTTTACCTAAAAGTACCAAATCATAAGCTCCCTCTTTTGCTACGGCTGCAATTTCTTTAGCCACTAATTCACTGTCCGTAGGTCGAATATTAACCCGAATGGCATTATTAGCACCGATTGCCAAGGCCTTACGCATTACCGGCTCAACAGTAGTATCTCCAACTGTAATAATGGTTACTTCAGCTCCCTGTTTTTCTTGAAAATATAATGCTTTGCTTAAGCAATATTCATCTTGAGGATTAATTATATATTGAATTCCATTAGTATCGAATTCTTTTTGATCATTCGTAAAATTAATTTTGGATGTAGTATCCGGTACGCTACTTATAGCTACTAATATTTTCATCAACGTATTTTTTCCTGTAACTAAATTAAGTAAAAATAATAAAGTATTTTTATTTATTTATTTACTTCTTTTACTAAGAAATTAAAGTAAATAAAATAAAAAAATATAAGAATGTTTATATAATTTAGACAATTTGTGAAGAAAGCCCTTTTTTCAATAATGCTTGATGGATCGGAGTTAGTTTTTCTAAAGATCCGGTTTTAACTTCACATTTTCCTTTGTAATGAACTAAAAAAGTACATTGTTGGGCTTGTTCTAAAGTATGTTCACATATCTCTATTAAGCAATCGATGACATAGTCAAACGTATTAAAATCATCGTTATGCAAAACAATTACATGAGGAGCAGCTTCTTTTACCAACGTATCAACACTCTCCTGCTCTTTCCAATGGGGTTGATTATTGTAAATCATATTTTGTTTAATAATATTGAAATCCAATTATTTTTACTTAATTTCTGAACAAATTTTAAGCCATTCCCGGTAGCTTCTGCAATAATGTCATCAAAATCATGTTCAAAGATACCACTTACCAAAACGTATCCATTAGGACGCAGATTTTCAACGTATTTTGACATATCTTTCAATAAAATATTTTTATTGATATTGGCTAGAATTATATCAAATGAGTGATTTCCTAATAATTCGGCATCTCCCAATTTAATATCTATATCTACTTCATTTTTTTTAGAATTTTCCAGAGCATTACCGTATGACCATTCATCAATATCTATTGCTTCAACATAATGGGCTCCCCTCTTTTTTGCAAAAATTGCCAACACTCCGGTTCCACTGCCCATATCTAAAACATCTTTACCTTCAAAATTCATTGTCAACATTGCATGAAGCATGTTATAAGTGGTTTCATGATGCCCCGTACCAAAAGACATCTTCGGATCAATTTTAATGGAAAAAGGAAGATCGTTTCTGACAGGATGAAAATCTGCATGTAAATAAATTTGATCTTCAATGACTACCGGTGGAAAATTTTTTTCCCATTCTTCATTCCAATTGATATCGGGAGATAATTTTTTTTCGTAAGATATTTCAACTTCAGGAGAAGACATAATAGGTAATTCCTTAATTAATTGCTCATCTTCTTCTTCAACCTTAATATAAGTTAAAAAACCCTGTTCGGTTTCTACAAAACTTTCAAAAGGCAACTCTGATAAAAACGCGATTAAAATGTCTCTCCAAGGTTCTAATGGTTTTACGTTGAAATGGTATTCTGTATATTTCATGGAATCATTTAAGTATCGCAAATTTAAAAAATTAATAGCTTATTTTCTTAAGGATCTATAAAATTCATCCACGTTATATATTATAGCTACGCTTTGTTAATGGTTGATAATCTATAGCTGAAAATCCCTATCCAATTATTGAAAATTATTTTCTTTGAGAAGATTTTTTGGAATCAAACAAGTAAAATTATTTTTTTACTTTTACTTTATATTTATTGAAATTTCAATGTCACGATTCATCAATTTGCTGGTTTTACTACTATCTATCAACATTTCATTGGGACAACAATTGGTTTTACAAGATAGTATTAAAATTGAAGTTCCTGAATCGTTTAATTTTCAACAAGCAGATATCTTCAATTCATTATATTTCGTTTCTCAAAAAGATAACACTTTATTAAAATACGATCCAATTTCACAAAAAACATTTATACTTAAAAATTTTAATACATCCAAAAAGCTGTTTATCGTAAATCCTTTATTTTTAGTAACTTTTGATAAGATGAACCAAGTTCTTGAATTTTATGACGATAAGCTGATCAATACTCAGGATAATGTTTCTATTTTAAGCGATCAACTTATAAATCCTGACTTAATTTATGTTCAAGACAATCATTCTTTATTATATTTTGATGAGTTGAACTCTCAAAGCTTTATTCAATACGATTACAGATCAAAAAATACAATACTTTTTTCAAATACTTTGTCTAAAGAACTTTCAGATAATTTTGTTCTAAAGGATATCTACAGTTCTAAACAATCAAAATTTCTTCTTTTAAAAAGTAACAACGAATCCAACGACGCTTATCAATACATAATTTGTAAGCAAAATAATCAAAATGTTTATACATATGTAATACCTGAAATGGAAGACTATGGATGGATGGAACAAAATTTTTATTGGATACATAAAGGTTATTTATATATCTATGATTTTGAAAACAAACCCGTTCAAATACCCTTGCCGAATTTAGGTGAAAAATATTATATTTTAAATAAACATTTATTTCTATGGAAATCTAAGGTTATGTACCTTTACACATTAGAAACTAAAAAATAAATTTATTAAGAATGCATATTGCTATAACCGGAAATATCGGCGCAGGAAAAACTACATTAACTAAATTATTATCAAATAATTACAACTGGATTGCACAATTTGAAGACACCGAACAAAACCCATATCTAGACGATTTTTATTACGATATGGCAAAATGGTCATTTAATTTGCAAATCTATTTCTTAAGTTCTCGTTTTAAACAAATAAAAGAAATTAGAGAAAATAAGAAAAATACAATCCAGGATAGAACTATTTATGAAGATGTATATATTTTTGCTTCAAATCTTCATGAAATGGGGTTGATGCAAACTCGAGATTATGACAATTATTTGAATCTTTTTAATTTAATGAAAGAGTATATCCAAGCTCCGGATCTTCTGATCTATCTTCGCGCCACCGTTCCTACTTTAGTAAATCAAATTCAAAAAAGAGGAAGAGAATACGAAACGTCCATTAGCATTGATTATCTTCAAAGATTAAATGAAAAATATGAAGAGTGGATTTCAAATTATACTGAAGGAAAATTATTGATCATCGATGTTGATAATATGGATTTTGTTGACAATAAGGAAGATTTAGGAAAAATTATTGATAAAGTAGAGGCTAATATTCACGGTTTATTTTAAAAGATTTCCGTCTTTATACGATTAAAATTATACTCTCTAAAATTTAAAAAAAAATAGTAAATAATTTTAATAAATTATTTACTATTTATAGTTTATAGGGTGAATAATTGTACTATTTATCCAACTAAATTTAGTTAGCAACTTCGCTAATAAATTTAATCCTCATAATTCGTAATTCATCTTCTGAATAATCTTCTCCAAATTCATCCAACAAGACGGACATTTTATCACTTTCAGACTCCATCAAAAAATCTATTATTTCGTCTTGTTGCTCTTCATCCAATAATTCATCTACATAGTAACCAATGTTTAGTTTAGTTCCTTGATAAACAATACTTTCCATTTCATTAAGTAAATCATTGATTGTTAAATCTTTTGCTTTTGCAATATCTTCAAAATCCAATTTCCTATCCGTACTTTGAATTATGAATACTTTATGGGACGATTTATTGGCTACTTGCTTAATGACTAAATCATCAGGACGTTCAATTTCATTTTCTTCAACATATTTGGCAATATATTCAACGAAATCTTTTCCAAATTTCTTTGCTTTACCCTCTCCTACACCAAACACATTGGAAAGTTCTGAAAGGGTGGTCGGATAATGTAAAGCCATATCTTCCAAGCTAGGATCTTGAAAAACAGCAAACGGAGGAATTGCATTTTTCTTGGCAACTCTTTTTCTGATATCTTTTAAATCATCAAATAATTTTTTATCTAATGCATTGCTACCCGCCGCTTGAGGGGTGACGATCGGAGTTTCCATTTCCTTTTCAAAATCAACATCCTCGGCTATTAAAATTTCTTTGGGATCATTAATAAATGTTTTGCCTAATTCAGATAATTTTAATAATCCGTAAGTTTCTATATCTTTAGTAAGAAAATTATGTACAATGGCCTGTCTGATGATGGATTTCCAGAAATTATCCGATTTATTTTTACCAAAACCAAAATAATCTTCAAATCCCAACTTATAGGATTTGGTAATGGCTGTTTCTTTTCCAACAGCTACATTGACAAGATCTTTTAATTTTAATTTTTCTTTCGTTTTTTCAACTACGGTAAGGATTTGTTTCATTTCTTCCGCAACATTTACCGTTGTTTTCGGATTCATGGAATTATCATCCATTTTTGCTCCCAAGCCATTTTTTTCGTCAAAATCTTCTCCAAAATAATGAAGTAAATATTTTCGTCTGGACATGGATGTTTCCGCATAACCTACCACTTCTTGTAAAAGTTGTAAGCCTACTTCTCTTTCGGAAACAGGCTTTGAAGCTAGAAACTTTTCTAATTTCTCAACATCTTTATAATCGTAGAAAGCAAGACAATAACCTTCTCCTCCATCCCTTCCTGCTCTTCCGGTTTCTTGATAATAACTTTCTAAACTTTTGGGTATATCATAATGAATCACAAAACGCACGTCCGGCTTATCAATACCCATTCCGAAAGCTATGGTTGCACAAATTACATCCGTTTCTTCCATTAAGAATTTGTCTTGATGGGCTGCTCTGGATTTACTGTCTAATCCGGCATGATAAGGCAAAGCGTTTATTCCATTGACTTTTAATAATTCAGCTAATTCTTCTACCTTTTTTCTGCTTAAACAATAGATAATTCCGGATTTACCCGGATTGTCTTTTATATATTTTATGATTTGTTTTTCAGGATTTATTTTAGGTCTGATTTCATAATATAAATTCGGCCTATTAAAAGAAGATTTGAAAATTTTAGCATCCGTCATTCCTAAGGTCTTTTGGATATCATCCTGAACCTTTGGCGTTGCTGTAGCCGTTAGGGCTATTATAGGTGTTTTACCGATTTTTTCAATTATGAATCGTAAATTTCTATATTCAGGACGAAAATCATGTCCCCATTCAGAAATACAATGCGCTTCATCAATCGCAAAAAATGATAATTTTATAGTTTTTAAGAACTCTATATATTCTTCTTTGGTTAAAGATTCGGGAGCTACATAAAGCAATTTGGTTGTCCCTGATAATATATCATCTTTAACTCTTTTTATTTCTGTTTTATTTAATGAAGAATTAAGGACATGTGCTATTCCTTCACTTGAGGATATACCTCTGACAGCGTCAACCTGATTTTTCATTAAGGCTATTAAGGGAGAGACAACAATCGCTGTACCCTCTAATAATAAGGCAGGTAACTGGTAACACAAGGACTTTCCGCCACCTGTAGGCATCAATACAAATACATCGTTGCCGCTCAACAAATTCGTAATTACTTCTTCTTGCGGCCCCTTAAATGAATTAAAACCAAAAAATTTTTTTAATAATTTAGGCAAGTCTTTTTCCAAAGATTTCATTCTTAAACTTTAGTTTTTTATTAAATTTGCTGTTTATTAAATTAAATATACAACAAATTTCTTAAACAAAAAAAATTATTTATTTTGGATGATCAAATGATTTTAAAAGCAGGCAAAGATACTATTTTATTTGAAACAACCGAATTACAATCCTTATATAATCGTTTAGGTGATGATTTTGTTAAAGCGGTACGTTATATACTTGATTCTAAGGGTAAACTTGTTTTGTGCGGAGTCGGAAAAAGTGCACATATAGCCAATAAATTAGTAGCCACCTTTAATTCTACCGGTACACCATCACAATTTTTACACGCCGCCGAGGCAAAGCATGGCGATTTAGGTATTATTTCTAAAAATGATGTGGTCATCTGCATTTCTAACAGCGGTACTTCCTCAGAAATTCAAGAAGTAGCTCCTTTTCTTAAAGAATATTCTTCGGTATTAATAGCCATGACCTCTAATAAAAATTGCTTATTGGCAGAACTTGCTGACGTGGTTTTAGATACTCAAGTGGAAAAAGAAGCCGATCCTAATAATCTGGCACCCACCACTTCCACTATAGTACAATTAGCTATGGGGGATGCTCTTGCAGTCGCCTTACTTCAGGCTAAAAATTTCACTTCATCCGATTTTGCAAAATATCATCCGGGAGGTGCTTTAGGTAAAAAACTGCTTCTAAAAGTGGAACAATTGGTAAAACCTGACCGAAGGCCAGAAGTTCAACTATCTGCTCATCTTAAAGAAATTATCAATTCCTTAACGTATTCATCTTATGGTATCACTGTTGTTATTGAGGATCATAAGGTTAAAGGAGTAATTACCGATGGAGACGTAAGAAGAACATTAGCTAAAAATGTGGATTACAACCAAATTACAGCTAAAGATATAATGTCTGTTACACCTAAAACCATTCAAAAAAATGAATTAGCCAGTGTTGCTTTTGAGGAGCTTAAAAATTATCAAATAGGTCAATTAGTTGTACTTGATGGAGAAAATTATGTAGGTATTATAGACCTGCATACTCTATTAGATAATGGATTTAAATAATTTTATTTAAATTAGTATCTTTTTTAACTAAAAAAATTCAATGGCTCAAAAAAAAGAGAATGATAATGCGAATATGCCGTTTCTTGCTCATATTGGCGTATTAAGAAAGCATATTTTACGATCTTTAGTGGCTATATGTTTAGGGGCATGTTTCGTTGGATATAAAATTCATTTTGTAATGGATCATATTATATTCGGTCCGATTCATAAGAATTTTTTGACTTTTAAACTTATGAATTTTTTCGGTCGGATCTTTGGTTCTAGTGATGTATTTGACATGCCCGACGAATTTCCCATCCAAGTGCGTAAAATTTTTGAGCAATTAAATACAGCCTTTTATGTGTCTATTGTTGGAGGCTTTATATTGGTATTTCCTTATGTTATTTATGAATTATGGAAATTTATTTCTCCCGGACTAAAACCAAATGAAAAGAAAAATTCTTTGACTTTTTTCATATCAACTTATTTTCTCTTTATTCTCGGATGTTGTTTCGGTTATTTTTTTGTTACTCCCCTGACGATGCACTTTGGTTATTTTTTTAATATTTCCGAAACCATAAAAGTTAACATTGATCTGTCCAGTTATATACGAATTTTATTACAAACCGTTTTAGGAATGGGCTTGATTTTTTTATTGCCTATTATTGTATATGTTCTTACCAGTATCGGTATCTTAACTCCAAATTTCTTAAAAAAATACAGAAGACATGCCTTGGTTATTATTTTAATAATTGCCGGATTTATCACCCCCGGTGATATTCCTTCAATGCTCGTAGCCTCTTGTCCTTTATATTTACTATATGAAGCCAGTATATTGGTTTCTTCTTTGGTTTACAAAAGAAATAAAAGTGAAGCTTCTTAATTACGCAATATTGTTAGCATTTGAGATTCTAATAATCTAAAAATCACTTAAAATACTTTTAACTTCATCTAAATAATAATTGCCGAATAAAATAGAATGAACCAGCAAAGGGTATAATTGGGTAAAGGGTATACGTTCTTCCCATCCTTTTTCTAATGGGTATTTAGAATTGTAACCTTCATAAAAATCGACGGAAAATCCTCCAAACAGGCGGGTCATGCCCAAATCCATTTCTCTATGTCCATAATAAACGGCCGGATCTAAAACCACCGGATTACCAGTATCTGATATTAAGAAGTTGCCACTCCATAAATCTCCATGGACTAGTGAAGGAGTTTCTTTAGGAAAAATATCATCAATTTGTTGATAAAAATTTTCTGCCGCTCGTACTTCTTGATTAGTTAAAGCATTCATATCAGTCAATTTTTTTATTAAGGGTTGTAAATGATATTGAGCATAGAATTCACCCCATGTAGACGCTTTAGTATTTTTTTGAGGTAAACGTCCCACATAATTATCGCTACTGAATCCAAAAAACGGTTGAGGAATTTTATGCATCGATGCAAGAGATTTTCCAAAATTTTCCCATATTTCTTCATTGGCTTCCCCTTTGGAAATTAATTCTAGAATCAAATATTGCTCATTGCCACTATCATCTATTTTAATAATCTTAGGGGTTCTTAACGTATGGGTTTCCTCTATAGATTTTAGTCCTTTTGCTTCCTCTCTAAGCATTCCGGGAAATTCTTTTGTACTATTAGTTTTCATAAAAAAATTTCCCTCCTCAGATTGTAAAACGTATGATTTATTTGTGTCTCCGCCCGAAATAGGCTTATAACTAGTTATCTTAATCGGTAAACGTTTCAGTATATTTTGTAGATTCATGTTTGATTTTTTATAATTTAAAATAATGTTTATTAATAATATCAAAAAATATACAAAAATGTATTACTATTTTATAATATTCTTACATATTAATATATCAATATAAAAAAAAATAAAACTTTAAAATAATTGGATACATGCAACAATTAATAATCAACTAATTTTATTTATTATATCATTTTTGTATAAATATTGATTTTTATCGATATTTTAATTATAAATAGCTAATTTTTAATTTTATTCTAATAAAAAATTATTAATTTTGAAGAAACTAATTTTATACTCTTTTACATTTACTTATCCTTAAAATCTGAACACTTTTAGTCAACCCTAAAATTTTAAGAATTTATGAAAAAAAAGATTATTCTATTAGCACTATTTTTAATAACCTCATTAAATATTTATACTTCTTGTAATAAAAAGGATTCATCACATAAAATTGATCCTTTATCTGCAGCTGCCTCTATGACAAAAGAAGATATTCAAAAATCCAAAGAGGAAGAGATTGCTAATCTTCCTGAAAATACTTTTATAGTAGAGGGAGATGATGCAATGCAATTTAATATACACGAATTAAAAGCAAAAGCAGGAAAACCCATTACCCTTACACTTAAACATGTGGGCAAAGCTAGTGTTAAAGATATGGGACATAATATAGTAATTATAAAACCGGGTACCAATTTTAATGATTTTGCAAATCGAGCAGCTAAGGATGCGGCTGATGATTATATTCCTAAAAATGATCCTTCAATTGTTGCCCATACCAAATTGTTAGGAGGAGGTGAACAAGATACGATAACCTTTACAATTAATGAAAAAGGAACTTATGAATATTTATGTACATTTCCCGCGCATAGTGCGACAATGAGAGGTAAACTTATCGTAGAATAAATTTTTAACTTTTAAAATAAAAAAAACAGGAATATACTTCCTGTTTTATTATTTTATATAAAAATTAAATCTATTTAATTTTTGGCGCTTGTAAATAAAAATTATTGGCCGTTTTTAATATATATTCCTCATTTATATCCGAATAGTCTATGCAGCTGACTTGAGAATTTACATCGTCATTATATAATTGGCGATACACATTGGATCGAACAAATGGATAATATTTTCCTTTTTTAACTAATAGCATTAACACCGTTAATAAATCTTTATCATTTTTATCTGTTGAATTATAAAAATCAACAAGAAATGGTATGGACTCAATAGCATTAATTTCCAATAAAGCTTTTTTAAAGTTGAGACCCATATATTGATTTTTTAAAGAGGTTTCACGTATAAATTCTTGAATATTTTTTCGATATTGTTTTAAAAATTTTTTTTGTCTTGCACTCCATCTGGGATCATTAACCGAAGTAGGCAGCTTTCCGAAAATTTTATTTTCCTCATAGATCGCTAGGGAATCCATATCTTCGCTTGAAGATTTAATTTCGGGATAAACCATAGTATAGGTAAATTTTTCTTTTATTGTCAATTTATCAAAATCTTTTTCCGATAAGTACCTATCATTATATTCATTTGATTCAGTACCATTGATTGATGATATTTTTGAAATCAAATTTTCAATTTTTGATAAATTATAGGACGGTATTGAATTTTTTAAACGTTCTACTTGATTTATACTTTTTATATTGGTTGAATCAATCGAAATGTTATTTTCAGTTTCTTGAGCAATATAAATATTAGAAATCAATAGAATAATAAGTAAAAATTTTTCTCTCATAAGCGCATATAATATTAGTTTTTTTCATAATAGTAATCAATATTACATTAAAAAGCAATATAAACCGTTCGAAACATTTTATATAAAAACTCGCTTTTAATAGTAATGTTTTATAGTAAACCCTACGGATACTGAATTACTCTCTCAAATACTTTGCAATATAAACAATAATTTATCATAAATTGCAATTTATTTTCATAAAATAGAATAATATTTATCATATAGTTAGCATTTTGAAATGAAAAATTAAGAATATATAAATATTCAAATTATATTTTTTATATAAAAAAAATCATTTATAAAACTTTATAATATATAATAATGATTTTTACTGCTATAATTCTTTTTTTAATATAATATTTGATATAGAATAAATAACAATATAAATAAGATAAGTAAATAATATAAAAAGGAGAATGATATCAATAATATTAGATTTCATTCTCCTTTTTAGTATGTTATGTGAATATATTTATGATTCAATTATTAATTCTTCAATAAAATACAATGTTCAATATATTATTTAAATTTTATTTATAATGGCTTGAACGGAGTACTTGAAAAATAAGAATTATTTTAAATTAGTTTTAATTATATTTTGCGATCTTTCAGGTCCTACAGAAACTAAATATATTTGAACTCCAAGAAAATTTTCAATAAATTCTAAATATTTTTTAGCTAAAATAGGTAATTCATCATAAGAAGTAACTTTTGAAATATCTTCTTTCCAACCGTCTAAATCTTGATAAATAACTTCATAGTTTGCTAATTCTTCAATAGTAGACGGAAAAATATCAGTTATAGTACCTTCAGACGTTTTATAGGCGGTTCCCACTTTAATTTTATCAAAATCACTTAATACATCCAATTTGGTTATTACTAAATGCGTAATCCCATTAATCATACATGAATAGCGTAAGGCTACTAAGTCTAACCAACCGCAACGACGTGGGCGTCCGGTTGATGCCCCATATTCATTACCTATTTTACGTATAAGTTCTCCTGTTTCGTTTTCCAATTCTGTAGGAAAAGCCCCGTTACCAACTCTTGTACAATAAGCTTTAGATACTCCTATTAAATTTTTTAAACTGGTTGGTGGAACCCCTGCTCCTACGGTTGTACCTCCGGTAGTTGGAGACGACGAAGTTACATAAGGATAGGTTCCGAAATCTATATCTAACATAAGTGCCTGAGCACCTTCAAACAGAACATTTTTATCTTCTTTTATTGCATGATTTATTTCGTATTCTGAATCTATAATGCGATTTTTAAGTTTTTTTCCAAATTCAAGATATTTTGTGTAAATATCATCAAATTTTAATGGTTCTTTGTTAAACAGCTTTTCAAATAAAACATTTTTAACGTTAAGATTTTCCTTTATTTTAGTTTTTAAAACTTCAGGATTTAATAAATCAATGGCTCTGATTCCTGTTCTTGAAATTTTATCTTCATAACAAGGTCCTATCCCTCTTTTGGTTGTTCCAATTTGAGAACTTCCTGCAAATTCTTCTCTATAGGTATCAAGTAAAATATGATACGGCATAATGATATGAGCCCTGCTGCTGATAAAAACATGATCGGTATTTAAACCTCTTTTTTCAATTTGTTCTATTTCATTGAAAAAAGCTTCAGGATTTACTACCACCCCATTTCCTATGATACATTTTCCTTTACATTGAAGAACTCCGGAAGGCAAAAGATGTAATACAAATTTATCTTCTCCTACGTATACTGTATGTCCTGCATTATTTCCTCCTTGATAGCGTACTACATAATCTGATTTTTCCGCTAAAACGTCTGTAATTTTTCCTTTTCCTTCGTCGCCCCATTGTAAGCCGACAACAACATATGTTGACATATATAGTTTAATTTATAATAGTTTTATTATTTTATAGAAATTACTTAAAAAAAGCAACTCTTTTTGCAAAATTAATTGATTATTATTAATAGCTGCTATTTTACTTAAAAAGTAATTGACATTTTATTACCATATATTAAAATATGGGTTTATTAAAATTAATTTATTTAATGATGGTAAATCTGCAAAAAATCACTTCTTCTTATTAACAAACTCATAAAAGAAATTTTATTTTACCGGAATGTTTTTAAGAATTTCCAGTAAGAAATCCCAAAATTTTTGAACCGATGATATACTAACTCTTTCTTTAGGAGAGTGGGCACCTTTAATAGTTGGCCCGAATGAAATCATATCCATTGATGGATATTTTTCACCAATAATTCCACATTCCAACCCTGCATGACAAGCCTTAACAGAAGGTTTCTCCCCGTATTTTTTTTCATAAATACTTTCCGCCAGTTTTAATATTTCTGAAGAGGGATTTGGCTTCCATCCGGGATATGAACCGGTTAATTCAACTTTCATTCCTCCTAACTGTAATGCAGCTTCAAGTGACGTTGCCACCCACATTTTAGAACTTTCAACTGATGATCGCGTTAAACATTGTATTTCAGCCTTTCCTTTTTCCAATTTTACTCTTGCAATATTATTTGAGGCTTCTACTAATCCTTCGATATCCGGACTCATTCGAAATACTCCGTTAGGAGCAGCTTGTAGACTTGAGATAAATTTTTTACTGTCTTCAACGCTTAATCCTTTTTCTACATGGTCTATCTGAGAAAGATGAATAGTCAGATTACTATCTATACTACTAAATTCTGATTTGATCTCTGAATATAGATGATTAAATTGTTCTTGTAATTTGCTTTCAAATTCAGAGGATATTGAAAATATTGCAGAAGCTTCCCTGGGTATAGCATTTCTCAAGCCTCCTCCATCAAAAGAAATCAATTGAATATTAAATTTTAAAAAATCATAAAAAAAACGGTTTAATAACTTATTAGAATTACCTAAACCTTTATGAATTTCCATTCCGGAATGACCTCCATGTAAACCGGACAAATTAATTTGGTAAGTTTTAGAATTTTTATTGATTTCTTTTTCTTCATAATTTGCTTTAGCAGTAACATCAATTCCTCCCGCACAACCTATGTCAATTTCATCATCTTCTTCTGTATCCAAATTAAGCAAAATATCTCCTGATAATATATCTTTACTTAATTCAAATGCTCCGGTTAAACCGGTTTCTTCGTCAATAGTAAATAAAGCTTCTATAGCCGGATGTTCAATATCTTTTGAAGATAAAACACTCATTATGGCAGCAACACCTATTCCGTTGTCTGCCCCTAAGGTTGTTCCTAATGCATGAACCCAATCTCCTTCATAATTCATTTGTATTCCTTGAGTTTCAAAATCAAAATCAACATCATTATTTTTTTGGCAAACCATGTCCAAATGGGATTGTAAAACCACCTTTTTTCTATTTTCATATCCCAGGGTTGCCGGTTTTTTTATTACTACATTTCCACAGGTATCTTCAATAGTTTCTAAATGTAAAGATGCTCCAAAGTCTTTAATAAATTTGATAACTTTTTCTTCTTTTTTAGAAGGTCTTGGTACGGAGTTCAAATCTGCAAAATGATTCCATATAGACTCGGGTTTCAATTTCTTAATAGTGTTGTTATTCATATCTTATCTTATTAAGAGGAATTTTTATTGAACAAATTTCGTTTTTTTTATAAAAAAAACCTGCAATTTTTGTCTTTAAATACATGTAAAAAAGAAAAACCTAATTTAACTTTTAATAATTAACAATTAGGTTATTCAATGATTATTGATACTATTTAGAAAAATAGCCCTTCAGTTTTTATTAATAATGCATTTATATGCTCTTTTGAAATAATAAATTTATCTATATAACAATAAAGTAAATTATCAAAAAAAGCTTTTTTAACTTTTCTAAAATTATAAAGAGTTGAAGTATTATTGTTATTTTTGATAAATAAAAAATAGTTAAATGAATACCAGATATAATGCTTTAGACAAAGATTTATTTATCAAAAATAGAAAAAAATTTGTCCAAAGAATGGCTCCAAAATCAGTTGCAATATTCAACAGTAATGATATTTATCCTATCAGTGCAGACAGTACTCTTCCTTTTCAACAGCAACGAGATTTATTTTATCTTTCGGGAATAGATCAAGAAGAATCTATTTTAGTATTATGTCCCTATGCTTATTTAGAGGAACATAGAGAAATGCTTTTTTTACGGGAAACTAATGAACATATTGCCATTTGGGAAGGAGAAAAATATTCTAAAGAGCAAGCAACAGAGGTTTCAGGAATTAAAAATGTGTACTGGTTACAAGATTTTGATAAAATTCTTGAAATGGTTATTGTTCAAATGGATAATATATATATAAATATTAACGAACATTACAGAGCCGAAAAAGTTGTTGAAACCCGAGAAGACAGATTCATAAAAAAATTACAAAATAAATACAGAGGTCATTGTTATTTACGAAGCAATCCCATCTTACAACATCTACGCTCAATTAAAGAACCTGAAGAAATAAACGCTATTCAACAAGCTTGTGATATAACGGAAAAAGGGTTTAGAAGGATTCTTCCATTTATTAAACCGGGAGTTTGGGAATATGAAATTGAAGCGGAGTTAATTTATGAGTTTATTAAAAACCGTTCTAAAGGCTGGGCTTATACACCTATTATAGCTTCCGGAAAAAACAGCAATGTTTTGCATTATATATTAAACAATAAAGAATGTAAAGACGGGGATGTTGTTTTGCTGGACGTAGGGGCCGAATATGCTAATTATTCTTCGGATATGACACGTACTCTTCCCGTGAACGGAAAATTTACACCCCGACAAAAAGAAGTATACCAATCGGTACTAAATGTTAAAAATGAATCTACTAAGCTTTTAATTACGGGTAATAATTGGTACAGTTACCATGAAGAAGTGGGTAATATAATGACGGAAGAATTGTTAAAATTAAATCTTTTAACAACAGAAGAAGTTAGAAATCAAGACCCGAAATGGCCCGCTTATAAGAAATATTTTATGCACGGAAATTCTCATCATTTGGGCCTTGATACACACGATTATGGTATACTGACGGAATCATTTGTACCTAATATGGTGTTTACCGTTGAACCGGGTATTTATATTCCGGAGGAAGGATTCGGGATTAGAATAGAAGATAATGTAGTGATTCAATCGAATGGAAATCCTCACAATTTAATGAGAAATATACCTATCGAAATTGAAGAATTAGAAGATCTTATGAATTCATGATACTATAAAAAACTATAAACCTTAACCTATGTTTGCTTATAAACCTATTGACCGAGTTGAAAAAATATCCAAAGAAGATTTTTTTAATCAATATTATAAACCACAAAAACCGGTAGTAATTGAAAAACTGACTGAAGATTGGCCTGCTTATAAAAAATGGAATTTTGACTACATTAAAAAAGTTGCAGGTAATAAAATTGTCCCTCTGTATAATAATGATCCGGTTAGTGCTGATAAAAAAGTAAATGAACCGGATGCCAGAATGAAAATGTCCGACTATATTGATTTACTTCAAAAAGGCCCGACTGATTTAAGAATATTCTTATTTAATATACTGAAACAAGTACCGGCCATGCAAGACGATTTTAAGTTTCCGGATTTAGGTCTAAATTTATTTAAAAATTTACCTATGTTGTTTTTCGGAGGTGCGGGTTCCAATGTTTTTATGCATTTTGATATAGATTTAGCCAATATTTTACATTTTCATTTTGCAGGTGAAAAACAATGCATATTGATGAAGCCTCAAGATACGAAGTATATGTATAAGATACCATATGCTACAATTTGCAGAGAAGACATAGATTTTGATAATCCGGATTTTGATAAATGGCCCGGATTAAAATACGTAACTCCATATAAGGCTCATTTATCTCATGGTGAAATGCTATACATGCCTGAGGGTTGGTGGCACTATATGCAATATTTAACTCCGAGTTTTTCAATGAGTTTACGATCTTTGGCTAAAAGACCTGCAAATTTTGCTAATGCTGTATTGAATATTTTCATTAAAAGGAATTACGATAATTTTATGAGAAAAAGACAGGGGCAAAAATGGATTGATTATAAAAATAATAAGGCCATACTTGATACTAACAGAGCAATTCATCTTTCAAAATAATTTTTTGATAAGTTGAGCTATAATAACCTGAATTATTTTTTGTTTTGATTAAAATTAATTATTACATTTGAGCAAAACAATATATAATAATTGTATTATGGTAACATTGCTTTATATAGGTGCTTGGCCATTTGTGAAGTTTATTGGATTTATTTTATTTTTATTAATTGCCTTTATAGGTTTTTGGTGTCTTACTTTTTTAGTATGTATCCTTCCATATTGGTTAACTTTTGGTATTGCAGAAAATAAAGGTAAAATAAATGGTCAGATAGCTCCTGATGAGGTGAAATCTAAAACTCTTCCTCAACAACAAAATGTGGAAGTTGTTTATTTAAAATAAGTTTGTGGGCTACATAAAATGTTCTCCAGAAATTAAAGTTGTTATTTTAGTGCTTTTTATTTTATTAAATCTAAAATTTAAAGTAATATTCAAACTTCAAGGTTGTTCTATATTAAAAAATTAAAAAAATATATCTCATTCTTAAATATCTATCTTTGATGCTTTAAATACTAATTAAAGTTATAATTTTACTTATTTGGATGTGTTAATTACGAATCTACAATGATATAACATAAAAATTATTAAAACTAACTTTATGAGAAAAGATGTTGAAAAAATAATTAATGAGTACAGAATAAGTACTTTATTTAACAAAAAAAAAATTAATAGAGCTGTTGAGCAATTACGTTCCGATGAAACTGTATTATATATAGCTCCTACAAATGCTAAAATATATACAGGTTCAAAAAAGAAAAGATTTCCAGGTATTTTTGTATTTACTGACAAAAGAGTTTTTGTATATAGTAAAATTCTTTTTAATGTAAGAATGGAAAGTTTTAATTTGATAGATTTGGATTCGATAGATAGTTTTTCTAATGGATTAACTGGGAGTAAAATCAAGCTAAATTCTAATACTAAATCTATTGAAGTACTTGTATCATATAAATCAAGTGTCGCAACAAAACTTATAGGTATCTTTGATACAGCAATGAACAATGCTAAAAACAAAAATAATTTATCCCACCCAATAAACGAATTTAAAAGTGGCGCAGATGAAATTTCTAAATTTGCTGAACTTCTAGAAAAAGGTATTATCACTAATGAGGAATTTAAAGCTAAGAAAAATCAATTATTAGGAATAAAATCTTAAATACATTTAATTTTGATTTCTTTCAATTGCGTACTCACAATTTATATAATGTTAAAAAAACAAGTATCAAGAATACGTAATTATTTTCAATATTTCTTTATAAAATAATATCTATTTCTACTATAACTCTTCCTCAACAACAAAATGTGGAAGTTGTTTATACAAAATTGGTAAGTTATTTATACTTAATAAAAAATAAAAGCTGCAATAATTTGCAGCTTTTATTTTTTATCTTACATCTACTATTACCTGTTACATTTTCTTTAAAATGTTCAAAGTTTCATTAGCTATTTCTAATTCTTCATTAGTAGGTATTATCATTATTTTAACCTTTGAATCGGAAGCCTGAACTTCTTCTACCTTTTCCGGACCGCTCAATTCAACATTCTTATTTTCATCCAATTTAATACCTAAGTAATCTAAGTCTTTACAAATTAATGAACGTAATTGCGCATCATTTTCACCAATTCCGGCTGTAAAAGCAATCGCATCCACACCATTTAAAGCGGCTATATACGCTCCAATATATTTTTTAACTCTATAAGAATACAAGTCTAAACACAAAATAGCGTTTGGATCACCGTTTAAATACATCTCGTCAACATCTCTTGCATCGCTTTTTCCGGTAAGACCTAACATTCCAGATTTTTTATTTAGCAGATCATCCAATTCCTCGAATTTTAATCCGCATTCTCTAACCATGTAAAAAAGAACGGATGGATCTATATCTCCACTTCTAGTACCCATAACTAAACCATTAAGCGGGGTAAAGCCCATTGAGGTATCAATACTCTCCCCTTTTTCATTAATAGCGGTAATGCTTGATCCATTTCCTAAATGAATAGTTATGATTTTAGCTTCTTGATTATTTAAGTAATTTACGGCCTGCCTTCTTACGTATTTATGACTTGTTCCATGCGCTCCGTAAGATCTTATCTTGTGATCTGTGTAAAAATGGTTCGGAATTGCATATCTGTATGCTTTAGGTGGCATAGTAAGATGGAATGCTGTATCAAATACAGCTACTTGAGGGGTATTTGGGAAAAATTTTTGCGCAACTTCAATACCTAACAAGTTAGCAGGATTATGTAAGGGTGCTAATGCACTCATTTCATCAATTTCGTTTTTTACTTCATCAGTAATTAAAACCGGAACGTTAAATTTCCCCCCGCCTTGTACAATTCGGTGTCCTACTCCTTTTATTTCTGATGGATCATTAATAACTCCAACATCTTTTGCTGTTAACAATTCAACAATAAGTTTCATTCCTTCAACATGTGTAGGAAATTCTTGATGAATTTGTTTTTTATCTGAAATGCCGTTTTTCAGATATTTGTGTGTAATAATTCCGCCAGTCGTACCTATTCTTTCTACCAATCCTTTAGCAATAACGGAGTTTGAATCCATGTTAAGCAATTGATATTTAATAGAAGAACTTCCTGCATTAATAACTAATATTAACATCCTTATAATTTTTAATGCAAAAGTATAGCTTTTAAATTTTTATGCAAAAAATTAAATGAATCTTGTAGATTAATAATTTTATTATTTATCTCATTTTAATCTTTTTACTTCATAAAAGTTAGTATTTCTAATTGATATGTCTAAAGGATGATTCATTTAAAAAGTTTAATTAAAAATGTTAAATACCCAATTAAATAGTATTCTTATTAAAGAATTTAATATTTATCCAAATTTTAATGCTTGATAAGCACTTGTTCAATTTAAAATAATGCTTTAAATAAACCCTAAACATAATTAGTAAAAGCAAAAAAAAAATCCGGAAAAATTCCGGATCATAATTAGTGTAGTAATGAATTTATTAATATCTATATTCATCCGATTTAAATGGTCCTTTAACAGGAACTCCAATATATTTTGCCTGTTTTTCTGAAAGAGTATCCAATTCAACCCCTATTTTAGCCAGGTGAAGCATGGCAACTTTTTCGTCTAAATGTTTAGGCAAGGTATAAACTTTATTTTCATAGTTATTTGAATTGTGCCATAATTCTATTTGAGCCAGCGTTTGATTGCTAAAAGAATTACTCATCACAAAACTTGGATGACCGGTTGCACAACCTAAATTTACTAATCGACCTTCGGCAAGAACAATAATATCTTTACCATTAATCGTATATTTATCTACTTGCGGCTTAATAGTAACCTTTGTAGATCCATAGTTGGCATTTAACCAGGCCATATCAATTTCATTATCGAAATGTCCTATATTACAAACTACGGTTTTATCTTTCATTTTCTCGAAATGCTTACTTTGAATAATATCGCAATTTCCAGTACAAGTAATTACAATATCAGCTTTGGTAATGGCATAATCCATCTTTTTAACTTCATAACCATCCATTGCGGCTTGTAAGGCACATATAGGGTCGATTTCAGTAACTATAACCCTGGCTCCTGCTCCTCTAAATGAAGCTGCTGAACCTTTTCCTACATCACCATATCCTGCAACTACAACTACTTTTCCCGCAATCATTAAATCTGTTGCCCTGCGTACTGCATCAACAGCAGATTCTTTACATCCGTATTTATTATCAAATTTAGACTTGGTCACGGAATCATTTATATTGATGGCCGGTAATAACAACGTACCGTTTTTTACTCTTTCATGCAAACGATGTACCCCTGTAGTAGTTTCTTCTGATAAACCTTTAATTCCCGGTACTAACTCGGTATATTTATCTAAAACCATATTTGTTAAATCTCCTCCATCATCTAAAATCATGTTTAACGGCTTTTTATCCTCACCAAAGAAAAGAGTTTGTTCAATACACCAGTTAAACTCGTCTTCATTCATTCCCTTCCAAGCATATACAGAGGTTCCTTTAGCTGCTATAGCAGCTGCTGCGTGATCTTGAGTAGAAAAAATATTACATGAGCTCCAAGAAACTTCAGCTCCTAATGCTTGCAAAGTTTCAATTAAAACAGCGGTTTGTATAGTCATATGAAGACAACCGGCTATCCTTGCGCCTTTCAAAGGCTGTTCGTCTTTATATTCTTTACGTAAGGCCATTAATCCGGGCATTTCTGCTTCAGCTAATTCTATTTCCATTCTTCCCCAATCGGCCAGTGAGATATCCTTTACTTTATAAGGGATATAATCAATTTTTGTGCTCATACTAATAAAATTTATTCAAAGTTATTAATTTAATTCACAACTTACAACTTAAATTTATCTTTAAAAATTAATAAATTCGTAGATTTGTATTATAAAAGAATAAAATCTAAAAATCCATGCAGTTAGATATTAAATTTTCGCGGTAATTGAATATAGGATCAATAAATTTTTTAGGTTATGCTTAGACTATTTTTTAATATTACTAATTTGATTCTTAAATATTAATGTTAAATATATTTTATAAATTGGGTTAAAGTATTTATTAGTATTTAAAAAGATACGTTTTTGTAAAATTTATAGTATGATTACGAACGATTTATTTGTCAATTTAATCGAATATTCTCCTCAGTGGGAAAATTGTTCTGAAAATCTTTCTTTTTTATCATTACTTTTAGAAGATTTAACTTCATCGGATCTTATTATTTTACCTGAAATGTTTAATTCCGGTTTCAGTCTTAATCCTACTACAATCGCTGAAAAAATGGACGGTAGAACAATAGAGTGGATGATTGAAATTTCTATAAAAAAACACACCGCTATTTGCGGAAGTCTAGTAATTGAAGATAATGGCAATTTTTATAACCGATTTATCTTTGTTGCTGAAGGAAAAATAGTAACGTATTATGATAAGCGACATTTATTTTCATACGGAGGAGAAAATCAATCTTATACATCGGGAAATAAGCGCGTTGTTTTTTCCTATAGAGGATGGAAAATTTGTCCAATAATTTGCTTTGATCTGCGTTTTCCGGTTTGGTTCAGAAATACGGAGTATTATGATTTATTGATAAATGTTGCTAATTGGCCGGATTCACGTATAGATACTTGGGATACATTATTGAAAGCTCGTGCCATTGAAAATTTATGTTATGTTTGCGGAGTAAACAGAATCGGTTCTGAACCAACCGGGCTCAATTATATTGGTCATTCGTCTATTTACACACCCGTTGGTAAAAAGTTAAATTTAACAAATAACCGTAATGCAATTTATAGTCACACTATTTCACTAGATGAAATAAAGAAATTGAGATCTCAGTATAATTTTTTAGAAGAACGAGATCATTTTAAAATTTTAAATGATTAGAAAAGAAATTGAAACAAATTTATCCTTTATGAATTTTTAAAATTATTTTTAATTATAAAACTTATATCTTCTATAATTAAGATAATTCGTATAAACATGTATTACTCTGGTTATTCTTGAGATAAACTAAAAAAAGAAAATCGAACATTACCGTATTTTCTGGATTCGGTAAAATTTGGAAATTCGGAAAAATCTTTTCTTGTATTATGTTCTAAAATAAATTCTCCTTGATCGGATAAAAAATGATTCTCAAATACAGATTTTATTAAATTTTCGTATTGTTTATCTTCTAAATCGAAAGGGGGATCTGCAAATATGAGATCATATTTTTTATAGCTTTGTTTTTCTAAAAAACTAAAAACATTTTGTTTTATCACATTTACTTCATTTATTCCTAAGAGTTTAATGGTATCTTGAATAAATTTAACATGCTTTCCGTTCAATTCTACCGAGGTTATATCTTTACAACCACGCGAAGCAAATTCATAATCTATTGAACCAATCCCGGAAAATAAATCGAGCATTGAAATATCCGATATCATATATCTGTTGGAAATAATGCTAAATAATGCTTCTTTCGCAAAATCAGTTGTGGGTCTAACATCAAAATGTTTGGGGGCTGAAATCTTCTTTCCCTTTAATTTTCCTGATATAATTCGTATCATATATCTAATAGTGTATAATTTTCTCTTTTAAAAGTGTTTTCATCACCGGGTACTACCTTTTGAAAAAGCTTTTCTAATTTTTTTATTGCATTCAGATGGTGCGGTATATGGTAATAATATAATATATGGGTTGAAAGATCTTGGGATAAAGTGTTTGCAATAAGTTTCAAAAAATATTCTATATCCTCAACTTTTTTGTATGGATATATATTATATAATATTAATTTTTGATTTTCTATGATGGATATCTCAAAATAATGATCGTAAATGTGTATAAAAAAACCATTACTGTAAAGGTTTTTGTTAATTTTTGATAAAAATTTAAATCCCGTATGAGAAATTCTTATTTTTTCTGAATAAGAGGTAAAAAGAATTTCAATTATTTCGGGATAATAAAAAACTAAAACTAAATCAAAATTGGGGATTAAATTAAATCGTATTCCTAAATTTTCTAAATGCGGAACATTAAGATTTAAAAACTTTTCTGCAGTTCTTTCTTCAAAAAATTCATTGGGAATAAGGGTAAATTTGTCATTTAATAGTGTAATGTCTAAAAAATTACACTTGGTATTAAAAAAATTATTTTTTAAGAGTTTATGTGTTAGGGTTTCTTTATCTACTTGGTTCACTAAATTTTCATAATGTATAATTTTTTTTTCATTATTTATAATATAAGAAGCTTTTTTATCTTCAAATAAAAAATTTACTGTAGTAGATAATGATGGATTGGAGGTATGTAATCGTTTACTTTTTTTCAAAGCTTGATTATTATTATGAATAGCAAATATAAATCATATCAACATCATACACAATTTTTATATACATTAAAAACTTTATGAAATTAGTCTATGGACCGGTATTTAATTAACTAATTGTATATTTTGATAGTAAAACTATATTTTCTTTTTTAAAATTAAGTGATTGATCAGATTTTTTTTATTTATCTAAATCAATTTTGTTTAAACCATTTATAAAACTGTATAATTTAATATTCATGTTTATCTTGATGAATTATTTATTTATACAATAGTAAACAATAACATATTAAACATTTTTTATTAATTACTTAAAAAAATACATAAAATCTAGGAAGTATAATTTTGATAAATGACAGATTTATTGAGAATTAAATATTATTTCTGTTTTATCCTTAGTATTAAAATATTTCCATTTTTTAAATAGTTTTTGTAAATTTGCCCGCTTATAAATTAGAATATAAATGAACGTTACACAAAACAAAATAGATGATTTAAATACTATTGTTAAAATCACCATTAAGCCGGAAGATTATAAACCCAACGTTGAGAAATCACTTAATGATTATCGTAAAAAGCTGAATATGCCTGGCTTCAGAAAAGGAAAAGCTCCGATGAGTATTGTTAAAAAACAATATGAAGGTGCGGTAACTTTTGAAGAAATCAACAAAGTTTTAAATGATGCTTTAAGTAACTTCATTTCTGAAAATAAATTATCCATTTTAGGGCAACCTTTGCCCAAAGAAAATAATGAATTGGATACCAATGCTCAAGATATGACCTTTGAATTTGAATTAGGATTAGCTCCTGAATTCAAAGTTGATCTTTCTAAAGCTAAAATCCCTTATTATAAAATTGAGGCTACTGAAAAAGAGATTGATGATACTGTTGCTAGAATGCAAACTCAATTTGGAGAAGTTGTAGACGCCGACGCTATTGAAGAAGGTGGAAATTTTGTAGGAGAAGTAGAAGAAATTGATGCTGACGGAAATCCTGTAGAAGGTGGTGTAAATACTACTATAACTTTTATGGTAGACGATTTAAAGAATAAAGATTCTTTTTTAGGTAAGAAAAAGGGTGATTTAATTACTATCAAGGCTCAAGATTTATTTAATGATGTACATCAACTTCAACATTTCTTTGGGCTTTCCCATGAAGATGCTCATCACTTTAATGCCAATTTAAAAATTACTGTTGAAAAAACTTCTATTAGAACAAAAGCGGAATTAAATCAAGATCTTTTTGATAAAGTTTACGGTAAAGATAAAATTAAGAGCGAAGAAGAATTAAGAGCTAAAATTAAAGAAGAAATCGAAAATTATTATAAAAAGGAATCTGATACTAAATTCATGAATGATTCTGTTGAATGGTTATTAGATACTATACAATTCGATTTACCGACAGAATTTTTGAAAAAATTCATTAAAAGCAAGTCCAAAGAACCAATGACCGATGAAGAAGCGGATGTAGAATATGAAAAATCTGCAAAAGCTTTACGTTATCAATTAATTGAAGGTCAAATTCTTTCAGATAATCAGGTAAGCGTACAATATAATGATTTGGTTGAATTCACTAAAAATCAAATGAAACAACAATTTGCAATGTATGGATATGTAGATATTCCTGATTCGGAGTTAGACAAATATGTTGCGAATGCAATGAAAAATGAAGAACATGTTCGTCAATCGTCCGGTAACTTAATTCAACAAGAATTATTCAAAATTTTTGATTCAAAAATTCAGAAAAAAGAAAAAACTGTTACTTTAGAAAAGTTTGATGAAATACTGAAAAAAGAATCAGAAGAAAAGGGAGCTAAAAAATAAGTTAAAACATTGAAGTATATATAATGATATAATGTATTAATCTCATTCTTAATAATATATTTAAACAGGCTATTTTAATAGTCTGTTTTTTTATAAATTTTAAAAAAAAATATATATCATTTAATTTATTATATGTATATTGCAAAGCAAAAAGTCACCTTTTTGTTTTAAAAAGATGACTTTTCTAATAAATACTCAATCAATTATGATCTTTCAATTTCAAAATTGAGTTTTAGTGTTAATTAATTAATAATTCTTCTAAGCTTTTAGTGTTAAAGTGTGTGTGTTAAGTCTTAGTGTTAATTAATAATTTTAGTGTTAAAAGCGTTAATTAATTAATTCTAATAAAGTTATTAGTGTTAAAGTGTGTTAAGCTTTAGTGTTAAATTAATAATTTTTAGTTTTTAGTGTTTATATCTTTATATTATGTTATATTCTACTTAATAATTTTTAATTTCTTTACATTAATCTTTATTTTCCTTAGCCTCATTTATTTGATTACAAAGTTATAGATTTTTTTCTAATATCCAAAACCGCTTAAATTCATTTAATCAATTATTGACAAAAAACTATATATTTTCAATACTGAAAAAAAAATATTTATTTGATTATTAGACAATTATACAACAAAAAGAGACAAAAAATGAGCAATGTTAAAATTATTATAAAATTATATGCATAAAATTTTAGAAAATTTTAACTATATATTTTATCCTTGAATCTTTATTTAATAGATTTTTTTCCATATAGAAATTTATAATAGCATTATAAAAATTACTAATAGATAAGTTAACTTTCTATTCTTCTTTATGCTTATTGTAGGAATCCAATATTAATTTTTGTCTAAGATCCAATAACCTTTTCATATTATGGAATACTCTTCCGGTCAAGCTTCTCACCCACCCTTTCTTTTTTAGTGAAGGTAGTATTTGTTCCAATGTATCAAAATTCTTATTCATTTTTTGAATTTCCAATCTGCTAATCTCTTCGTCATCAACAATAGATGTTATTTCTTCTTCAAGCTTTTTTCTAAGGAGTTTAAGATTTTGTTTAATTCTTATAATTTCTTCCGTATTGAAATAATCATCATATTCATCAAATTTTTCACAAATTTTATCTATTTGTTCTTGTTCTTCTGCCAAAAGACCTAATGGTGAAGCTAATGAAATTTCATTCCAAATAACTTCCAACCATTTTTCTATTTTTATATATACGTTAGCAATTGAATCTATAATGAAATCTTCATGCATTGAAAATCTGCCGGGAACTGCTTTTCCTGAAATAGTGTATTTTTCGTTATCTTTTTTTTCAATGAAATAATTTTCATCTTTAAATAAAATATAATATTTGGGTTCTATTAGATATATAATTTTAATAGTATTTTGATTTATATCAACTTTAAAGTCAACATATTCAAATTTATCATTCTGTTTAAAAATTGCGATAATGTTCTCTAAAAAATCTTTTTGTATCATATATTGAAGCAGTTACACAACTATTTTAATTGTAAATATAAATATTTAATCTTGAAAATTATCAATATAAAACTTTTTTTTTAATTTTGTACTATTAATAAACATACCTTATTTTTTATATATTCATTATTTTATTCGTTAAATTATGGAAAATAAACATAAAACTACTATTGACAGATTACTAGATTTTATGGTTTATAAAAACCTAAATGATAACAAACTAACTAAGTTAGCAAATTTATCTGTTGGACTTATCGGAAGGGCTAGAAGGAACAAGTCGGGTTTACATACAGATACTATTGAAAAAATTTTACATACGTTTCCGGAATTAAATCCTACTTGGCTGCTCACAGGTAATGGATCTATGTTATTAGATTCGAATGATTTTCCTAAAGATAAACCGGTAATGAATGAGTCAGATACCCTTATTGATGAAATATTCATTACTCAAAAAGATATTATCTATATGTTGAAAAAGAAATATTTCAAAGTATAAAATATAAAATCTTATTTTTATTTTATATTTTCAATAATAGCATATACGGGAAAGTGATCACTATATCCCCCTAAATATCTACTTCCTGTATAGGTCCGCCAAGGCTTACCTAATTTTTCCCTATCCGGATTTTGTAGAAATGGAGCATTGAATACATTAGAATTTGAATATCTGAGCTTGCTGTTTTCGTCGAAAAAAGATTTGGAAAAAATAATTTGATCAAAAAGCATCCCTTTTCCTTCATGAAAAGTACTGTATAAATCTCTTTTATATAAATTCTCAAAGGGATTATACAATTCGCGTTCTTTTAATTCTTGTATCGTTTTTTTATTCCAAAGTTGTTGATATAAATAGGTGGTGGTTGGATCTTCATTAAAATCACCCATTATAATAATATTTGCTAAGATATCCTTATCAAAAATTTCATTAATTTTTTTTCTTAATTCGTGAAGTATATGAATACGTTTAGATACATTAATATTATTTTCTCGTTTAGAGGGTAAATGCAATACAAAAAAATGAATGGTTATATTTTCAAGTTTTCCCTTTGCATACGTAATATCTCTTGTATAATCTCTACTACCATCACTATTAAATATTGGAATTCTTATAAATTCTGAATCTTCAATAGTAAAGAATTCTTTATTGTAAAAAAAAGCAGTATCTATACCTCTTTCATCCAATGAATCTTTATGAACATAACCATAATTAGCTTTAAAAGGAAATTCTTCAAGAAGTTCATCTATCACCTTTTTATTTTCAATTTCACATAAACCAAAAAACGTTGGTAACTTTTGAGTTTCTTCTTCTCCTATACGACTAATGGTTTTGGCTATTTTAGCTAATTTATTTTTATATCTTGAAATGTTCCAGGAACGACTACCTTGAAAAGGTAAATCGCCAATATTTTTATTATTTCCGGATTCATATAAATTTTCAACATTGTAAAATGCAATGGTATGATGCATAAATATTCTTTATATATCAAATGTATTATTTAATTAGCAATATAAATAATCGGTAAGATAATGTAAACTTATTTAATATATATAATTTATTGATTATTTAGAAAAGTCAAAAAATTGGTTTATTAAATTAATTGCTATCATCAAAAAAACGATATCCAAAATTTTTGTTCTAGATAAGCCTTAACATTAAATTCATCTAAAATCTCTGACATTTCAAAAGGTATATATATCTGAAAGTCATTCCTTTCATCTTGCAGTTGATTTAAAATAGTAACATAACTTATATTAGAAATTATTTTTTCACCTAGGAAGGCGGATATTAATAAACCTAATTTATTCACTATATTTTTGGAATTTACTATAGATATTTGAGAGGAAGAGGCAATTAACGAATAATATTCTTCTAATCGATCTTTAAGTAAAAAAATTAAAAACTTAGAACTTGCACAATGCTTCTTTAAATTCGTTGGATCCAAAAATAAATTTGAAACACTAAATAATATATTCATTGTACCTATACCTTTAAATATAAATTCAAGTTTTTTTTGCTCTCCTTTTTCTAAAATTAATTCAAGTAAACTTGCTGTTGTAGTATGAAGGGCTTGAATAATGTTTGATTCCTTTTCATTTAAAATTTTAGAAATATTGGACACAATTTCCGGACTAATAAATTCAGAAATTGAATTAAATAAACATTCCATATTTTTTAGTGTTAAAATTTTTAATAAAAATACAAAAATTATACCACTGCCCTTTTTAACAATAAAATAAATATTATTTATTATATTTAAATAATATAAATTAATAAAATAAAAACCCCAAAAACAAAGGGGTTTTTATATTATTTAAATATTCGGAAATTATTTTACAGATACACCATTTTCAATGGCATCATCAGGCGTTATAAATGAAAATTTTCCATCTATATTCTTTGATAAAAGTAACATCCCTTGACTTTCAATGCCGCGTATTTTTCTAGGAGCTAAATTAACAAGTACGGTAACCTGCTTACCAACTAATTCTTCAGGAGTAAAGCTTTCTGAAATTCCCGATACAATATTTCGAACATCTATTCCTGTATCTATTTTAAATTGCAATAATTTATCAGCTTTTTCAACCTTTTTGGCTTCCAATATGGTACCTATTCTTAAATCAATCTTTTCAAATTCATCAAATGTGATATTATCTTTTTGAGGTTCGGCCCGGTTATTATTTAGAGAAGCATTCTGTTTTTTTGAATTTTCTAATTTTTCAATTTGATAATCAATTTGTTTATCTTCAATTTTATCGAAAAGAAGGGGTATAAGATTTATTTTACTTCCGGAAGGTAACAAGATTTTACTTGATTTAAGATCTTTCCATGAATGATAAGTTAGATTTAATCCATTCATTATTTTTTGCGAAGAAAAAGGTATAAATGGCTCAGATAATTCCCCTAGATAAGCAGCAATTTGAGCTGATACGTATAAAGTTTCTTTTACTTTTTCCGGTTCATCTTTAATTTTTTTCCACGGCTCTTGCTCTTGTAAAAATTTATTACCTAAACGAGCTAAATTCATTAAAGAACTTAAACCGTTCCTAAATTCGTAGTTAGATAAATAAGTTGATATTTCTTTGGATATTTTAGAAAGATATTCTAATTCTTCGGAATGAAAGTTATTTCCAACTTCGGGTATTTCTCCATCATAATATTTATTAATTAGGACGGATACCCTATTTATAAAATTACCAAAAATTCCTACTAATTCTGAATTATTTTTAGTTTGAAAATCTTTCCAAGTAAAATTATTATCTTTTGTTTCAGGGGCATTTGCTATTAAAGTATATCGTAATGAATCTTGTTTTCCCGGAAAATCGGCAAGATATTCATGCGCCCAAACCGCCCAATTTCTTGAAGTTGATATTTTATCGTTTTCTAAATTTAAAAACTCATTAGCCGGTACATTGTCCGGTAATATATAATCCCCATGAGCTTTCAACATAGCCGGAAAAATTATGCAATGAAAAACAATATTATCTTTTGCAATAAAATGAACCAACTTAGTTTCTTTATCTTGCCAATAAGGTTTCCAATCTTTTCCTGTTCTTTCCGCCCATTCTTTGGTAGATGAAATATACCCTATCGGTGCATCAAACCAAACATATAGAACTTTACCTTTTTCTCCTTCTAAAGGCACGGGTACTCCCCAGTCTAAATCTCGAGTCATGGCACGAGGTTTAAGTCCCTCTTCCAACCATGATTTCACTTGACCGTATACATTGGGTTTCCAATCTTTTTTATGACCTTTTAATATCCAATCGGAAATAAATTCTTGATATTCGTTAAGGGGTAAATACCAATGCTTCGTCTTTTTTAAAATAGGCTTTTCACCACTTAACATGGAATGGGGATTGATTAATTCATCCGGACTTAATGTGGAACCACATTTTTCGCATTGATCTCCATATGCGTTTGTATTACCACATTTAGGACAGGTTCCTACAATATATCGATCTGCTAAAAATTCATTTGCTTTTTCATCAAAATATTGTTCTGTTTCTTCTTCAATGAATTTTCCATCCTCGTATAATTTTAAAAAAAATTCTTGAGCTGTTTTAATGTGTATAGGAGCCGTTGTACGCGAATAGTTATCATACGAAATTCCCAATTCCGTAAATGTCTGTTTCATTAATTCATGATACCTATCTACCACATCTTGAGGAGTAACACCTTCTTTTTTTGCTCTTATCGTAATTGGAATTCCGTGTTCATCTGACCCTCCTATTAATATAACATCATGATCATTTCTTCTTAAAAATCGGGCATACACGTCCGCAGGTATATATACTCCTGCTAAATGACCTATATGTAAAGGGCCATTTGCATAGGGAAGTGCTGTAGTTATAGTATATCTACTCATTTAATATTATGTTTTTTGTTTAAAAAATGCAGTATGCAATCTTTAACAAAGGTACAAAGTAACAAAATACTAAAAAAGGATTATCTTATTTTTATATTTTTATCCTATTATATTAAATTGTCTTTATTTAGGAGGAGCTAAATATATAAATGGTTCATAAGGGATATTTCTTAAAACAGTAAAAATAATTAGAAACACTAAAATCAGTATTCCAATTTCATTTGAAAATATAAATTTGATAACATACTTTTTACTATTAAAAATATACATCTGAATTGATGCAAATAATACATATAAAAGAAAAGGTAGAAAATATATTAGAATATTATAACGTGACGCTTGTAAAAATTCTCCATGTAATAAAAAATGAAAAGCTCTTTGCCCGCCACAACCCGTACAATTTAGTCCGGTTAATAATTTAAAAAGACATGGTAACGCTAAATTTGTTTTATTGGGATTTATAACATAATAATAGGTACATAAGAAAGTAATAAGAGTTAGTAAGCTAAACCACACTAAACCTCTATTTCGAAGTATTTTGATTAACATAAATTACAGAAATAGTTATCAATTTATTTTTAATATTATAAGTGGTTTAAGAAAAAATTAACCATTCCTAAACCATTCTTGGTAATAAAATATATTTCCAAAAAATATAATAAAGAGAATAAGTAAAATGTATATTAATACATTGAAAAAAAAGATAATTAAAGAAACTATTGATAAAATTCGAGTGTCTTTTGATTTTAGCATTGCTCCGAAATGATCTCCGGAATAGTAAATAGTTTTTACCTCATTAGCAAATATTATAGATAAAACTCCAAATATAATTCCTACTAAACTAAAAGAAAAAATATTAAGTATGGTAGAAGTAACCGCTAATACCATATGATTATTAGGCAAGCTATCGTTTTTTTTGTCAGTTGGAAATTTCGAAGCAGCTGAATTTTCATATTGCAAATTTGAATTTTGATCTTCCATAAATAAAATTTTTTTATCTTTTATTTTTTATTAAACCAATAATTTTAAATATTTATTAATTTATGAAATATATTCTTATTTGTAAATCAATATTTAGTAAAAAAATGATTAAAATAAAAATTATTTTTTATTAATCTCAATAATTACAAAAATTATACCTTTTATCATAAATTTATAATCTAAAAGTAATAATTTAAACAAACTATATTAATTATATTATGATCATAAAGATTATATTAGTTATAAATAAAATATTCTAAGCATCTATTATAAAGCAATTAATAACTTTTTTAAAGAGTGAATAGTAAATAACTTTCTATTCACCATAAATATTCTGATATTTGCAAAAAATATAGTAATGATATCTTTAGAAACAACCATTTCCAATAAAAAATTCAGTAACTGTTTGATGAATGCATCGGGTGTAAAATGTATGACGTTAGAAGAGTTATCGAACATGAAAAACTCAGGATCAGGAACTTGGATAACTAAAAGTTGTACCCTATCTCCTAGAGAAGGGAACCCGTCTCCTAGATATGTTGATTTAAAATTAGGAAGCATTAATTCAATGGGATTACCAAATTTAGGTTTTGAATTTTATCTTGATTATGTTCTTAATGAACACAAAGAAGGAAATGATAACTTATTTTTTTCAGTTGCCGGTTTAACGTTAGAAGATAATATAGAAATGTTGAACCAAATTGAAAAGTCTGATTTTCAAGGTTTGGTTGAATTAAATTTATCTTGCCCAAATATACCGGGAAAACCACAAACGGGTTATGATTTTGAAAGAACTGAAGAAGTTTTGAATAAGGTATTTTCATTTTATACAAAACCTTTAGGGGTTAAGCTTCCTCCATACTTTGATATGGTACATTTTGAAATGGTTGCCGAAATTTTAAATAAATACCCGATTCAATTCGTAACCTGCATCAATAGTATCGGAAATGCCTTGTATATTGAAGATGAATCCGTTGTTATAAAACCTAAAGGAGGATTTGGAGGAATTGGAGGAGCTTATGTAAAACCTACCGCTTTAGCTAATGTTAGAATGTTTTATAAATTATTAAGAAAAGATATTTCTATTATCGGATGTGGAGGGGTTGAAACCGGTAGAGATGTTTTTGAACACATCTTATGCGGGGCTTCCATGGTTCAGGTTGGTACACAGTTAATGAAAGACGATACTAAAATTTTTTCTAAATTATCTTCTGAATTAAAAGAAATTATGAAAACCAAAAATTACGCTACATTATCCGATTTTAAAGGTATGCTTAAAGAACTTTAATATTTACTTTAGCTAAATTTTGGTACACTATTTTCTGCTTAAAAAAATAAACTCAAAAATATAATAAAATAAATGTTAACCATAGGTATTGCCGGAGGAACTGGTTCCGGAAAAACAACCGTTGTAAACAACATCCTTAATCAATTGGATTCCAACAGTGTAAATGTACTCACTCAAGACAATTATTATCATTACAATCCTGAGTTGTCATTTGATGAGCGTGAACTGTTAAATTACGATCATCCGAGAGCTATTGATTTTGATTTATTAATCGACCATGTAAAAAAGTTAAAAGCGGGGCAAGCTATTGAAGAGCCTCTTTATTCTTTTATAACCCATTCCAGAACGGAAGATGTTACGATTATTCAACCTAAGGAAATCCTTATTGTCGAAGGAATATTAGTATTGACAAATCCTGAATTAAGAAAAGAATTTGATGTTAAAGTATATGTCAATGTTGATTCTGACGAAAGATTAATTAGAAGAATCAGAAGAGATATTCAAGAAAGAGGCAGAGATTTGGAAGAAGTATTGAGTAGGTATCAATCAACTTTAAAACCTATGCATGAAGAATTTATACAGCCTTCTATGGCTTATGCTGACATTATAATTCCGACAATGAAAAAAAATACTGTTGCAATTGATGTATTAAGTACGGTGATCCAAAATACTTTAAAAAATCGTTCTAACTAAAGAATGGAAAAAAAAGGCAATAAATCGTCAGATAAAAAATCTATCTTCGGTAAACATTGGTATTCCAGTATTTACTTAATTCTTTCCATTTTATTTATTATTTGGATGCTTTTTTTTGATACAAATTCTTATTTAACTCATAAAGAATTAAATAATGAAATTTCCAAATTAAAACACGAAAAAGAATATTATAAAAGTAAATTAGATTCTGAAAATATTCAGTATAAAAATTTAAAAAATAATAAAGATGCTCGAGAAAAATATGCTCGAGAAAATTATTTTTTTAAAAAAAATAATGAAGATATTTTCATAATGGTAACGAAAGATGATTCTATAACGCCAAAATCTAACCCTTAAATCTTACATTAATTAAAAAGTTACATATTTTTTTAGATTTTTAAAATAAATACATTTAAAATGCATATTTTAACATTTATTTCGTTATAACTTTATTAATTTAATTAATAAGCTTTAAAACAACTTATGTTTTTATAATCATTAAAAAATTTAGTATAATATAAATAGTAAGAATAAGATTAATAAGGTAAAAGATATTTATAATGTATGAATTACAAAGATATTAGTAAAGGTATAATTAGCGCTGTATCCGTTATTGCACTCACAGTTCTTTTATTTTTTTTATTATGGAAAATTCGATTTGTCTTAGGTTATATTTTTGTTGCATTTGCCTTTTCTTTAATGGGAAGACCTTTAATGAATTTTCTAAGTGAAAAAGTTCGAATATCTAATACCATTTCTGCTTGTATCACTCTATTAATTATGGTGGGTACTCTTCTTACTTTTTTAAGCTTTGTAATTCCTTTAGCCATCGAACAAGCCGGAAATTTATCTTTGTTGGATACAGATAAATTACAAAATTCAATAACAGAACAAGTAAAATTAATTGATGAAGCCTTACGAAGCAAGCATATCTATTTATTTGAAGATAATTATGCACAATTATTTACTTCAAAGTTTAATTTTAAAATACATATGGATACGCTGCAAAGTGGATTTTCGCTTTTAGCAGAATTAGGTATTTCCATATTTTCTGTAACATTTATTACTTTTTTCTTTTTAAGAGAAAAAGACTTATTTAACAGAATGATCATTGGTGCAGCTCCAACCAATGACATAAAAAAAGTCATTCAGGTGCTCTCTAATATTAAAGATTTATTAACCAGGTATTTTCTTGGATTGTGTTTACAAATATGTTCTATGTTTTTACTTTATTTAGCTATTTTGGGCGGTTTTAACATTAAAGATATGGTAATAATAGCTATGTTTTGTGCGTTTTGTAACCTTATACCTTATTTAGGACCTTTGCTTGGTTTTTTTATTATCAATTTGCTCAGCATGAGCAGTATGTTTTCCTTAGGTATGGACTTTAATACTCAAATTATACCTACCATATTTTGGATCAGTATTTTATATTTAATTGCCCAATTAATTGATAATGCGATATTTCAACCTTTAATTTATGCTAAAAGTGTCAAATCTCATCCATTGGAAATTTTTTTAGTTATGCTAATCTTCGGTATTTTATTTGGTGCTATAGGTGTTACTTTCGCAATTCCCGGTTATACGGTATTAAGAGTCGTTATGAAAAGCTTCTTCAACCGTTTTAAAATTGTACAAGCCATTACAAAAAATTTGTAGTTAAAAAACTTTCAATCTTGTAAAGATTCTATTAATATCTTTTGGTAAAAAATCTATTTTAAAATTAAATAAAGTACTTTATATAAATCAATATTTAAATTATTTACAATCATGTAATTTTGTAACTAATATATAGCATTCAAGAATTGTGATAAATACTCATTTACTACATAAAGAAGTTCAAGAATATATAACTAACCACCTAAATTCTAATATATCGGAATTAAGGTTAAAAAAATCTCCTTTTACGGGGATCTCTTCTCTTGAATTAATTCAACAAATTCAAGGAAAGAAAATTTCTCAAAAAAAATTTCCATTTCTTTATGAGAATAATGAGATCATATACCCTCCGCATATTAACCTTGAACAAGCTTCATCTCAAAGTACGGCTTCATTCAAACAATCAATTATAAACGGTAAAAAGGGTATTGATTTAACAGGTGGTACGGGTATTGATAGTTTTTTTTTATCGGAACAAACTAATGAATTTTATTATGTCGAGCCGAATCTTGATTTGCTTGAAATAGTAAAACATAATTTTACAGTACTTGGTAAAAAAAATGTGAATTTTATTAACAAAACCGCCGAGGAATTTATTTCTACTAATTCTACACATTTCGATTTTGTTTATTTAGATCCATCCAGACGTGATGAAAATAAAAATAAAAAAATCGATTTAAAAGATCTATTCCCCAATATTTTAAACCTAAAAGATACATTATTCAAATTTTCAAAATCCATTTTTATTAAGCTTTCTCCTCTTCTAGATATTCAAAGAGCAATTGATCAATTACCGATTTCAAAAATTTATATTGTATCAGTTAAAAATGAAACCAAAGAATTAATAGTGCAATTGAATCCTGAGGATAAGTTAAACCTCTCCAATCCTTATGTACATTGTATCAATCTGGAATCAGGACAGCCTGATTATTGTTATTTTTGGCAAGAGGAAAAAATATCTCCAGTTCCCTCCTATTCCATTCCGAAATCGTACCTATATATACCCAATTCATCCCTATTAAAATCAGGAGCCTTTAAACAATTAGGTATTAAATTTACTATTGATAAATTACATTCCAATTCCCATATGTACACTTCAGAAAACAAAATTGAAAATTTTCCGGGACGTACTTTCATACTTATTGACAAAAATTTTAATCCTAAAAAAACTATTCAAAAACAATTTAATATAATCAGTAGAAATTATCCGTTAAAACCTGAAGAAATTAAGAAAAAATATAAGCTTGTTGATGGCGGAACTAAGTATTTAATTTTTACACGTTCTTTACAAGGAAATATTTGCATGCTGGCAGAAAGTATCTAGATTGCCAATTTAATATAACTTAATTTTATAACATTTTATATTTTATTTAAGAAATAATTAAGATTATTAAATTTAACTTGCAAAATCATTTTAGAAGAACTAATTATTCAAACATTCATTAAAAAATGTATAAAAAAATTATATATATTATATCATTAATAAGCCTTTTTAATACAACCTTTACCAATTGCAAAAAATCAAATTACGAAGTAAATAAAAGTGTTCAGAATAAAAAACCTTCAATTCCCGGATATTACAATATAAATTTTGATTCTATATTTACTAAAAAGGATAATTATTCTCCGGAAGACGATACCATTGTATATCAGTTGAATAAATATTTCACTCATGTCTGGAAATCAAAAAATTTAAGCGGTGGTATTTTAGTCGCTAGAGGCAACTCCATACTGTTAGAAAAATATAATGGATATTCCAATTGGGAAGATAAAACATTAATTTCAGCCCAAACCTCTCTGCACGTGGCTTCGGTAAGCAAAATTTTAACTTCTTTAGCTGTATTGAAATTAGTTGAAGCTCACAAGATAAATTTAGATCAGAAAGTAAATACCATACTTACCGATTTCCCCTATTCGGATATAACCATACATGATTTATTGACACATCGAAGCGGTCTTCCGGAATATACTCATTTGGTTGATTTGATTAACACTTGGGATAAAAGAAAGAAAATGTCCAATGAAGATGTTTTAGATTTATTTTCAACTCATACTCCATTACTACAATATAAACCGAATACTCATTTTTCATACTCAAATTCTAATTTTGCTCTGTTAGCCTTAATCGTTGAGAAAACAACCAACATGTCTTTTCCGGAAGTCATAAATACAATGATATTTACCCCTTTGGGAATGAAACATTCGTATATACTTCAAGAAAAGGATTTAAAAAAAGCTAATCTATCCTACTATCCTGACGGCAGACCCTATAAATTAAATCACCTGGATTTAGTTTACGGAGATAAAAACGTTTATACTACTCCTGAAGATCTGTTCCGATTAAGTCAGGCCATGTATGCTCCAAACTTTTTACGTAAAGACTTATTAGATCAAATGTACACTCCGTACAGTAATGAAATACCGAACATTAAAAACTACGGATTGGGTATGCGATTAATGGTATTTAAAAACGGAAAAAAATTAATTTATCATACCGGATGGTGGCATGGAAGCAATGCCATATTTATTCATCTTGTGGATGAGAAAGTTACTATTATAGCCATTGGAAATAAATATTCAAATATGATCTATTCGGCTATTCGATTAGCACCTCTATTCGGCGACTATCCTTTACCAAATATGAATAAGTATAAGTACGATTAAATTTACTTATCTTTAAACAGTGTAGTAGTCAACCTTATGTATATTTGGATAGAGTAATACCATAAAATACGTTGAAATTTATTTATATTTGCTTACCGATTAAAATATATTAAATGAACGATTACAGTATTAAAGAATTGTTAGCTAAAGGAAAAAAAGCTTTACAGGAAGAAGTAGTAATTAGAGGATGGGTGCGATCTTTTCGTTCCAATCAATTTATTGCTCTTAATGATGGTTCGGGGCAAAATAATATTCAAATAATAATCAATTACAACGATTTTGATACTGAAACTTTAAAACAAATTACAACAGCATCTTCTCTTTATGTTGAAGGAAAAGTTACTGAAAGCAAAGGAGCGGGACAAGAGATTGAAGTTGTAGCCAATACAATAAAAATTTACGGATATGCTAATCCTGAAGATGTTCAGGAAACTATCTTACAGCCTAAAAGACATTCATTGGAAAAATTGAGAGAGCAAGCACATCTTCGTTTTCGCACCAATACCTTTGCTGCGGTAATGAGGGTTAGAAATGCTTTAAGTTTTGCCATTCACCAATATTTTAATAAAAATGGATTTTGCTATATCAATACTCCTATAATTACCGGATCAGATGCTGAAGGCGCGGGAGAAATGTTTACCGTTACCAATTTCAATTTAGATAATCTTCCTAAAAATGACGAGGGAAACACAGATTTTTCTCAAGATTTCTTTGGAAAAAAGACAAATCTGACCGTTTCAGGACAATTGGAAGCAGAAACTGCTGCTATGGGTCTAGGAAAAGTTTATACATTCGGTCCTACTTTTCGGGCTGAAAATTCAAATACTACTCGACATTTAGCAGAATTTTGGATGGTTGAACCGGAAGTTGCTTTTTATGATTTGGATCAAGATATGGATCTTGCAGAAGATTTTCTAAAATATTGCATCCAATATGCTGTTGATAATTGTAAAGAAGATTTGGAATTTCTAAACAAACGATTTGAAGAAGAACAAAAACAAAAACCGAAAGAAGAAAAATCGGATCAAACTTTACTTGAAAAATTAGATTTCGTATTAAATAATAAATTTATCAGACTTAGCTATACGGAAGCTATTGATATTCTTAAACATTCGAAACCGAATCAAAAGAAAAAATTCAAATATCTTATTGATGAATGGGGAGCAGATTTACAATCTGAACATGAAAGATATTTAGTTGAAAAACATTTTAAAAGTCCGGTAGTGTTATATGATTATCCGGCAAAAATAAAAGCTTTCTACATGCGTTTAAATGACGATCATAAAACCGTACGTGCTATGGACGTTCTCTTTCCGGGTATTGGTGAAATTATTGGAGGATCACAAAGAGAAGAAAGAATTGATATTTTAAAACAAAAAATGAAAGATATGAATGTTGACGAAAAGGAATTATGGTGGTATTTAGATACACGTAAATTCGGTACAGTACCTCATTCAGGATTTGGACTTGGGTTAGAACGCCTCGTTTTATTTGTTACAGGTATGAGTAATATTAGAGACGTTATACCTTTTCCTAGAACCCCTAAAAACGCTGAATTTTAAAATTGATTAATAATTATTTTAAAGATGCTTATATATGTAAGCATCTTTTTTATTATTATTTATTACCATCTTAAAATTTATATTTTATCAACTCTTCTACTATTTTCTTATAGAATTGATGAATAAAATATATTCATTACTAGTCTAAAATCCATTAAATGAAAAGCAATTTCTAAAAAATTTAATTAAATCACCTCTTAGATAATGATATTTTTATTATATGTTTACTATATAATAACTAGTAAAAATTGCTTTAAAAAAAATAAAATCACCAAAAAAAATATTCTGAAGTTTTAATTTAATATAAATTGAAAAATTTAAGACTTTAGCAAAAAAAAATTCATTACAAAAATTATGCCTTTATTTGTATCTTACATATTAATAATGTAAATTTGAATTTATAAACCTTACTTAATCTACTTTTATAAAGAAACTATTTTATGTTAAAACAGGATTTAAGACTAAAACAACTTTTAAAACTATCTCCTCAGCAAATTCAGCTAATGAAACTAGTTCAGCTTCCCACCCTTGCATTTGAGGAAGTAGTAAAACAAGAAATCGAAGAAAATCCTGCCTTGGAAGATAATTCTAATGAAGATTATTATGATTCTGCTGATTCCTTTGATTCCGAAAAAGAATATGATGATTCCGCAGACAATGAGATTATTGAAGCTCCGGATATAAATATCGATGATTATCTAAGTGATGATGAAGTTCCCAGCTATCGGGTACAATCCAATAATTACAGCGATGACGATGATGATAAAGAGTTACCCTATGCTCAATATGAATCATTTCAAGAACATATATGCTCTCAATTACACACATTTAGATTAACGGAAAATGAAGAAGAAATAGCCGATTTTATTGTCGGAAATCTAGACGATGATGGCTATTTACGAAGAGATTTATCATCCATCGTGGATGATTTGGCTTTTACCCAAGGAATTTATACTGATGTTCCGACTATTGAAAAACTGTTAACTAATTATATTCAAAGATTAGATCCTACCGGTATTGGAGCCAGAGACCTCAGAGAATGTCTGTTATTGCAACTCAGAGCAAAAAATCCTTCAGAATCCACGGAACTGGCTTACAAGATTATTAATGAAATGTTTGATGCTTTTACAAAAAAGCATTACAGCAAAATACAGCAAAAATTTTCCATTTCTGAAGAAAAGCTTAAATGCGCGGTTAATGAAATTGAACGCTTGAACCCTAAACCGGGAAAGGCTTTTACTAACAATTCAAAAAATACGGAACAAATTATTCCTGATTTTACAATTAGAATTGTAAACGGAGATTTGGAATTGACGCTCAATGGTAGGAATGCTCCTGAATTAAAAATTTCGAGAGAATATTCTGAAATGTTGGATACATATAAAAATACCGAACACAAATCAAGAGAGCAAAAAGATGCGGTAATGTTTGTTAAACAAAAGTTAGATTCTGCTAAATGGTTTATCGATGCAGTTAAACAACGTCAACAAACCTTGTATGTTACCATGAAATCAATTATGGATTATCAAAAGGAATATTTTTTGACGGGAGATGAAGAACAAATTAAACCAATGATTTTGAAAGATATTGCCGAAATCACCGGTTTAGATATATCCACTATCTCAAGGGTTGCCAACAGTAAATATGTGAATACTCCGTATGGAACTTTGCTTATAAAAGATTTATTTTCTGAAAGTCTTACCAATTCAGAGGGCGATGAAGTTTCCACACGGGAAATTAAAACCATCTTACAAGAAGTCATTGAAAATGAGGACACTAAAAAACCTCTAACCGATGATAACCTGATGAAAATACTTAATGATAAAGGATATAATATAGCAAGAAGAACTATTGCTAAATATAGAGATCAACTCAATATTCCTGTAGCAAGATTAAGAAAAAAAATATAATTTAAATTCATTTTCCATGCAGGTTTATTTAGAACTTTTACAACATATATTAAATAAAGGAACTCGTAAACAAGATCGAACTGGAACGGGTACAATCAGTACTTTCGGATATCAAATGCGATTTGATTTACAAAAAGGATTTCCTCTTGTTACGACTAAAAAGCTCCATTTACGATCCATCATTTACGAATTACTTTGGTTTTTAAAAGGAGATACCAATATTAAGTATTTAAACGATCATAAAGTTCGTATATGGAATGAGTGGGCAGATAAAAATGGTGATTTAGGTCCTGTTTACGGGCATCAATGGAGAAGCTGGGGGGCTCCGAATGGAAAACATATCGACCAGATCTCGGAAATCATCGATCAAATTAAAAATAATCCGGATTCTCGTAGAATTATTGTCTCAGCATGGAATGTAGCAGATATTCCTCAAATGGCCCTTGCACCTTGTCATGCACTTTTTCAATTTTATGTGGCTGACGGAAAGTTATCTTTACAATTGTATCAAAGAAGTGCAGATGTTTTTCTTGGCGTTCCTTTTAATATTGCCTCTTATTGTCTGCTGTTACATATGGTGGCTCAAGTATGTAATTTAAAAGTGGGAGAATTTATACATACCTTCGGAGACGTTCACATTTATAATAACCATATTGATCAGGTAAATCTTCAATTAACGCGTGAACCTCGACCGCTTCCAACATTGCATCTCAATCCTGATAGAAAGGATATTTTCAGTTTTCAATACGAAGATTTTTCCATAGATGGCTATGATCCTCATCCTCATATTAAAGCAGAAGTAGCTGTTTAATAATCAGATATTTTTTATTTTTATAAAGCCAATTATAAGATATAATTAATAGTATAATTATACCTTATAATTAAATAGCAGTAAACGGCTAGTTGATATATTTAACTTCAATCATATTTAATGATGAATTTCTGCTGTCTTTTTCATTAAATATTACCGAAAGCAATCGATTGTCTTTGCCCCTGTTAGTCACTAATACCTTAACATCCGTTCGTTGTTTGATGTTTTCTATATCATCAACTATTTTATAACATTTGGTTTCGACAATTACATCATTAAATTTGTTATAAGTATAATCACAATGAAGGTCTTTATCCTTAATATATCCCGTCATTAAATTTTCGTCATCATAAATATATTCTGTAACCATATGTTCTGATCCATCATCATCTTTATAATATTCTTTTTTAAGATTTCCTTCCTCATCGTATTCATATAAAACGGAGCTGTTAAAATCATTATTTTGATAAATATTCTTTTTAGTTATATTTTCATTTGCATCATAATCAAAATAGGCTTCTTCGGTAGTTTGATTAGCATAGTCGAGTTTCACAGATTTATAAGGTAAACCATTTTCATTATAATAATAAAAGGTATCATTTAAATCATCTATGTGCTGTATAAGAAAATCGTTATAAAAATAATTTACATACACATCTTTCTTGTCCACACAATCGTGCTGAAACAAAGCAATACCCTGTTTATTGAATTCTGTTAATTTACATTTTTTACCGTAAAGACTGTCTTTAACAATATATTGAATACTTTTTAGAGCCTTTTGATCATATAAAGTGTTACTGGTAGTTTCTAAGGGAATAATATGACTGTACGCTTTCTTATTAATATCTTTATAAGTAATTAATTTTTTGAATAAATCAATCATAGCTACATTATCGGATTCCAAATCATTTAATTCAATATTTTTATTATCAACAATCGGTTCATACCAATCTTGTTTGTAAAAATATTTTACATCATCCGAATTTGAAAAACGATATCCATATCTAGCAAAAATTTCATTTTTCATCAATTCCAACTCTTTCGGTTTTTTATCTTTTAAATCTTCAATACCTAAACGAGTAAAAGCAGTTTGCGGATATTTTCCGGGAAATTCTTGAGGGGTTAAGATAACTTCATCATCATTAATACGACAATTCCTGTTTCCGATTTTATCTTTGGTACAAACCATTAATTTAATTTTCGAATTACCTTCGTTGTGAGATTTATCCTTTTCTTTTAAAAATATAAAAGTTGCTTTGACCTGATCTGAAATAAAATTACCGTCTTCAATCTTGATGTTGGTTAATTTTTGTACTTTACGGTGTAAATCGCCCCCTTTTCTGCTGTTAAAATCTAGTTTAATAAACTCACTTATTCCCTGTGCATATGTTTTACCGTCTAGATTTAAAATTTTAATGAAGTAATTTTTTGTATCATTCTTGAAATGAAAAACGGTATTTATTTTAGTAACACTATCTCCCACTTTCTCATCAACTAAAGAGGGTTCAACTCTCATTCCACTTTGCGAATAAATTGTTTTTTTTTGTGCCATAAAAAAAATAGGTATACATACCATTACACCTAAAAATACTTTTTTCATACAAAAATGTTTATTAATGCAAAAATACACAAATATGTATAACCTCAAATTTACCTTATATATTTATGCCAATTTTTATATAATCATGGTTTTTTTAAAAAAAACAAATTAAGCTAAAAGTTGGGTATATAAAACATTTGCATCCATAAATATCAAAAAAATTTAAATATTAATCCTATCATGAATTATATTTATTTAACATATATTAATAATAATATAAAATTTAATTAATTTATTACAATATTAAATAATGCTATCAAAAATAAAATGAATAAGTTTTTTTTTAATTTTTACTGTTCAATTACTTAAATTTTTTTATACCTGACATCTCAGCTCCATCTTCGGGATTTAGATATTTAAATGTGAAGGATGAAAGTATGGTTATAACACCCAAAATGAATAGGGTTGCTTTAAAGCTTGAACTTACTTCGGTAAATATTTCCGATTGATTGAATCCCCTTAAAATTAGAGAACTTAAGGATATTCCAAAACTCACGGATAACTGTTGTGTAACTGAAAGTATCGTATTACCTCCACTTGCATTAGCGGGTGTTAAATCAGCCAGAGAAATGCTATTCATTGAGGTCATTTGAATGGAATTAAAAAAGCCATATAAAACTAAAATAGGAATCAACCAAAACAATGAAGTATTTTTATCCGGAAATGAAAATAATGAAATCGATAAACCTAAAATTATCGTATTCGAGATTAATAAATTTCTATATCCAAATTTCTTTACCAACGGGATTACCCAAGATTTAGCAAAAATGGTTGAAATAGCAGAAAATATAAGCATCATTCCTGATACTGTGGGTGATTTACCGAATCCGACTTGTAACATAAGTGGAAGCATCAACGGAACGCCTCCAATACCTAATCGAGTGATCAAATTTCCTATGATTCCTATTTTTAATGTCCTAATTTTAAATAAGTTTAAATCGATAATAGGCCGAACTATTTTTTTTGAATATATCACATATACACTTAATAAGCTAATACCTATGAGTAATAAAATCAGAACATTAATTATATCGGTCATTCCTTCTCCGGCAAATTCTAAACTTAACGAAAGCAATACTAAACCTAAACTGAATAAAATAAATCCGAAAAAATCAAATTTGCCTGTATTTTTTTTATAGTTTGGAAAGGCTTTCCAGGCAACTAAAATTCCTATGATACCTATAGGGATATTAATTAAAAATATCCAATGCCAACTAGCAATTTCAACTAACCAGCCTCCTAAAGTTGGACCAATAACCGGTCCTATTAATCCGGGAATAGTAATAAAATTTATAACTTTCAAAAGTTGATGTTTAGGATAGGAATAGATCAACGTTAATCTTGAAACGGGAACCATCATAGATCCTCCTATGGCTTGCACAATTCTCATACAAACCAACATTTTCAGAGATACAGAAACTACACATAAGAAAGATCCTATGGTAAAAACAGCAATAGCTAAAATAAATATATTTTTAGATCCGAATTTATCTGAAAGCCAACCGCTTAAAGGAATTAGTAATGCTAACGTTAATACATAAGCTATCAATACCGATTGCATTTCGAGGGGAGATTTATGTAAGTCTTTTGCTATGGAAGGAAGGGCTGTATTTAATATGGTTGAATCCAGAAATTGCATAAATATAGCCATTGCAGCTATCCATGGTAAATATTTTGAAACTTTTCTTTCTGTCATTTTTTATGTAAATCACAAAATAATTTTACAAACCTCTCAATATATACATTGTATTCGGTAAAGTTATAGTTTTATTATACAAAATTTGTACTGGAAATACATTTATAAAAAATATGTTAAACATTACAATAAGTTTACATTTTTATATGTCACATAATTTTATCTATATTTAATTTTTTTATAATTTATAATCTATAAAAAAAGCCCTTTTAAAAAAAGGGCTTTTTTGTGAGATTAAATCAATTATTCTACTGTAAATTTAAGTTTATATGCTTCTTTACTGTTATGTAAAATCAGATAATATACTCCACTCTGAATTGGACTTATATTAATTAGTTTCTTAAAGTTATCAGTTACTTTTATTTTTTCTTCACTATAAATTTTTCGTCCGCTTAAATCATATATTGACAAATTGAAATTTCCTTCTTTACTTTTCATCAACAAGGTAAAAATTCCTTTGTTAGGAACCGGTACTAATTTTAACGTTTTAGTATCAGTTATTTCAATTTCATCAATGGATAAAGAATTATCTACTTTTACTTTTATTGATGTTGACTTGTTGCAGAATGTTGGTGTTTGATATTCCAACGTAATAGTTTGATCTCCTTTTTCCTTCCATTTTACTGATAGTACGTTTTTATTTTCATTAACAATCTCACCTCCGGTAACTGTCCATTTATATGAATTCATGTCTGAAGCGGCTACATAGTTTTCAACCGCATTAACTGTTGAGGTTTCAGAACCGGAAATTTCTGATTCAAAGTATTGGATTTCACCTAATTGTATAGAAGCTATACCGTTTCCTTGCAATCCGCTAATTTTTTTATGGAGATAATTCAAATTAACGCCTAAACTTATATCACCGTTATTTTTTAGACTTTCCAAATTCGAAATTTCAAACTCTCTGTCAGATATTGAATTTATTTTTAAATCTTTACCTGATATTTTTATCCCTGCTGATACAATCACTAAAGCATCAACATTTAAATCCGATTTCACTATATCTTCTGTAAAATTTAATTTGATATGTTCTATCTCAGTACATGAATCCGATCTTTTAGTAATTTGCAAGAAATTAGCTGATAATTCTTTTCCGTCAATGTAAGTATCTAATACTACAGGACTACTAGCATTTCCATATGAGTCGTAAACTATCGCTTTGAATTTATTTTTGCCTTTAAAGTTACCTACGGGTATCTCTATCAATCCTTTATTATCTTGAACTATTTCTTTAATTATTGTTTCATCGGATATAGTACCCATATATATAATAACTTTTCTATGATCTTCAACGGTTTCCATCTGCAACATAACATCATCTCCGGAAGTAATATTATCTATTGATGATATACCTCTATCGGGTGTTAAGTGCATATTAATTACTGACAGAGGTTTTTCGAAACGAACCGTCCAATTTTTATTTACAGAACCGGTACCATAATTTCCAAATTCATCTATAAATCCTTCTTGATTTACTAGTAGCTTATAAGATCCTTCTGACTGAGTATAATTACCTAATCCTGAAATTAAATAATGTATTTCATCTTGTTTAGTTACCGTAATTAAAGCTTTTTGATTTTCTGAACCTTTAATTAACTGAACCCATTCAGGCAAAAATTCAGAAGTGATCGGTTTGTTAAGGGTTATAAGAACATCCGTTACATTTTGCGCATGTACAGCACCTTGATATTGAAGCTCAAATTGATCAACTTCCGGAAGATTTTTATCTACTTTCCATGAGAATTTTTGTACTATCAAACCTTTTGATCCATCTTCTGCTACCATTTCCGGTAAATTTACCTCTAATTCATAATTACCGTTTTCGACATTATATTCATTCAAACCGCTTATATTATATTTTATACCTCCTGCTACATTAGTTATGGTAATGTTTTCCATAGATTTTCCATTTAAAGAAATTTTTTCTTTATTAAATTGCGTCGAAGCTATTTTTTTATTGAAAATGATTTCTATACTGTTTAAAGGTTGTGAATTAAGTTGATCTGAGGTAAACTGCATAATTCCCAATTCTCCGATGACCTGAGTCCAAGAAACTGATTTTCCTTCTGTTCCTTCATTTCCTTTAAGATCTTTAATTCCGGCACATTGAACCGTTAATTCATAATATCCTGAAGAACGAGTTAATGCTTTTAAATCCACAACAAATACAGAATCATTTGTTATACCTATTTTAACATTATCTTGTGATAATTTAATTTCTGCTCCTTGATGTATTAGACGTAGATTCTGATAAGTAAATGTTTGTTTCTGTATAGGTTTGTTAAAATGTACTTCCACATACTCAACGGGTTGTGTAGTGGTTTGCTCAGGAATATTCGCAAAGGACACTACTTTCGGAACATTCGTGTCTATGGGCGTATAATATAGTGTATAGGTAGTAGTTCCCTCTACTTTATCTACGAAATGAAGCTTATTTTCATATTTAGGATCTTTTCCGTCTCTTAAGGTAACAAAAGTTTGCCAGAAATTTTCAATAGGTAATTCTAAATTATCTGAATTACGAATAACTTTAATCAACTTATACAAATCTTTACCCGGATCGGTAATATTTCCATAATTCCAACCTATGAAAGAAGGTGTAATGCTTAACTGTGTAGTAACTTGCGATGGTGATATTTCGTTAGTTACTTTAGCGACAGAAACTTGAGATACTTCCTCACTTTCACCGTTAGAATAATAAATCATATCCGGCGTATCATTTAAATCTGGAATATCATTTACCAAGAAATCAGAAATATCATCTTGACCTTTGCCGTATGCTTTTACGCTTTTAATTAATTCATGTATATGATATTCCTTGATCAAACTTAAATCTTTATTTCCATAACTATTTAAATGTTTTACCTTAATATCATATTTTACAAAATGTCCTAATAAAGTGCTGGTAAACCACCATTGACCAACCATAACTTTTTGCGGTGCAATAGAACCGAAATCGATATTTAACAATCCTAATTGCTTCGGTTGATTGTTCATTCTATTACCAATCATTTCAAAATCAATCAATAAACCTTTTCTATTTTCGATTATTTCCGGTTGCATGGATTGCACTTGAACATTTTTTGCGGTTCCATTCCCTTCATTTTTAATTAATAAAGACATTTCTGCCGGCACCATTGGCTCTACTTTTTCCGTTAATGGATCGTCTCCGATAATATCTCGTTGCATAAAATAATGCAATACTAAGTCGGGACTTGGATTTACCTCTAAGGTTACCGGAAATAATTTTGCTGATACTTTTTCTCCGGTCTCCGGATCCAAATAAGATAAGGTACCACCAAACGAATAAGATTTTGAAACGGTAGGTGCTGCTTCTTTGGTCGGAATATAGATAACTGTTCCTATACCATTTGAATTAGCTCCTACTATTCCGGATCCGTTTAAAAATTCGTCCTTATTAATTTGGAATAAATGAGTTACATCTTTGTTATTTTCATCGGTGATAACTAAATTTAAATTGATACCTTTTATTTCTCTAGAAGAGCTGTTATTTATTTCTAAAGTACCTTCAAATGCTTCTCGGGTCATGGTCATTTTTTGTGAAAAACGAACAGTGATTGTTGCGCATACTGATGAATTATTAGATTCTTGTAATTCATTATTTAATTCTTCAAAAAAATCTAAGTCATCTTGAAGCATTTTTTCTGCTGAATCATAACCTCTGTTGTTTACATATTTATTAAAATTTTCTATTTCATGTTTATATTGAACTAAACTGTCTTTACTTATTATATTTGAATACTCTTTATTTGGAGATAAAATTCCTATATTCCAAGCATCTATAGAAGAATTCCATCTATCACAAAATTTATCTATATAAATATCTGTAAAATATGTATTAATTAGATTTGATTTAATTCTTGCAATATCATTAATACTAAATTTCTTATCATTATCAATAAAATTAGCTACTTCTAATAATAATTGATTAAAATCATAATTCTCTCGCCAATTTTCTTCATTAAATATTTCTTTTATTCTTTTATCCTGAGCTTTATTTGCTTTATCGAAAGCTTCAAAATCTTCATAAAAAAATGTCAATTTTTCTAAATCATAGGAATAATTATAGGTTTTATTTTTATTTAATAATTCATAAATGCATGCTTTTAATGTCGATAATATTCCAACTGCACAACTTATCTTACCTGAAGTTACGCATCCACCTATAGCAGCAGCTAAATCTATTAAATCACTTGAAGTTGCAATTGATACTGCGCAACCTATCGGAACATATCTTCCTATAGTACATGAAAAATATGTGTTCAATATCCCTATTAAACATGTATAATTACATAAATCAGGTAGATTACTAATATAATTAGGTAATGAAGATGGAACAGTTACATCAATTCCTGGTCGAATAGGAAAAACAGGAGTACTTTTGAAATCACAATCTCCAAATACTCTAAAACTTCCTGAAGCAACTATATCAAATAAACTTGGACCACATGGGAAAAGAGCCATTATATCAAAAATAGCAAAACACGGAAGAAAAGAAAATTTAGATTCCGGAATTTTTTCAATTAAAACCGGAATAATTACTGAACTTTTAGCTTGTATAATATCTAATCTATCTACAAGCGGTGTTAACTTATACCCATTAATTTGACTAATTGATATTTTAGCATCTAAAGCATTGATTAATCCATGATTTGTAACAGTTACGTAACTCATCATACTTTGACCATTTTCCAATTTTATTAAAGATTGATCAATATCAACAACTAGAACGGGTTTTGGAACATTGGTTTCAAAAGTAACATCTAAATCCATCTCGTATTGATCTTCTATTTCCGTAGGTTTTACATTCCATTGATACGATACGGCTTGATAAGATAAAAACACCGATTTTCTATTCGTTTTTCCGGGATCTATCTCAAAGTTATTTTGATATGAATCATGTTTATATGCTGTAACTGTAATTGAATACCAGCCTTCCGGTATATTTTCAGCAGAAAATATTCCGGTACTATCGGTAATTCCTTGTGCAACAATTACTCCGGTATACGGATGACGAAGTATTACTTTTGCTCCTTGTACATGCGGTGCTTTTTCTGTATTGTACGTATACTCATCAACAACATCTATTTGCAAAGATCCTTTATCTTCTGAAACAGTTTCAATTTTAAAAGGTATGTTCTTACCCGAGCCATTAGAAAGGTTTAGGGCGATTGATCCTGTCAACGGAACATTAATTTGTTGCTTATCTGTTGGTTTTAACTCTAATACTATTTTTAATGTATCTGAAACTCCTAATTTATCTATTTTATCCGGGGATTTTAATTTCAGCCATTCTAATTTAGGAAGATCTATTTTTAAATTTTTTGCTTCGGTTGAACCAACATTTATAACTTTAACCTCATATAATCTTGATTTACCCTTAACCATACTCGTATTGATATTTATAGGATCAACTAATAGCTTAGCTTTTTCTGCATGACAATAATACCAAGCAGTAAAAAGAGTTTTAGCACCTTCATCTGAAATAAAGTCCGCTCTTATTTCATAATATTTTCTTATAGACGATGCTGCATTAGGAATTAGGGTGTATTTTAAAACACCCTCTTCACCGGCATTTAAATTTAGTGTTTGAGTTTCAAGTTTAAAATCCGCATCAGCAGGTAATTTCACCTGTATATTAGTAAGTGTTGTTCGAGTATTATTTTTCAATTTAAATTCTCCTTCCAATCTTTGTCCTTCGGTGACCTCCCATTTCAAATAGTCCGACGGTTTATTAACCCACTCTACTCCTAACAAATTAAATTCATCTTGTGGCTTTACTTTCATTCCCGGATAGCCGGCGGCTATTTCATAAAATCCATTTTCTCCTTGAAGAGGAACAAAATCATAGGCAAAATTTCCAGTGGCATTGGTTATTATAGTAAACGATCTTACAAAACCTCCGTTATTTATGCTTATTTCAACAGGCTTATTATCGGCTAAACTTCCATTTATATATTTTGCCGAACCTTTCATTGTTATAATTTCTCCGGGTTTATAAATTTTTTTATCTACCTGTATATCTGCCGTGTAAGAAGATTTTAGCTCTATTTCTTTATAGGATTCATTGTTAGTATACGTTAATTCTTCTATATTCTTATCCGAGTTAAGAACTACCACTAAGTTAAATGAACCTGCCCGATACGGTAATTGAATTGTATGTTTAAAATCTATACTTTTACCGGGTTTAATCTCATCTGCAATTATCGTTTCATCAAAAGGTTTTACGTCTTTTACATTTGAACTCTTCGATAAATAATATTCTATTTTCATTCCTTTAGGGATAGAAGCAAATCCCTGATTTTTAATTTCTGTTATAATCTCTGTAACTTGCCCTCCCTCTACTGTTTCCGGGGCAATAATTGAGTTTATAATTGCATCGGGCTTATTTTGATCTGTAACGAGTATCCAACCGAATCCGGAATTGTAATCCTGTGCTTCTGCTTGAATCCTAATAGTTTGATCTCCTTTAATCGATGGGTCTATTAAAGAATTAATTGTTACTTCAACAGACTGTTTTCCTGAAGGTATTTCAACCGCTGGAGGAATTTCCAAAATTGTTGGCGAATCAGATGAAAGTTTTACTAAAAGAGATTTAATAAGATCTTCATTTCTAAACGTATTTCGAGATATAATAATTTTTGCCGCTTTTTTAATTCCTGCTTTTACTGTAGACGGATTTACTTTAACTAGTAAGGATAAGCCATCATTATCTAAAATTGTTATTTTACTTTTATATTCTGTCCCCGCTATTCCACTAGATGAACCACTACATCCACAACCTGGAAAATATAGGGATGCAATAACTGTAACTACCCTTGTACTATCTACAATAGAATTATCAACTACTCCTATAGAAAATTTTTTTTGAGTTTGCCCGGGTGTAAAAACTATTTTTGAAGGAATTAGTAAAGCATCCGCAATATCCGTTTTTAACAGAAGTGTTACATTACTTTCCGTATTATCTAATCTTCGTATTATCGCTGTTGTTGCATTATTTCCGTCTCCTTCAGAAATTGTAGATGGTGATATGATAAATTCAAAGGTTGGAATGTTAGCTTTATTTAATTTTATATCAATACTCTCCTGTTTATAGCCGACAGCTCGCGCGGTAATTTTAGCTGAAAGTTCGGCTTCTGGAACTTTGGTTTCAATTGCTTCAACTTCAAATGTAACTTCTTTTATCCCTGCTTTTACAAGCAGTTCATTGGGGATTTTTAATCTTTTACTGTAATCTGTTTCTAAATTAATTTTAATATCAGTAGAAGGAACTTGCATGAAATGCAAGGTAATTTTACTTTTATCTCCCGGATTTAGATTATTAGAAGAAGCGGTTATATTAAATGATGGTATTTCATCATCTATAATTGTTATATCAAAAAAAGTCTCTTTATAATCATTCCCTGAAAATGTAATCCTTACTGTTCTATCACCGTCAATCTTCGAATTATCAATTGGTTTCGCATAGATAACTGCTGTAGATGCCCCATTTTTAATTGTTACGGATTGTGGAAGTAAAAACTGATTTTCTATAGAGCTTTGAATAGTAAAAGTTTGATCTTTTGATATATCTCCGCTTCGGCTTAACAATATTTTAATTTTATCTTCAGAATTTTCAATAATTTTATTTTTATCAGTTTCAATAAATAATACTTTATTTAAAAATATAGAATTAGCAGAAAGTGCTTTATTGTTTTCTTTATCTGAATCAGGTTCTTTTACAGATGATTCAGCTATAATATTTACTTCTAATTTACAATTTCCATCAAAACCGATAATTTTAGGTAATTTGAATTCTCCTTGCCTTATAATATTATCATTTTGATTTAAATCATTTTTATAAAAAATTGAACCTAATAAATATTTTTGATCGGTTATCTCCGAAACAAGATACACTTGTTCTGTCCAACCTCCTACAGCAATTTTTTTTCCTATATTTCTAACTTTCCACGAAGCTGTAAGTGTTTTATCGGGTACAGCTTCTGACCCTAAAGTTGTAACTTCAGAAACTTCTAAATCGGGAGAAAAATCTTTTTTAATTAGCAATTTTCCTCCTTGATGGTTAGAACCTACATTCTGCATTTTAGTTGAGCTAACTATAACATTTTTTATTAAAATATCAAAAGATTGCCCGTCTTTATAGGTAATTGGTATTTCAATAGGAATTTCAATAAGAGTACCTCTATTTCCTTTAAAGGCTTTATTAGTATAGGAAAATACCATGAAATGATAATTTCCATCTTTATCCAAATTAGTAAACAGTACATGATCTTCTTCTTTACGATCTTGATTCAAAATACTTTCTTTATCATATACGATTAAACCTTTCGGAACTACTAATGTAAATTCTACACCAATGATAGAATCACTATTAGTTAAATCAATATTTATTTTCGTTTTCTCACCTATACTTGCTGATATGCTCGGAATTTGTAAACTATTCTGAGCTGATAACATAGTTATGCAAAATGTAAAAACGATTTTAAATAGCGTTTTTAGTTTCATAATCATAATTTTTATTAATCGGTTACTAAGATTTTTCTTTTATATGTTCTCTTATAATTTCTAAATTTTTGTTCTAATAAATAGATATATATACCCGGCGTTAAGTTGCCTTTATATAAAGTATACTCACAATTTCCTTGATTTACCGGTAAATTTTTTACAACCTTTACTACCCTTCCTCGAAGATCATATAAAGTTAATTGAACATCTATTGCTTTATCCGGAAGATAATATTTTATAAAAGTTTTCTCTGAAAAAGGATTAGGAGAATTAGTTACTTTATTCGATAAATCATTAGCTTCATTAGTATCCTCAATATTTAATAATTTATCATTAATTTGGAACACAATTTCTTCGGCCTTTTCATTGGACAGTAGTCCAGATACTATTTTACTACCTAAAGGAATTTGAGCTATGGGATGTTTTCCAACTTTTAATCCATCTTTATTGCTAAAGCCTAGTATACTAATTAGTTCTTGATTTTTAGAAACATGTAAAGTAAAATCTTGTGGATTTAGTAAGGATATTATATTTTCATTTAATCCACCTTTTAATCGTATATCAAAAGCTGAAACCGTTTGATCTAAATTTTCCAAATATAAAATGTTGTTTTCAATACTTAAATTATTAGTCAAGGTCCGAGAAGTTACTTCATTCTGAACTTGAGGATTTTTCTCTAAATTATTGTCCTGAATTTGTTTTACTAATAATAATACATCCAGTAAATTTATTTCAGAATCCTTATTTATATCAGAAGCTGAATAATTAAAATATTTAGGAGAAATAGATTGCAAATAATTTAAAATTGTTTGTATGTCAAGAACATTAACTACTCCATCCATATTTGAATCTCCATCTTTAAAAGTCAATGAATAGATGAGATTACTATATTTTGTAGTGCCTGTTATCTGTTTTAAAATTATCTCTTCTTTATTTGGAATATTCCATCGTTGTATTAAATCTACTAATTTTATACCTTTCTCTGGTATAGTAATATTCTTACTGAAATCACCAATAGTGATCGAATAACTTTGACTAATAAATTTTTGTGATTTATGATCGTATCGATTTATGCTTGTATCTTTTATCACAGTTTGATCAGATAATGGTAAATTCCCCAAATCAATATTTTGATGATCCAAAATTACTGTTACATTTGATGGAATTATTTTTTCAATACCACTTATACAGTTGGAAGAAAGATTTATCGATTTAAGTTTAGGTAAATCTGCTATTTCTTTCGGAATTATTCCGTTTAAATTGTTGTCTGAAAGATTTATTTCAATGATATGTCCTCCATTATGAATTATCCCTTTCCAAGATTTTATATGTAAATTATTTGTAGAAATATCCCATTTTTCTTTCCATTGCTTTCCATTTGTTGTTTGATATAGCTTCACCAATGCACGATATTCTTCTTCAAAGATCAGTTGATGAATACCTTTATATCGTTTATGTGAGCCTGATGCAGAACCGTCTGATTGCCAAATGGCAATGGACGCCTTATCGGGTATTTCTGATATATTTATATTTGAGAAAACTACCAAACTATCTTTAGCTGTGCTTTTGGATATATTTAAATTATTAGCCTGTAGATAAAATGTATTTTTAGCTTTGAAATCAGAATTTTTAGTATCGTATAAATTAATTTTATCTAATTTAACTATAATTTTATCATCTTTTAATTCTAAATATTCATCTTTGCTGCTCTCTTGATTTCTTATATCTGCATTGTTAAAAGTTAAGGATTGATCAATACTAGTAAAAGAGTTATTCGATAAATCAAGCTCATTTAATTCTTTTAATTCATTTAGCACTAAAGATGGAACAGTCCCGGAGAAGTTATTATTTGATAAAATCAATTTTTTTAGTTCTTTAGATTCCGACAATGAGGCGGGTATGTTTCCGGATATTTTATTACTTAAAACATTTAAAATCTTTAATTTTTTTAAATTACCTAAAGATATGGGTAATTCTCCTTCAATTTCATTAGAGTTTAAATTTAGAACCTCAAGATATTTCAATCCTGAAATTTCCTCAGGAATAGTTCCCTTCAATAAATTATTCGGTAAAGAAATGGATATTATATGTCCGTCTTTAATTCCTACACCATACCAATTTTCTAAATGAAGATTATTTTTCGACACATCCCATTTATTTTTCCATAAAACTCCTAAGGTAGAAGAATGAAACTTTTTTAAAATTTCAAATTCAGTAGCTTCCACCTGTCTTCCGAAAGATAATTTGTCATAATATATGTTTGTGCCTTGTGCATATCCTTCCGTTTGTTCAATTCTTACCTTATCTCCATTTTTTACTCCCCACGAAGCTATGTCCTTAAAATATAACATTCCGTTTATAGAATAAGTTGAACCCTTTCTATCATCATTTATATATATATTAAAAATATATTTTCCATTAAGGTTTGAAGATCCATTGCTTATGGAGAAAACGCAAATTTGCGGAAGTTTGATAATCAATTCATCTGTGCCTGTTTCTAATTCTGAAATTTTAATAGTTTGATTTTTAAAATTTATTTTTGAAATTTCAAAATGATCTTGAATCATTGATTTTGGTATGTCTTGTATTTGATTTCCTTCAACTTCTAAGGTTGTCAAATTAGACAAATTTCCTATGGTGGAAATTAATTGGGATACATTGGAAAAACTTATATTAAGATATTTTAAATTTTTTAATTCGGATATTACATTCCAATCGGTTCCCCGGAAATCTCTATATATATAATATCTATATGATGATAAGTTTAAAATTTTTAAATACTCTAAATTTTTTATACTTTCCGGTAATTTGCCTTTTACATTATTAAAAAAAAAGAAGCTTAACTCAGTTATATGACCATTCTCTACCGTTACCCCATCCCATTTTATCTCATGTAAATTATTCTCTGCTATATTCCATTTTTTCCATTGGTATCCATCCCAATTGGAACCGTTCAATTGGTTATAAATATCTACCAAGGCCTGGTATTCTTTTTCCGGTACTTTCGGTAATTCTAAATCTATTTGGGTGAAGCGTAGATAATTACCTCCCATGTAAGTATTATTATGATAATAAATATCTTGGTACAAATAAAGGTCGTCTCCTTTTTTAATTGTTGATAATAAATTCTTAGGAATCGTAACTACTCCTTTTTGCGATATTGGTAAATTTTCGCTTACACTTTCTCCTCTTAAATAGAGTATCATGGTAGGTTTTTGACTGAAATCGTTTTTGGTTCTGTTATATAAAAATAGTTGGGGTAAGCTTATTTCTATATCTTCTCCTTTATATGTGATTAGAGGTAAAGTAATGGTTTGATTTCTTAAATTATAATCCGTTATGCTATAAGGTAAAAAACCCTCTATGGTTGAAATTTGATTACTATAAAATTCTACTGTCTTTAAGCTTTTGATCTCTTCCAGTTCTTTGGGTACTTTTTTGAAATTATTATATGAAAGATCTAAATATTCCAACTTACATTTAGAGATTGATGGGGGTAATTCTTGTATTTGATTTTTATAGCATTTTAATTCAATTAAATTTTCCATATTTCCTATGGTGGAATTTAATTGGGATACATTGGAAAAACTTATATTAAGATATTTTAATTTTTTTAATTCTCCCCAACTTTCAGGTATTGGACCTTCTATTTTGCATCCTGTTAAGTCTAAGCTATCTAAATTTTTTAATCCGGATATTACATTCCAATCGGTTCCCCGAAAATCTTTTTCTAAATGATAACTATATGATGATAAGTCTAAAATTTTTAAATACTCTAAATTTTTTATACTTTCCGGTAATTTGCCTTTTATATTATAAAAAAAATATAAGCTTAACTCAGTTATATGACCATTCTCTACTGTTACTCCATCCCATTTTATCTCATGTAAATTATTCTCTGCTATATTCCATTTTTTCCATTGGTATCCACCCCAATTGGAACCGTTCAATTGGTTATAAATATCTACTAAGGCTTGATACTCTTTTTCTGGTACTTTCGGTAATTCTAAATTTAATTGGGAAAACCATAGATCATTGCCTCCCATATAGGTATTTTTTTGTGTATACGTTTCTTGATATAAATATAGATCATCTCCTTTTTTAATAATAGTGGATAATAAATTCTTAGGAATCGTAACTACTCCTTTTTCTGATATCGGCAGGTATTCTCCTATTTGACTACTTCTTGAATAAATACGAAGTAATGGTTTTTGACTGAAGTCGTTTTTTAATCTATTATATAAAAATATTTGGGGTAAGCTTATTTCTACATCTTCCCCTTTATATGTTAATAAGGGTAAGGTAACGGTTTGATTTGTTAAATCATAGTACTCTAAGCTGTCTGGTAAAAAGCCCTCTACTTCTGAGATACTATTGTTAGATAATAGTACTGTCTTTAAACTTTTTATTTTTTCCAGTTCTTTGGGTACTTTTTTTAATTGATTAGATGCAAGATCTAGATATTCCAACTTAGTTTTAGAAATTGATGGGGGTAATTCTTGTATTTGATTTCCATAACATTCTAATTTAATTAAATTTTCCATATTTCCTATGGTGGAATTTAATTGGGATACATTAGAATTAATTATATTAAGATATTTTAAATTTTTTAATTCTCCCCAACTTTCAGGTATTGGACCTTCTATTTTGCATCCTTTTAAGTCTAAGCTATCTAAATTTTTTAATCCGGATATTACATTCCAATCGGTTCCCCAAAAATCTTTTTCATCATTATGTAATGATAAATCTAAAAAACTTAAATATTCCAAGTTTTTTATACTTACCGGCAGCTTACCTTTTACATTATTAAAATACTCTAAACTAAGTTTGGTAACATGTCCATTCTCTACCGTTACTCCACTCCATGGTATCTCATGTAAATTATTCTCTGTAATGTTCCATCTTTTCCAATTTTCAAATCCATCCCAATTGGAGCCATTCAATTGATTATAGATATCTATCAAAGCCTGGTATTCTTTTTCCGGTATTTGATTGCTAGTAGAGGTATAATCTAAAGTTTGTGATATACTATTGTTTTGAAAAATTAGAAAACAAATAATAAAGTGTAAAAAGTGTTTCATAAATTAATTATTCTATAAAATTAAATTTCACAAATAATTAAAGCATTTAAATATATAAAATAAAAAATAAATTATATTTATATACAATAATTACTATATAATTTATACAAATATACAATAATTATTAATTTATATTTATTTTATTTAAATTTAATTTTAAATATTATAAATAATTTGTTATAACACTAAAAACAAACAATAATAAAATATATTTTTATATAGTATTTATGTAAATTTTGTGAAAGTTATATTATATAAAACAAGTAAAATAGTTTAACTAATTAATAAATATAGATATCTATTAAAAAAATTAACATAAATACATGAAATGAAAGTGAAGAATTATTTAATATGGAAAAAATTATATATCTTATTATAATATATTACTAAATTTTAAAAACTAGATTAGATTTTTAAATTTTATTCTATCTTAGTTGGGTGAACATTGAGAATATTGGATAGTATATAAATAATTTTTTTAATAATATATTAAACAATCAAAAAATCTATAAATTTTTGATACCAATTAAATAAACTACTCAAAGGTAAATGAAGATTTTTAAAACTGTATGAATGATAAATAGTTTAGCTGAAGAAAGGAAATTGAAATAATTTTAAGAGAAATTTAATTTATTTGTTAAATTAATTTTTTACAAATGAGAACTTATAAATGATGTATGTAAACATCATATTGATATCTAGGGCTTATAATAATAAACGATATTAATGACATCAGATTTAGACATAGCTCCCGGATTAATTCCTAATTCTCCTTCCGGAATAGGAATTCCTAATTTTTGAAAATGACTTTCCCAATACGGAATAAATTTTCCTGTCTCGGAGGATTTAAATGTCATTACATTTAAAGGAAATACTTCTTTATTACCATTGGATATATACAAAATTTTATATATAAGCTCTGAACAATAGTATTGATCATTAGTTAAATCAAAAGCATCATCGTATTCTTTACCTATTAATTTTTGAGCTTCTTTTATCGCTTGTGGAATTAACTTTTGATAGGGTGCTTTCAATCTCCCAACAACAGAAATGGGTGGTTTATTTTCATATTTTTTTGAAATTAAAAATTCTTCCAGCGGTGTAATTTTTACTTTGGGATGAGTTGCTTCAATTACATAAAATGAATTTGTTATAGAATCTTTATATACCATTCCAACATGGGTGAAATTATAATTATCTATTCCTGAAGTAACCTGTTTAATCGCGCTATCCATATTTTTAGCATAGGATTCTTGAAACAGTAAATCTCCATCTTTTAAATCAAATGTAAATGAACTATAACTTTGTGAAAAAACAAAACAAAATTGATATATAACGATTAGGTTAAAATACTTTTTCATAGATTCTATTTTTCGTTACAAATATAAAAAACACATAATGGTTTATGTGTTTTTTATATTTTTTTAAGTTTAAATTAAAATTCAATCATTTTAAATTAGTTTATTGTTATATAATCTACACCACTATGAGCGGACATTTCAGGCGCATACACGGATTGCACTGAAGTAAACCCATTCGAAAATTCTCCTTTATTAGTAGCTCTTACCTCATATTCAAACACATATGTTCCTTTTCTTATATGTTCAAAGAAAAAATTAGTAGATGAATCGCGGGTACTTTCATAATAACTTAATCCGTTTTGATATTTATACGAAGAAAAAATATTCACAGGTTCAAACCCTGATGCTCTCATATCTTTGATATGAATAAAATCCATATCACGATCTGCTTTTAGTATCAGTCTTATAGTAATTACATCACCAATGGATATATAATTTTTACTCGTAATTTCCTGTAATATAAAACCTTGATCAGATACCGTTTTTTTAAATAATTTTTTCTGAATTTTAATAGCATTTCCTGCATCATTTATTTTATCTAAATCTTCAATATATTGATAATATAATCCTCCCCAAGCTATACCGGGAGAAGTTTTTTCAATTTTTATATCTCCTATTTCCGATTTCATTTGCTCAGAATTCCATGTTTTTTTAAAATATCCTGTAGTTTGAGTTAAAGAAGCATCGACTGATGGATAAATTTGCTTGTTTCCGCTAAAAATGGTCACATTTTTTTCTCTTTCAGACCAATCTTTTCCAAAATTCAATAAAGCATACAAAGCATTAGTTGTAGCTTTCGTAGAGCCCCAAGAATTAGTCTGTTTATTACCTAGCAGCCAAATTTTCATTTCTTCTACAGAATTAATATCTCGGGGAGTCACCTCTGCAAAGGCTTCTATAATTTTAGTTTGAGATTCGATCGGTGTTTGGTATCTGGACCATCCGGCTAGATTATCTTTCCAATACATACCTGTAGTTTCTGATTTCACCGATGTTTCTTTCAAATTATGAAGCACAGTTTGCGCTGATGTTGTATATCCAAATCTATGCAAAGTGACGGCCAACATCGCTTTATTTTGTGTATCTAACTTTTTAAAATATTTTGTAAAATTTCTGTTAATCTCTTTACTGTAGTTTTCTGTTTCTAACGGTAATGGATAACGATCTTTCCAAAAACTTCTTACATAATAATACTGTAGTAAATCGCCCTCCTCTCCTGTTTTTTCCATTTGATTTTTATGGATATAATCCAATGCGTTTTGATCGGAATATGCAATAGCTTTTTTAATCACCTGTTCCAGATCATTCGGTATATACGTTGAATACTGAATGCCCAACATTCTTCTGAGTTGACCTATTCCGGCAATAATATTATCAGTTATATATGCATTGGAATTTCCTCCTTCAAACCAAGCAAAACCGCCATCAGGGTTCTGTAAGTTTTTGAGTTTCTCTAGAACTTTCGCATTTTCTTGAGCCATTTGGTTTAAATCAAACAGCAAAGAGATTCTCTTTTTCTCTTCGGTTTCATTTTCACCGGTACGTATCCAAGGGGTTTCTTCTAATAGTATATTTTTCAATTCTTGATTCTTTTCTAAATTGGATATGTTGATCCCTTTAGAATTCCAATCATTTAATACATTTTTAATATTCGGAACGGTATTTACTATAAAAGAGGCCAATACATTCCCATATAAACGACTAAACACTTGCTCCGAATTTTCATAGGGATATTCCTTTAAATAAGGAATGGTAAATATAGCCAGCCATACAGGGTTACTAGCAACCTCCAGATTTAAACTTAATGGAGATAAGGACTTTGAAGAATGAGTACTAAGCTTATCTAAATGATATTCTTTTGTTTCATTTTCTTTTATGTTGATAGGTACAGATTCGGTGATTAATACCCTATCGGAAAGTATGGGAAGTACACTTTCTTCTCCATCTGAAAAATTACCTGCATTTGCAACTATGCGTAAACTGACGGCTTGAATATTTTTTGGAACTTTAATTTTCCAACTTACTTCGGTATTTTTAGAAAGTTCTGCTTTGAAAGGTATAACAGGGGATAAATTATTAAATATATCATCTACCGATTTTTGAGTAAATGCATCAAATAGAAAAAGCCGGGCATTTCCGGTTATATTTTTTCCGCTTAAGTTATTAATTTTTGTACGTATCGTTAGTTCGTCCCCTTCTCTTAAATATCTGGGAAGATTAGGCACTACCATGAGATCTTTTTGAGTTTGTGTATGAAATTCGGCTGTTCCCGTATGTAAATCTTTGGTGTGAGCTAAAATAAGAAGTTTCCATTGAGTTAAAGCCTCAGGTGAGGTAAATGAAAATGTAACATTACCTTTCTCGTCAGTATAAAGATTAGGATAAAAGAATGCGGTTTCTTCTAAATTTGTACGATATTTCAATTGAGAAAGATTCTTTTCTAAATCTGCATCTTGATTTATTATCTTTTGTATACTATTTCTTCCTATAAGTTTATTTTCCAAATTTGAATCGGATTGCATATAATCAGCGTTTTTAGGAATGGCAATTGCAGAAGTAGCTACCACTTCCCCATCGTATAAAGTACCTATGGATATATCCTTCAAATCAACTTTTTTTGGATTTTTATAAATTAAATTAGGTAACTTTTCTGATAATCTATTTGAAATTAGATTATAACCAATGGTAGAAGCCGATTGATATAATACCCCATACGTATAATACTTCCAAGGAGTGAATGTGTAAGTAGTTGGAGCAAATTGATCTAAAGACTCGTCGTACATTGTAGCCAGTACTTCTGCAGCAATTTTATCTTTATCATTCCCGCTAATAGTCAAAGTCCAGGTTTCTTTTTGTCCAGGAATTAGCTTATTTCTAAATACATCAGTTTTAATTTTTAAGTCTTTAGGTTTTTCAACAACCTCGATTTGAAAGCTTTTTACTTGATATCCATTCTCATTAACCAAATAGGTTAAAACAAATAGCCCATTACTAATAAAATCCTTAGTTGCCATAAAGGAATAAGTTCCCCTACCTTTAACTAAAGGTATTTCTTTGTGAATTATCCATTTCCCGTTACTTTCCAAATGTAAAACGGCTGTTGAATTTTTTAAATCAGAAAAAAAGTTGAGTTCAATTTTTTCACCTACCTGATATGATGATTGAGAGGCATTCACACTAAAATATTCATGTTCTGATGATTTTAATGTTTTATCATCTTTTATTTCAATAATTCTTTGTGTTTTAACGGTATCAGTACCCAATACAGTTTTAGCTTCCACTAAATAAAATCCTTTAGATAATCGAGAAGAAAGATTAAGAGTATCTGATATTTGAGTATCAAATTTATAGGTATTTATTTTTTCTTTTTTCCACGCCGACGGATCCTGCTCATCTTTAGCATAAGGTAAATGTGGAAAATAACGTTCAAATGATTCTTTATCGTATAATTGATATTCAGGAACGATTGCTAATTTATTTGGAAGAAGTATTCTGGATGGACCTTCTAATTTATATAGGTTAATAATCCCTTGAGCATATACTTTTACCTCATTTAAATTAGTTGATTGTATGATTAGTTTTGTAAAATCTTTTTGAGTGGATACATCCGGTGTATGTAAGGATAGTTGCAGAGGGATATCTCCCAATATAATTTTAGTTTTTTTAGTTTGGGTATCTCCGGTATTATCTGTAACATCTACGGTTAAAATATAGGTATAATATCTATATTCATTATCCTTTTTAACATCTTTAGTCTTTGCGAGATAGGAAATTGTAAAAGCTCCCTCTTTATCTGTACTTACTTCTCCATGTGCTATTATTTCGGATTGATCCGTATAAGGCATGGGATAATACATCCTATATAAAGGTACTAAACCTTTTCTTTCAACCCTGTAAATAACTTTTGCATCTGAAACAGGCGATCCGTTATATGATAACGCTTTACCTTTACTTTCCACCTGTTCATCTAGTTTATAATTTCCTGAAATATCATCAAATGTGATTTCAAATTTAGGTCTTTTGTATTCTTCTACTGAAAAATAATGAGTATCATTACTAAAATTGGAAGATATATAATAATTTCCTGTCAAACCTTCTTGAGGCAGAATAAACTCTCCAAATATACTTCCGTAATCATTTGTAGTTAAATTTAATGTTGAAATTTCTTGTCCATTCGCATTATTTAATGATAGAGTCACTTTTTGCTGTTTTACTACTAAGGTTTTATCCTTATCTTTAGTATAAAGTATTACTTTAAAAAAAACTTTTTGTCCGGGTCTATAGATGGATCTGTCCGTAAAAAAAGCACTCATCTTTTGAATATCATTTTTAATTACATCACTTTCATCATTGTATATGCTTGAAGGAAGTTTCATATAGGAATGTGAAGAAGGAATATATATATAAGTATCTCCAAATTTTGAGCTAAGTTTAGATAAATCAAAAAGTCCGTGTGAGTTGGTTGTAATGGTATAGGGCTCAAGTAAATTTTTTGAATCTATATTATTATTTTGTTTTTTGTATACGGTTATAGATTTAGTTGGATAGACCTTTCCCGTTTTACGATTTAATAATTGAAATAATGGATTTGCGTATCTTCCTAATTTAACAATACTCCAATCATGGACCATAAAGTATAAGGTTCCATTGAACTCTGAATTTAATTCTTTATTGGGTATAAATGATGAATTAGTTGACAATTCCAACATATAATTTCCATCGGAAAAACCTTCCAATTTAATTAACGTAGAATGAGTCTTAAAATCTGAAAACGATTTCCATTCCAACACACCATTTCTGATCTGTTTTTTATTTACCATGGAATAAATTCCATTGGATATAAATTCTGAATTAGTCGAATTTAACATCGTATTATTATCCGTATTTAGCTGAAAAATTCGATAATAAACTTTATTGATATTAGTAGCTTCTATTATCAACGGGATGTTTTCATTTGGTAATTGAACTTCATCCAATGAGGCATTGAGGGATATTTTTTGAATTTCTTCGATAAGATTTTTACAATTTATAGACCACGGGTTATTTTCAGAATAGGTAACATTTTTACAAATTGAATATGCTTTTTCTTTGTTTGTATTCATATTCATACTCGCAGCTTTGTAATATAAAAACGCGGAAAATTTTTGAGTCGGATAAGAATTTGCTAAATTCTCTACTAAAGCTGCTTTTTTCTCCAAAGTTTCAGAAGAATGAATAGTATTTTCAATTTGTTTTAATTTACCGTTTAGAAAAGCTGATTTATCCAAATCATTTTTGTGAAATTCGTATAAATCTTTATAAAGATCGTTAATTTCTTCTTCTTTATTCTTTTTATCCAAAGACCCCTTGGTATCTTTTGTATTCTGCGTTACAATAAACTCGCTTGGTAAGTCGTTTTTTTCTAATGCATTGATATATCGAAACACTAAAATATCGTATAAAGTAGGATATAATTCTATATTTTCATCTGAATTTAAAATGTTTTTCCAATGTAATGTTTTTTCTTTCTTAAGTAATTGATCATTTTTAATGGATTCTTTATACAAGGAAAAACTCTTTTGCATGAGTTGTTGCTTGGACCAATCGCTAATATCATTGGAATGAAATTCAGTTTCTGTAATATTTCTTCTTTCCCAACGAGTTCTAATTGAATAATCTTCATAAATTTTTGCTAACATCGATTTTGTTAAGGATAAAGTAATCCCTTTAAAAGAATTCATTTCCTTTTCAAAATTTTGGATTACAAGTTTGTACGGATCATTATCTTTATCCTCTTGAGTTTGAGATAAGATTCGATATTGATATATCAAGGAATTAATAATTTCCGAAGAATTATTTTCTTTTTTTGCCTGAATGTATAGTTGATTAACTTTAGGTAGTAAAGATTTAAACTCTCCATTCTTCATTTCTATATCAATTTCCTTCCATTCTTTATCATAATTGATAACTTGTGCCATACCTATTTGAATTATCCAAAAACTTAAAAATAAAAAAATCGATTTCATATGATTTTATTTCAAATTATAAAATATCTAATCTTAATTTATTACAATAAAGATGCTTAAATTACTAAATTCCATAAAGATTCTATATAATTTTTTAAAAAATAAATCTTATACATGGATAAAGTAATAATAAATTTAATTGATAATATGATATAATATTATATAATACAATAAAAAAAGCTAAGGAACAATTATTCGTATTAGAACTAATTATCTTACTATGATTACTAAATTTTAGTGTAAAAATTACATATAATTTTAAATGAAAATGATCTTTGTGTTAACAAGTAATTTGTATTATAATACCAATTCATTAAATAATTTTAAAAATGTTTGATTAAGATCCGAAGAAAACCCGGGATGTGGTCTGGATGTTTGAATCATAGTACTTCTTTCAGAAGTTAGCCAACGAAATCTTTCTGCAATTCCCATAGCAGCTATGCCTCGTCCTGTAGAATCTCCTATACTAATTTTTTTAAATGCTTCCAACGCATTTATGATACAATCAATATCAAAAGTATTATCTTTACTAAAACATTTTATTTTTTCTTGATCAACTCTATATTCGACTTTAATAAATTTAGCTTCTTTTGAAAACAAAATAATTCCCACATTTATAAATTCTTCTCTTTCAACTTTCGGCACCAATCGTATGACGGAATATTCATATAATCGTTTTTCTTGCATTATTAGCTTCTTTTATAAATAGTTGTGAATTATTTAATCTGTTAGAAAGGAATTCTTGATAAATATTTTTTATATCCCGTATGGATTCTTCTGAACTTCTCCAATCTAACCAATCATCGGGTATTAAATTTATTATTTCACCGATTTTTTCTAAACTTATTAGTTCTTTGCACTGTTGATCTATTTCTTCAAGGTGCGAAGCAAAAGGTAATAACACATGGTTTTTAATTTCGGAAAAAGGTGTAACCGATAATCGTTCCCAGTTTATCCAAGAATGATGAAAATATAAGGAAGCTCCCATATCAATTAGCCATAATTCTTTATGCCAAATAAGCATATTCGTATTTTTAATCGTTCTGTCAATATTAGTTAAAAACGCATCTAACCATACAATTTTTGAGGCTAGATAGGAATCAACCTTTGTAACCACCGGATCATAAGTTAACGCTCCTGACAAAAAATGTAAACCTAAATTCAAACCTCTACTTGCTTTAAGTAAATCTTGTATTTCTTCATCAGCCTCCGTGCGACCAAACGCTTCGTCTAAGTAAATAAATACTATTTCAGGAATGTTCAATCCTAACAATCTTGCAATTTCCCCTCCAATTAACTCAGATATTAAAGCCTTAGTACCGTGTCCTGCTCCCCTGAATTTAATTACATAATTAAAACCGTCATCAGCTTCTGCCAAGGCAGGTAAGGAACCTCCTTCTCTCAACGGGGTAATGTATCTTGTAACGTGTACGCTTCTCAGTTCCATAGTGAATGGGTTATCCTCGGTAAAGTTACATTTTTTTCTAACTATTAATTTTTATTAAAAATTAAATTTTCATTCAACATAAGTTTTTTATCTTAGCTTAAACTCAAATTAAATCAGAATACCCTTCACCAGGCAAGTTTAAAAATTTAATATACTTTGATTCATTTAAACTATTCAACTATAGATTTTCTTTAGTAAAAAGTATACATAAATCCATAAAGATTAATACATTTGTACAGACAATAAAAAGGAATTATACTTTTTTATTTTAAGAAAATACAAGATGGCAAGTAAAGAAGAAATTAAAAACTTTTTGAAGGAAATAGAGGTTGATGACTTAGTCAGGAATGTACAAATAATGGGTGATACCGTTATAATCGATATGCTTTCTCATTCACCTGCCCTACATGAAAAGAAAAGAATGGAAACAGCTATGCATACAGCTTTTGAACAAAAGTTTGGAAAAGATGTACAGCTTAAATTGAATATTTCAGTAGAAGTACCGGAAAAAAAGGATTCCAGAGGAAATGCTATTCCGGGTATTAAAAATATAATAGCAGTTGCTTCAGGAAAAGGCGGTGTCGGAAAATCTACCGTTGCATCCAACTTGGCAACAGCCTTAGTTAAAATGGGATTTAAAGTGGGCTTATTGGACGCTGATATATACGGACCTTCGGTTCCTACCATGTTTGATGTTACCAATGAAAAGCCTTTATCAGATAATAATAAAATTATACCTGTGGAAAGTTACGGAGTAAAGCTTCTTTCTTTAGGATTTTTTGCAGGAGCCAACCAGGCGGTTATTTGGAGAGGAGCTATGGCTTCCAAAGCGATCCACCAATTACTTCATGATGCCAATTGGGGCGAATTGGATTTCCTTCTTATAGACCTTCCTCCGGGAACCGGAGATATACATCTATCGATCGTTCAGGAAGTTCCCGTAACCGGATCCGTTATAGTTAGTACACCGCAACATGTGGCCCTGACGGATGTAAAAAAGGGGGTTGCTATGTTCCAAATGCCGGAAATTAATGTACCTGTTCTGGGTTTAATTGAGAATATGGCTTATTTTACGCCAAAAGAATTACCAAATAATAAATATTATATTTTCGGAAAAAAAGGTGTTAAAAAATTAGCTGAGTCTATGGACCTTCCTTTCCTCGGTGAAATTCCTATCATACAATCCATCAGAGAGGCTTCTGATTACGGAAGGCCGGCCGTATTACAAGAATATGAAATGGTATCCGGAATTTATATGAACTTGGCTAAAAATATGATAAGCAGCCTGGTTAAAAGAAATGAAGATTTACCACCTTCAGAAGCGGTAAGAATTACAACAATGGCAGGATGTTCCAACAATTAATTTTATTATTTTACATGCAAATGAATACATTAACAGACAGAATAAATCAAGCATTAGAAGAAATTCGTCCTTTTTTAATGTCCGATGGCGGCGATGTTAAACTTATAGAAATCAAAGATAATAAGGTTTTTGTAAGTTTTACCGGCGCATGCTCTGATTGTTCAATTAATCAAAGTACATTAAAATTAGGAATTGAATCAACTATAAAAAAACATGTACCCGAAATTGAAGAAGTAATAAGTATAAGCGAATAAAAGTTTAATCCTGCTCTTTTGTTATTTAATTTTTGGCAATAAGTTTGATAGAATTATGATATTTTAATCTATTTTTATATTAATTACTTTTATTTAATAAATGTTATGAGCTATAACTAATAACCAAAAATTTGGAATGAAAAAATTATTTACGATAGTAGTTACGTTCTTATTCTTTTTTATATTTATATCAGCGGATTATTCAACGCCCTCTCCTACTCAATTTAAAGACGGGGAATATTTAAAGTACAGGATTCATTATGGTTTTTTAAATGCCGGATATGCTACTTTTACCACAAATGTGGTAACTTTTAATGAGAAAACTCACTATCATGTTGTTGGTAAAGGATATTCTACCGGAGCGGTAAAATTATTTTTTAAAGTGGAAGACCTATATGAAACTTATATAGATAAATCCACTTTGCTTTCTTCTAAATTTATCCGTAAAATTCGCGAAGGTTCTTATGTAAGAGATCAAACGATGGTCATTGATCATACGAATAAAAATATTACTTATACCAATAATAAATCCAATACTTCCAAAACCTATAATTATACGGGAGAAATGCACGATATGTTATCGGCATTTTATTATTTAAGGCATATGAATACCGATAATTATACAGCGGGAGATTATATCAGTCTTAATATATTTATGGACGGTGAAACTTTAAATTTTAAACTTAAAATTTTGAATAGAGAAACAATCTCATCTAGTTTTGGAAAAGTAAAATGTTTAAAAATCAGACCCTACGTCCTTGCAGGAAGAGTTTTTAAAGAGAAAGAAAGTGTAACCATGTGGGTAACCGATGACTCAAATCATGTTCCAATTCAAATTAAAGCTGAATTAGCCGTTGGATCTTTAAAAGCCGATTTAAGTAGTTATAAAAATTTAGAAACTCCAATTAATTTTAGTAAATAATCAAGTTATCTTACAAAACGATATATTCCTTCTCCTTCAGTCCAATTGCTTCCCGATTTTATTAATTTAATGATTCTATTGGCTAATTTATCGCAATTGGATTGAAGAATGTGTAATTTCTTTGGTCTGCCTTCTTTACTTACAGTAAATCCAATAACTATCTTAACTTCTTTAGAATCGCATTTTTCTTTTTTAACCGACAGGTTTTCATAGATATAGACATTGAAATTTTCCCTTCCTATAGTAGGCTCAGATTCTAAACTTATATGGGTAATACCATTAGATTGTGAGTCACTTACTAAAGAATCTCTTAAATAAGTCTGATTTATTTCTCGATCAGTTTTGTTGAGTTTTTTTACCGGTTCAAGAGAGGAATCTCTATTCATTGTTTTCAAAGATAATAACGGTTCCTCAACTTTTTCTTGACTGAGTTCAGCGCTTATATCCCGGTGTGCAATAAATTTATTTTCAAAGGTATCGGTATCTTCTTCGATTGATTCCGGTTCTATATTTCGAATAAATTCTTTAGGATCAATTTTTTGTTTCAATGTATGATTAGATACGATAGTCAAAGGTTTACTTTTATTTTGTGATTTTACTTTGAAAGTATCGGAAAAATCCTTCTTTTCATTGTTTGAACTATTGTTGTATTCATTGATTGCAAAGGGAATATTCGTATTCTTGTCGTTACTTCCTGATTTTTCATAAGCGATTAAATTTCTTTCCTTTCTTTGACCGTTTGTTAATTTATATAGTATACTTATACTGACTAGAAGAACTAATCCGGCAGCTTCGACATAAATTGGAAATATATTCTTTCGAGGATTCGTTTTATCTATAATTTTTCTTTCAAGCTTTTTAATATCCTTATTTGGGTCTCCTTGAACTTCTTCATAACCCTCTAAAGCTTCTCTTAAAAAGTCATCCTTCATGGATTGCCTTTCAATATCTCTAGCATCTTTACCTCTTTTTTTGCCTCCTATATAGTTAAGTAATTTTTTCATTTAGGATTTTTTTCTAAGCAAAGCTTTAAATTTCTTTTACCGTTCTGTATATAACTTTTAACACTTTTCAAGCTGTATTGAGTAGCATCACAAATATCCATATACGATTTATCTTTGAAAAAAAACATTTCAATGGATGTCTTTTGAGGTTGAGGTAGCCTAGATATACAATCGTCTAACATTTGATATTTTTTATCATCATTATTTTCATCCAATAAGTCCCAAACATCCTCAGATTGCACATTTTCCATAGCATGATCTATATTTATTTCTATACCTTCTCTTCTTAATTGTTGTAAACAATAATTTTTTGACACCTTATACAACCATGATCTGAAATAATCTATTTTATAATTTAAAATTTTAGGAAGTAAATTTTCAAACAGTTGCATTACTGCATCTTGGGCTTTATAATCATCTTTTAAATATTTAAGGCAAAGACCATATTGTAAAGGAATATACCTGCTATATAATACACCAAAATATTCGATATTTAGAGTTTCCCGATATTTATCTAAAAGCTCTTGGTCTTTGTATGTCTTAAGTTCTAAACGATTTTTCAAAAATCCTCGAATAAATAATATTTAACGCTAAAATACAAATTAATTAGCCTGATAGAATTTTCAAAATATATAATTTTCAAAATTATTGTAAACAACTGAGAAAAAACTTAGGTTTTTCCGAGCTTTATCATTTGTTTACTAATAATCTTTAGTAAATTGCAGAAAATTTTGACGTAATGAAAAAATTGTCAGTCGTATCTTATTTGTTTATATCTATTTTATTGGGTGGTGGTCTTTTATCATGCAAAAATGAAGAAAAATCCAAACAATTACCAGATACTTCCATTTCAAAAAAAGATGAAACAAACCGTTCAGGAATATCTTTGAACGCGGAATCAACTTTACCGAGTAATGATACTAATAAACAAGAAAAAAGTAGTCCTGAAATTATAACCGGTATCTATCAAGATGCGGATAGCCTTTATCATCTTAGATATATTCTTGAAAAAGGTAAAACCTATTCTTTTAATTCCAGAGAAATTAATAAGCAAACAGTATCTTTTAGAGATAAAAGTCAATCTGTTTCGCAAGAATCCATAGATCCAATAAGCTTTACGGTATTAGATATCAAAAATGGTATATATACCTTACAAGTATCCATGGGGGGCAAAAAAGTTATTACTAAAGCGGATGGTAAAGTAGTGGTATTTGATACCAACGGTAAAAAACCGGAAAATCCCGATCAAGCAAAATTGTGGAAAATATACAGAGCAATCAGCAATGTTACTTTTACATTAACGATGGATATTTACGGAAATGCTTCAAACATAAAGGGTATGGACGCCATTTATGAAAAAGCAAAATCAACCTTAAAATCCGAATTGAAAGGAAAAGAACTAGAAGATTTTATTAATGCTTTTAAATTGGGTCTGAATCCTGAAACTTTTAAAGCACAATTTGAAGGATCCATTATGAAATTTCCTTCAAAAGGATTAAAAATTGGAGAGAAATGGAATACTCATCCAGAATTGAAAGACCAAGGGTATAATCAGTTAGTAAAAGTGGGTGACAGTTTAACTGAAGTTCGTATTCAGGGAACTTTACCTTCTAAAACAGATTCTAAAGTGGTAGAAGGGATAACTTATAAATTGTCTGTAAAGGGCACTCAAAATGGAAAAATTATCATAAATAATAAATCCGGTTGGATTTCCAATGCCAATTTTACTATGACTGTTACAGAAACCAAATCAGCCAGTAAAGGTGATGAAACTGAAAAGGTGGTGCAAAAATCTGTAAATAACACGTATATTAATTGATAGGTTACTAATTATTTTATATATTTATCGATGGGAAGATTAATTGAATTTATATTTTTTGCCACAGTTGCTTATTTTGTTTTTAATATTTTAAATAAAATTTTCTCGGGTACCCGTGCAAATAAGAAATATTCCAGGTCCAAGCCCCATCAATTTAATAACCAAAGAAAAAATTCTTCTCAGAATAAGAGTATTAAATGGGATGCAGAAACAGTTGATTACGAAGAAGTAGAAACTAAAGACAATGAAAAAAAATAGTTATTTTTTGCCGGTTGTAGGATGTTTGCTTTTTTTTGTCATCCTCTCCTTTATGTATTTTAGTCCATTATTATCAGGTAAATATATTTCTCAACCTGATATCATCCATTATAAAGGCGGCGCGCATGAATTAGAAGAGTATCGATCTATTCATGGAGAAGACACTTATTGGAGCAATTCCATGTTTGGGGGAATGCCCACCTACCAAATGGGAGCTAATTATCCTTCAGATATAATTAAGAGTATCGATCGTTTATTAAGAACTTTTCCTACTCCCGCCAGTTATTTATTTTTATTGTTATCCGGTTTTTACTTGTTAGGTATGGTATGGTTAAAAAATTGGAAATATGCTTTGCTGGGAAGTATTATGTTCTCTTTTTCAACCTATTTTTTTATCATAATAGGAGCCGGACATAATGCTAAAATTCATACGATAGCCTATTTTGCGCCATTTATTGCAGGTGTATATTTACTGTATCAAAAAAAATATGTTACCGGATTTATTCTTACCACTTTATTTTTATCGTTACAAATTGCAGCCAATCATCCACAAATGACGTATTATCTGTTTTTAGCTTTAGAAATTTTTGGTTTGATTGAACTTATTAACAGCTTTAAAAAGAAAACTTTAAAAACTTTTGGTATTTCTTCTGGCTTTTTTATTCTGGCAATTTTACTGGCGCTGGGAATGAATTCTACCCGTTTACTATCAACTTATGAATATTCAAAGGAAACTACGCGAGGAAAGTCAGATTTAACTATAAGTAAAAATAACGTTTCCCCTAATCAGGGATTAGATACAGATTATATTACTCATTGGAGCTACGGCATTTTAGAGACGGCAAATTTATTTGTTCCTAATTTTATGGGAGGTGGTAACAATGAAAAAGGATTTAAAACCTCTAATCTTGAATCATCTTTACAGGAAAATATTAGATCACAAGAAGAATATACTCAATTTCAACGTGCTTTTAATGGCTCTTATTGGGGAGAGCAACCGGGTACCGTAGGCCCTGCTTATCAAGGATCTGTAGTCATATTTTTAGCCTTTTTAGCTTTATTTTATTATAAAGGCAGATATAAATGGTGGTTGGTTGCAGCAACCGTTCTAAGTTTCTTTTTAGCTTGGGGTAAAAATTTTGGGATCTTTACTGATTTTATGATTCAGTATTTCCCATTATATAATAAATTTCGAGCTGTTTCTTCCGCTCTCGTGATTGCTGAATTTACTATTCCTTTATTAGCTTTATTGGGTACGTATTCATATTTTATGGATGAATCTCTTACCCAAGTTTACAAAACTAAAATTTTATATATAAGTTCCGGTTTTATATTGGTTATTTTATTACTTCTGTATGTATTAGGATTACAAATATTTAGCTTTCATACTTCTTTAGAAGGTAATGCTATAAAATCTGAAATACTTGAAGCTATTAGAAAAGATCGTTTTGCCCTTTTCCAATCAGATATTTTACGAACTTTTTTCTTCGTTTTAGTTTGTTCTGTACTTCTTTGGGCAGCGCAAATTAAGTCCTTTAAATCAAGTTATGCGGTTTTAGCTATTGCCGCATTATCTTTAGTTGATTTATGGGGAGTGGATAAACGTTATTTAAATGATGATAATTTTGTGGACAAACAATTTTATAAAAATCCTTTTCCTACTCAAGTAACAGAAAGTCAATTAGAAAAAGCCGAAACCGATCCAACCTTGGCTCGTATTGTCAATGCAGCACCTATTAACCATGCATTAGATATAATTAAACAAAACGATCATGCTCATTACAGAGTATTCAATTTGTTATTAAGTCCGTTTAATGAAACTAATACCTCTTATTTTCATCAATCGATTGGTGGATATCATGGAGCTAAATTAAGGAGATATCAAGATTTAATAGATTTTTATTTATCGGACAGCTTAAATTTACCTATACTTGATATGCTAAATACCAAGTACATCATCACTGCCGATTCTATAATCAGACCTATTCCTAATCCTAATAATAATGGAAATGCTTGGTTTGTAAGTGAAATTGTTTTTGCCAACAATGCCGATGAGGAATTATTAGCATTGGGAAAGATTGATAACAAAAGAAAAGCAGTCATAAATTCAAAATATAAAAAAGACCTTACTATTCAATCTTCCTCTGATAGTTTGTCTTCTATAGAATTAAAAGAATATTTACCAAATAATTTAACCTATATTTCTAATAGTAAAGAGGAAAAATTAGGAGTTTTTTCGGAAATTTATTATCCACATGGTTGGAAGGCTTCAATTGATGGAAAAGAAGTTCCTATTTATAGAGCTGATTATACGTTACGTGCCTTAAAAATACCTGCTGGAAAACATACTATAAATTTTTCCTTTAATCCTCCCGTAATTCAAAAAGGAAAATATATAACTCTGGGCACTTGTCTTCTTTTTGTAATCATAAGCAGTATATTATTGATCTATGACTACAAAAAAAGAAGTAAACCCTCTGAGATTTCAAAACCTTTGTAAAACATGTGTAAAAAGGTCTTGATCATTTCCTATTATTGGCCTCCGGCCGGAGGCCCAGGGGTACAAAGATGGTTAAAATTTACAAAATATCTGCCGGAATTCGGTATTGAACCTCATGTTTATATTCCCGAAAATCCCTCCTATCCTATTTTAGACCCAAGCTTGGTTAATGAAATAAATCCAAAAATAAAAATTATCAAAAAACCTATATGGGAACCGTTCCGTTTAGCTGAGAAACTCACCAAGAAAAATAAAGATTTTAAAGCCGGTCAATTTGAAACTTCTAAAAAACAAGGCATTTTATCCAGGGTTTCCGTATTCATAAGAGGAAATTTTTTTATTCCCGATGCTCGTATGTTTTGGATTAAACCATCTATTAAGTTTCTTGAAAAATATATGAATGAGTACGATATAGATACTTTAGTAACAACCGGACCTCCTCATAGTATGCATTTAATAGGATTAGGATTAAAGCAAATAAAAAAAGACAAAATCAAATGGATCGCTGATTTTAGAGATCCTTGGACTCAAATTTCCTATTACTCTCAACTAAAACTAACTCAAAGATCAGATCAAAAACATAAGGAAATGGAAAAAAAAGTTTTTCAAAATGCCGATCTGATTCTTTCAACCAGTTATTCAGATAAAGAAAATTTTAAAAAATTAGGAGCTAAAAATGTTGAATGTATTACTAATGGTTTTGATTCAGAAGTAAATAGAGCAGATGAACCAACTTCTTTATTCACCATTTCGTATGTAGGGATGCTCGAGACGCTGCGAAATCCCACTAATTTTTGGAAAGTATTAATAGAATTAATTTTAGAGAATCCAGCATTTGCCTCTCAATTCCGTTTAAAATTAGTGGGAAAAATTTCTGATTCAATTATAGAAGAGTTAAATAATTCGGCTTTAAAAAATAATTGGGTCAATATAGGATATTTACCTCATGTTGAATCGATTAAAGAAATGAATAATTCTAATTTATTGCTATTAACCAATTTTAATAATGTAAAATCCAAAGGTATCATTCCGGGTAAATTATTTGAATATTTAGCAACAGGTAAAACCATTTTATCTATAGGACCACAAAATGCTGATGTTGAGAAAATTTTAATTGAAACCGAATCCGGTAAACATTTTACTTATAACGATCACGATCATCTAAAACAATTCATTTTAACCGAATTTAAAAGTTGGAAAAGCAATACTGTACATGTTCCCTCATCAAAAATTTCCAATTTTCATAGAAAATTTCTGACTGAAAAATTAATTAAATATTTATAGAAATTAACTCAAATAATAAATACATTTTCTTAGTTTTAAATAGTTATAATACTCGTAAATCAAAATTTTACCATATATAATTTTAAGTAATAAAACTAATTCATTTAGGTTGTTATTATTTTGTTTTATTATAGATATTCATCATATTATTTACATTTTGCTTATAAATTGTCAATTTTAATTAATAATGGCATTTTATATTTTTTTTTTAATTATTTTGAATAATTGAATATTTTTAAAAATAACATTTTTAATGTCATACATAATAAAATATAACATGTTTATAAATTAAAATAATCTAATTATTATCATAATTTAATAATAAATATAAATTATTAATTTCTAAATAAAAATTAATATTTATCGCATTTTTATTCATATTTATATATTTGAAAAAAAATAATTATGAAAATAAAAATACTGCCTACCTTATTATTAATTTTAATTCCTTTATTTACTTCTGCACAAATCAAAAGTTTGATATTATTCCCAATATTATATGCTAAACAAATCAGACAAGATAAAATTGAAAAATCTAAAAATGAAAAACGTTTAAAAAAGGAAAAACAATTTATAGATAGTGTTTGGAATGCCCATGAAATCAAAAAGCAAATATTGAAAAAAAAGCAAGATAGCATTTATAAAATTAAAGATAGTATTCAAAAAATAAAATTCATGGAAGAAGAGAAATTAAAAAAAGAAAAAGATAGTTTATTAAAAATTCAATTAAAAAAAAATGAACCTACTCCTAAATTATATGATAAATTTCGACAATCTTTATATGGTATGTCAAAAAATAGATTTTTTACCTTATTTAGAGGAATAGACTATAATTTTATTAATTTTAAATTCAGCTTTTTTTTGCAAGAGGATTATATGAATTTAACCCCCACAAATGATTACATAGTTAAAGAAAATTATATAAGTCAAAAATATATACCTGTTGTTTCTTCTAAAAACGAATATTTAAAAGTTAAATTTAATCTTATACCTCATACCGATATAATAGGATATTTTGCAAGCGAATACGGGGATGAGGAAGAAAAAGTATATTTAGTTGATAGTGTTGAGATTACTGGAACAACTCAATTAATTATTAAATTATTTACCATTTATTGGAATAAAAAAATTACAATAGGTGGAAATAGAAAAGGTGAAATAGCGCATATACAATACTTGAATGATTACGTCTCATTATTTAGAATAGATCAAAATACTTGTAAAATTACTATAACTAAAGGAAATATCACCGCTAATTATAATGAAATATATGGAATAAATCCTAAAAAACAGTAAACTTTGAAATGTATTAAGATAGTATTCATTTAATTATTATCGATATTAAATATAATTATGTTAATTAGATATACTTTATAGTGCATAACTTTTGCTGTAAAATGAAAATCAATTATTTATCCTTATTTTATCCAAAAATCAATTATCTAAATCATTTTGTTATTAGTTAAGCAATAGTGTTTAAAAGTTATAATTTAAAAAATATCAGCTTAATATTTTTTTAAAAAAATATTAAGCTAATATAACTTAAATAAGTTAATATAAATTAATAAAATATTTATATTCTAACTTTTAAAGAACAAATTGTATGTAAATAGCTTGTAAAAAATTTAAAAAATGCTTTATTCTAGTATAAAATATAATTAAAATTTGGTTAAAATAGTATTGCAAAAAATATATTAATTTAATATTATAACAAAATGTTTAAAAACTAAATAACATAACAAAATTTTATTAAAAGAACTTATATGAAATACTTCAATTATTATATCTAAATGAAATATTTTATATTAAATAACTATTATGATTTTTTTTATATTAAAATTTTTTTTTTAGTGAAATTAAAAAATATTTTAATATAGCTTTAATTCGGATTTTATTACCATTTTCTTTCGCAATTTTATATATATTTATCATTTTTTTTCTCCTTCCAAAACGATATGACAATATAATATCATGATATAAATCTATTTTAAACGAATTCTTATCTACGCTTTCTAAATATTTATTTATACGAACTTTAGCTAAAAAATTATGATCAAAATCATCTTCAGAGATCATTTTAAAACATAAACTATCTTTTCTGTAAGTAATACAATAAATTGGAAAATCACTTACATAATATTTTCTTGATAATTCACCTGCTTTAATTACAAATAAAGCATCTTCACCTATTTTCTCTTCTTCAAAAAATAATTTATTTTTTTCAATAAAACTTCGATTAAACATTTTAGCCCAAGCTTCCCAATTTTTATATACTAATTCATTCTTTGCTTCTACCTCATTTTTGATAAGTTTTTTATAATATTTTTTACGAGTGGAAAGCAAATATTTATTTCTAAAAGCTTTATTCAATGTATCACTATAGACACTAGTAGCTAAAAAATATATTAAATCATTATCAGTATCAACATATTTATCTGTTTCAGTTAAAAAATTTGTATTAAAAAAATCATCTGCATCAGCAAATAATATCCATTTTCCTTTCGCTTTGGATAAACCTATATTTCTAGCATAACCAGCTCCTTTATTTTCTTTAGTTAAATAAATTTCAATATTATCTTTATCGTATCCTGGAAATTTATCAAAGTTAACAATTGTAGGATCACTATTGTCATCAACTATAATGGTTTGAATATCATTCCTAAATGGTATAGAATCTAAACATCTTTTTAGTAAATGAGGTATATTTTTATGTGGAATTATGATTGAATAAGTGAACATGTTATTAGCTAAAAATTTTCTTCAAATATATTTTAATTCTTTTCAGATAAGAAATTTTTCTTATATTTTTTTCTAATTCTATTTTAATATATTCTGGAACATTATTTTTAGGAGTAGAAATATAAATCTTTCTTAAAATTTTATTTCGGTATAAAATTGTATCTTTCATAAAATAATTTAAACCCTCTTTTTCACAAAAATTAATGCGATCTTCTAAGGCCTCTAAAAATGCTATTTCTTTTTTAAATGAAAATTCTTTATATAATCTATTGGTTGTGCTATTTTCTCTTTTATAATAATAATATAATATTGTATCTATTTCGCAAATTTTTTCAGCATTATACATACACTTATACCATATATATTCATCCTCACAAATTTTTACATCTTCTGGCATTCTTAAATTATCGAATAAACATTTTTTATATAGTTTATTCCACAATACCACATAAAGAACAGTATCTTTAGTATATTTAAATTCAGTAATAAAAATACTCCCATTATATACTTTTTTATATGTATTTATTAAATCGGAACTTTTAAATTGTATTGTATTAGAAAAACTTTGGAAATTACATATGCAAATATCGCTATCTGTTTCAATTAACTGATTAAGTAATATTTCAAAAAAATTTAAAGAGATAAAATCATCAGGATCAATAAAACTAATATATTCTCCTTTTGCTTTGTCTAATCCTTTATTTCTTGCATGTGAGGGACCTTTATTTTCCTGATGAATAACAACAATTCTGGAATCATTTTTTGCATATTCATCACAAATAAATCCGCTAGAATCTGTAGATCCATCATTAATTAATAGTATTTCCAAATCTGAATACGTTTGATTTATTACAGAATCTAAACATCTACTTAAATATTTTTCTACGTTATAGATGGGAATTATAACTGATATCATTTCTTAGCCGGATTTATATTAAAAAATAATTGTAATTGATTTTCAAATTCTAATTCTTCATTTAGAACTTCGTTTCTGTACTCATTAAATTCCAAAATTGCTTGCTCATAATTGGTTATAGAATATTCTATTTTATCAATAATTTTTGAAAGTTCATTTTTTGTATATTTAAACTTATATCCAATTGAAATATTCAAATCTTGTTGATATTTTGAAGATCCACCCATACCTGAAATAATAATACATTTCATTACAGATGATTCTCTTAACATTTTGTCTCTTCCGGGATTGTATCCAAAATCTATATATACTTTTGCTTTTTTCATGGTTTCAACCACTTGATCGGGTGTCATATTCTTTATGGCTATCCATGTATACTTCGAGCTTTTCTTTTGTATGGATTTTAAATCTTTATTATTTTTTTTAGGATTATAGATTATTATATTTTCTTTATTTACTAAATTTTTAATTCGATTACTTTCTGCTAAAAAAAGTGGATTAACATAATCACATACAAAAGATATCTTATTTTCTGGTATATGGTTTTCGACAAGATATATATAGGATCGGTAAGATTGCGCCCAATGATACACATCTGGAAGATTTTCCAAATGGTACTCCTGCTCTTCTAATTGACCTTTAAAATATTTTGAAATATAAAATTTTAATCCTCTGTGCCTATTCTTCATACAAATTGAATAGAAATCAACACTCAACCACCAAATAATCTTCTTACTTTTTTTAAACTTAAAAATATAATTAGTAAGAGATTCTGGAATGATAATAATATTATTAGGATGATCATCAATAGTTTCAATCTCTGATGTATCGTAGATATTATAAACTTGCGGTTTGGGATTTTCATTAGACTTTTTATGTATATAATACATTTTAGCATCTAATTTAAAAACAGTTCTTAATTTATGGCTTAATTGATGTAATGCTTCAGGCCCTCCGGTTGAGATATTTGCAGGACAAATTATATATATTCTTGTAGAATAATTTATTCTCATAATTTTTTAGTTTTGCAAATTTAATCATTAATTATTTTTAATTAAATTTAGTGATGTCTTTTTACTTCTAATTATATGATTAATAACTTTTATGATAAACCCAATTAAAATCTTTAAAGAATATTTTTCAATTATTAATTATGCAAAACAACAAAAAAAAGATTTAAATATTTATCCTTATAAAATTCTCTTATCATATAGGATTATAGATCATCTTTTTGTTTCTGTAGAACAATTAGCTAGTCAGATTTTATGGATACAAAATAAATTGTCTAATGTAGTAGTAAAACCCAAACAGGTATTTTCTTTTTGGAAAATTTTAGGAAATCCAGCTCACATTTCAGAAAATTCTGACTCAATCTTACTATACGAGATATACAGCAGTATTATTTACCATCTAGCACTAGTAAGTGGATTAGCAATACTTGAGAGACATCCTTCATCTGTAGATCATTTCACTAAAGAACAAAGAATATACCCATTAGGTGCTGAAGCATTGGTTTTATACGAATCAAAAGATTTAAAAATTAAAAACAATTATGATTTTCCTTTAAAATTTAATTTTGAAATAAAAAATCAAATCTTAAATGGATCTATTTTAAGTACAGAAAAAATAATACGTAATGAAGTAGTTTTTACCTGTAGAGATTTTAAAAAATTCAAAGAAGTTTTAACACGAATTAACCGTAGAACAACAGACGTTTCTGTTTACAAAATGAAAATATAAAAAAAGCTTCATGTATTTTAACACGAAGCTATTATAATATTTTTTTAATCAAATTTTACTGATTATATCTTTCAAAAACCAAAATTTCTTGACCATCATTATAAAATGATAAAATAGAATCTTCTTCTCTTATTTCATCAATACTTTGCATAGCATTTAGAAATTGTGATTCATCAAAATCACAAGGCAATTCAGTAGAAGTTAATCTTGAAATGTTAAAAATAGTATTTTCCCAAGTATAATATGCTGTAAATTTATTACAACCTGTTGTTCCGTAAATTTGTTTCCAAGGTTCATCAAATCTCATCAAGGGAACATTCTCATATAAATCTTCAACATTTTGAGAATTCAACCTTACTAATCTCCATTTCACAACATTTTCATCGCCTAAATAGACTAAAATTTTATCTAATTTACCTTTAGGTTTTCTAATATTTAATGTTTCTTTAACTTCAATTATTTTATCTTCATTACCATTCTCAATTATTTCTAAACTATCTATTACATCTTCGTGTTGATTAATCTCAACTTCATCATTATAAACTATAGCTTTTTTTGATGTTCCACAACTTGTAATAAGAAATAATGGAAATAACCCTAAGAAGATCAAATGAAAATTCAATAAACTTTTTTTCATAATATTTAAGTATGTATTATACGATTAATTAACTTTTTGAGCAAAATAAATATTAGGTAAAGATATAAAAAACCTGCAATAACAACTATTTTTTTAGATTTTTTTTTAACTAATATAAATTTTCCCTATACGCCGTATAACGTTTGTTATTATTAATTTATTATCTTAAAGTAAATTAAACTCATATATTTAAAAATTATATTTTAATATAAACCTAATATTAAACTATTATATAAATGCATATTTAATACATTTGTAATATTCAAGATTACAATACTGACTAAATGTAAATAAATTATTCTTTATGCATCTAACCGGACAACTAACCAAAATGATAACCGAATATAATTCTCCTATTCAATATTATCTAAATTTTAATGATGAAATTATTATTATAAATCAACTATTAGATAAAAAAATAAAAATTCGATTTGACCATTATAAATGTCTGGGATGTGGTTTAGATAAAGAAATATTTGTCATGGGATATTGTAAGGAATGTTATTTTACGTCTCCCTATGCAGGAGATTGGATCCTAAGGCCCGAGTTATCAAAAGCCCATTTAGGAAAGGAAGACAGAGATTTAAGTGTTGAATCTCAAGCTCAACTTCAGCCTCATATAGTTTACTTAGCTAATTCCGGAGGAGTTAAGGTAGGTGTCACTAGAAAATCACAATTACCTTATCGATGGATCGATCAAGGTGCTGAGTATGCCATAAAATTAGCAGAAACTGAAAATAGATATGAAGCAGGAGTCATTGAATCCATTCTTAAAAAGCACGTTTCAGATAAAACCAATTATAGGAAAATGTTGAGAGAATCAGTTCCCTATATAGATTTATCAATTGTGAAAAATGAGCTTAAAACATTTATACCCGATCAATTAGAAAATTATATTTTAGAGGATAACGAAATTTTTAATTTTCAATATCCTGTGATCTCATACCCACATAAAGTAAATTCGGTAAACCTTAAAAAGGTTTTTGAATTTGAAGGAATTCTAAAAGGTGTTAAAGGTCAATATTTGCTTTTAGATAATAATATGGTGTTTAATGTTAGAAATCATGAGGGATTTGTAGTCGATTTAATCCTTTGAGTTAAGTAAAGATAATTCATTATCTATCAGCCTGTTATTATATTGTTGAATATACGATTTTATTTTAAATTCAAAGTTTTCTTTAGGATAATTTGAAATTGAATGTTGTAATAAACTGTCTTTTGTATAATCATATACACGTAAAATCTTTTCACCATCAAAAGCCACAAAATACTGATTGATTAAAAATCTATAAACACCCTCATTAAAATTGGCAACCACTCGATCTTCACTTTCAACGGGATTGCCAAATGAAAAAATTTGTCCTTTATAATTCAGATAACTCAAAACTTCAGGATAAATATCAATTTGACCCATTAATTTATTTTCTTTTCCCTTTAATTTAGAATTAGAAGGGTCAAATAGTAATATGGGTATTGAATAATTACCAATTTCTGTTGAAAAGTATTCAGGTTTAGCCCCTCCTCTACTTGTATGATCGGGAGTTATAACAAAGACCGTGTTAGTATACCATTCTTGTTTTTTAGCATTCTCAAAAAATTTTCTTAAAGCAAAATCGGAATAAGCGATACTTTCGTGTATATCTCTGTTTCCTTTAGGAAATTTATTTTTATATTGTTCAGGAATGGTATAAGGAGAATGTGATGAAATGGTGAAAATAGTTGAAAAGAAAGGTTGTTTAAATGTATTAAATTTTTTTAATGCAAACTGTAAAAATTCTTCATCAAAAATCCCCCATACTCCATCATATCCACCTTTTTCCGTGTATTCATTTTTACCATAATAATGATCATAGCCGGAAATAAGGGCGAATTCATTAAAATTTTGACTTCCATTAAATGCACCGTGAAAAAAAGAAGTACTATATCCTTCTTTTTTTAAAACAGCATTAAAACCATCGATATGATTAAAGGAATATGGTGAAGATATATAAGAAACTTCCATAAGACAAGGTATAGATGTAATTATTGAAGGTACAGCATCTATAGATTTTAATCCGTTAGCAAAAGCATTGGTATAATACCTGCCCTCTGTAAATAAAGAATCTAAAAACGGAGTTAATTTCCTTCCTTCGAATTGTTGATTAATATTTTCTTTTCCAAAACTTTCCAAAATAAGAATTACTAAATTCTTTTTATTAAAAATTCCATAAGAATTGATATCTATAATTGGTTGATAAAAAGTTTTTAATTGTAGAGGGGTAAAATAATTCTTCTTTTTTAAATTATCTTTTTTATTTAAAGTTTTAAAAATTGTAAAAGTTGTGTTTAATACCACTGCGGTATTTTGGGGATAATCGGTATAATTGATAGCATCAACCGTTTTAATTGGAGCTCTTTGGATTCCTCCTCTTCCTAATAATATAATTAAGCCGATAAATAATAAAAAAACTAATGAGCTTACGAAAATACCTTTCCATCCGTTTTCTTTTTCTTGTCTATATGAAATTTCAGGAATAAATTTCCAAAAACAAAACATAGCCAATAAATATCCTAAAAACATATACCAATATTGAGTTAGGAATACAGGAATTAGTCTGAGTATGTCTCCTTCCATACCGGAAGCAGTAATCAATGAATAGGTACTTCTTTTATTAGTATATATATAATATTTTATATCAATGAAATTTAAACCTATAAAAAAGGCATTGATTAAAAAAAATAGTATTTTTAAACTTTTTTGATAAATAAGTTTATATTTGAAGTTTCCCGGAATCGTACTTAATACAATTATTAATATATTACTTAAAAAAATTGCCGCTAGATCAAATCGTAAGCCTCCTAAAAATTCCGATAATCCTATATTTTCAAAACAATGTAAATTGAATAGATAGAATATTGTTCTACAAAGCTGATAACAAAAAATTAAGAATAATAATCTAAGCAATAGCAATTTTATACTTAATTTATAATTCATAATAAGAATTGAATAGTTAGTAATTCAAAACTATACAATTTTTCATCAATTTAATCAATGAAATTTGGTTTTTTTAATAATTTAATAGTGTATCTTAGTACAACCTAAAAAATTTAATCTCATTCCATATTTTTTTCCTAGTTTTGTCTTTCTAATTATTAATTATGGCTGAATATAAACTTATATTACCTCCTATGGGAGAAGGTATAATGGAAGCTACTATTACCGGATGGGCAAAAAATGAAGGAGATTATGTAGAAGAAGACGAAACTATTGTTGAAATTGCGACAGATAAGGTCGATTCAGATGTTCCTTCCTCCATTTCGGGAAAACTACTAAAAAAGCTTAAAGAAGTAAATGACATTTGCAAAATTGGAGAAGCTTTTGCTATATTAGAAATTGAAGATATTGATGAAAAATCATCTGCTGTTTCTAAAACCGAAATATCTTTAAATCAGGATGATACTCTAACAATCAATACATCTATAAATGTACCTAATATAACAGCTGAATTAGAAAAACCTTTGGTTTCTAACTCTGAACTACATAATAGTAATGCTTCTAAAAGTACGTATTATTCACCCTTAATTAGATCTATTTGTAAAAAAGAAAATATTTCTCAATCGGAATTAGATTTACTAAAAGGTACGGGATTAAACGGTAGAATTACAAAAGAAGATATCCTTTCCTATTTAAAAAGTAGAAATCTTTCCGCTACCATAAAAGTATCACCTATACTGGAACCGGTTCATAATAGCCCTAAAGTATCAGAAAATACATCTGAAACCTCTATATTAAATTCTTCTCCTTCCATATCGGATGGTGACGAAATCATAGAAATGGACCGTATGCGTAAGCTTATTTCTAAAAATATGCTGCAAAGCAGACAAATTTCAGCCCATGTTACTTCATTTGTTGAAGCAGATGTTACCAATATAGTGCTTTGGAGAAATAAAAATAAAGATTCTTTCTTCAAAAATGAAGGAGTTAAGCTCACTTTTATGCCTATGTTTATTCAGGCAATTGTTAAAGCAATAAAAGATTTTCCTATGATTAATATCTCCGTAGATGGGGATAGAATTATAAAAAGGAAAAATATTAATATAGGTATAGCAACTGCTGTTCCTAATGGCAATTTAATTGTTCCAGTTATAAAAAATGCAGATCAGTTGAGTTTATCCGGGCTTGCAAGATCAATAAATGATTTAGCAAATCGTGCAAGAAATAATCAGCTAAAACCGGAAGATACCAATTGTGGAACGTATACTTTGAGTAATATTGGAAGTTTTGGAAACCTTGCAGGAACGCCGATCATCAACCAACCTCAAGTTGCTATTATGGCTGTTGGATCGATTGTTAAAAAACCGGCAGTTATTGAAACTCCACAAGGAGACATGATAGGTATACGCCATATGATGATTATCTCACATACCTATGATCACAGGGTCATAGATGGAGCTTTAGGAGGTGCTTTTGCTAAAAAGGTTTCTGAATATTTGGAAAAATTTGATCCTAATACAAAATTTTAAAGTTGAAATATATTTAAAAAAATTAATTGTAGCTTGTGAACATTCATTCAATACAATATTATATACTGCTAATTATATTTAGTTGCCTTTTGAGCAGTTGCGATAAGAAACAAACAATAAAATCTTCTAACCAAACTGATTCTTTATCAGTATCTTCTTCAATTAGGGATACTTTACCTAAGAAATTTATCGGTACTTATCAAGGAAGTATTTCATGTGATGATTGCGAATTTGTGGTTCTGACTTTAGATCAGAGTAATACATATAAGTTAAAAATTCAACTTTTTACTGACGAAGATTCTAAAGGATCAATTATTTATGAACAAGGTAATTTCAATTGGGATAGAAAAAATTCAACGATAGCTTTAGATAAGTTTGGTTTTAAATTTAAAGCTTTTGAAAAAAAACTGTACTATCTTGACAATACAGGTCAATACGATACCGAAGAATATTTAATTAAACAATAATCTATATAAATAATCAAGTAAGTTTAATATTACTTGATTATTTCATTCTCAATAAATTTTGTCGATTTTTTGAAATAAATATTTAAAATTCTAAATCATAATTTGAGATAGATAAACTTATTAAAATATTTTTTTCATTAAAGTAAAAAGTAGTATAAATTTTATCTGTCACTACTTTATATGTAGGTTGTTTCGTATTTTTAAATTTTATTAAACGCTTAGCATATATTTTTTCAATGGAACTTAGAGAAGATTGATGTAAGACAATTGAATTCGATAATTCCACTGAATTGATTCCTCCATAATTAAAACTAACCAATGAAATTTTATCATTACTTCCTAATCGCCCGCCACCCTCTGATATTGCACTAATTTGAAAACCATTCGTGAAATCCCAAGTATAAATGTTTCCTGAACCTTCGATGGGTTCTGCACCCGTATAAGTAGCTATAGTATTGATTGCCTCTATTTTTTGCGGTAATTTAAATCCTTTAGCAGTAAAAAATAATTCTTTAATTTTAGCCGCAGATTTGGGACCTAAAATAAGGCTTTTCTTTTTTAATTTAGTAGTTGTTATCCTATTGGTTTTATTTTGTGAAAACAGCTCTCCGCTGTTTAAAATCATTAGTAGAGTGAAAACGAATACAATTTTTTTCATTATAATTATTTTAGTATCTTACAATATATCTAATTTTTTTGGCTTTAAGATTACAATTTCAAACGATAACGTCTGTTTTAGCCTATTGTTTGAATCCATTAATTTATGGAACAAACATTTGTTTTATTTTATAAGTAAACTTTGAAAAAATAGAGGTAAAAAAATACTTGTTTTCCGTCTGATTAGTAGTGAAACTAATAAGAGCTACAAGACTATGATCATTATCGGCTAATTTTAAAAGCTTGATTATGATTTTTTCTTTATCTAAAGATGGTAAAAACTTTATACATTTTAAATTTTCAATTATAATCTGCTTACGAACTTCTTTATCACTTTTTAAAAGTAAGAAGTTAATATTTTCATCAGACAATAATTTTTCCAATCCTGAATATAACGCATTTTTACTTATTTTATTAATGCCTCTATCATAAATAAATTTACGAATATCCTGAAACTTTTTTAAAAAAATATAAGGTGTAATGGGTTGAGAATAAGAAGATATTTTTTTTCTGTATCTTACGTCATAATTTTTACGAAATTCTTCATTAGATAAAATATGATATGCTTCGTTAATATCTATAAAAAGCTTTTCATTATCTTTATTATTTAAATTCCTGTCAGGATGATATTTTAGAGCTAATCTTCTATAAGATTTTTTAATTTCCTTACGCGATGCAGTCGGATCGACTTCTAATATAGTATAAAAATCTTTCATTATTTTAGGCTACAACCAGTATTAAAAAGAACATTCGGTACAAATATAAGCTATTTAAAATACATTTACACCGATTGATAAACATTTAAACGAAAAAAGACTATTTAAAAATAGTCTTTTTATAGGATATAAGATAGTTATAATTACTACGATTCACAGCTGCTGCAATTAACCAAATTAACCACCAACTCTTTAGCCACACTTTGACTTCTTTGATAATAAAGAGTTTTAATACCTAATTTCCAAGCTTCTATTAATAATCGGTTTACCTCTTTTACCGGAAGTTCTGCAGGTATATTTAAATTCAAAGACTGGGATTGGTCCACATATTTTTGTCTTATAGAGGCTTGTTGAACAATTTCCAATTGACTGATCTCTTTAAAAGTTTTGAAAACTTGTTTTTCTTCGTATGATAAATCTTTTAAATGCTGTACACTTCCACCATTTAGCATAATACTTCTCCAAGTGTCTTCATTATTAATATTTTTCTCCGTAAGAAGCATATCCAAATACTTATTTTTACGCATGAAATTACCTTTAGAAAGACCCGCTTTGTAATAATTGGAACTAAACGGCTCTATCCCCGGCGATGTTTGACCTAAGATCGCAGAAGATGAAGTGGTTGGCGCAATAGCCAATAAAGTAGAATTTCTTCTTCCATAACCTTTTAATAATTCTGGTTCTCCGTAAATTCTGGCTAAATCTTCAGTTGCTTTATTGGATTTATCCTGCAGATATTTAAAAATCTCAACGGTTTTTTGTTTAGCAACCATTCCTTCAAAAGGAATCATGTTTTTTTGCAAATAAGAATGCCATCCTAAAACTCCCAAGCCTAGTGCTCTGTGCTTTTTAGCAAATTTATTTGCGGGTGACAAGTAATAATTACCTTCTGTTTTTACAATAAATTCCTGTAAAACGGCATCCAAAAAGAATACGGCTAATTTTACTGCTTCCGTGTCTTTCCATTCATCATATAATTCCAAGTTCATGGATGAAAGACAACATATAAAAGATTCTTCTTCTGTGGAAGGAAGCATAATTTCTGAACAAAGATTAGAAGCATGAATAACCATTCCTTTATCTTTGTATACCTGTGGTTTATTTTTATTAATATTATCAGTAAAGAATATATAAGGTAAACCTTTTTGTTGACGACTTTCTAAAACTTTAGCCCAAATTTTTCTTTTATCAATATCTCCGTCAATCATTTCCTGCATCCAATAATCAGGAACGCATATACCGAAAAATAAATTTTGAATCGGATTTCCTATATCGCGTATGGATAAAAATTCTTCAATATCGGGATGATCAATATCCAAATAAGCTGCAAAAGCCCCCCTTCTCACTCCCCCTTGAGATATGGTATCCATGGCAGTATCAAATAATTTCATAAAACTTACCGCTCCACTACTTTTGCCATTATCCGAAACCGCTGATCCTCTTTCTCTTAAAGCTCCAAAATAACCGGAAGTACCTCCGCCAATTTTGGTCTGCATGATTACTTCTCCTAATTTATGAGTTATTCCTTCTATACTGTCAGGAATATGAACATTGAAACATGATATAGGCAATCCTCTTTCTGTTCCCATATTTGCCCATATGGGTGAGCTTAAACTCATCCAGCCCCTTTCAATCATTTCCTGAAAAGCTTCTTTTAGTTCAGGTTTGTATAATCGTTGAGCGGCAGCGGAAGTAATACGATCAATTGCTCCTTCAACCGTCTCTCCCTTTAGAAGATACCCCCTATTTAATATTTGTTCACTTTCCGAATTTTTCCACCAAAGTTTTTCGCTCATAATATATATTAATCTAATCTTTTAACCATTAATTCTAATTTACCTTTTAATCCGGTTTCATTATTTACTGCCATTCTTCTTAAAAAATACCCGTTATCTTTTCCTTCTTCATCAATAAAAGGCATTTCATATATTTCAGATAAAGAAAATGTTCGAAGATATCCTGAAATTATTTCTACTAACTCCTCCCATATTTCTATATGACGATCTCTGTCTTCTAATTTGGTAGCAATTTCTCTTTCGATGGTTGCATTAAAATCAAGATATATAAAATTGGCTTTAATTAAATAAAAATCTCCCATTTAAAATAAATCGTTTTCAGTTATACTTTTATCATATTTGGTATATTCGGTAGGTCTTTTCGCAAAAAAGTCGTCCAAACTATTGGCAAATACTTCCTCTTCAAACCATGCCATAGGTTTGTATTGCTCAGGCGTAACATGATATAACCGTTCCATTCCTATTTGTTGTAAGCTTTCATCTACCCTGAATTTCATGAAGTTTAGGAGATTTTCTTTTTCAATTGAGTTTACTTCTCCCTTCTCAAATATCCAATCTAATATTTTACCTTCAATGATGATTGAATTCTTAACGGTATCTTGAATGTGCTTAATGGTATCTTCATCAAAAAAGTCGGGATATTCTTCTTTAATTTTATTAACTAAATAGATTCCCGCATTGGCATGAATTTGCTCATCTACCGAAGTCCAACCAATGATATTGCTAACATTTTTCATCAGACCTTTAAATCTTGTAAATGATAAGATTATGGCAAATTGACTGAATAAAGATACATTTTCGATAAGAATAGTAAATAAAATAAGTGATACTACGTATTTTTTTCGGTCATCGGATTTAGCATATTTTAATGCATTATCTAAGTATTCCACTCTTTCCCTGATAACAGGAATTTCCAACAACTTTTCGAATTCATTATTATATCCCAAAACCTCCAACAATCTTGAGTAAGCTTCTGAATGTCTAAATTCACATTCCGCAAAAGTACTTCCTAATCCATTGAATTCCGGCTTTGGAAAATGCTGATATATATTTCCCCAAAAACTTTTAACTGCGACCTCAATTTGGGCAATTGCTAATAAACTGTTTTTGATTGAATTTCGCTCTCTGTCTTCTAAATGCGAATGAAAATCCTGTATATCGGCAGTAAAATCTACTTCTGAGTGTACCCAATAGGCATGATTAATTGCCTCTGTAAATTGTAAAATTTCAGGGTATTCAAAAGGCTTGTAATTAATTCTTCTATCAAATATTGACATAATCCTTAATTTATTTTTCTTTTTTTAATAATTTTTACTTTATTTTTAAAAGACAGAAAATTCTTTATAAGAGCCGGTCTCGTGTATAATTTTTAACATATACAAACTCTTATATTCAAATTTTATAATCTTATGATTTTTATAATTAACTTTCTTTCAATTAATTAATTCTTTTGTTTTAGGCACTTACTATGTATTTAAAATTATAAATATTTAACATATTTGACCCAAGAGAATTTCAAAAGATATTAAGAAGTTATAAACACACAATTTTATTTTGAATTGAAAAAACAAGTTTTTTAATTCCTCGAATCAGTTCCCCATTTTAATTTTTCCCGAAGATTTTTAAAATAAGAGTAATTATTATACTTGACTATTTTTATTTTAAATGGTGCTTTTTTTATGATTATTTCATCGTCTATTCCTACCGTATTATATCGTGAATCCAGACACAAAGAATATTTTTCCGATCTACTATGAACTTTCAACCGTATTTCTACATCATCTTTTAAAATTAATGGTCTTACATTTAAATTGTGCGGACAAATTGGGGTAATAACTACTATATCGGCTTTAGGATAAATGATGGGGCCTCCACAACTTAAAGAATAGCCCGTTGAACCGGTAGGTGTGGATATAATTAAACCATCTGCCCAAAAGGTATTCAGAAATATATTATCTACATAGGCATCGATGGTTATCATTGAGGTTGTATCCTTACGCATTACCGCAGCTTCATTTATGGCATAAGGCAAAAATTTATGAAAATTACTTTTCACTTCTAATACGGAACGTTCACTTATAGTGCAATTACCATCTAAAATATGGGGCAATTCCTTTAAAAATTCATTTTTCTGAAATGTGGCTAAAAATCCTAATCTTCCTGTATTGATTCCCACAATCGGAATATTAGATCCTTTAATATAAGCAACAGTAGACAAAATAGTTCCGTCTCCGCCAAAAGTAAATAATAATTTGGTTTCTTTAGGAAGCCCTTTCTTTTTGGTGAATGGAATAAAGCCGGGATTTTTTAATCCTAACATTTCTTCTAATTCCTTTACGTAGGATTCATATACATAAATGGTTATACCTTTTTTTTCTAATTGTTGAAAAAAAGCCGAATAAAGTTCATAATCTTCTTTGTGAACTACTTTTCCATATACACCTACTATCATTGAATTATAATTAATTTATACTTCCATAAATTTTTGCAATTGATCAAATCTCTCTTTTAAAAGCTCTTGCTTGGAATCTTCAAAGTATTTGTTGGAAATTTGATATCCAAATCTCTCGAAAGTATCACCAATGGAACTTATATTTTCTGCACTAATCTTAAGTACTATTTGAGTTGAGTCTTCATCGGTATTGACTAATAACATCCCTAATATTCTTCCATTATTGCTTTCTACTATATTCGATATTTCACTGGAAGAATATTTTTTTATAGGAGTCGTAATGATCATATAAACTCCATATTCGGTAGTAAACTGAAAGGAGGCCAATTCATCAATAACTGTTTCTTCTAATACTACTCCCAAAAATTTTTCTTGGTAAGATAAGATTGGGATTATATTAGTTTCATTTTCGCTAAAAACTCGTAAGGAATCAAAAAGTATAGCACTATCAAGTAGATAGAACTGTTCTAAATCTAAAAGATGATCTTTTAATGATTCTGATTTATCTAAATCTCTAATGATATTTAAACCTATATTTCCTTTTACCCTTCCTTTACTTATAACAGGATAATGGCTAACTCCCAGATCAATCATCAATTGCTCTGCTCTTCCAACGCTGTCATTTTCATAAAGAGTTAATACATCATTTGAAATATAATTGGTAATTATCATTATGCTAAGATATAATAAGATTTTTGAGTAACCAAAATTTTAAAATTTTGTTCATCTCTTTTTAGTTATTTTTTTAAGCACCTCTGTATAAGATAGTTTAATAAGATTTTTTATAAAATCATCCGTTAAATTTCCATTCATAAAAACTGTATTCCAATACTTTTTATTCATGTGATATCCGGGTTGTATTTCCGAATAATTTTCTCTTAACTCCAATGAATATTCTGCCTCACACTTTAAAATTATCTTAAAATCCGGATCATATAGATTTGTCAATGCAAACATCTTACCCTTTACTTTAAAAACTAAAGTTTTTTCATCAAAAGGCAAACATTCTTCCACATCTGAAAATTGTAAACAATATTCTCTAAATTCTTCGATATTCATAGATTGATTAGCTTAAATTTTAAAAATTTTAAATTTAAGATAAAAAATTAGATTATAAGATTTCATAGCAGTACATTTGAATGAAATGCTATAAATTAGTTATCATATGAAAAAAATATTTTTTATAGTTTATTATATTTTGATAAGTATATCTCTTTATTCACAAAAAACATTTTTAATTAAACATTTTGATTCTGATTTTTATACAAAACAGTGGGCCGGTTTTTATTTATATGATCCTGTGCAAAAAAAGGAAATTTTTAATTATAATGGTAATAAGTATTTTATTCCGGCATCCAATGTAAAAATTTTTACCTTATATACCGGATTGAAATTAATTTCTGATTCTATACCTTCCCTAAAATATGTTTCCAAAAATGACACGCTTTATATTTGTGGAACAGGAGATCCAACCCTATTGGAACCCTATTTTAAACAAAATAAAGTAATTGAATTTTTAAAAAATCGAAAAGAAACTATAGCTTTATTTACAAAAAATTTTGATGATACTATTTACGGCCCCGGTTGGTCTTGGGAAGATTATAAAGAATATTTTTCACCCGAACGCACTTCTTTTCCTATGTACGGAAATTTAGTAACTATTTCTTCACCAACTCAAGTATATCCCTCTTATTTTATAAATGATGTACAATTGGATTATAAAGAAATTGTAAGAGATTTAAGAAAAAATAAGTTTCATTACTCCGATAATAAAAAAATGGAGATACCCTTTATTACTTCCGATTCGTTAACTAAAATACTACTGGAAAGAGAACTAAATAAATCCGTTTACTTAACCCAAAAATTTCCTATTGAAAAACCTTCCTATTTATATAGCATACCCGGCGACAGTTTATACAGGAGAATGATGGTTGTAAGTGATAACTTTTTAGCTGAACAAATTCTTCTGATGGGAAGTCTTTCCATTTCAGATAAATTAAACAGCTCCTCTGCAATAAATCTTATGTTATCATCTTACTTAAAAGATTTGCCACAAAAACCCAGATGGGTTGATGGATCCGGACTTTCCAGATATAATAATTTTACTCCTAAAGATATGGTTTATGTTCTAACTAAGCTCTATGAAGAAATCCCGTATAAAAGATTAATTTCTTTATTTCCGGCAGGAGGAGTTAGTGGAACTTTAAAAAATAATTATAAAGGGAATCCGCCGTATATATTTGCAAAAACAGGAGGAATGAAAGGAGTATCAAACCTGAGCGGATATTTAGAAACCAATTCGGGAAAAGTATTGATTTTTAGCTTTATGAATAACAATTTCCAAGGTCCATCCGGGGAAATAAAGGAGAAGATGCAAGAAGTATTGGAATATGTGAGAGATTTTTATTAATCAATGTTTTACAGCACATGTGGATATTTGCGTAGGAATATTTCTGCTAAATTCAATTCCAAATCCAAGTTCTCCGTAATCATTCCTCCCCCATCCCCATAAGCTCCCATCTTCTTGGATGCCTATACTATGTTCAAAACCGGCGGAAACTGTTTTCCATTGGGAATGATCCAATAATACGGGGAGATTTTTATTAACTTGGGTTCCGTCTCCTACTTGTCCGCTATTATTCTTTCCCCATCCCCAAAGTGAACCGTCTTCTTGTATGCCTAAGGAATGGTATTCTCCTGCAGCAACCATTTTCCATTTAGAATGACCGATACGAACAGGAAAATCTTTATCCCGATTGGATTTATCACCTAATTGGCCAAATTCATTGTATCCCCAAGCCCAAAGGCTACCATCTGCTTGAATTCCTAAAGTATAGTCAAATCCGGACGTAATGTATTTCCATTTACTGTAACCAATTCGAACAGGAATATTCGAGTATTTAAATTGGTCAGTCCCTAACTGCCCGTCTTCATTATTACCCCACCCCCACAATGTCCCGTCTTCCTGTATTCCCATACTATAATTAAAACCGGCCGTTATAGATTTCCATCTTGCATTTCCTATTTTAATCGGTTTATTTTTATCGTCGGTGGTGCCATCTCCTAACTGACCTTCTTCATTGCTTCCCCATGCCCATAAAGTACCGTTTTCTTTTATAGCTAATGAGTGATATTCTCCAGCGGAAACACTTTTCCAATTGGAATGATCAATTTGAACCGGATAAATTTTGGTATAGTTAGTTCCTTGACCTAACTGACCATTATCATTCAATCCCCATCCCCATAGGGAACCATCTGACTTTATACCTAATGAATGATTGTAACCGGAATACACCAATTTCCATTTTTTGGAAAGATCCACTTCGGTTGGGAGAGACTTATTTTGGTCGGAGCCATCTCCTAATTGTCGTTTATCATTTTTTCCCCAGCCCCATAAAGATCCATTATAATGTATACCCAAACTGTAATAATTTTTTACAGATATATACTTCCAGCATGCATTAATTTGTGCATTGATTTTACTTATAGATAAACACGATATTGCCAATAATAAACAGTTAATTTTCATACAACGTTAGTTTTTCTATTTACTATAATTTTATAGTATATATAAAATATACTTAATAAGTAATTTGATTAACTTATTAAGATTAATTTATAATATAAACAAAAGTTGTATGAGTTTTATTATAGATTATACAATTTTTTATTAATTATTTTGTAAATTAACATTAAAATGAGCTTCTAAATCAATTTCACCACCTAATAATGCTGCAGAAGTGGCTTCAGGATCTTTCTTTGCCGGTTGATGCAGTAAATAAATATACACCGTTGAAAAAGCTTGATCTTCTACGGTCCACACTGTATGATGTCCTAACTTTCTGCCTAATGTATCAATATTATCATAATCAGCATAGGTAATGCTTAACCCTTTAGAATCAACCTTCTGATATAATACAAAATGATCATCGGCATCTTCAATAAAAATTTCATCGGTCAAATCGTGTAAATGATTTTCATGTTGTGAATAAAATTTTATTTCAACATTATACGTTCCTGTGGGTAAGCTAATATCCGTAATCGGTATTTCGGTGCTTCCTTCCGGTACTTCGTAAACATATTCTCGAATTAAATTTGGGTCTGAACTATTTCTAAATTGCAATATCACCTTTGACATTTCATCGTGATCGTGTTCCGGTAGGGAATTTAAAATGTCATCTCTGTCATGGGAAGAACAAGAAAAAATAGTAACTAAAAGTAAAGTTAACGGTAACCAAAAAATTAAATTTTTAATTTTCATATATGTATTGTATATTTTTAAAAGTTAAATTGTATTTTTAATAAAAAGCTTCTTCCGCTTTCGTCCGTATAATAACGCAACCGATTCATATAATCTCTGTATGCGGTGTCAAAAATATTTTTTACACCTAATGAAATATTCATCGTGTGTATGGTTGTGATATCGAATGAAAAACCGGTAATAAAATCAAATAGCTGATAAGCAGCAGGAGGAGAACTAATATCTAATGTTTCCGAAACCACTGCTCCATTTTTCACTATGTCAATTTCAAAATTATAATTAGGAAAGTGCGTTTGCTTAAACACCGAAGTGGAAGTAAGTTTTGCAAAATAATTTCTCCATTTTTTATTTTTATATTCTATTGAATTGATCCATTGCAAAGGAGGCATGGAAATTAAGGACGTTTTATTTTTTATATCATTTCCTCTCAAATAAGAAAAATTAGTGGAAAATTTCAATGGTCCCAATATTTGATAATCAGCCATTACATCGATACCGTAAATTTTAGCATTGGTTTGTTTATATTGCCAAACCGGAAATGCTCCTCTAATCGTATATTCAGCACTTACAGGAATTGAGTTTATAAAATCATTTATATAATTATAATAAGCCGTTAATTCAAAAGTTAGCTTATTATCCAATCCAAGCCCTTTATAGGTTGTCATGAACTTATTAGACTTCTCATTTTTTAAGTCTAAGTCTCCCAATTCAATAGCTGCGGCTGAATGATGCAATCCGTCGCTAAATAATTCACTTGGGTTGGGTGCTCGACTGCTTAATGAATAATTGAATGTAATTTCATCAAACTTTCCCAACTTTAATTTTAAGCCTAAAGTAGATGCAAAACCGTTATAGGTAAGAATCGGATTTACCAAATAATTAAGACCGGTATCTTTAAGTATTTTTTTTGAATATTTTTTATCGTAACCCAAAGATACCCATCGGCTTTTTTTATAAAATTTTAAAGCATCTATTTTTTGATGATCAAATCGTATTCCTCCTTCAATTAGTAATTTTTTACTAATACTAAAATATTCAATCCAATAGAAGGAATAATTATTTTTTTCATAAAATGGGATTAATGGACTTACGCCGGTACCAGTATTTGGAAAATTTTCTTGATAAGAATAGCCGCTTCCTAATTTTGTTTTAAGCTTAGTATGGGCAATCGATTCGTAATCTAAATTGAGAGTATGTGTAGTTAAATCCAAATTGAGAGACGCCTTGTCGGCAAGTTCGCTTCTTCTGATATCATATTCTTTCCGATTATTAAATTGATATCCGTACACTAAACTTAATTTACCAAAATTAAAATTATAATGAGTATTGAATTTAAATAAATTATGCTGAATTTTCTGTTTGGGCGCATCAATTTTCATCGTAAAATCATCAATAACTAAGGGTTGTTTATTATTGATGGCATTTAAAAGATTTTCCAGGTTACCTACATGCGCTGCTTTTAAAATCCCAGTGTCTGAACCGAAATAACTATAGAATAATTCAATGCCGTAATTTCTTTGATTTTTACCTACTTGAATTGAAAAATCATTTTCTTTAAGCCCCGTATTAGACATAATATAATCAGGCGCTGATAGATCTCCGGATCTTTTATAAGTACCTTGTAAGCGCATAGCCCATCCTTTTTTCCATCCTTTTTCAATTTGGGCTGTAGTATTTCCTCCTTTGCCGTTGGAAACATAGGAAGTTATAAGACTTCCCGTAAGAGTATCTTTTGTATATAATTTTTTTGGTTCAACCAATACGATACCCCCAGTAGCATCGCCCGCATATTGTAATGCTCCCGCTCCTTTAATGATTGAAATGGAATTGGCAACATTAAGGTCAATATCCGGAGCATGTTCAACACCCCATTGTTGATCTTCCTGTCTTATGGCATGATTAAATATGGGCACTCGGCTGCTATGCAATCCATGAATAATTGGTTTAGCTATATTATTTCCCGTTTTTAATATACTCACTCCTGCAATCGAAGCTAATGCACTAGCTAAGTTAGTATCCGAAAATTCATTAATTTGATTTTTGGTTAATTTATTTTCTGTTGAAGTTTTAGTTTTTCCTAAAGATTTTCCAACAGTTACTATTTGTTGTAATTCTTTTTCATTATGTTCTAATGAAATATCTTGATTTAAATTATTCTTTACTGTTATATCTAACGTTTGAGTAGTATAGTCAGGATGTGAAAAGATAAGTCGATACACTCCTGGACAAACATTGGAAATAGTATATTCTCCGGATAAATCAGTTATTGTTATGGATTCTTTTCCATTAGTTGCTATGAGCTGAATAGAACCGTTTTTTATTCCACGAGTGGAATGTAAATCGGTAAGTTTACCTTTAATATGCAAGGTACATTGAGCATACGATTTTATATTCAATAAAATAAAAAATGTAAAAAAAACGTATATTGTCTTTTTCATAAAACAAATAATATAAGGTATGACTTAATTGAAAAAAGTTATATCCTTTAAAAAAAGATATAAATACGGATCTTTTTTTTTAATTTTTATTAAAAAATCCGCATCATATTATTATTTTTATGAAAATTTAGGAGGTGGCTTGTTGAAATAATTAGATTTATTTATATTTTTATAAAATATAAAGGTATAAATATCTTCAGGGTGATTAATTATTTCAGAGTGATGAGGTAGTACAAATATTGAATCTTCCGCTACATCAAATAATTGATATTTTCCTAAATGAAAAATAGTATGACATTGTTGGCAATGATCATGACTAATTTTGTTTATTTTATGTTGTTCTAAGTGAATATATTCATGTATAGAAAATATCTTAAATACGAATACTATCGAAAATAAAAGATAGATAATTCGTATTTTATTGAAATGAAGAAATTTCACTTTAGATTGTATAAATTATTTGGATGCAAATATAAATAAAAAAAATCTTTCATGAAGTTGAAAGATTTTTTATTTTATTATTTTTTAGTGACTACAGCTATTTTTTCTTTTTCTGCAATTTGTTTTTTTTCTAATTCTTTGCCCAATTCAATAATGTAGTCATGTAAACTAGCTTTTATTTGTGGATGGACTAAACCATATTGAATATTAGTTTTCATAAAACCGAATTTATCTCCTACATCATAACGGGTACCGCAAAAATTACGAGCAAAGACTCTTTGAATTTTATTTAGTGTATCAATTGCGTCTGTTAATTGAATTTCACCACCGGCTCCGGGAGCTTGATTTTCCAAAATACTAAATATCTCAGGGGTCAATAAATATCTACCGATAATTGCCAGATCACTGGGAGCATCTTCCGGCTTGGGTTTCTCTACAAAGTTGAGCACATTATACAACCCTTTTTCAATTTCTCTTTCAGGAGCGATAATTCCATATTTTGAAGTTTCCTCATGGGGAACTTTCATTACTGCAATGGTAGAAGCATAGGTTTTTTCAAAATCCATAATTAATTGCTTTGTTAATGGTATTTTATCTTCCATTATATCATCTCCTAACATTACCACAAAAGGCTCATTACCTACAAATGCTTTTGCTTGTAATACAGCATGTCCTAATCCTCTAGGATGAGACTGTCTAATAAAATGTAAATTTATATCAGTCGTTTCTTCAACGAGTTTTAATAATTCCGTTTTATGCTTTTCTCTAAGATTAGCTTCTAATTCAGGATTGGAATCAAAATGATCTTCTATAGGTCGTTTTCCTTTGCCGGTTACAATTAAGATATCTTCAATACCGGAGTTTATAGCCTCTTCTACTATAAATTGGATAGTAGGTTTATCTACAATAGGAAGCATTTCTTTAGCCAATGCTTTTGTAGCTGGTAAAAACCTGGTACCTAAACCAGCAGCCGGAATAACGGCCTTTTTTACTTTTTTCATAATTTTATAAATAACGGTTAAAAATAGCTAGTTCAATAAAATATATAAATGATTTATTTATGTTTGTTAATTCATATTTTATTTTATACAAATATAGAAAAAATGAACTTCAATTTCTTTCAATGAACAATATTAAATTAATTATTTAAATAAAAAAACATTTTAAAAATTTAATTTTCTCGACGATAAAAATGATACAGAAAATCCTATAAATAATACAGTAATCAATACAATAAGATAGTTAGTAAGATCGAATTTAACCGGAAATGGCATAAAAGGATTTGCCATTACTAGTCCGAAATTAGATTGTAACCAGGTCAAAAAGGTTCCTAGTACTATACCTATAACAACTCCAAACATGGTTATGATAATACCAATGGTAAAAAATAATTTTTTTAATCCTGAAATGCTATATCCCAGAGCAATCAGCGATTTGGATTGATATTTCTTATCCAATATAATAATAATAATAGCCCCCGCTAAATTAAATGAGGCAATTATAATTACTAAAATAAATATCAAATAAATAAACAATTGCTCCACTTTCATCATTTTTAAAAAAGAAGCATCTTGCTCTTGTCTATTTTGAATGATATAGTTCTTTCCCAGTTCGTCTTTTAATTGCTTTTGCAAGGATTTTACATTGTTCTTAACTTTTAATTCAATAGAAAAAGCACTATTAGGAGGTAAATTCAAAAGATTGCGTGATAACTGTATGGGTACAAAAATATAATTTTCATATTGATCATTTAAAGCAAATACCCCTGTCATATGCACCGTTGCTTTTTTAAATGCATCATCCGTATTAGATATCAATTTTTTCCCCGGCTTAGGCATATATAAAGAAGCGTAATATTCTTTATCAATAGGAACACCCAGACGATAGGCTAAAGCATTACCAAAAGCTGCTTCATTATCGGAAGATGTGTTAGGAAATTTACCCGCTTGAAAACAAGTATCGATTTTTACAACTTTCAAAAAATTTTCATCCACCCCTTTAAGATATGCTATTTCATCCTTTTCATAAAACAAAACATATACTTTCTCTTCTATGACTTTCGTAAATGCTTTAACTTCTGAATGAGAAGAAAGAATTTTTTCAACCCGTTCAACATCAGGCAAGGTTTTACCTGTTGCAGGTAAAACTCTTAGATCGGGATTTACATCACTAAAAAGTTTAATATTAAAACTCTCTAATCCACTAAACACCGAAAGGATAACAAACATTGCACAGGTAGCAATCGCTATGGCTGTTAAAGAAGTATACATAATGATACTTACAGCTTGAGTGCTCTTTTTGGATATAAAATACCTGAAGGCTATGTACCAGGATAGATTTTTCACAAATTACAAAATAGGATTTTCATCTTTGCCTTTTAAAGCTTTCTCTATCTTTTCAACTGTATCTAAGGTTACATCAAGATAAAATATCAATTCGGGAACTTGCCTTACCTGTTTAGCAATTCTATCACCTAAAATTTTTCTAATTTTTGGATTAAGAATTTGTATTTCCTTCATTAAGGCCTCTCTGTACTCTTGCGGATAAATACTTAAATAGACTTTAGCCACTCCTAAATCTGAAGACACTTTTACTTCGGTAACAGATATTAGTATTTTAGAATTCATCTCCGCTGATTGTTTTCTAAAAATTTCAGCTAACTCTTTTTGTAATAATTGATTTATTTTCTTTTGTCTATTGCTTTCCATAACTATTTTACAAATTTAGATAATTTTAAGTACTGCAAAAATTTTAATTTTATAATCTTATTTCTATTTAACTTTTCAAATTACTTTATATTCACTACGTTATATCTATAATTTATATTAATTTATAATTATTAATTTTTATTTTATACGTATCAATTTTTTATAATATATTATATGTATTTTAGTAATTATTTACCAAAATAAATAAAGTTCTATTAAATTAACCAGTAAATTATAATTTATCAAAAAAAAGTGAAACATTCAACAAATAAAAATTTCAGACGGATAAACTATTTTTTCTAATATCTTAATAACTCGAAGATTTAATTATAAAATAGTATTATTTTTGCTTATATATATAATAATGTATAATTAATAGATAATAAATAAATTAAAAATGAATTTGTACCAATTAAATCATCAATCAATTTCCAACGAAATAATCAATCCCACAGCTATTGAAAAATTGCTAAATAAATTACTTGATTTGGTTTATGATCTGGGAATAAAAATTGTTACCTGCTTAGTGGTTTATTACCTGGGAAGGTTTTTAATAAAATGGATTGAAAAATTATTTCATAAATTTTTAGAAAGGAGAAAAATAGATCCTTCCGTAAAGTCATTTTTGGGAAGTTTATGTAATATTACATTAACCATTTTGTTGGTTATGTCCATAATTGGCATTTTAGGAATACAAACCACCTCCTTTGCAGCATTAATTGCTTCTGCCGGTTTGGCTATTGGTATGGCAATGAAAGACAATCTTGGAAATTTTGCCGGAGGAGTCATGATTCTTTTTAACAAACCTATAAAAATTGGAGATCATATCTTAGCTCAAAATCAAGAAGGAGTGGTGCAATCCATTGGTATATTATATACAGTTTTAACGACCGGTGATAATAAAACCATCTATATCCCTAACGGACCATTATCCACAGGATCCATACTTAATTTTTCTACGCAACCACAAAGAAGAATAGATATAACCATAGGGGTCGATTATGGAACTTCACTTCAAGATGTCAAAGACATTCTTAATGAAATTATCAGATCTAATACTTCCATATTAAAGTCTCCTGAACCTTTCATTGGATTATTAAAATTAAATGACAGTTCTATTGACTTTGTAATTAGGGTTTGGGTTGAATCATCCAACTATTGGCCAGTTTATTTCTTTCTCAATGAAAACATTTATGAGAAATTTACACATGCCAAAATTAATATACCATTCCCTCAGCTTACCGTGCATATGGCCAATGATAATTAATAGCTAAAACTAGCTTTTTAAAAATCTAGCTTCCCTTTAAACTAACTTAATTATTTTGAAAAATTTTACGAATGTCTTTAAAAATTTAAGTTAAAAATTTATTCATATTGTTAAAATAACTATATATTTGCACCGTCAAATATTTAGGTCAAATACATTTTGGCTTAGTATTTGATATTGTAAAACACGATTAATAAGCACACTTATTATATGGAAACTTATAAATTTAACAAACATTAATTTGTATTTTAGTAAGTATACATATTATATTTGCACTTTCAATTTTTGTTAAAGAAAAATTATGCAAACTAATTATAAGGGATTTCTCCTAAATATTACAGATAGCGACAAAACAGGATTTCTGCTTTGGAAAGTAAATAATCTTTGGCAAAGAGAATTTAAAAAAAACTTTGAACACTTAGATTTGACACATAGCCAATTAGTTTTGCTTTTATCTATTTTATGGGGAGAAACTAACCAGACCGAAGTAACTCAAAAAGGCCTTTCAGATAAAGCAGGTATTGATCCCATGACTACTTCTACCGTTTTACGAACATTACAAAAGAAAGGATGGATTAAAAGAAAATTTAACAAAAAAGATTCGAGAACTAAACTAATTTCATTAACAGAAGATGGAAAATCAATTATTAAAGATGCAACTAAGATTATAAAAAAATTCAATACATCATTTTTTAGTTCATTAAAAGATCAACAAAACCAATTTCAACAAAATTTGGTAACTCTTTTAGATGACGATATCTATACTGATGAAATTAAAAAAACTTGTTGTAAAGAATACGAATTTAATAATATCAATAATTTAGAAAAATCATAAATATGAAACTCAGAAAAATACAAATTATAGCTTTGCTATTCACTGCTGCAACATCCACATTGTATGTGTCTTGTGGCGGTGATAAGAAAAATGCAGCAGGTATGGCTGCTATGGGCGGGCAAGCCAATCAAGTGCTACCCTACCCCGTAAAAGTTGTTACTCCACAAACTGCTGTGTTGGAAACAGATTATCCGGCAACTATAAAAGGGGAAGAAGATATTGAAATTCGACCTATGGTTGAAGGATTCATAAAAACAATTAATGTTGACGAAGGTTCTGTAGTTAAAAAAGGACAAGTTTTATTTACATTGGATGCACCACAATACAAACAAAATGTATTAAATGCAGAAGCTGCCATTAAAACAGCAAAAGCCCAAGTTGACAATGCAGTTATGGATGTAACTAAAATTACCCCTTTGGTTGAAAAAGGTATTGTAAGTAAATATCAATTAGAATCCGCGCAATATGCTTTACAGACTAAACGTGCCGCTTTAAATCAAGCACAAACTGCTTTAGCTATTGCGAATACCAATTTATCTTATACCGTTCTTACCAGTCCGGTTAATGGAATTGTAGGTTCCATACCTTTTCGTTTAGGTAGTTTAGTTAATAGTACCACTACCTTAACCACTGTGGCGAATACTTCCAATGTATATGTATATTTTTCTTTAAACGAAAAACAATTATTGGATTTCCTTAAAAATACACCGGGAGCAACTCAAGCAGAAAAAATTAAAAAATCCGAACCGGTTACTTTAATTTTAGCTGACGGTACCGAATACAATGAAAAAGGTAAAATTGAAACTATCAACGGTATTGTAAACACTTCTACAGGTTCTGCAAATTTCAGATCTAGTTTTCCTAATCCGCAAGGTATTTTAAGAAGTGGTTCAACCGGATCCATACGAATCAGTACAACTGTTGAAAATGCTTTGGTTATCCCGCAAAAAGCAACTTTTGAAATTCAAGGTCAAACCTTTGTTTTCGTAGTTCAAAAAGATAATAAAGTGAAACAAGTAACCATCAAAGTTACTCCAACACCGGATGGACAATCCTTTATCGTAAATTCAGGATTAAACGAAAACGATAAAATAGTTGTTAACGGAATCCAGAATTTAAAAGAGGGAATGGAGATCAAACCTCAACTTTAATTTTCTTAACGTAAAAAGAAGTATTATAACTTTAAATAATAAAAAAGAAATAAAACAATGCTTAAAACATTCATAGAAAGACCCGTTCTTTCCACAGTTATATCCATTATAATTGTGATTCTGGGTATTTTAGGGGTAGTTTCTCTACCGGTTGCCCAATATCCCGAAATTGCTCCGCCAACGGTACAGGTAACTACAAACTATCCGGGAGCAAATGCCGACGTGGTCATGAAAAGTGTTATCATTCCATTGGAAGAACAAATCAATGGAGTTGAAAACATGACTTATATAACATCGAGTGCAACCAATGACGGTAGTGCTACCATTACAGTCTATTTTAAACAAGATGCGAACCCTGATATTGCTGCCGTTAACGTTCAAAACTTGGCAGCTCGTGCCAACAGTTTACTTCCATCGGAAGTAACCAAAAACGGGGTGATTGTACAAAAAACACAAAGTAGTAATATCTTGTTTATCGGTTTAGTTAGTAAAAGTAAAAACTACGATCAAAAATTTTTACAAAACTATGCCAACATTAACATATTACCTCAGATAAAAAGAATCTCTGGAGTGGGTGATGCTCAAGCGAGAGGTGCTAATACCTATTCCATGCGTATATGGTTGAAACCTGACGTAATGGCAACGTACGGTATTACTCCTGCTGACGTAAATGCTTTATTAGCAGAGCAAAACTTAGAAGCAGCTCCCGGTGCATTAGGTGAAAATAGTGCACAAACATTTACCTATACGTTAAAATACACCGGTCGTTTAGTAAGTACTGAACAATTCGGTGATATGGTTTTAAAATCTCTTCCAAATGGAGATGTTTTACGATTAAAAGATATTGCAAGAGTGGAAGTTGGTTCTGAAAACTATCAAATTACTTCTACCATCGACGGAAATCCATCTGTAATTATCAGTATTGCGCAAACTGCAGGTTCTAATGCACAACAAATTATCAACGAAGTTGAAAAAGTTTTAGATAATGCAAAAAGTTCTTATCCTCCGGGAGTAGAAACTGTATATATGATGAATGCGAACGATTTCCTTAATGCTTCCATTGAAAAAGTTATTCATACCTTATTTGAAGCATTCGTATTAGTATTTATCGTTGTTTTGGTATTCTTACAAGATTTACGATCTACTTTGATTCCTGCAATTTCAGTTATCGTGGCTATCGTAGGTACATTCTTTTTCTTGTTAATATTTGGATTTACCATTAACATTTTAACCTTATTCGCTTTAATTCTGGCAATTGGTATCGTGGTGGATGACGCGATTGTGGTCGTCGAGGCCGTCCATGCTAAATTGGAAGACGGAATGAAAGATGCCAAAAAAGCTTCTTTACATGCGATGGACGAAATAGCGGGAGCAATTGTAGCTATCACATTGGTAATGTCTGCAGTGTTTATTCCGGTTAGTTTTATTGGTGGAACTTCAGGAGTTTTCTATAAACAATTCGGGTTAACCTTAGCGGTTTCTATTGTACTTTCTGCGATCAATGCGCTTACGTTGAGTCCTGCATTATGTGCATTATTATTAAAACCTCATGATGACAAAAAACAAAATTCTGTTGTTAAAAAATTAAAAGACGGATTCAACGGAGCTTTTGAAAGTTTAACCAACAGATATAAAAAAGTTTTAATTTGGACGTCTAAAGCTAAATGGTCTGCATTTGCAATTATTATAGTTTTCTGCGGAATTTTGTATTTTCTGATGAAAACAACTCCTACCGACTTTGTGCCTCAAGAAGATAGTGGATTTATCATCGGGGATATAAGTCTCCCTCCGGCTTCAACACTTGAGCAATCAACAGCTATTGCTAAACAAGTATTTGAAGTTGCGAAAGGAATTGAAGGAGTATCCAATGTTGCTCAAATTAACGGTATGAGCTTTATTAGTGGTGCGGGAGGAAACTACTCCGTAATATTAGTAAAATTAAAACCGTGGAAAGAGCGTCCTAAAATCCAAATAAACGATGTAGTAAAACAACTGTTCATTAGAACAGCAGGAATACAAGGTGGTAAGATTATCTTCTTCGGAACTCCTACCCTTCAAGGTTTCGGTATCAGTAACGGATTTGAATTCCAAATTCAAGATAAAACCGGAGGTGATATCCGTAAATTCTCTGAAATCAGCGGTAAGTTCTTAGGAGCGTTAAATCAACGACCTGAAATCATGTATGCAACTACTTCATTCAACCCGAACTTTCCGCAATACCAAATTAATGTAAATGTTGCTAAAGTTAAACAAGCAGGTTTAGCCGTAACAGACATTTTAGGTGCGTTACAAGGATACATTGGTGGTGTATATGCTTCTAATTACAATGAATTCGGTAAACAATATAAGGTTATGATCCAGGCAGATCCTAAATACAGAAAAAATGTGGAAGATCTTAATGGAATGTATGTAAGGACCAATAGTGGTGAAATGGCACCAATTGCCGGATTTATTACCTTGACTAGAGTGTACGGTCCGCAATCTCTACAAAGATTTAACCTTTACCAATCCATACCTGTAAATGGACAACCCAATGCAGGATATAGTGCCGGTGATGCGGTTAGAGCTATTGAAGAAGTTGCTAAACAAACGCTTCCTCAAGGATATTCTTTCGAATATTCAGGAATGACCAGAGAGCAAGTGAACAACAGTGGTTCACAAACTGTTTATATATTCTTATTGTGTTTGATTTTCGTATATTTCTTATTATCAGCTTTATATGAAAGCTACATTTTACCTTTAGCTATTATCATTTCTTTACCTATAGGTTTAGCAGGGGCTTTCTTATTCGCTAAATTATTCGGAATTACAAACAATATTTATTTACAGATCAGTTTAATTATGCTTATCGGTTTATTAGCGAAAAACTCTATTTTGATCGTAGAGTATGCAGTTCAACGTAGAGAGCATGGAATGAGTATCATTGATGCTGCCGTTGAAGGTGCCGTTGCCCGTTTAAGACCTATATTAATGACCTCCTTTGCATTTATTTTCGGATTATTCCCGTTAATGGTAGCAACCGGTGCAGGGGCTGTTGGTAACCGTTCAATCGGTACAGCTGCTATTGGTGGTATGTTAATTGGTACTGTAATTGGATTAGTAGTTACTCCTATGCTGTTTGCTGTATTCCAATCTTTACAGGAAAAGGCAACGCATAAACCTTCAGTGGTTTTAAGAGAACAAAACGATAACGATGATGATGATGATGAATAAGTATAACAAAATAAAAGAATTAAGAATGAAAATTCGACCAATTCAATATACAACCCTATTATTAGTTTCCGTAGTACTTAGTTCATGTATTACCGCTAAATATGAGAAACCTCAGATAACCGATAATCAATTGTACAGGGATATGCCTGTTAAAGATAGTACTACTATTGCAGATATTCCTTGGAGTGATTACTTCAAAGATCCAAATTTGCAAAGCTTGATTAATGAAGGTATTCAAAACAGTTATGATTTAAAAATTGCTGTTACGAGAATAAAACAAACTGAAGCTGCGCTTCGTTCTGCCAAACTAGGTTATTTACCTAGTTTGTCTGCAGACGCTTCTTACTCTAACAGTAAATTAAATACTGTTCAAGGAAACGGAGTTAAAACTCATTCAGAAGTTTTCCAATTGGGAGCATCTGCAAGCTGGGAGCTTGACATTTGGGGAAAAATTTCAAGTGCCAAAAGATCAGCTTTGGCTTCTTATCTTCAAAGTGATGCATATAGACGTTTAGTTCAAACTTCTTTAGTGGCAAATATTGCAAATAATTATTATTCTCTAATTGCTCAAGATGAACAATTGAAAATAACGCTAAACACCATTAAATTATTAGAAGATAATGTGAAAACTATGGAAGATCTAAAAGAAGCTAACATAGTAACCGGTGCAGCTGTTGAACAAAGCAGAGCTTTATTATACTCTACTCAAGTGAGTGTTCCTGATTTGGAAAATAATATCAAAGCTTTGGAAAACAACATCTGTTATTTATTGGGAAGAACTCCCGGACCTATACAAAGATCTTCAATGGCACAACAAACAGTTCCTAGTCAATTTGACTATGGAGTGCCTGCTCAATTATTGTCAAAAAGACCTGATGTAATGATGTATGAACTTGCGTATCGTGCTGCATTTGAAGATACCAATGTTGCGAAAGCATCTTTATATCCTTCTTTAACAATTACCGGTAATGCAGGGTATTCTACCTTAAAGAATTTAGATAATTTCTTTGATCACTCCAGTCTTTTTGCAAGTGTGGTAGGAGGTTTAACACAACCTATTTTTAATCAAGGAAAATTAAGAAGCCAACTGAGAATAAGACAAGCTCAACAAGAAGAAGCCTTGCTTAATTTCAAAAATTCGGTTTTAAATTCAAGTGTTGAAGTTTCTAATGCTTTATTTGCTTATGAAAAAGCTAAAAGTAAAGACTACGACAGAAGTTTACAGATAAATTCTTTAGTTAAATCTGTTGATTATACTAAACAATTATTAATATACAGCGATGCTAATTATACAGAAGTTTTAAATGCTGAAAGAGACTTATTAAATGCAAGACTAAGTCAAGTAAATGATAAACTCCAACAATTACAAGCTTCAATTAACCTTTACAAAGCTTTAGGTGGAGGTGTTAACTAAACCAAAGATGTAATGTATTAAAAAAGTCGGATTTTATAAAAATCCGACTTTTTTATTTTATGTTATAAATTCCCAGTTAACTAAAATGTAAACACACGTATTATTATAATTCATGCATTAACTTTAAATAATGTGAGTATCTTTTTTCTGATATTCTACCTTCCTTGACTGCCTCAATAACGGCACATTGCGGTTCATTGATATGTAAGCAATTATTATACTTGCAATAAACCTTTTCGCTTAAAATTTCGGGAAAATAATCTTGTAATTCTTCTTTATGAATGTCTACTAATTCAAATTCTTTAATACCGGGTATATCAATTATTGCGCCTCCAAAATCCCATTCATACATTTGCGCAAATGTGGTGGTATGTTTCCCTTTTTCATTATAATTTGATATAGTCGCTACTTTTAAATTTAAATTTTCTTGTAAAGCATTAATGGTAGAAGATTTTCCACTTCCTGAATGTCCTATAAATACAGAAGTTTTATCTTTTATTTTATTTTTCAACTCTTCTATATGAAAATTGGTTAAAGCAGAAATTCGTAAGGTTGAATATCCAATATTTTGATATATATTTTCAATCTCTTGCAATTCTTCTAACTCCGTTTCGGATAACAAATCGATTTTATTAAACACAATCAAAACAGGAATCTGATAGGCTTCACAAGTGATTAAGCATCTGTTTAGAAAACCTAAAGAGGTTTGAGGATGTTTTAGGGTAAAAACTATACAAGCCAAATCTATATTGGATGCTATAATATGTGTTTCTTTAGATAAATTAACCGATTTGCGAATAATATAATTTTTTCGAGGATAAATTTTCGTTATCCAAGCAATATCATGATCTTCTAATTCGTATTGTATGCGATCTCCTACAGCTAAAGGATTAGTATTTCTAATTTTATCTTTTTTGAATTTTCCGCGAATTCGAGCATTATAAACTTTTCCCGTTGTTATGTCTTTTACCAAATACCAACTTCCTGTAGATTTTAGTACGATTGCTTCATTCATAACTCAAAAATATAAAAAAATGCATCCTAAATTGATGCATTTTTATTACTATCTAAAACTTATGATTATTCTTCCATAATTTTATTCTGCAATTCAACGGATTCTTTATGAATGGAAACTAAAAGATGTTCTAAAAAATCTTCTGATAATCCCATTCTTTCTCCATTGCGAATGGCTAAGTTTTTTAACACATTCCATCGATCGGGTTGAAATATAGCCACATTATGTTCTTTTTTAAGATTTCCGATTTTTTTTGCAACATCCATTCTGGCAGCTAATAATCCTAACAATTGGTTATCCAACTCATCTATTTCTCCTCTATATCGGTTTAATTTGGCTGAAAAATCATCTGAATTATCATTCTTTTTTCGTAAAGTAATATCTACCAAAATATCCTTCAAGGCTTCAGGCGTAATTTGTTGTTTGGCATCACTCCAAGCTTCATCCGGATTATTATGGACTTCAACCATTAATCCGTTATATTCTAAGTTAAAAGCTTGTTGAGCTACTTCTGCAATTAAATCTCTTCTTCCTGTTATATGTGAGGGATCTCCTAAAATAGGAATATTGGGGAATCGGTCTTTAAGTTCTAAGGCTATCTGCCATTGAGGGTTATTTCTATATTTTGATTTATTGTGTGAAGAAAAACCTCTATGAATAACCCCTAAATTTTTAATTCCTTGAGCTGCCAATCTTTCCAATGCCCCGATCCATAAATCTAAATCAGGATTAACAGGATTTTTAACTAAAACGATTTTATCTGTATCTCGTAAAGATTCTGCTATTTCTTGTATGGTAAAAGGGTTTACGGTTGAACGAGCTCCGATCCAAAGGTAATCCACATCAAATTCCAAAGCTAATTTAGCATGAGAAGCATTCGCTACTTCCGTAGCTATAGGCATATTAAATTCATCTTTTACCCTTTTAAGCCAATTAAGACCTATAGCCCCTACCCCTTCAAAGCTTCCGGGTTTAGTACGAGGTTTCCAAATACCGGCACGAAACACCTGCATATAATTCCGATCCATTCGCTCAGCTATTTCAATAACTTGCTTTTCGCTTTCTGCACTGCACGGCCCTGCTATTACTAAAGGCTTTTCGAATTGTTTAATCCAATTCTGGTCTAAATCTTGTAAACTCATAAATATGTTTTCTAAAAGTATGTAAATCTAAAATTTTTTTATTAAATGTCATAAAGTATTTTGCATTTTAAGAGAATTTTTTATGCTTATATGAGAAGTTTTTTTGTAAAAAACTACAAAAGAGAATGAAATATAATAATTTGCTTTTTCGTTTTTCTTCCATACGAAATATTAGTTGTACATTATTCATGTTTGATAAGTTTACATGATTACTAATAAATTTTATTAATTGTAGTTTGCTTCTCAAAAAAATTAGAATTTGTAATTGTATTTTTGTTAACTATTTAAAAAATTATGAAAGAAATTATAATTAGTATTTTTTTCAATATAGTTGTTTCAATCCTATTAAAACTATATAATAAGAAATCCAAAGGGGTTTCTTTAGTCATTACGTACAATTATTTATTTTCAGCAATTTTTTGCTATATACTTTTCAAACCCGATCTACCTTCTTTAAATTATTCATCGGCTCCGTGGTTCATTTATTTTCTGATGAGTATTTTAATGCCTGTAGTTTTTTTATTGATTGCTGAATCTATTAAATATACGGGAATTGCACGAACGGACATAGCACAAAGAATGTCTTTACTATTAACAGTGAGCGCTTCTTTTTTATTTTTTAATGAGTCTATCAATTCTCTTAAAATCTTGGGATTATTGATTGGATTTATCTCAATACTCTTTATATTTTACGCTAAAAAAGGAGATCAAACTTTTCCTTATACTAAATTGTATCTCCTTATTCTTATATTTTTCGGATTAGGAATTATTAACATCTTATATAAGTTAATAGCGGTAAATCAAAATTTTTCGTTTACGACTTCCACCTTTTTTATATTCATTGGTTCTTTTATAGTTGGTTGTATTATTACTTTCGCGCAAAAAATACGGTTTACTTTTAAAGAAATTTTATGGGGAATTGCTTTAGGTATTTTTAATTTCGGAAATGTATATTTTTATTTAAAAGCTCATCAAACTTTTAAAGATAATCCTTCTCTTGTTTTTGCTTCGATGAATTTAGGAGTAATTGTATTGGGCAGCTTAGTCGGAATATTAGTTTTTAAGGAAAAAATGAATAAACTTAATTATTTGGGATTGGTACTTGCGCTTGCAGCCATTACAATAATTTCTTTATCCACTTAACTTGAAAATTTTTCGAAAACTCCCAGTCCGAATAAGGCAAAATCATATTTAACGGGATCGTCGGCATCCAGCATTTTTAGGTTTTTCATGAGATGGGAAACCGATTTCCAATCATTTTGAGTTCTGGACAACAAGTTTAAATATCTTGCCACATTACCGGAATGTACATCCAGTGGACAAACCAATTGGGATGGAGAAATGGAATTCCATAATCCAAAATCAACTTTATTGGGATCGTTTCGTACCATCCATCGAAGAAACATATTAATTCTCTTAGCTGATGAATTTTTGGCCGGACTGCTTATATGTTTTTGGGTTCGCTGTAAATGTTCTATTTCGAAAAATCGTTTTCTAAATCGTTCTATTACTAAGAAAGTGTCTTCTTCTTCTTTTTCTGCAGAAAAAACTTTTTCAAGTCCTCCGTGATTTTTATAAATATTTTGCAGAGATTTGATAAAAAACACTAAATCGTGTGAATTAAAAGTTCTGTGTATACTTCCTTCAATCTTTTTTAAATCTTGTAAAGTATGATTTAAGATAAAATCATGGGGTGCATGGTCTAAAAAATGCATTATTTTTTCTGCATTTTTAATTATAGACTTCCTGTTTCCCCAAGCTATAATTGCTGTTAGAAAACCTGAAATTTCAATATCTTCTTTTTTACTAAATTGATGAGGGATTTGAATGGGATCTGTTTCAATAAAATTGAGTGTATTATATTGTTCTACCTTTTCATCTAAAAAGGGCTTCAATTTCAGAATTTTTTCCACGTTTATTATTTACCTTATAATGTAAATTAGCTAAAAGGAGCGATTTGAATTTCTAATCCATTTAGATCATTGGTAATTGGAATTTGACATCCTAAGCGGCTATTTTCTTTTACATGAAATGCTTCTGAAAGCATAGCCTCTTCCTCATCTCCTTTTTCCGGTAAAGGAATATTGTTACTTAAAATATAGATTTGGCATGATGCACACATCGCCATACCTCCACAAATTCCAATCGTTCCTTCGGGTACTAATTCGTAAGCTCGTATTAATTCCATGATATTCATGGACATATCCGTCGGCGCTGAAACCGTATGCTTATTTCCTTCCCTATCGGTGATATTGATGGTTACTTCTGACATATAATTTGTTAAAATTATTGAATTGATTTAACAACCGGTTTTTCTGCTTCTTTTACTGTTCCGTCAAATCCTTGTACACCTCCAACGGTAGTATATTTTAAAACATACTTTCTGTCGGGATATATTTTACTGTAAATACTTTGACACATCAAGGTGGCCTCGTGAAAACCGCAAAGAATTAATTTTAATTTTCCCGGATATATGTTGATATCTCCAATGGCATAAATCCCCTCAATATTGGTTTGGTAATCCAACGCATTATTTACCTTGATAGCATTTTTTTCAATTTCCAATCCCCAATCGGCAATAGGTCCTAATTTAGGAATAAGTCCAAATAAAGGAATAAAATAATCCACTTCTTTATCAAAGGTTTGCCCTTCCTTTTCAATAACTAAGGATTCTACCTTACCGTTCCCCTTGATTCCTACAATTTCGGCAGGAGTGATTAAATTTACTTTTCCTTGATTTTTTAATGATTGAACTTTCTCAACGGAATCCAGAGCGCCTCTAAATTCATTTCTACGATGTACTAATGTAACTTCTTTAGCGATATCTGCTAAAACAATGGTCCAATCCAACGCCGAATCTCCTCCTCCTGCAATTACTATTTTTTTATCCTTATATTTTTCGGGATCTTTTACAAAGTATTCAACTCCTTTTTCTTCATAATCGGCAATATTATCTATCAAAGGTTTTCTAGGTTCAAAACTCCCTAATCCGGCTGCAATCGCCACAGCTTTAGCATGATGCCGGGTACCTTTATCTGTAGTAACAATAAAAGTTCCGTCTGCTTGTTTATCAATGGATTTAGCTGTTTCATTGAGAGTAAAACCGGGTTGAAATTGCTTGATTTGCTCACGTAAATTTTTAACTAATTCTCCTGCCTGAATGGAAGGATATCCCGGAATATCAAAGATCGGTTTTTTAGGATAGAGTTCTGTTAATTGCCCTCCAATGTTTGGAAGCGCATCAATAATATGACATCTTAATTTTAATAATCCCGCTTCAAACACAGCAAAAAGTCCTGTAGGACCTGCTCCTATTATCAAAATATCTGTTTCAATCATAATTTTTTACTAAATATTTTTATATAATAATAAAGTATACAAGGTTTATTTAAAATCTATTTCTTCTAAGTAATATAAGTTCTATATTTTTTTTCTTCTAAATGATAAAACATTTTTAAATAATGCTGAAACTTATAGATAACTTATTTCCGAATAAATATTAAATTACTTTTAATTGGGGCTTATGTTCTATTTTATCTTCTAAAAACAATTTCCCTCTTAAAATACTTTTAATTAAATCCACAAATTTCTCTGCAAAAGTCGTTCTAATTTGATTGGTTGAATAAATTAATGATATTTCCCTGGAGGGTGAAGATGAAAAATATCTTATATTTTTCTTTTCTTCTTCCGATAAATTTTCAGATTCTAATAAAGGTAAAATGGTAAATCCGAAACCTTCATTTACTAAGTTAATCAGTGTAGTAAAACTTCCTCCTTCTAATTTTATATTAGAATTAATGGCTTCTCTATGCTTGCAAAGATCCAACACTACATCTCGGAAGCAATGACCTTCTTCCAACATTAAAAGATAATTAAAGTCTAATTTATCAACATCTAAAACTGTTTCTTTATACATTTTCGCATCTTGCGGAGAAACGTAAGCTACTAATGGCTCTTTGTAAATTGGTTTTTCAATAATTTGATTGTCATGTAAAGGTGTACTTGCAATTCCAAAATCCAAATAGCCTTCTTTGATGCCTTTTAAAATGTCCTCAGTTTTCATTTCTTTAATAACCAAGTCGGATTCCGGGTATTTACTCCTGAAAGTTTTATAGAAAAGTGGAACTAAGGTGGGGGTTATTGTTGGTATAATACCAATGACAACCGTTCCGTTCATACTTTTTTTATCTTCTTCTACAATTTGTGATAATTTATTAGCTTCAGATAAAATTATTTTGGCCTGTTCTACAATTTTCTTTCCTATAGGAGTTATTTTTATAGGATTAGTTGTTCTGTCGAAAAGCTCAACTCGTAACGTTTTTTCAAGCTTTTGTATTTGCATACTCAAAGTAGGCTGACTTACGAAAGCTTTTTCTGCTGCTATCGTAAAATTTTTATATTCGGCAACAGTTAATACATATTGCAGTTGAATTAAGGTTATCATTTAAGATAATGTTAAATTATTCTTTGCAATTTAACAAGATTATTCGAAATATTCACAAATTAATGCAGGTATTGTAACCTTTTACAAGTAATTTTCGTATATATAAATAAGTAAGTATAATTTGTAGGTGAGTAAACAGTTCATCTACTTTTGTTTAAGATAAAAAGAGTTACTATTAAATGAGACAATTAAAGATTACTAAGCAGGTAACGAACAGAGAAACAGCCTCTCTTGACAAGTATTTACAAGAAATTGGAAAAGTGGATCTAATTACTGCTGATGAAGAAGTTGATTTGGCACAGCGTATTAAAGCGGGTGACAGGGTGGCTTTGGAAAAATTAACTAAAGCAAACCTGAGGTTTGTTGTTTCTGTGGCTAAGCAATACCAAAATCAAGGACTTAGTTTACCTGACTTAATTAATGAAGGAAATTTAGGATTAATTAAAGCGGCTAAACGCTTTGATGAAACCCGAGGTTTCAAATTCATTTCTTATGCTGTTTGGTGGATTCGTCAATCCATACTTCAAGCATTAGCAGAGCAATCCAGAATTGTACGTCTGCCCTTAAACAAAATCGGTTCTATTAATAAGATTAATAAAGCATATGCCCATCTCGAACAAGAGCATGAAAGGGCTCCCTCTGCTGCCGAATTAAGTGAGGTATTGGATATGAGTGAGGACGATATTAAAGAATCCATGAAAAATTCAGGTCGCCACTTATCTATGGATGCTCCTTTAGTGGAAGGGGAAGATTCTAATTTATACGACGTTTTACGTTCGGGTGAATCTCCAAGTCCTGATAAAGAATTGATGTTGGAATCTCTTCAGATTGAAATTGAAAGATCTCTTTCTACCTTAACTCAAAGAGAAGCCGATTTAATCCGTTTATATTTCGGTTTAAGCGGTCAACATCCGATGACCTTAGAAGAAATTGGTGAAACTTTTGACCTGACTCGTGAAAGGGTTAGACAAATAAAAGAAAAAGCTATTCGCCGATTAAAACATACCAGTAGAAGTAAAATTTTAAAATCTTATTTAGGAAAATAATTTTTTATTTACCTGATACTAAAGTACAAAGGCTATTTATTGTATAAATAGCCTTTATTTTTTGTATTTAAAATTTGCAGTAATAAATTAAATAACTATATTTGCAAACGCAAAGCAGCAGCGGTCCCATAGCTCAGTTGGTTAGAGCATCTGACTCATAATCAGAGGGTCCTTGGTTCGAGCCCAAGTGGGACCACTTTAAAATTAAAATCCTTACAAAATTGTAAGGATTTTTTTGTTTTATTATTCATTGATTAGTTTTTTATCTAAGGCTTTTTAATTATTCTATTTTTATATATTTAAAAAAATTTAAATGTTTTTAGATGAAATATTATAAAATGTCAAGTAATTCTGAAATTCCTTTTTCGTCTTTTTCTATTTCTAATTCTAATTTTTTAATATAGATCCAAATTTCATTATAACAATTATATATTACATCTATAATTCCATGTAATTTTATAAAGTCAACAACTTGCTGATCCATGTGATTAATATTTTCAAGTTTTATACTAAAAGCATTGTTTTCAAAATATTTAAGTTGTTTCTCATTGTGAGAATATCTTTTCACAAATGTTATGAAATTTTCTTGTAATATATCGGGGAATTTTAACATTATTTTATCAATTTCAGGTGTGATGCAAAATAAATCACTATATTTTGTAGATGAAAAATGGATTAATCCAGATTCAATTTTTTCATATTCGTTTCTAATAAATAGAAAATCTAAACAAATCTTATCACAAATTATATTAAATATTTCATTTTTATCATTTTTATTTTCAGGAAAAGCTAATTTTAATTGAGGTATTAAAAAAAATTTCAAAAAATTAATTTTATCTAATTCATAACATAATTTATAAAAGTTTTCATTACCTCCACTACTAAAATCAAAAAATTTTGAGAATCTTTCTTTATATATTTTAATTTTTTGATCATTATTAAGAGATATTATTAAAGATGCTGCAAAATATTCTTGCAAAGATTTATGAGGAAAAGTATATTCTATTCCATCTTGTATTAAAATTGAAATAGAGGTGGTTAGATCGTACAGAACATTATCAAAATCAATATGTATACTCAGTTTAGTACTAATTTTTTTTAATAAATTACTTAAATATTCTTCATCAAAATTATATTTTCCTTCAAATAAAGAAACATAAGAAAACCACTTTAAAATTGTTTCTAATTCATCATTTTTTAAACCGGACTTTCGTTCATGTTGCCATCCCCCTGCTTTAGTAAAAGAATCATGCTTACTACACAACGTATCAAAAACATTCCAATAAAATTTACTTTTTTGTTTAGGGAGTTCCGGATAATTATTAAATGTGAAAATAAACATTGATAATAACAAAGGACTGGATAAATATTCTCTATACTCATCATTTTCATGTTTATTAATTTCATACATAATTTTTCTTTCTAACTCATCATTTTCTTGTAATCTTAGTTGCATTTTTATAAATTCATGTATGTCTCCCCCTTTTAAAGATTGTACTTCAAAATTATCAAATCTTGTTAGAGATTCTGCATTGGCCCCCGGTCTTGAGGTAACGATAAATACATTTTTATTATATCTGTCTACAAAATTTTCAATATCTGTTGTAATTTTATTTTTATTTTCTGAATAAATTTCATCATAACCATCTAATAAAAAAATGAAATTACCTTCTTTTAAAATTCTTTCTGTAATTTTATAGTTAGGAGATATTTTATTTTGTGATATAATTCTAGTAATATATTCTTCAATTGTTTCATTACAATTATTTAGATTTCGAAGTTCTATAATTATCGGTATACGTTTACAATTTCCTACAGATGATAGAAAAATATGTTTTATTAACATACTTTTACCGCTTCCGGCATTACCTATTATTGTTAAATATTGATAATTTTCAAATATTTCATTAAAATTGTTTATCTCAATCGAATTCTTTTTATTTTGAATTTTTATCGGATAATAAATATCATAAAAATTAACTTTTTCATCTCTATAAATAAATGTTTTAATTGATGAATATTTTTCATAAAAATTATTTATATAATCTATAAGTCCATTTTTATATATAAAAAGATATTCATCTTTTATATTGTTACCTAAATTTAATATTTGATCTTTAAAAGTCCCAATTAATTTTGCTCCAACAGATAAATCCATAAATAGTTAATTTTAATTAGTTAATATTTTATATAGTATAAATTTATAAAAACAATCCAGGATAAAATTATTTTTTTAAATAAATTTTATAAAAATTTTATTTTTTTAAATAAAATTAGATTTTTAATTACAATGAATTCATCATATTTATAACAAATAAATATAATTTAATACACACTTTTATCTTAGATCTAAAAGACATATAAATATATATATAATATATTTTAAAACATAAATTTTATCATATTTGATATTATTATTGAAAAAAAATAACTAATTTGCAGATAAATTAGTAAATCATAATTCATTTAGTATGTCTTCATTTTTAGCAAAATTAACTCTCGACGGTGAAACATATACCGTTTTAAAGTGCGATTACGACTTTAAAAAACCAACCGATTCTACTACTAAACCTTCAGGAGAAGTAACCGGCGGTAAAATTAAATTAACCATTGAAAGCCGTGGTAATACCGGACTTTTAGAATGGATAATAGCTCCAGATAAAGAAAAAGATGGTACAATTACTTTTTTTCGTAGAGATGCCATAAGTAAATTAATGGAAGTAAAATTCAAAAAAGCGTATTGTATAAAATTTAAGGAAAAATTTAATGCTGATGATAATCAACCCATGCGTATCACTTTTACGTTGGTAGCCCGTTCCCTTGCATTTAATCACTTGGAATATCAAAACGATTGGACAATGTAAATTTTTATTTTATATAATATTATAGTTAATTACTAAAACCATAAATTAATGACGACTTATCATCGAAGCGGATACGGAGAATCTAACTCAACTTTTGCCTTAGTTACTATTAACGGTACAGAAATATCCAAAAAGCATGGTCTTACCATTCATATACATCAATCGATGCTGGAGCATACAACTTTTGAGCTACATTGCCCCAGTGAAGCTTTTAGCGATAAAATTACGTATCCTCTTAAAAATTCTATCAAACTTTTAGGAAAAGAGATAACCATACAATTTCGAAGAAAAGGTGCAAATGAGAGTCTTTTTTCAGGATTTATAACCCATGTAAATTATCGAAAAAATAATAAATATCCTTTTATCGTTATAAGCGGAAAATCCTATAGTGCACTTCTTGACAGTCAAAAAGCTTGTCGTACGTATCATAATAAAACAATTAAAGACATTTTACAGGAGGCTTTCAAAGAATATACCGGCTCCAAAGTAGATTTTATTTGCCAGCCCAATAAAACAGAAATAATCCCTTATACCATCAGTTACAACGAAACCCTTTATGAATTTATTCAAAGGCTGGCTAGACGATATGGAGAATATTTATTCTGGAATGGAGCACAACTTGTTTTCGGTCGTGGCAATCAAAAAAAGATTGAATTGAAAGAAGGAAGAGATTATTTGGAATACAATATAGAAGTAGGAGTAGCTCCTCAACATTTAATATATGAAAATTACAATCCTCAAACTGCAGAAGTACAATCCGAGCAAAGCAAATCGGCTAGTTCTCATGTAAATCTCTTACAAGAAAAAGCCGTAAATGAGGCACATAGAGTTTATACGAAAATACCTACATCGGTATATTATGATACTCTATCGGAAGAACAAAGTCTAATCCAGGAACAAAAACTGACAGCACATCAAAAATCATTGGAAAATCTGGTACAGGTGACCGCCAATACTACCCATGCCCGACTACGTTTGGGAGATATAGCCAAAATGTTAGCACATATTCCTGAATATGGGCAACAAATAAATTCGGGAACCCCTATAGAAAGTTATTTAATTACTCAAATTGACCATATTTACACTGCCAAAGGATATAAAAATCAATTTACAGGTATCCCTATAGAACAGCAAGTTGCTCCCTATTGGGACATCCAAGCTTATCCGCAGGCAGAAGATCAGAGTGCGGTAGTGGTAGACAACAATGATCCTTTAAAGCAAAACCGTATAAAAGTTCGTTTTTATTGGCAAAAATACAATAATGAAACAACTCCATGGATCCGCTTATTACAAGGACATGGGGGGAATGAACAAGGTTTTCATGTAATCCCTGAAATCGGACATGAAGTACAAATATCATTTCGAGGCAATAATGCCGAAATGCCTATTGTTACCGGATCTTTATATAATGGAAAGCAATTGAGCGGGGTACATACTCCCAAAAACTATTTAAAAGTTTTTAAAACCCGATCAGGAAATACCATAAAAGTAGACGATACCGATGATAAAGAGAAAATACAAATATTTGATAAAGAAAATAATATATTTGAGATTGATACTGCTACTAACTCAATCAATGTTTCGGCCAATTCCACAATAAATTTAGTGGCAACCGATATCAATATTTTAGCAAAACGAGCTATAAACTTCAGCGCAGGAGCAACGATTACCGGGGAATCCGGTGTGACTACTACTTTATTTTCTGCCGGAACATCTGTGCTATCCTCTGCTAAAGATACCCAATTTATTGCAGGAAAGTGCCTTTCAGCAAAAGGTGGGAAAAATCTTGATCTATTTTCCGGTAATAGTTCATCCATGAAACTAAATGCACAAGGAAATGCTCATATACAGGCAAAAAAGAAAGTGCAAATGATGTCAGATAATAATATAGAAATTAACGGTAAAAAGAAAACCATGATGACAAGTAAAGAGGCTTTTGTAGAAGGTAAAAGCAAAGCCGTGATCAAAGGTTCAAAAATAAAAGAAAACTAAAATCATTAAAATTATGGGAAAAAATGATGAATTTGTTGTAGACGGAGCAACTATAAAATGCTCTATGGGAGATGTATCAGCTAAATTAAATGTAACTTCAAATAATACCGTATTGATAAAAAACAAATGTGCAGCCACAGAATATGATTGTACGAATGCCAATTTGATACCCCCGGTTGCAACATTTGGTACTTGTAAACCTTATAAAGCCGTTCCTCCTCCGGGATGTCTTTGCACATTTGTACCAAACGGACCGTGGAAAGGTACGTATTCCAAAAAAACGATAAAAGGTAAAGAAGTTGTTATTGGAAGCTCCTTTCTTATTTGTCCAAGAGGTTTCGGAAGAATCACTATAAAAAAAACTGGTCAATAGTATGAACAGTAATATACAAAAAGAACCATTAAAATGTCCTAAGTGTAAAAAAGATCTTAATAGCCAAAATCATGCATTATTAAACAAAGTAGGAATATATAATGGTAGCGGTAGTGATTTAGGATGGAATATAATAAAAAAAGTTTATAAAAAAGATCACTTTTATGAACATCCTTTTTTTTATCTTTCAGATTTAGAATCTAAAGATAAAAATATAGTATCAAAAACTATGTTAGATGTTAAATTAAATAATATAACTAATAGATATGGCATTGAGGCTCATCATTTAATTTGTTCTGCCAATTTTAAAGATAGAAGAATTCAAAAATACGTTTACTTATTAGGATATAATATTAATCATTTTAAAAATGGAGTTCTACTACCTAAAATAATGAAAGTTGCGTGTTCTTTCAATGTCCCATTACATAAAGGTAGCCACAATGCCACATTTGTATTAAATAATGATGATAAAAATGAACTAATTGTATCAGTCACAGATAAAGAACAAGAATTAACGGATGTCAATTATGTAAATAGTACTAGAAAAATGTTAGTAAATGTAATTCGACGCGTTAAATTTGAAAATTTATGTAATATAAATAAACTTAGAGAAGAAGCTAAAAAATTTATAAATAACATGGATCAAGCAAGCCAAAAAATATTTAAACTTTTAAGATCCTTTCAATGGACACTCACTTCTGATGGATTTGATTATCAAAAAGGGAGATGTGGTTGTTTAGATTCTAACTCCTTACCAAAAAAAAGATATAAAAGAAACTATTTATTTAAAATAAATCCAGAATTAAATATGACAATTCGAGAAAATGAGACCAAATTGTATAATAATAAAAATAAACTTAAAGAAATATATAAATATGACTGTAAACATAAAAAATATAAAAATCCTTTATCAGTAAATACTAAATTTTTCAAAGAAAGAGATGAAAAATATATAATGCCATTAAAAGAAATTGAATAAACTAATATGAGTAATACCAACGATAAATTCGAATATTATGTACTAGAACGTGATTCAAGTCATTCATATCCTTTAATTATGTGTGATCCTGATTCGGAGCATACGGAAGAATATATATATGATTACGAAAATGAAAAAATTCCAAAACCAGCAGTAATGGAATTTACATTTAGTGAACCATATTTTAAAAAACCATTAATAGGTGATTATTTTTCACAACCAGAATCAGTGATATCAGATAAGTTAAAAAAAATATTATCTTCAATGAACATATTTGGGATACAAATAATTCCAGCTATTATCACAAGTAATAAAGGTGATATGTATGAGGATTATTATTATATACATATTTATAATATTATTAAATCAATGGATAAATTAAATTCTAAGTTTGAAGAAGGAGATGATTGCTATTTTATAGATAACTTTAAACTTGATTTAAATATTTTAAGAAATATCCCTTTAGAAAAAAGATTAATTTTTAAATTGGAAGAAGATCAAACTTTAATGCTTTATCACAAGTCAGTTGTTGAAGCATTAATGTCTGTTGAACCAACTGGCTTAAAATTTATTAAAGTAGAAGATTGGCATATTTAAGCATTGATGAATAAATATATCTTATAACAAAGGTTTATGGCCTTTGTTACTATAAAATAGCAGATGTGATGTATGTTATGAATATGGAAGGTGTACGTATAGTTCCTATAGAGTTATAAGACCAAAAAGGTGGCTATATTGAAGATTATTACTGCATATACGTTGATGATAATACCTATGAAGCCTTAGATAAAGAGAAATCAGATTATAAATACGATGAAGAATGCAATATGTACTATATAAATGAATAGTTTTAAAAAAAGAACCTAAAGTTGATATGGATTTTTATGATATCATGGATATAGGTATCTATATTATTTACCAACGAATATATGAACTTATCCATTATTAAATGAAACGATGGAAATTTTAATATGTAGTGACGACAGCGATTATTATTTGCTTAATATCATCCTTTCTACTGATTGCTTGGATAAAGAAAATTCAGAATACACTGCCCTACCCGGCGGTCAGATTATGGAATATAATTTTCTCTGTATTGATTCACAAAAAAATAATCATCGGAATCTTACTACCTGTAATTTTTATCAAGAAAAAGAAAATATAGATCCATTTCAAGGATTTATAAAAGATGAAAAATAATAAAATATGAAAGATTTTGAATATTATTTTATGGAAAGCAAAGAAGACCAAGCGTATCCAATGATTGATCTTTTGGATGAAAATGGTGAAATAATTGAAGCTCAATTAGGTGATCCTTTGCCTCGTCGTCCTATATTAGCCGATTATTTAACAGGCGCTAAAGATTTTGTTACTAAAAAAATAGCAGATGTGATGTTAGCTATGAACATGGAAGGAGTGCGTATTGTTCCTATAGAGTTATCAGACCAAAAAGGTGGCTATATTGAAGATTATTACTGCATATACGTTGATGATAATACCTACGAAGCCTTAGATAAAGAAAAATCTGATTACGAATACGATGAAGAATGCGATATGTACTATATAAATGGATATGTCTTAGATAGAGAAGTTTTAAAAAAAATACCGTTAAATAAACGTTTAGGATGGAGATTATTAGAAGACCCAGGAATTTATTTATATCATAAATCAGTAATTGATGAGATAAAAAAACTAAATCCAACCGGTGTTGAATTTATAAATATTGAAGAATATGAAGGAATCTTTTAAGAGTATATTATATGATTTTTTAAACAAATGATAATATACGAGCTAAGTATTGATGGAAATAACGCAACCCAATTAGAATTTCCTTTACAAGAGGAGCAGGATAAATTCTTGCTCCTTGCCGAAGAAAAAATTACCAATTTCCTATCTGTAAAAGAAGAATGGGAAGAATTTATGGTTTTAAAAAAAGAACCTAAAATTGATATGGATTTTTATGATATCATGGATATAGGGGTCTATATTGTTAACCAACGAGTTTATGAACTCCTTTTACCATTATTAGATGAAACGGTGGAAATTTTAAAACTGCGTAGTGACGACAGCGATTTTTATTTGCTTAATATCATTCATACTACCGATTGCTTGGATAAAGAAAATTCAGAATACACTGCTCTACCCGGCGGTCAGATTATGGAATATGATTTTCTCTGTATTGATCCACAAAAAATAACTTGTCCCATATTTCGAATCCCTGAATTACCCTATACGGTATTAATAACCGAACAAATAATTGAATTATTCTATTTGAATCAGTTAAAAGGATTGCATTTAACTGATGCCGAATATGTAACCAGTGATATTTAATTATTAAAAAATGAGTATCGAATCCCCCGTATATAATACTTTAGCCCTAACTATTAAAAAAGCTATTCCTACTTTAGAAAAAGACGGTAAAATATTTGCCCATCAGATTATTGCCATATCCGAATCGGGAAAGTCTTATATTATTAAAGAACGACGCGGCATACCTATTCAAAACTACATTGGAAAAAAAGTACACTGCGTCATTGAAATACTTGATGCCGAATTTTATACGCCAACCAATAAAAAAGAAAGGGAAGCTTTACCATCCAACACAATGAAAGGTATTTATTTATGGAAAGAAACCGGATATAAATTTATTCCGGAATTAGTTAAATTAGTTGATGGAGATCCAAATGAAATCGATCATGATTATGATGAAAATGAATATGATAAACAAGCACCCGCCTATTTTGAAGAATGGGGTGAATATGGTCTAGGGTTAGATATCTATCAAACAAAGCCTATGATAAAAATAGGAAATGGCGTTTGTTTTCTAAATGAATATTGTCAAGAAGAAATAATTGATGAGTGGAAATATGGACAAGAAGTATTTTTTTCACCTAAAGAAATGCTCCTTAGAGGTATACACACCGGCGAAGTGAAGATCGATTCAAATAAAATTGATAAAGAAGTCAGCAAATCTTATAATGAAAAAAATAACTATAAAATTTATGAAGGAAAAAAATATACTAAGGAAGAATGGATAATAAAAGAAAAAGAAATTTGGAAAGAATATGCTAAAAAAAACAATATTTATCTTGATGATTCAAATGAAAAAGAAAATAATAAACCATCCGACTCTTTTTTATTTGATTAATATAAGGTTTTACACACTCTGAACAATTTAACTTAAATTAAACAGGGAACTAATTTATGTATAATTATTGTTGTCCTCAATTGATTTTACATAATTAGATAATAAATTAAGAGTCTGATAAAAAGTTAATTTATTTAAGATAATTTTGGTAAAGTTTATTTTCAAAATTGAGATGGAAAAAATTGATGATCAAATTCAAATTGTAGAAATATTTACACATACCTTTAATCACTAATCAATAAAAGAAAAATCAATTTAAACACTATTTTTAGTTATTAATTAAATTTAATTATTAAAATAATAAATTAGATTTTAAAACATAGTTATAATTATAATTTAAATAATAACGATGATTAAGATTTATAAACAAAATGAAAAATCGATTTAATATTTTTTATATTTTAACTAAATTAAATTTATATTTCATATCATACATTTGCTTTATATATTTTAGCGCGATTAAATCGAGTTACTCTTCTTCTTATCCAATTAGTTAAATTTTATTTTATAAAATTACATGGGTTGAAAATAATTTTAAATTTTTATTTTTTATTTTTGACATAAAATAATTTATTATATATATTTATAATTTATTAAATACACTTATTTATATTTTATATATATATTTAATTTTACCTTAGTTCGCTGCAATACTTACTATTATTTTTAACTACTATGAATTATAAATTAAGAAATACTGTAACTTATTATGTACATAAAGTAGATTTACGGATATTTTTAGTTTTTTCAACATGTATTTTAATTGGTCTCTTACTTTTATACTATAAATATTCTAAGCAAAAGGAATGTAATCAAATTAATTTTGAAATTATAGCTGTAAATAATCAAGTTGGTGAATCTATTAAATTTAAAGATCTTACCCCCGGTGCCAAAAATTGGGTTTGGGATTTTGGAGATTATACTGAGAAAAAAAAGGATCAATATCCCGTGCATACCTATGAGAATCCCGGAACTTACATTGTGACTTTACACGTTAATGGCACTTGTAAATTGCAAAAAACAATTGAAATTAATCCCGGTGATAGGATCACAGATTCCTTAAAAATTCCTAAAATTGTTGTTCCAAGTGTAGTTAGAGTAGATGAACCCCTCGATATCTATTATGAATATATTGGAGAAGCTTTTTCTTGGGAATGGTCATTTGGAGAATCAGGTCAAATGGACTCTACACAGGAGTATCCTGTATACAGTTATAGCTTACCCGGAAAAAAAAGATTGACCTTGGTGATCAACGGGGATATGACGCATATTGCAAGTAAAGATATTATCGTGATACCTAAAAAATTAACCGCCGAAATGTATAAAACGTACAAAGAAAATTTTAAAAATAAAAATAAGATTGTATATACATTACCTCCAGGTAAAATCCAAAAAGATCCATTTGAAGAGTTTTTAGAATCCATTCCCTTTCAACCCATGGATAGTTCTTCTAAAAAGAGCAAAACTAAAACAGAAAATACTTCAGCTCCCTCAATTTCTGAAAATCAATTCGAATTATTATTACTGGATGTTTCAAAACAAACGAAAACCATGGAAGACTTTGGAAAATATACGTGTAATAATTATGAATTTCCGGTAATTCATAATAATGAAATAATTACATTTTCAGAGTTTTGTAAAAAAATTAAAAATAAAAAAATTAAAATTAAATCATTACGACTCGTAAAAAATAAAAAGAATTGTATAGAATCTATAATACTAAGATGCAAAATCAAAAAAACTCGAAAGTAGATTAAAAATCTACTTTCGAGTTTTAATTTATTTAACTGTCAATAATTTCCAATTTTTGCTCGATGCGACTGTCTCTTTCACGACTCCAACTTACCCATCGGTTAGCCGCTTCATTCAAAGAACAAACCGTAGAATGTTGTCTTCTATATTATAATCAAAAAGTTCGAACCTAGAATTTTTAAAACTTTCGATTAAAGAAGATTAATATTCAACTCAATCATAATTAAGTAATTCAGGAATTGCAGCCGGTTGTCTTCTAAATATTTTTTTTTCAGTTATATTAAAATTTTTAAAATCTGATTGTTCCGATTGTTTAATAGCTTCTATTTGGGTAAATATATCTTCTTTCTTGTTTAGTATGATGGAAATTTTATCAGATTTTCGATGACTCATTTTTTTGTTAATTAGTTAAATTGTTTCTTAAAATAACGTTCAAATTAGCTGCATAGTACTTTTTAAAGACTAGTTTTTTCAACATTTAATCCTCTTAAGGACCAATAAATACAGCAGGATGAGAAACAATGGTTTTAGCTTGAGCGGAATTCCAACTTTGTAAGATTCGGGCATTCCAAAAAATATTTGCTAATGGCAGCGGCTCCGGCGTGGGAATCGCTCCTTTGATAGTATTATCCGGCAAACGAATAACGTTGATCGCATCAGGAACATCAAAATTTAGATGGATTCTTGTATCAAAATCAATATGTGTATATGCCCAAGGAAACTTAGAATTTACCGATTGTGAAGATGATTGTTTTTTTATAGTTGCCGTTTTTCCTCCGTTTGAAATTGGATATACCCCATCGGCATATCTCGGATTTAAATTAATTCTGTCTAAAGTCCATTCCGGATAATGGCATATTTGCTTTTGATCATGCTCTTCAATAATCGGTCGGGTCATCCGTTTGTTTACATCCCATATTCCCATTCCACCTTTTTTCCTTTGAACCCAAGTATACATTTCGGTGGTACCTGCTTCTTTAACCACAAATTCTGCCGAAAAATCTTTTACAGGCAAACCCAAAGCGTTTTCTGTATAAACATTTTGTATAGTTCGTATTTCAATTAAATTATTACTAACCTCCACAAAATGAACTATACTTTCTTCATTTACCTTTGAGGGGTCTGAAAATGATAAAACTTTAAAATAAATTTTCATGGTTGAAAATTCGTGTAACGGCTGTCTGGCTAAATCTCTCCACCACTCTAACGGCATTGTGTAATAAGCCTTACCCGAAGCATCTAAAGTCAAAGGGTTTTCTTCATGAGAATAGCTGCTGAACGTTTTCACAGAAATCCTTTCCACAGATAATTTATTTTTATCCCAACTGTCGGATATTCCTACCGTATTTGTTAATAAAGAAGGATCAACCTTTGCCACCTGAATATCAATTGGTTCCCCGGGTGCTCCGTCGGTAATTTCAAATTCCAGATTGGGAAATCTTGGGCCGAATAAAGTTCCGTCCTTTTTCAACACTACTGTATATTGATCTTGAAGGGCTTTTATTTTTATTTTCTTTTTGGGAATCGGTATGGGGGCTCCTTCCATGTTGAGTTCGGGTTTATTGATTTGACCGCTGTCGATAATTTTTATATCTACTCCGCCATAATGGCAAGGAATCGTGCTTTTGAGCAATAAAGGCGGCCGATCTTGGACTTTCATACTTCCTGTGTTTTTCCAATCTCCCGTTATCATGGATACTTGACAAGGAAAAGAACGGTTCGGGCTTTTTTTACAGTTTCCCCGAAAAACAAGACTCAAGGAACTTTTCTCTTCTATGGTTGCTGTTTTCTTTTCTTGTGTAGTGGGTGTATCTAAATTTACTTTAAGTATTCCTTTGGGATTGGTACATAGCGGACATTCCAGCTCTGCTCCATCAATAACGATTAATTCATCCCATATTTTCTGCCTTTCTTTTTCTCTTTCTGTATTATCTAATTCGAGTATCCGGGCATTTTCTTCTTCCATTTGGCTAATTTCATTCCATTGTTTATCCTCGGAAGTAGCTGTTTTTCCCATAATTGGAAGTTTTTCAAACTCCTTGTCCCAAGCTTTTTTACTACTTCGAGACGCATCTTGTGGTGTGGGAAAATGGTTTGCTTTATTGTTCGAAAAGAGTTTTTTTAACCAATCCATACTATTCTGTATTTTTTAAGTTGATTTTCATAAATTATATCCAAAGATCCCTCATGCAATAGCCCCGAAGAATAGAGATAGCTGCCTTCATATAAAGTCGTGTTTGTCTCTTCTGTCTGCCATGGTTTTCCTTTTACGTGGAAGCATTTTTTTATGTCTCCTTCCCTTTTTTTCACTTCATTCCATTCTTCCGCAAAAACTTTATTCCAATGTGGATGTTTTACTTTTCTTGGATACTTCGTATCATTTTCATTTTTTAAATTCCCGATACGGCTTCCGTTAAAAAACATACCGTACATTTCATAACTTAACAAGTAGCCGATCATTCTTAATTCATCTTGAAGTAAACGGCTTAAAAAATCAAAGTACAATTCAATAGAAGAGCCACTATGATAAGCTTCCAATTTTCTCCGCTCTGTGTTCCAACGTTCCTGTATTTTTTTTAGATTTTTAAGCTTAACGGCTTCTCCTTTCTCATTAACACAAATACGTATATCGTTAAAAAGATAGGAGATTTCCCGAAGCAAATTATATTGGGGTATGGCTTTTTCCAACTTTACTTCCGTGCGAAAACACAGAATTTGAAAGTGAAAGTGTTCACGGGTTTTTCCGGTAAATAAGACTCCGATATTTCTGGTCCAAAGTTTTTCCTTACCTTTTCCATGATTCATTTGATCCATAAAACTTGTAGTGAGTCGGTAGTAGTATGTTTTTCCCGGCTGCATTTTTATTTCAATTGGTGTCAACGGTTCCATCGGCATTATAATATTCTCTTTTTCTGCTTTTATTGGGCGTATTGCCCAATTCTCCCCAACGGGAAGACCAATGCAAGTAGTAGTTTCTTATTTTCTTTAGCAATCGATCGGAATCGGTGACGTATATTTCTTCTAATTCTTTTTCGATTGGTTGGTGGTTAGTTTCTGTTTTTTCTTCTGTTAGTATCTTCTTGTCTGCTTGATTCAAGTGATTTTCCTTGATTTCTTTTGTTGAAGTGGCTTGGTTGAGTTTTTTTTCTTCTTTTTCGCTTTTCAATACCCAGTCTTCATTCCATTTCATGGTATAAAGCTGTAGATACTCTTTGGCCTGTTCCAGGATCTTGTTTCCCGAAAGACTGTATTTCTCCATTTCGCCGGGCATATAATACTTCCCCATATAGGGTTCTGATTCTTCCCGCATCAGGTGTAGAAAGATATAGCTGTATTCTTTCCTTAGGTTCCGTTCGCCTTTTAAGCTGTAATGGCTGTGCTTGGTTACCATTTTAGGTTCTATTTTTAATTGTTCCGGAGTGTACCATCCGCCTTGGATCAGTTCTGCTCGATAGTCTATCAGCTTTTCCAATTCATATTTTGGCCTTTTTTCGATTAACAGGTTTTCGCTGCCGGTTTCGGTATAGTTGGAATAGCTGCCTCCTATATCACTGTGAACTCCCGGGAAATTGCGTTCTATGCGATTGTTCCCAGGCTTAATGCGGGTAAGTGGAAAATATTCCCGATGCTCGTCCAACGAGGTAAAATGAACGATTTTTTGTGGTCTTCCTAATTCATCTAAATGTAATTTATGTATTTTACTTTTGAAATTCGGTAAAAGCAAGGCATCCGGATCGTAAGAAACTACTGTATCGTAGATTCCTAAAAAACGCAAATGAATGAAGGTATTGTCGATCAGTTCATGACCAAATCCCATTTTTAATAAGGCTGTTCCTAAATTACCCATTCGAGGCAGTTTTCCATTTTTTACCCAAGCTTGTGGCACTTCTTTTCCTTCATGATCATAATATTTACCGTTTTTTACTTTCGCTGAATACGCTAATTTTTGAATGTTGTATGCAAAATAGCGTGCGGCGGCAGCTCCTCGGCTAAAGCCAAAGACATCTACGGTAACTAAAATTTCAGATATTTTACTAGGATCTTTATATGAATCTTTTATTAGCTTTACTTTTTCAGCTAGGAAATCACATCCTTTGATCACCTTTCCAGGAATTCCCGTTTCTCCTCTTCCATAGGCATATCCGCTTAACGTATCTGATTTTTTATCTTCCGTTCCAATACCTTCCACATAAATGGTATAATCATCATAACAACTCATGGATTTTCTACCCACATTGGTAAAATCATTTAAATAACTGGTGTTTTCTTTATCTACTCGTTTTCTGCTTAAAAATTTTTTTTCCTGTGCATTTTGCTCAAATATTTGTATTTCTTCCTCGGTGGGATTTCCATATCCGTCTATTCCCCGCACTTTTTTCCATATTCGGGTATTTTCTCGGTTATTAAGTGTTCCGTCAAAAAACAATCCATAGGTTAGTTGAAGCTCTCCCGGTCTAGATCGGGCCTCTCCACTGTTAAATACAAAGGTTTTTCCCATTATATATCTACTTCACTTTCATACAATCCGATGCTTTTTCCGTTTCCTTCCAACCATACCGAGGCATCATCTCCTGTATGGATAATTCGTACGGTTAATTTTATTGTTTCTTCCGTATTTCCCTGAGTTAGTTCTTCAAAAGCCTTAAATATCTGGGCTTCATTAAATATTATTTCTCCCGATTTTATGATTTTATCTTTATTTATCCACGTAAATGACATTTTCTTAGGTATTGCTTTTTTTTCTGATTTGTTCCATCTCAACTCTTCCGGTATTTGATATAATTTTATCGGATAATCTCCAAATAAAACTTCCATTTCCCCATTAAAATAAAAACAGGTTACTCTATTGGTTATTTCGTCTGAATTCGGAAAATCAAAGTTAAATTCCCAATTATATTTTTTCCTGTACGTATCCCATAACTCGTAAGGAATGGGCTTGTTTTTATTAGCATCTTGCACTTCTTGGGGAATGATCCCCGGATTTTTTATTACCGATTCTTGATATTCCGGACGTAGCATACTATAGACCGGTTCATCTTTTAATTTTTCGACTTGCTCTTTGGGAATCTCCGTTTTAACTCCCTGGTATCTGCCAATTTCAATTTGCCTTACTATACCTGCTATCCAAACTACGGCTACTCCTCCCGGGGCTAAGCCTACATTAATGGTCTTATAATTCTCTTTAAATGGTTCAGGATGTTCATTATTATAGGATGGAATATAGTATCCTTTTCTAAAAAGTCGGGCTATTTTTTCATAATCCAATTCGGCATCCACATGGTAAAAGGTTTTCTCGGCAAAAGAAATCCATATCACATTAAGCCGCTTGGGAAGAGGTTTAATACCACTCCCCATAATTCTTCCTAAACTCCCCCAACCCTCTCGTCCTGTATGTAAGCCAGAAAAGAGGCTGGCATATCCTCCATCAGTTAATTCAAGTCCTCCCATAAATACGTCTACCGGATAACCTAAAGGACAGGAGACAGATTCCTTCCATTCAAATTCTTCTTTCATAGTTTTTTTGTTTTTATCCTGACAGCTTACCACCACAGAAAGCAGTTGTAGCATGGTCACCAGGAAATAATTTTTTATTTTTTGTTTCATTGTTAATTATTTATATATAAATGGTTTACCATTATATATCTACTTCACTTTCATACAATCCGATGCTTTTTCCGTTTCCTTCCAACCATACCGAGGCATCATCTCCGGTATGGATAATTCGTACGGTTAATTGTATTGATTCTTCCGTATTTCCCTGAGTTAGTTCTTCAAAAGCCTTAAATATCTGGGCTTCGTTAAATATTATTTCTCCCGATTTTATGATTTTATCTTTATTTATCCACGTAAATGACATTTTCTTGGGTATTGCTTTTTTTTCAGATTTTTTCCATCTCAACTCTTCCGGTATTTGATATGATTTTATCGGATAATCTCCAAATAAAACTTCCATTTCCCCATTAAAATAAAAACAGGTAACTCTATTGGTTATTTCATCTGAATTTGGAAAATCAAAGTTAAATTTCCAATTATATTTTTTCCTGTACGTATCCCATAGCCCATAAGGAATGGGTTTGTTTTTATTAGCCTCTTGCACTTCTTGAGGAATAATCCCCGGATTTTTCATTATGGATTCTTGATATTCCGGACGAAGCATACTGTATTCCGGTTCATCTTTTAATTTTTCGACTTGTTCTTTGGGTATTTCTGTTTTTATTCCCTGGTATCTGCCAATTTCAATTTGTCTTACAATGCCTGCCACCCAAACCACGGCTACTCCTCCCGGAGCAAAGCCTACATTGATCGTTTCATAGGTCCGTTTATAGGGTTGTGGGTGCTCTTTATTATATGAAGGAGTTAAATATCCCTTTCTAAAAAGACCGGCTATTTTTTCATAATCTAACTCGGCATCTACATGGTAAAAGGTTTTTTCGGCAAATGAGATCCATATTACATTAAGACGTTTGGGTAACGGCTTTACTCCGCTGCTCATACTTCTTCCCGCATTCCCCCATTCTGCATTATCTACCACTCCCGAATATAAACTAGTATAGCCTCCTGTTGTTAATTCTAATCCCCCCATAAACACATCTACAGGATAACCTGAGGGACAGGAAACAGTTTCCTTCCAATCAAATTCTTCTTTCATAGTTTTTTTATTTTTATCCTGACAGCTGTTGAATATAAATGAAAGCATGAGTAGGAATTTATATATTGTTGTTATTCGAATCACCTTGTTTTTATCCTTTATTTATTCTTGCATCAATGGCCCCTAAAATTGTTGCTGTTCCTGAACTTTGTATCCAAAGATCCCCTCCTACTATTTTATAGGTGGAAGTAGCTGTTGTTTCGGTTAATTCTCCGTTAACCGTAATTTTTTTATTTTCGAATACCCTTTGTGTATAAGAATGAGAAATATGTTTGAGCTCATTCCCTACTTCCAAATGATTGTCATTTCCTACTTGTACATGAAAATTATTCCCTATGGTAACCGTAAAATCATTTCCTACGTTAAAATTCATATTATTAGGGGCATTTACGGAAATATTTCCTTTTCCGTCCATAAACCAGCTGCTTTTTCCGGGATCGGTTATTAAAATGCTACCCTCTGCATCATTAAACAGTATTTGGGTTCCGCTTCTTGTTTGTATGACTTTAATGTCATTTTCGGCTGTGTAATAGGTCGCAATTTCTCCTCCGTTGTATGCTGTTCCTACTACGATAGGCGCTTCGGCATTGCCGCCTTGAAAGGCTATCAATACGGTTTCTCCTATTTCGGGATTCATAAAACAGCCTTTTCCTGATCCGGCATGGGGTTGGATTACTTGAATCCAAGGGGTTTGCTGATTGTCGGGTTTCTGCCAAACAAATTGTACGCGCACTCTTCCCATTCGCAAGGGATCTTTATTATCTGTAACGACGGCATGTTGCAGGGGAGCTTTCGGATATTCGTATTCATCACAATACGCAGGAACGGTTACCTCTTTGGGTAACCCGATAAAGGTATTGGTATATCCTTCTCCATCTGAAAATTCGTGAGTTATTTCTGTTATTCGGTAGGATTCAATGGGGGTTTTACCCGTTTTGAAAATCTCATGCCCGGGCATCCAAATATTTATTTTCGCAATATCTCCTATCCGTAGTTCGGGATTGTTAGAAGTTGCTTTTATATAAACCAAATTTTGTTGTTTTACCTTTTGTTTGATAATCGCCTCTTCTATTTCAACCTGTCCTTTGTGTAAAAGACTATGATGGTAATGTGCGGTAGGTGCTTTGGTAAACAAATTTTGACTGGAGTTAAAGGCTGATTGTTGAAAGGGATTTGTGGACTTTTGGAGGTTTTCTCTTTCAGAGTTTACCGTGTAATCTTTTCCTTGTATGGGATCATAAACGGCATAAGAGAATTTTTGAGGTTTGGTTTCCAGTTTAAGTTCATAGTCATATATATCTTCGCCCTCGGTCAATTCAACTATGCGGCTGCCCCACGAGGAAAATTGAAATTTTTCTCCGTTATAATAAAAGTATTCTCCATATCTTACGGCGAGATTTTTTATAAATTGAAAATCATTTTGATTGTATTGAACGGTATAGGGTAATTTGTTTTTAAGGTTGGGATTGCAATCAAACGAAACTATATCTTTTGGATAGTCTTGGGAAACTTCTCGTATAATCTCTTCTAAGGTTTGATTTTCAAAACTTCGGCAATGAATTCCATTTTCCATTAGAAAAGCCGGGGTTTTTCCTCGAATGATAATCTTCTTTATCCCGTCTTTTTTATTGGAGGATATGCTTGATATAAGTCCTGTCCATACGGAGACAATTTTTCCAAATTGTATGAAACTAAAAGTTATGCGACTTCCCAGATATTTTTTTGAATTCTGAAGCAAATAGGCATTGGATTCATCGAATTCTCCGGGATCAGCGGTTAGAGTAAATTCATGATCTACATTGATTTTCTGAATTAGCTTCAAATGTATACAGGTATTTGAAAAAAACGGATTTCCGTTTATTTGTACTTCTATATGAACAAGATGTGAATTTCCATAGAGTTGTTGTTTACTTCCTCCATAGGCAGCTATAACTCCTTTTTGTTGTTTAGCTTCTTCTATTTCTTTTTGAGTTAATAGTTTGAAGGATTCTCCTTCATCCGGCATAATTGGATTCATGACAGGAATGTTTTAGTTAGTTTGTTTATAGATATATAAATATATATACAGGATAAATATAAAGATATTTTTAAACCAAATAAAATATTTTTTATTTTATTTTTTATTAAAATACCATTCATAAATAATTTAAATAGTTTCCAATTATGAACGGTTTATTGTAAAAGATATACTTAAAAAGTATTTATTTTATATTCATTATAAACGTTAAACATTAATTTATTCCTTGTTTACTCTTTTTTGTTAAATATAGTTCATGATATCATCATTACGGATTAAAATTCAATATTGGATATATGATTAATTCGTTTAGATTACGAAATCTTCTATAGTACCGGTTTTTCATTTATTAATGAGGGATGGATCGGCGTCTAAATAAATCGTTTAAGTCAACTCCTTATTAGATTTATTGTAAGGTCTAAATTTGAATCTTTCTTTATAAGAAAAAAGTTTCAAGTAAATTTGTAGAAATAGTTTACCAATAGACAACTATAATTTTTAAGCCTGATTACAATTTTTCTCTAATTTGTTACTTTTTCTTTTTTGTTGACGTGTAGATCAAATGTTTAATTAAAAGTTATTTAAAATTTTCAATTTTATTTTTTATTTCACTTAAAAAATTGGATGCTAAAGTACTATTAAGTACATGTTCTTCAAATGTCATGGTTAAATTCATAATAACTTTATAAAACTTTTCATTATTTTTTACAATCGGAATATTTTTTAACTTATCTAAACTTATACTCATTGATGAATTCAAAAATAGGGCATCTGTAATTAAATCTTTATCTTTTAGCGAAGTGATCATAAAACTTCCCTGGATGCGGTGTCTTTTAGCCAAATTTTTATAAATTAAAAATGAAATTAAGCGTCTCAAATATTGGGGTTGAGCTTCTATTAATCTGGTTTCTTTAAAAAAGATGGAAGTATTATAGTCAGAAAATTTGCATTTATCTATAATTTCTTGAATTTCTTCAGGTTTTTTTTCATCCGAATCTTTAATTACAAAAGATATATTTTTCTTTTGCCCATTGATTTCTTTGTCTAACATAAATTTTGCATTTATGGTTTCGTATTGTACCACTTTCGGAAAAAATTTGGAGCGTTTGACAGCTATATTTAGTTCCGGAAAATTTTTTAATACCTCTGATACAATATATATCATATAAGCAGTATAAGAAATTTTTTTTCTTGTATTGTTATTTCTATACTCAACGAGATTAGTAGCATCTACGTTTACTGAGAGATGGATGGCATTTATTTTTTTGGTGTATATACTCCCTTTATTTGTCTTGAAATAGGCTTTATTGGGTTCATTTTTTTATTATTTAAATGTTAGAATCTTTTAGCGATAAATTCTTTACATTCTTATTAATAAAAAATATTTATTTGAAAATATCTTTACTCCTTTTTCAACATACGCAACTATCTCTAATGGAAATAAAGAATTCCATTTTTCACCTATTTGTGGTGTTGCCCCAAATATGATCATTTTGTATAGCAATCCTTTCAAAAATTCACCTAATTTTTGAGTTTTATTCTTAAGTATTACTTTTTAATAGTTTAAATTTAGTTTGATTGAATTTCGAGTGGTTAGCAGATTCTCTTATTGATTATTTATTTTTTATCTCATATCATTGTATCATTTTTTTATTTTAAGCCATATATGAATTAACAAACGAACCAGTTTTTTGCTATAAAAACACATTCAATCTAATCCTAGTCAATAATAGGAAAATTTTTCCGTAATTATTTTTTTTTAAATGAATTAGTTTCATTCACTACTGCGTTCCCTATATTTAGGATTATCTATTCTTAAAAGATTAGCACCTACTTAATTTCTATTTTAATTTCTATTTTTTATAATTCTTATTGAAATGACCTATATTCTATCTGATATGTGCAAATCAATATTATAATCGTTTTACTTAATTTTTCATATTTCAAGCAGGATATATTAAATTCATGACTGATCATATATCATTTCTATTATCCTGATGTATGCTTTTTATTTATAAATAATTATTGCCAACGCTTTTGATTAAATTTTTAATTGAATTAATCGAATTAACCTATACCGGCTAACATGCCTTTCTTTTAGAATTTAAATACTTACTTTTTGATATTAATATCATTAAATTATATTTTATATTAGTATAAATACTCAGTATTTCATCTAAGGTAGTACTACGCAACTTTTCAAATGAATCGAATCCCATCTGTTGTAATCTTTCTATGATTTTATCACCAACTTATTTTAGTTCTAAAAGGTGTTTCTTTTCTTGTTCTGAAAAAGCCATACAGTTCCTTATCTTTTTGGGAATAAATGTTATGATTTTACTGATTTGAATTTAATTTTTTCCATTTTCTAATTTTAGTTCTAAAGGATTTAAATGGTGCAACAGAATTAATATGGATAAATCGTGCAACAGTCCATGCTGGAGGAAAAGGTTTAGTCCAATTACGCGAGTCTTTTATGAAAAGTGTACTATCATCTAATGAGTTAATCCAATTATTCCAGATAACAAGTTTCTCATTAAATAATTTAATCAGTTCTTGTAATGAATAATCCTCATAAATCTTATAAAAGTGTTGATATAATGTGCCTAACTGATTCCATTTGTAGCCTTCTGCTGGTAATGTTGGGGTTTGTCCAGCGAGTTCAAGATCATCCCAAGACTTGACAAGATCCATCCATCCTAATTGATAAGCAATCATTTGACTTGGAGTTCGATCCACTCCATCTATTAATTTATCTTTATCTGATTCGGATAATTCACTGAATTCATCAATAAATAGCTTAGCAGTTTTATTTATGTCATCCAATAGATGCTGTTTATTCTCGTAATTCATTTTATTTTTTTTAACTTATTAAAATGTTTCATTTTTTCATTTCAAATATATGAAAATAAATATACAATATTTTATTTGTTTTACATTTTTTCAATATATATAAGTTATTTATACATTTTAAAATATAAAAATATGGTTATTTACACTTATTCACTCGAATTTATAATATAAAAATTTATTTTTTAGTTTAATAAAATTATTTTTTTTATAATTAAATAATAAAAAATATTTACTGAATACGAGTAAAATATTTCGTACCGATTCAATCAAAAAACACAATAACAATAATATATAAATAAACACAAAAATGACAATTATCAGGAGTTTAACTTATATATTTTTATTAATTTTAAAAAATTATTTTAAAATTTATAAGTATTATTGTGTATAAATAATTTAATTTTAAAATGATTTATATGAATGATTATGACTTTAAAAAAGAATGTTCATAAATTAATCAGTAAACTTATTTTATCTAACCTGATAAAATTTGGATTACCTTATTTATAGATTTTTTTTCTAATAAAAACCAATTTTTATAATTAAGCATAATTACTATACTGCCTGGTTAGGAGTAATTATATTATACTAACCGGATACGATTAAAATAATTACGATAAATATTATTGAATAAATATAATTTAATATATAAAAATGAAAATGAAAAATAAAATTACCTTAAGCTTCTTATGTCTATTATTTATTATTATCAATTTTTCTGCCCAATCAATCTCAAATAATAATAATAGTTATAATGCAGGATTTCGTGAATTAAATTTAAATGATAATTCACGACCGCTTCAAATTGCTTTAGTATATCCTACTTCAGCAAAACATCCCATGGCAAGAATTGGAGACAATGAATATATCATTGGCGAAAGTGTAATTTATGATGCGAAAATATCCGATAAAAACTTTCCTTTGGTTATTTTTTCCCATGGACTGAATGGGTCTTGGGATAATCATGTTTGGTTAGCTGCAGCTTTAAGTAAAAGGGGATTTATTGTGGCAATGCCTAATCATCCCGGAACTACCTTGCAAGATATGGATCCGCAACTTGCTCGAAATATGTTAGCCCGTCCGGAAGATATTCGCCGTACGATCAGTTATTTATTGGAAACTAAACAATTTTCGGATCATATAGATGCTAATAATATCTCTATTATCGGGCACTCTTATGGAGGATGGACTGCAGTAGAAGCTATTGGTGGTAAATCTTCTGCTAAAGTTTTCAAAAAAGAATGCCGTAAATATCCTATCATGTTGGCATGTGATGTTTTTAATGAGCAAATGAAAGACTTAGATGAAACATCAGATTTTTTAAAATTAGACAAGGACATGAAGGATTCCCGTATCAAAAAAGCTGTAATTTTAGATATAGGATTTGGCCGCATGTTTATTCCGTCCAGCTTATCGGAAATAAAAATTCCGGTTTTAGTGTATTCCGCCGGACCATTTGTAGAAAGAATACCGGCAAAATTAGAAACCGGTTATTTAACTAAATATTTACCGTCAAAAACAACTAAGCACATACCTTTGAATAAAGCTACCCATTACAGTTTTATGGCTATCTGCAGAAACAATGCAATTGAACTATTTCAAAAAGACAGACCGGATCAAGTTCCTACTTGTCAATTTGATACGAATGAGCGTGCAAATATTCATATTCAATTGATTGACCAAATAAGTAATTTCTTAGTAAAATAACCAGAAGCTTTAAAAAAATTTCATAAATGGCAAGAGTATATAAAAACTATTTTATAGCCTTGCCATTTTTATATACATCATTTCAATAAAATTAGAAAAAAATCACCGATAATTATATATAAGTTACTTAATCTTTAAAAAACATGACTTAACTTCTATTACTGTTATGATATCCTCAAAACCCTTTTCCTTATTTCGTTTTTAATCTCTACTAAAAAAGTGTAAAATTTTATCCCTGAATTTTAAAATAATAATCTTATTTTTGCAGGCAATACAAAGACAACAACACAACGCTAAAAAGTTTTATTATGTTTGAAAAGATTCTTATTGCAGAGAATTTCTCTAACGATAATTTTGCTGTTAAAAAGATAGTTGAAGAACTAAATATTCCTCATATTGACCAAGCAAATTATTGTGATGATGCCATTTCTAAAATTCGAAAGTCTTTTTCTAATAATTTACCTTATGGACTATTAATTACAGACTTAACATTTGACCCTAATCAAGAACATGCCATTACATCAGGGGAAGAACTTATTAAAGTAGCCAAAGAGGAATTTCCCGATCTTAAAATTATTGTTTTTTCCATTGAAGACAGACAGCCTATTATTAATTCTTTTTTTGAAAAATATAATATAGATGCTTTTATAACGAAAAGCGCAGAAAGTGCAAAAGAATTAAAGAAAGCTATAGAAGATGTTTATGAAAATAAAATATACCTGTATTCCAACAAATCTCAAAAAGGCGGATTATTTGAGTTCACAAACAACGACCTGGAATTAGTGCGCCTATTATCGGTTGGTATGAATGTACCTGAAATTTCAGTTAAATTCAAGACAGAAAAGGTATATCCCAACAGTGAAAGTTATTTAAATAAAAGATTGGTATCGATTCGACAACATGCCGGAGCTGCAACTACTTTACATTTACTTACTTTATTTTCGGATTGGAACTTAATATAAATCGTACGGTAAAATTTATTAAAAAATATTTTACAACCTAATTGATTTATTTTCAATTACATATAAAAGTTTAATGCATATATTCATGAAATCCATCAATTAAACAGTAAATATCCGATCCCTATATCCTTTCGGTATATAAATGATGGTTGAAACAGTTAGCACCTCATAAATATGCCTTTATTTTATTAAGGATATATCATTGATATTATCTAAATATCAATCAAATTGCTATTTTATCGCTTCTTTTTCAACATAATTCATAATAAATTTGCATTTATGAAGCGAAAAGATAATTTATCTTTATGGTTTGCAGGAGACATCAAAGCCGGATTTCCTTCGGCAGCAGATGATTTTCATTTGGAACGAATTAATTTGAACGACGAATTAATAAGAGATCCCGAAACCACTTTCTTGGCACGAGTAAATGGGGATTCTATGAAAGATATGAGGATTTATAACGGAGATCTTATTATCGTGGATAAAGCATTGGAACCTAAAAACGGCAATATTGCCGTATGTTATATAGACGGGGAATTTACATTAAAAAGACTAAAAGTAGTAAAGGAAAAAGGAATAGTAAAAGAAATTATTCTCCTGCCGGAAAACAAGGAATACGAACCGATCCGGGTTACTCCTGATCAAGATTTTATTATTTGGGGAATACTTACCCATACTATTATAAAATTTTCATAGCATGTACGCTTTATTAGATTGTAATAACTTTTATGCTTCTTGCGAAAGAGTGAGTAATCCCTCTTTAACAGGTAAACCTGTTTGTGTGCTTTCAAATAACGATGGCTGCGTAATTGCCCGTTCCAATGAGGCAAAGGCTCTCGGCATCCCTATGGGAGCTCCTGCATTTAAATATGAAAAAGTATTTGAAGAAAATCAAATATTCCTCTATTCCGCCAATTTTCCCCTATATGGTGATTTAAGTAACCGTGTAATGAATATCATCGGGCGTTATTGCAAAGAAGTTGAAATATATTCTATCGATGAAGCATTTATGAACTTTAACGGCTATATGCAATTAAATTTGCGGGAACATTGTTTAGACTTAAGAAAATATATACATAAAGGTGTAGGCATTCCCACCAGCATAGGAATTGCTCCTACTAAAACACTTGCCAAAGTAGCTAACAGGATAGCCAAAAAATACCCTGAGCAAACCCATAATGTATATGTTATTGATTCTCCCGAAAAAATTGAAAAAGCACTCAAATGGTTGCATATTGAAGATATATGGGGAATTGGAAGAAGATTAAACAAACGATTTCAGGCAAAAGGTATTCGTAAAGCCTATGAATTGGTTAATCTTCCGGAAACATTTATACGTAAAGAAATGGGAATAGTAGGAATCCGCATGATTAATGAATTAAAAGGAATTCCTCAGCTGGATATAGATTTGCCGGCTCGTAAAAAGTCCATTGCCACTACCCGCACCTTCGATTACATGACCGACAAACTAGAAGATTTAAAAGAAAGAGTAGCTACCTTTGCCGTGAAATGTTCAGAAAAATTACGCGCACAACAAAGTTGTTGTAATTATGTGACTGTATTCCTGCATACAAATTTCTATAGAGGCGATTTAATTCAACATCACCCCGCTGTTACTTTAACGCTGTCTAATCCCCACAATTCAGCTATTGAGTTAAGTAAATGCGCTCAAAAGGCATTGGAAACCATATATAAAAAGGGGTACCAATACAAAAAAGCAGGAGTTATTGTTTCTGGTCTAATCCCTGAATCGGAAAGACAAATTTCTTTGTTTGATGAGGATTATTACCTGAAACACCAACCTATTATGAAGATTATGGATAAGTTGAACCATAAATACCATGAAGATAAACTGAAATTGGGTTGTCAAGATATTAAAAGGACTTGGAAGATGAAGCAGACCCGACTTTCTAAACGTTTCTCTACCGATATGAGGGAACTTATACAAGTTAAGGTATAAGGAATATCCGGCTAAATATCATCCGATGATAATTTTATAAAAAACAGAGTGAATATGCGTGAGGATTTAAAAAAGATGGTTACCGATTTACCCACCGTTCCGGGAGTATATTATATTTATACCCATGAAGAACGATTGATTTATATCGGAAAAAGCAATAATATCAAAAAAAGATTAAGTCAACATTTTACTTGTACCGACCGTAAATCAGTAAAAATACAAAACTTTGCTTCCAAAGTCAGGTATGAACCTACAGGAAGCGAATTAATTGCGCTGCTTATGGAATCTGAGGAAATAAAACACCACAAACCTATTTATAATAGAGCGCAAAGGCACAGCATTTTTTATTATGGTTTATATCCCGAAATAACTCAAGAAGGGTATATATCTTTACAATTGAAAAAGATAGATAACCGATCACAGGAAATTAATTCTTACTTGAGCTTAAAGCAAGGAAAAGAAGATTTATTCCGCATTACGGAAACTTATAAACTTTGCCAAAAAATAAACGGATTGTATAAATCCAAGGCCCAATGTTTCCAATATACGCTACACGAGTGTTTAGGCGCCTGCGTTAATGAAGAACCCGTAGATGATTATAACAAGCGTGTGCATCAATATTTAGAAAAAAATTCTTTTCCACAAGAAACCGTATTATTAAAACTTCCGGGAAGAACAAAGGATGAAAAGGGATTAGTTTTAATTGAAAACGGAATTTATAAAGGATTCGGATTCTGCCCGAAAAGATCTCGAAAAAATCCGTTAACGTTTATTATGCCTAAATCGGATAACAAAGATGCGAGAAGAATTTTAAGAAGTTATTTGAAAAAAAAATAAAACAGGTTTACTATAAACCTAGTAATTTTGTTTTTCAATCAGTAATTATTTCCATACCGGTAATGTACTATATTTTTTGCCTCTATTAAGTACAGACAGACAATTGTTTACGTTTAATAAATCGTTTTTAGTGTTATATTATTTTACCTAATAATCATTTTAATTTAAAAAAATTTTCAAGATATCTTTTATAAATTTTTACATGAAAAATTAATAATAAAATAAAAATCATACTAGATAAAAAAGTAAACCATAAAGGCGAAAAAACTATCAACCAAGACCATTCTATAATATTTAAAAGTTTTAAAATGATAAAAGTAATTGTTAAAAATCCCGGCAAAGAAGAAAGAAAAATTAATAGTTTCATTTATCTAGAAGTTAGTTTTAATTTTTCAATTATATTATGAAAAATTTATTTAGTGCACACAAAGATACAAATTTCTAAAAAAATATACGAATTTTAATAAAAATACATGTATTTTATACAAGAAAGATAAGATAAAATAAAATATAGTATAATTCTAAGAATTCTTGATTAGTCGAATTTGATCGTATTCCATATATAAAACACACTGAGCCATTTTGTTAACTTCGTCCTGATCGTGAGAAACTACTAAGGTAGTAGAACCAAAAACAGCATGTGTCTTTAAAATTTCATTTTGAAGTTTTATCCTCATCGTCGAATCTATAGAAGACAAAGGTTCATCCAGAAGTAATAGATCCGCTTTTTTAGCCAAAGTTCTAGCAAGAGCAGTTCTTTGTTTTTGTCCTCCTGAAAGTTTATCAGGTTTCTGATTTCGTAAAGCATCTAATCCATAAGACTTAATTAGAGTATCCACCCATGCTTTATCTTTTACTTTATTTTGTGCAAAAGATATATTTTCTTCCACCGTCATATTGGGAAATAAAGCATAATCTTGAAACATGAAACCTATATTTCTTTTTTGCGGACTTAAATTTATGTTATTTAAAGAATCGTAGAAAATGCAATCTCCTACTTGAATTATTCCCCGATCGGGTTTTGTTAAACCGGCAATCATTCTAAGAAGTGTAGTTTTTCCTATTCCCGAAGGCCCGGAAATACATATTAATTGGTTTTCGGGAAGTTCAGTTTGCACAGATAGAATACGACTTCCTTCCGAGGTTAAAATTCTATATTCAATATCAATATATATCATTAAGAAAATTATATAGTTTTAATTTTAAAACCTTTATTAATGCTATAAATGAGAGTAAGCAATATAAATGAAATTAAAAATAAAATAAATGAATATTGATTTGCGGTCTTATAATCTAATGCTTGTACCTGATCGTATATGGCAATAGAAGCTATACGAGTTTCTCCGGGGATATTTCCTCCAACCATTAGCACAATTCCAAATTCTCCTATGCAATGCGCAAAAGTTAATGCTACACCGGTGATAAGAGAAGGCTTTATATTAGGTAATAAAACTTTGAAAAATGTAGTTGTTTTGGATTTTCCTAAAGTATAGGCAGCTTCTCTGTAACTTACAGGAAGAGACGAAAATCCATTTTGAAGTGATTGTATCATAAAGGGCAAACCTGCTATAATACTTGCTATAATTATGCCTTCAAAAGTAAAAGCTAATCTGGTATTAAAATGTTTCTCTAAAAAAGCGCCCGGTATGTTTTGAGGACTAAAGGCTACCAATAAATAATAACCCAGTACCGTGGGAGGAAGAACTAAAGGCATACAGATCAAAGCTTCTACCAGGGGTTTTATTTTGAAATGCGTATATGCCAACAGGTAGGCAACCGGCAACCCTATAAACAATAAGAAAAGGGTTGATAGAGTTGCCAACTTACCTGTAAGCCAAAGAGTGTTTATAAAATCTTCGCTCAATTAATTAATCTTTTTTTGCTAAACCGTATCCGTATTTTTTCCAAATATTGTCACATTTGGAACTGATGATATAATCCAAGAAACGAGAAGCTTCACCGTTTTTTTCCCACCCGTTTATAAGTACGGCAGCTTGTGCTATCGGTGGACATATATCTTCCGGTAATACATAATAGTGCCCCTTATTTTTCATTTCGGGTGCTAAGGCCAGCGATAAAGCAATAAACCCTATTTCTGCATTTCCTGAAAATGCATATTGAGCCGTCTGATTAATATTTTCTCCCCATACAATACGTTTACTTATTTTATCGTATAAATCCTCCTTTTTAAGTGCATTAACAGAATTTAAACCATAGGGAGCATTGTCCGGATTAGCAATGGCTATTTTTTTAACTTCCGGTAACAAAACGGCTGACAATCCTTGCGATAAATTCAATGTAGAACTCCACATGGCTACTCTTCCGTAACAATAGTTAACTGCCGATGCAGAAGTTAACCCTCGATCTTCTAATTTGCCGGGAAATTTAGTATCTGCAGACATAAAGAGATCAAAAGGGGCTCCATTAATAATTTGTTGGGTTAGAGTTCCTGAAGATCCATAAGTAATTTGGAGATCTGCGCCCGGGTAATCTTTAAGATATTGTTCTTTAATTTCTTCCAGTACATATCTTAAATTAGCAGCAGCGGCAATAGTAGCTTTACGTTCTTTTGTACAAGATATTAAGCCGAATAAAAATAGTAATATCGGCAAAAAAACTAGCTTACGTTTCATGATTATATAAAATTTTTAGTGTTGTGCTCCTTCAATTATTTTGAAAATATGCAGTATCGAAGGAAAAACTGCATCCATAGATTCTTCTGCTCCTTTGGTTGAACCCGGCATAGTAATTACTAAGGTATTTCCGATTAATCCGGCTATGCTTCTGGATAACATGGCTAAAGGCGTTCTATTTTGCCCATAGCTTCTTATCGCTTCAGCCACTCCCGGAATTTCTCTTTCCAGTAAAGGTTGAACCGCTTCAGGCGTAACATCCCTCTTAGATAATCCGGTACCGCCGGTTACTAAAATTAAATTTACTCCTTTCCGGTGATATTCTCTAATTTTGGTTTGTATATCCTCTTTTTCGTCCGGAATAATTTCATAATCTGAAACATCTACTCCTATGGTTTGAAGTTTTTCCATAATTACTTTACCAGCACGGTCTTTTTTATCACCCTTAGAAATGCTGTCAGAACAAACCAATATGGATGCAGTTAATGGTAAATCAAATGAATTTCTTTTATCTGATTTTCCACCTCTTTTTTCCAGTAATTTAATTTGTTGGATTTCGACATTCTTATCAATGGGTTTAAGCATATCATACATCGTTAGGGCAACTACCGATGCCGCATGCATAGCTTCCACTTCAACTCCTGTCTTATAAATGGTATGTATTTCAGCATAAATATAAATCTCTAACTCTTTCATTTCATAGGTTATGGAAGTATATTCTATGGGCAGCGGATGACAATCAGGAATCATGTCACTTGTTTTCTTTGCCGCAAATAATCCGGCAACTTTTGCCATTTCAAAAATATTTCCTTTGGGAACTTTGTTATCCTTAATAGTTTGAATAGTTTGTTGAGATCCCACCTTAACCACCGCTTGAGCTATGGCTTTTCGTAAAGAATTACTTTTATGCGTTATATTTACCACTTTTTTATTTTTTTAAATTATTTTTCTGCTTTGGTTGAAAAGAATACCGGTTTGAAAGTAATCATGATATAAGCCCATTGTGGAAACTTGGTATCAACCCCCAATTGATCTTTTAGTATTCTTGTTCCTTTGTTTTTCATATAAGTACTCCAACCTGCTTGTAAAGATAATGTTTGAGAAACTGTATAATCTGCCAATAAATCTATTTCAGATCCTATGCCTTTGTTATTTCGGTTATCCATTTTTTCAGCAGTTGAAAAAGTATGGAATCCTCCGTCAAAACTAAGTTTTGAATTAGCTTTTACAGACACTCCACCGTATAAATCAAGTAACCCTTGCTTAGGTAAGGTTGCCCAATACTCCATAGATCCATTAAAAGAATGGTTAGCTCCATAAAGTTTATTAAACGTGTGATCTTTAGATTTTGATAACGTGGATTTGGAACCTGAATAATAATCAACCCCTACGTTAGCTGAAATGAAATCGGAGAATCTATACTTAGTTTTCAAAGCTAATAAAGAAGCATCTAATTTACTGTCAGATCTATCATATCCAAACTGGTAATATCCGGTTGCATAAAATGAAAAAGGAATGCTGCGATCATCTAATCCAAAGTTAGCTCCTACTGTATTTCTAAAGATAGAAGTTTTTACTTCTTCAGGAACTTCTCCTTTTTGGAATCCTTCATTAACCCATATGGCAGAAGCTGTAAATTTTCCAATTGGTTTATATAACCAAGTATAGAATAATGATTTATAACTTTTGTCATACACAGATTCATAAAGGACATCTGCCGCATTGTTCCAACCTCCTCCGACATGTGCTTTAAATTTAGAAGTTTCGTATTTTAATTTTAAAAGGTCATGTGCATTAGGGGTATTGCTCCAATTACCGGATGAAAAAAGACGCTTGTCGTCATATTCTAAAATTTGACGTCCTAAAACTCCTGAAAATTCAGGGGTAAAGAAATATTCTGCCCAAGCTTCGTATACTCCTAAATTATTTCCGGTTTTATTTATTCCATTTGATCCGTACGTTTCCGTATCTTGTAAAGTAATTTTAACTTTATAATCTTTTTCAGAATAAGTAGCACCCAATCGTACCCTTAAATTATTCACATAAGCAGCATCTAAAGAATCTGCCAAAGGCTTACGAAAACCACTTCTTAATTCTCCTCTGGTTCTCAGTTCTCCGTCAATTTTAATTTTCTGTGCAGTTAAGAGACTTAAACTCCCTAAACTAAAAAACAACAAATAACAAATTTTTTTGTGTTTCATAAATTTAATTTTAGTTAATAATTAATTTTCTCTATTTAAACAATCGTTTTTCCCAATTTTCAATGGTTCCATTTTCTAAACGATTGCTAAATATTTTTTTCCAACTTAGTGCTAATGATTTTATCTTTAATAATTTGTTTAAAATTTCCTTATCTAAACAATTTTCTTTTTTATATAAAATAGTTAATAAATAGGTTAAACTATACTCGGGATATGGCCGATCTATTAGCTCAATAGTATCTCCTTCTTTTAAACTTCCTTCTTCCAATACACGATAATACCATCCTGTTTTTAAACTTTCTTGTACTCTAAGCGACATATCACTGCATTGAAAATGATAGTTTAATTTCCAACACGGTTGTCTGGCTTGACTAACTTCTAACACACAGCTGCCGATTTTATAAATATCTCCGATCATGACCGTCTCTTCCGTCATTCCTAATGAGGAAATATTTTCGCCGAATGCTCCTGATTTTTCTAATAAAGGAAGTTCAGGCAAAGACGTTTTCCAATATTCATAATTTTCAAAGGCATATTGATGTACCGCTTTTTCTTCTCCTCCATGATTGATCTTATCACTCTGTTCATCATTAATTAATCCCAATTTGGATACCTTTTGCGAGTCGGTAACTTTTTTTTTGTTAATGGCGCTTTGATATTCTGTGTTAGCCAAGCGTTGTATTTTACCTGCATGTAAAGAGCTAATTAAAGGTTTTTTCATGGTTTTATTGTTTGTTTTCTTTCCATTGGTAGCTGTTATCGCTAAATATTTCTTTACCCCAAATGGGAAGTTCTTTTTTTATTCTCTCAACTAATTCGTCACAAGCCAGCATAGCAGGTTTTCTATGTTTAGATGATGTAAAAACAAAAAGACAAATTCCGCCTTTTTTTACCAAACCGAGGCTATGATATACATGCATGCACAACAAATCATATTTAGAAAATATTTCTTCCCGTAGTTGTGAAAGTTTTTCAACGGCCATTTCTTGATAGGCGGTAAATTCTATTCCTTCAACTTCCTTTCCTTCAATTATATCTGCTCTAACTTGTCCTAAAAAAATACTATGTCCTCCAATATCTTTTTTATGAGTATGGCTTTGAATACTTTCAGAAATAAATTCTGCGGGTATAGCTCCCTCTAAAAATGGATACATTTTTTTCATATAATTTTCTATTTAAAAAATCGTGTCAATTCCGTTTCGAATATGCCATACAGCTTTATTGGGAAACAATTCTTTGGCTATCTCGACAGCTCGGTTGCTGCGTATTCCCGTTTTACAAACAAATACAATTGTATCATATTTTTCAAGAATAGGTATATTTTCTTCAATCACAGACAACGGAATTTGTATATGGTCGAAACCGGAAATTTTGGGTAGTTCATTTTCATTTCTTACATCAACCAGTATCGATTTTTCATTGGAAAGTACTTCTTCCAACCGGGTAAGATTTTCAATTTCATTATCGGATGAAAAAATTCCACAACTACATTCATAATCGATTGCTTTAAATTCATCTTCATTTTTTGGAGTTGAATTTTTTTCCGACTCGGCAAAATTAATAATTCGAGTACTATAATACAAGATGTTAAATATCATTAATTTATGTACTAAAGGTTCTCCGATACCTGTAATTAATTTTATAACTTCTTGGGCTTGAATAGTGCCAATTATACCCGTCAGAGTGCCCAAAACTCCTGTCTCATTGCAGGTTGGAACTTCTGAAGGTTTGGGTGGATCAGGAAACAAATCTCTGTAATTGGTTTTCATTTTATCTTTTTCCACATTGAATACAGAAACTTGACCTTCATATTGATAAATGGCTCCATATACTAAGGGAATATTTTTTAAGGTACAAATATCATTAAGAAGGTACCGTACCTGAAAATTATCTGTACAATCTACAACGATTTCATAGGAATCTATAAGTTTACATACGTTTTTTGAAGTAACCTTTTCCTTGAAAGAGATAATTTTAATAGTTGAGTTCATTTCTTCAAGCCTTTCTTTTGCTGCTTCCGATTTAAACTTTCCTATATCGCCTTCTTTGAATAAAATTTGTCTATGTAAATTGGTTAATTCAACAGTATCATAATCAACAATTCCCAATTGTCCAACTCCGGCTGAAGCTAAATATTGAAGCACGGGGCAACCCAATCCTCCTGCTCCCACCACCAATACACGAGACTTACAAAGTTTAATCTGGGCTTCCACACCAAATCCGGACAAAATTATTTGTCTGTTATATCTTTTAAAATCCATCGATTGATTAAATTAAATTTTTATCCTCCGGAATATGGCGGAAGTAAAGCTATTTCTGCACCTTCCGGTATCGGGTCTGTTTCTTTTGCATTTTGGTTATTAACAATAATCAAATAATTTAATGATTTTAATTCAGGAAAATAAGTTTCCAATATTTCTTTAAGTTCTGAAACAGTATTAACTTTATCATTAAGTTGATATTTTTCATTCTGAAAAATATCGGTTAATTTCCCGAAAATTTTAATATTCATATTGTTTTAAAATTTTTTTCGATTTTCTTAAATTCTTCTTGGGTATTTATATTTGAAAAGATATCTTTTTTAATTATCTCAGTTAGGTCGATTACTTTAGATTCGGATTCTATAATAAATTCCTTTAATTTTAATTGGTTATGGGCTAGTTTATCTTCTATAAATTGTAGTGCATCATAGGTATATATTCCAAACAATGGTTGAATTCTTCCGTTATAACTTGCTATGGTGGCTAAATTAGTACTGAGGTTGTTAACTAGATAATTAATTGCTTCGGGGGTAATAAAAGGCATATCACAACTTACAACAAATACATCTTTTTTTGAGTGATCTAATGCTGCATGAATTCCTCCCAATGGTCCTTTATTTTTAATCTTATCTCCAACCAATTTTAAACCGAATTGTTTATATTCTTCTTTATCCGTATTAATTTTAACCGATGGAAAACATTGGGATAAAACTTCAATGCTGTATTGTATTATAGGAATTCCGTTTAGTTTTTTCAAACCTTTATCTTCTCCCATGCGAGTACTTTTTCCTCCTGCAAGGATATAAGCTTCCATTGTTATAAAGTTTTGGTTTTAAACAAATTAAACTGTCCGTTTATTTTTTTATATTCTTCCACAATTTTTTTCCCTTCTTTAGTCAAGAAAGCACCTCCCCCATTTTTACCTCCCAGATTTTTAAAAACCAGTGGTGTATTGGAATATTCGTTCATTTCTCTTACCATTCCCCATGCTTTTCTATAAGGTATACCGATTTCTCTGGCCGCAGCGGCTATAGATCCGGTTTCCTCAATACTGTTCAATAGTTCGGCCCGTCCCCTGCCTATTTTTAAGCCGTGGGTGGTTTCTAACCAAATAAATCCTTCTATTTTTAAATTCTCCATACTGTAACTTTTTCCCCTTGACGGATCATTCTTTCCTCTCCCGATATTTCTACTATACAATTCGCGCTACTGAATGAGTTCATTTTATAGGATTCTTGAGAGGATGTTATGTTTACCTCTCCATTTTTTAAATGCCCTTTTAAAAAATTAGTGAGTTTATTTTTTTTGTTAAAGTCATTTAGCAACTGGGCATCTTCATAGGAATTAAAAATATGATTTTCCCCTTTCAATCCTTTTATGAAAGGACGAACATATTGATAAAAACACGTTAAAACGGATGCGGGATTACCGGGTAAGGCAAATACATAATGTTGATTTTTTTTACCAAAATACAAAGGTTTACCCGGTTTTTGCTGAATTTTATAAAAAAGTTGGTGTATCTCTGCTCTTTCTAAGCTTTCTTTTACATAGTCATAATCTCCTACAGAAATACCTCCTGTAAGCAATAATACATCAACTTCTGCTGTTCTTGTTTGGATTTCATGAAATGTTTTTTCTTTATCATCAGAAACTTTTACTATAAATTCAACTGAAATATCCATTTCTTTTAAAGCAGATTGCAGCGTAATTGAGTTACTCTCATATATTTGTCCTTTTTTTAAAGGTGTTCCTGCCGTAACTAATTCATTCCCTGTAACAATAATCCCAATTTTAGGTGAAGAAAAAACGTGTACCTTTTCAATTCCAAAACCTGCTAACATACCTATAACACCCGGTGTAATCAATGTGTTTTCTGCTGCCACTAATTCCCCCTTTTTTGTTTGAGAACCTAGGGGGCGTATATTATCTCCTTTTTGAAATTCTCCTTTTTGAACTATTAATTTATTATTTTCAACGGTTGCTTTTTCTTGCATGACTACTATATCTGCACCGATCGGAATCATTGCTCCGGTAAATATTCGAGCTGCTTCTCCTCTTTTTAGAGTTGGCAATTCAGTTTGTCCCGCTTGTATGACGTATTTAACCGTTATTTCGTCTTTATCCACCCAATCTTGATAACAAAAAGCGTATCCGTCCATCGCTGAATTGGTAAAATTCGGTACGTCTATGGGTGCATATATCGGTTTAGCTATATACGAATGCAAAGAATCGCTCAAATTCTTCTCACGAATGGGACACTGAGTAGATATTTCATTGGAAATAAGGGTTCTCGCCTCAGATACTGTTATAAATTCATTCATGTTTCAATAGGTTTTTTTTAGCATATCGAAAAGAAAAGTTAACCGCCAATTTTAATCATACTCCTGTTTTTAAGATATTCGGGATTTAATTTTATAAAATTTTCAAATTGACCTCCCATCTTTTTATGTTTGTTTTTTAGAAAAGATTGTATGAGCGGTTCAATATCTTCACCTTTTCGTAAGGTTCCTAAAATATCAAATTCATCTTTTCCAAAGAGACAATTTTTCATCTTTCCGTCAGCAGTAATTCTCATTCTATTACATCCTTGACAAAAAGGTTGACTCATGGTTGTTATAAAGGCAAAAGTTCCTTCATATCCTTTAACTTTAAATTTTTTGGTTGTATCGTGGTTGTGATCCTGAATTTTCTCATAAATAAAATGAGAATCTATTTCATCCAACATTTCGTCCATAGTAATAACCTTATTTTTTTCCCATTGATTTCCATTAAAGGGCATAAATTCTATAAAACGAACTTGTATTGGAAAATTTTTGGTTAACGAGATGAAATCTTTTATTTCGTCATCATTAACATTTTTCATAAGTACCGTGTTGAGCTTAACCTGAAAACCTCGGTTTACGAAAAGTAGAATGTTATCCCAAACTTGAGAGAATGCATTACGCTTTGTAAGGAATTTAAATTTTTCTTCTTGTAAACTGTCAATGCTGATATTTACTGTATGCAATCCTATCTCTTTTAATAAATCCGCATACTTATGTAAAAGCACCCCGTTGGTTGTTAAATTCAATTCTACCGGTAAAGTAGACAACCTTTTAACTATTTCTTCAAAATCACGTCTTACCAAAGGTTCTCCTCCGGTAAGACGTATTTTATTTATTTGATAATTAGTAAACGTTTTAGCTATGCTGAAAATTTCTTCCGGACTCATTAATTTTCCGTAAGGCAAACACTGCATTTTTTCATTGGGCATGCAGTAAATGCAACGGAAATTACAACTGTCTGTAAGAGAAATTCTCAAATAATTATGAATTCGATTATAACTATCAACTAGTTTATTCATATTTATTATTCGGATCTTTTTTTAGATTTTTAGGTGGTTCCGGTAAATATCTTAGTAAAAAGACAGCCGAGAAGAAAAGAAAAACCGAACCTCCAAATGTTGCCCATGCAAACGCCTGGTTATCATCTAACGCATTGTTCAATGCTCCATACATCATCCATACCTGCAAGGTTAAAATTAATATTAATATAACAATAATTGCAGACATTAATGTATTAATTTTATTAGAATTTGCTGAATTTTGAACTTCTTTGAAATTATTCATATTCTTAGGCTTTATCTTTATCTGTTACGTATACTTTTCCATCTCTTATTACAACAGACAGTTGTGGTAAGGGTCTTGGCGGCGGACCTTGCAGTACTTCTCCTGTTTCAGGATTAAAAAACCCTTTATGACAAGGACAAACGATTTTATTTTGATCGTGATCATATAATACCGCACAAGATAAATGAGTGCATTTTTGTTCAAAACATCTCCATTTATCTTCACCTAAATGTATAAGTATATAGGATACTTTATGGTTTTCATTAATTACAAAGGCTTTCATCTTTCCAATAGGAACTTCTGTTGAGTTACAAACAAAATATTCTTCATCCAGCCTTTTTTTAGGAAATAATAAAGATTTAGCAGCTATTGCACCGTTTCCTATAGCCAATCCACCGGATAGTAGGCATAAAAACTTTGCAAATTCTCTTCTTGAAACATGCGTTGCTTCATCCTGCTTTATAGGAAAATCTGTTTTCCAAATGGGTTTCTCTTTATCTTTTTTTGACATTTTCTTCAATATTATTAGTGAACTTTTAACTCGGTACTTCCTTTTGGCATCATAATATTTACTTTGGTAACTACTTCTTGTTTACCAAAAATAAACTTATTCACCGGTGTACTGTTCGGACGTTTTGCTTCTATTTCTTCTAAAGTTCCATAGAATAGTGCTCCACTTGGACAAACCGTAGCGCACATAGGTTTTAGTCCTGCACTGGTACGGTCGTAACACATATTACATTTCATCATTAGTTCTGCTTCTTCCATTTTTTTAGGTACTCCGAATGGACAAGCCATTACGCAGTTAGAACATCCGATACAACGGGAAGTATTTGCTGAATGTACCACACCGAAAGTATCTTTGGTTATGGCATCAGCCGGACAAACATTAGCACAAACGGGATCATCGCAATGCATACAAACCTGTACAGTGGTTTGTATGGTATGTTTACGATCAACATAATGGATATTGATCATACTGTCCTGTCCGTTAGTTTCACACTCAGCACACGCCATTTCACATGCATGACATCCAATGCACCTTTGCATGTCCACGAAAAAGCCTACATTTTTATTATATTCTGTACTTACCATATTTTCTAATTTATCCAATTGAACTTTGGAATGCTTTGGATTCTTCTTCTTTTGATAATTTTTTACCTGTATTAATTAATTTACATGCACATACTTTAAATTCGGGCATTTTGGAAACAGCATCTAAAGTTGATATTGTTAATTGATTCACCGAATGTTTTCCTCCCCAGTGATACGGTATAAATACGGTATCTTCTCTGATGGTTTCTACAACATTGGCAGGAACTATCATTTCTCCTCTTCGAGTTACTACTCGAATTAAATCACTATCTTGTATACCGTATTTTTGTGCAAGATTAGGATGTATTTCTAATAAAGGTTCAGGATATTGGTCTACCAATTTTCCGATCCTTCTGGTTTGCGTACCGCTTAGATATTGAGAAACAACCCGTCCTGTAGTTAAAATAATCGGATATTCTTCATCGGTCATTTCTGAAGATAAGCGATAAGGGGCCGGATTGAAATGTGCTTTTCCATCAGGTGTTTTAAATTTATAATCTTCCCAAAGCCTAGGAGTACCCGGATGTCCTATTTCGGGACAAGGCCAAAAAACTCCCATTTCTTTTTCAATTCGATCGTAAGTTATTCCATAATAATCAGCTCTACTGTTTCTGGAAGCTATTCTCAATTCATTGAAAATTTCTTCGCTGTTTTTATACGGGAAATAAGATTCTACTCCTAACCTTCTGGCTAATTCCAAAATAATACTGGTATCGGTTCTGGCATCTCCCGGAGGGGTTACACATTGACGCACACGAACTACCCTTCCTTCTGCTGTGGTAACCGTACCTTCTTCTTCTTCCTGCAGGGATCCTGCCAAAACTAAATCGGCATAACGTGCGGTTTCACTTAAAAAGAAGTCTATGGCTACATAGAATTCTAATTTTTCTAAGGCAGAACGTACGTAATTATTATTAGGTAAAGAAACTAAAGGATTAAAGCAAATGGATATAAGTCCTTTGATTTCTCCTCTATGGATTGCCTCAATAATTTCCCAAGCACTGTATCCTTTGTGCGGTAAATCTTTTTCATCGATACCCCATATTTCGGAAACTACTTTTCTGTCTTCAGGATTTTCAATATCTCTGTTTCCAGGAAGTTGATCACATTTGTGTCCGTGCTCTCTACCTCCTTGTCCGTTTCCTTGACCTGTTATGGTACCATAACCACAATAAGGTTTTCCAAGTCTTCCGGTTGCCAACACTAAATTAATGCATCCAACTACATTATCTACCCCTTTGGAATGTTGCTCGATTCCTCTGGCATGTAATAAGAAGCTGGTTTTGGCTTTACCCCATATTTCGGCTGCTTTGCGTATTTTATCTGCTGAAACACCGGTTACCTCTTCAGCCCATTCTACCGTATGATCTTGAATTGACTGTAAAGTTTCTTCTAAACCTGAAGTGTGTTTTTCTATAAATTCATGGTCTACCCAATCGTTGTCAAATAAGATTTTAAGTATAGCTCCGTATAAAGCAGAGTCTGTACCCGGACGTAAATCTAAATGTAAGTCTGCAGTTCTAGCAAACGGGGTGACTCTTGGATCGACTACCACTAACTTTGCACCGTTATCTCTGGCTTCCCAAAGTCGATAAGTTAAAGTAGGAAACGTTTCACTCACATTTGCTCCGGCTACCATGATAACTTCCGCATGTTTCAAATCTGCCCAACTGTTGGAAGATCGGTCCATTCCGAATGCTTTTTTATTTCCTGCACCGGCACTAACCATACAAAGTCTTCCGTTGTAGTCTAAATTAGCTGTTTTTAAAGCTACACGAGCAAATTTACCGATCATGTAACTCTTTTCATTGGTTAGCGAAACTCCTGAAAGCATAGCAAAGGCATTGTTTCCATATTCCCCTTGAATTCTATGAATTTCTGAAATTATCTTGTCAAATGAATCATCCCAAGAAATAGGTTTAAAACCTTCGTTTTCAACCCTTTGCATCGGATGAAGTAATCGATCCGGATGATTATCTTGTAGATAACGCTGAACTCCTTTCGGACAAAGTCTTCCTTCATTAAAAGGAAACTCTTTCCAAGGTTCGAATCCGATTACTTTATTATCTTTTACTTTTAGCTGAATACCACATTGCATTCCGCAAAAACAACAATGTGTTTTTACAAGTTTATCTGGATCTGAAATTCCTTTGAAACCTTCTTTTGGTGTATAATTTTTATGAGGTCCAAATTGCTCTATAATTTTATCTCCATCTACAGGTAATTTAGCCATATAATTAATTTTATTTTATCATTATAATTACTATAGTTTCTATTTTTTATCCGAAGAAACTACCGGATTCTTTTCTAGCTTTGAGGTGAGCGATTGCAAGGGCTGATCGTTTTCCTTCCGGGCTATAGTCTAAATGACTGCTACCGTCTTCTAAGGTAAAGTCAAATCCCAATTCTTTGGTAACAGTTTTAAGGTCATTAACGTGCATTTTGGTAGCAAATTCCTCTTTGGTGTGAGGACACACCGCCATACCTTGTCTTATACCTTCTGTTTTATATATATTGGCACCTAGTTGCGCCGGACGTTGAAATATGTGGAAAAATTTTCCAAACGGCATCCATACTAAAAATAATATCACAGTAACCGCGTGAGAAACTGACATGAATTGATTGGTTTTTCCGTCCAAATAGGTATAGTCGAAAACAATTCCTATTCCTGTTAATGATATGGCTATCAACAAAAGAAGCGGTAACCAATCTCCGTCAAATGTTTGCGTAGCTATTAAGCCTCCGTTTGTAAGCCTTCTTTTCATCATCATAATTGAACCGATGATAACTAGAATTGAACACCAAACCAAGGCATGAAATACTAAAAAAGCAAAGAAAGATCCTAATTGAAAATCCATTACTTTAAAACCAAACATATGAGCTTCATAGGTGGACATTGAACCTGATTCTAAGGTAAAATGTATCCAACCGAAAGTTAGCGGAAAAGTTATACAAAATGCGATCAAACAACCGGTGGCTAACATAAAATGTCCTATCCATCGGGTTCGACCTCTCGGGTATATAAATTTTTGAAAAAGTATATTTTGACAAAATAATTTAAGCCCTCTTATTGCATAAGCGATAAAATGCTTACTGAAAAAAAACTGCCAAGAACGTCTCCAATACATTTTAGTTGGCGGACGTTGTAACCAAATGGAATAACGATAGGTTACTCCAAATACACAAAAGACAGCTCCAAATAAATAGGCTATTAATGCGGCGTCAAAATTTTGAAGATTGCGCGAACCTATAAAAACTAAGGCAATAATTAAGAGTGTAGCAATAGTTGCTTTTAACAATGCCGGTTTATTAAGTGTACTAAATGATTTAAACATAATTTTTATGATTTATTTAGCTTGGTCTTTCAGCTCCTTTTCTTTGATAGTAATACCAATTTATAGCAGTTGCTAAAAGTGAAAATATAAGTATTCCCCAAAAAAAAGAATTTACACTTTTCAATCCTGAAGCTTTAGATGATTGTAATTCAGCTCCAATAATCATTGAAAATATAAACGGTCCGTAGGCTGCGATAGCTGCTGTCCACCCTATTACTCCTGCAGAATGTACCGGGTTATCTTTGAAAATGATAGGAAATTGTCTAAAAGTTCCCGCATTTCCCATTCCAGAGAAAAAGAATATGGTTAACATCATAGCTAAGAATAAAGGAAATTGATCTATGGAAGTCGGTGCTACCAATCCCATAGTAATCATAACTGCAATACAACCGGCAAATCCTAGACCTGTAATTGTTGTTAATACGGCTCCTCCTACTCTATCTGCAACGAATCCAAAAGCTACTCTACTGGCAGAACCGATTAATGGACCATAAAATGCATATTTTAACGGATCCGGAGCTCCCGGAAAGTCTCCATATAATGATTTTATCATTAACGGAAATGCTGCTGCAAGTCCGGAGAAAGTTCCGAATGTCATAAAATAGGTAATTGTACAAAACCAAGTATGTTTGATTTTGAAAATCCCTAATTGTTCTTTAAATGATGATTTTAAAGGGATGCTTCGTAAGCCAAACCAACAAACTAAAGTCATTATTATTAGTATTGGTGCATATATTAAAGCCGGGCTTTGTAGATAAATCGGTTTAGTCGTTACTTCATGAGTAATTGGATCGGTAGTTTTTAAAATTTCCGGAGCTCCAACAATGGCTACTCCCAGTAAAGCCGGAGTTAAAAATTGTACGATACTTACTCCAAAATTACCAATACCTGCTTGTACTCCTAAAGCTGTTCCTTTTAAACGAGCCGGGAAAAACATATTGGTTGAAGGCATAAAAGATGAAAAGTCTCCACCTCCGAATCCCATTGTAAAAGCCAATACAGCAAATACCCAAAATGGAGTTTCGGGATTCATTACTGCTAAAGCTATACCGATTACCGGTATTAATTTTATTAAGGTAGAAAATGTAACGGTATGTCTTGTCCCGTAAATTGGGATTAAGAAAGTATGGACAATACGTAAAGTTCCGGCTGCTAATCCGGGAAGTGAAGCTAACCAGAATAGCTCTTTTTCAGTAAAGTTAAAACCAATACCCGGAAGTTTAGTTACAATACCACTCATTAAATACCATACGATAAATGATAGTGTTAGGGATATTGTAGTTATTGTCAATGTTCTCCAAGCTATTTTCTTACCTGTAGATTCCCAAAAATTATTGTCTTCAGGCTTCCATTCTTTTAGCCATGTACCCATATTTGAATTTATTTTAAGTTATAATTTGATTCTTTTATTTTTTTTCTATATCATTATAAATTTCAGGCATTTTCTCACGAGTCATTTTTAATATAACTCTGTGCATACAAATTAGACAGGTTAATGAAATAATAAATATTAATATCCAAGAACTGGTCCACAATCCTGTATAATTAAGAAAATATCCAAAAATAATTGGTCCGATGAATCCTCCCAGTCCACCGATAAGGCCTACCATGCCTCCTACCACTCCAACTTCATTAGGAAAATATTCAGGTATATGTTTGTAAACAGCTGCTTTTCCTATTCCCCAAGAAATTCCTATACATATTACCAATACTAAATAAACCCACATATTTGCATCAAAACTGATTTCAGTAATTCCTTTAGCTAATAAATCTTTTTTATTAACCTGCTGGTTTTCTTTTACAACAATTTCTTGCCAAGATTCTTTAGTTGGAAATATATCTTTTTTCTTATCTGCTCTATCTTCTTTTTCTTTAATTACATATTCTTTAGTATCAACAGTTACGCTATTTGCCGTAACTTTAGTTACTATTCCTTTTTTGGCTGCAGAAACTCCTTGTCCATCCGTATAAATATCCATTTTAGGGAACATTAATAAGAAACTTAATGCGACAGAAGAGCCTAATACCCAATACATAACTTTCCTTGCTCCAAATTTATCTGAAAGATATCCCCCAAAGGCTCTTATTACTCCTGAAGGAAGACTAAAGTAAGAAGCAAACATTCCTGCTACTACTAGAGACGTTCCATAAACGTTCATGAAATTGGGAACCAACCATTGAGAATAAGCTACAAAAAAACCGAATACTAATAAATAATACAAACCGAAACGCCATACTCTCCCTTTTTTTAATGGAGATAACATTTGATTCAAATTTCTGGCATCTCCGGCCGGTTTTTTATTTTTGGCAAATAGTAGGAATAAAATTCCTATAACCAACAACACTGTTGCATAAGTTATCGGAAGCATTTTCCATCCGTTATCGGGATCATTTTTTGAAAAATAGTTTAAAAGAGTCGGTGCAAAAAAAGTGGTTAAAGCTGCTCCTGCATTTCCCATTCCAAAAATCCCCAGGGCTCTTCCTTGCCATTCTTTAGGATACCAAACAGAGGTATACCCTACTCCTATAGCAAAGCTTGTTCCTACAAATCCAAACAAAAAGCTTAATAAAGCAAATACCCAAAAGGATTTGGCCATAGGCAGTAAAAATAAAGGAATGGAACAAAACAAAAGTAAACCTGCAAATACATATTTACCGCCGAATTTATCCGTTAAAATTCCGATAGGTAGTCGTAAAAGTGACCCTGTTAAAACAGGAATTCCCAACAGCCATCCCGTTTCTACCACAGAAAAATCAAATATGCCTTTATCTACTAAGTAAGTTACTAAAACACCATTGAGTGTCCAACAGGCAAAGCAAACCGTAAAGGCTAATGTATTTAAAAAAAGTATTTTGTGAGATTGAAGTAATTTAGTGCTCATTTAATAAAGTAGTTTAATAATAGTTAATAGTTGTATAATAGTTAATTGTTAGACTTCTAAGGTTGAATCCAAAACATATTTTTTAAAATCGTCCTTAATTTTATAAAATTTATGATGTAAAGGACAAGGGTATTCTGAAGAACAATCTTTTAAACCTAAAAGGCATCGATTTATAGATTTTTCTCCGTCTACCGCTATAACTATATCAGAAATCTTGATTTCCCCCAGTTCTCTGCTTAAAGTGAACCCGCCATTTTTACCTTTCATTGAAAACAATAAACCCGCTTTAACCAATTGCTGCAAAATTTTAGCAGTAAATGGCCCGGGAGTGCCTAATGCTTCACTTACCTCTTTGACTTGACGCAAATTATCTATTGTACTGTTAGCACTTAGATATATCATAATTTTAATTGCGTATTCACTTGTTTTTGAAAACATTATTTTCTAATGCAGAAATTAAACATAGTTTTATTTCTACAAATATACAAATTTAAAAATTATAATAAGACTTTTATATCCTATTATCTTCAATATTTAAAAAGATTATAAATAACTGATTCATTTTCAATTTCTTAACTTAATATACCATTTAATTTTATTATGTTTTTTTAAGATATAGGTATTAATATTTTATACTTATTTTACAATTTACATATAAAAATTTACCTTAATTTAATTTATTATTCTGTAAATCAAGCATTTTTATCCCATATAAATATTGATAATTTTCTATACAATAAAAGATATTTTTGTCCTTTATTATTTTTTTTATACCTTTGGCACAATTTAAATATCTTGAAATTGTTTTCGAAGAGCTGTGAATATGCAATTAGAGCGACGATATTTGTTGGTGCCCAATCTTTTAAAGGAAATAAACCGGGTTTGAAAGATATTTCTGCAGAAATTAATTCTCCGGAGGCGTTTACCGCTAAAATCTTACAAACTTTAGTTAGGCATCATATAATTATTTCCCATAAAGGACCTTCGGGTGGGTTTAGTATTCCTATTGATTCTTTATCGGAAATTAAAATATACGACATTGTATCGGCTATTGATGGAGATTCAATTTTTACGGGATGTGCATTGGGATTACCCAAATGCTCGGAGAATCACCCTTGCCCTGCTCACCATAAATTTAAGGCTATTCGGAATCAATTACAGGATACTCTCCAATCAATCAGTATTGAAGATATGATTACGGATGTAATTTCCGGTTTAACTTTTTTAAAAATAACAAATTAATTATAATATGGAACATAATTGGAATGCAACTATTGGAGAAATTGTAGCTGAAAATTATCAAACAGCTTCCGTTTTCTCAAAATACGGTATCGATTTTTGTTGTAAAGGAGACAGAACCATCGAACAAGCTTGTGATAAAAAATCAATTGATATCAAAGAATTAACCGATCAACTCAATGAAGCAATAGCTGTTCGCGAGGAAAACATTGATTTTAAATCTTGGCCGCTGGATTTATTGGCAGATTATATTGAAAAAATCCATCATCAATATATTCGTGAAAAAAGCCCCTCATTGTTAAAGTTTTTAAATAAAGTACAGAAAGTTCATGGTTTTAGGCATCCCGAATTAGTGGAAGTTTATCATTTATTTGAAGCCTCTGTAAACGATTTACAAGCACATATACAAAAGGAGGAAAGAATTTTATTTCCTTTTATTCGTCAATTGAATGAAGCTAAAAATAAAAATTTACCCTTTGTAACTCCTCATTTTGGTACTGTCCAAAATCCTATTGAGATGATGAAGCACGATCATGACATTGAAGGTGAACGATTTAAAAGAATTAGCGAATTAACTCAAAATTATACTCCTCCCATGGAGGCTTGCAATACATATCGTGTATCTTTTGCTATGCTGGATGAATTTGAGCAAAATTTACACAAACATATTCATTTGGAAAATAATATTTTGTTTCCAAAAGCTATACAATTGGAATCTTCTTTGAACTGAGAATAGAAACGATGATTAAAAAGTGGATTTTTGTAAGCTTTTTAAATGTATTTGTTGCCGGAGTTCTGGGATTTTTACTTAGGATATTTCAATACTATGAGATACGTTTTCCGTATAGTAATTTTTTACATACTCATTCTCATATTGCTATGTTGGGAGGATTGTATCAAATATATTATGTATTAATCTATTTGTATTTTATCCCTCAAAATAAAAAAAATTTATCCTCCTATTCTTCCTTATTTTGGATTACTCAATTAACTATTTTGGGAATGTTATTGAGCTTTCCGATTCAAGGTTATGGCTTGTTTTCTATTTTGTTTTCCGTTATACATATTTTATGTTCTTATTATTTCTGCTTTATAACTTTTAAGAATCTTTCTCTTGAGAATGATTTGAATTCTATTTTTCTTAGATCTGCATTAACTTGTATGCTCATATCTTCTTTTGGAATTTGGGGACTGGGGATTACAATGGGAACATTAGGTAAGAACTCTGTATTGTATTCTATTTGCATACAATTTTATCTACATTTCCAAATCAACGGTTGGTTTTTATTGGGCTCTTTGGCTTTATTATTACGTTTGGTTTCAATAAAATCTTTAAGGATTCCGCCTAAAATTGCCAGGTATTTTTATATTTTGATTTTAGGAGGTATACTTTTAACATTTGGCTTACCTCTTAGGTGGTATTTTCATTCGATTTATATTTATTTTGTATACTCTTTAGGGATTCTTTGTAACATTGCCGCTTTAGTATTGTATCTAAAGTATATTCATCCTTTTATTGTAAAAATTAGTAAGGCAAATGATTATATCCTATCTCTTTTATATGGTTGTTTTGTAATTTCCTTTGTTGCAAAAAACGTTCTCCAACTGTTTCTTTTAGTACCGGAAATGGCTCAATTATCTCATGAAATTAAAAATTTACGTATAGGATTTATTCATTTGGAAGTTCTTGGAATGTATACAACTTTAGCTGTTGTTTTACTCTTGATACAAAGTCAATGGATTAACTGCAGAAATAATCTTATACAGATCGGTACTTTCTTTTTCTTACTTTTCTTCTTTATTTCGGAAGGTTTATTATTTATACAGGGATTTTACATTTATTTAGATAAAGGTTCAATTCCTTATTATTCTTGTATTTTGTCCTGGATCAGCTTGTTATTTCCTTTAAGTTTTGGATTATATTTGATGTATTTATATCAAGCTAATCTTTCTTTAAAAAGCAATAGCCAAATCCAGTAAAGTATTGAATAATTAAAAATTAAAAAAGGGGTTAAAAAAGGCAGAATTAACTTAGTATAGTAGCAACTAGTTTTCTATTTCCTCCTCTATTTCTAAATTCACATAAATATAAACCCTGCCAAGTTCCTAGATTAAGTTTTCCATTGGTTATTGGTATCGATACACTCGTTCCTGAAAGTATGGATTTAGCATGGGAAGGCATATCATCTTCCCCTTCATAAATATGGGTATAGTAAGGTTCTCCTTCTTTAACTAGATGATTAAAAATATTTTCTAAATCGAATCTGACATCGGGATCGGCATTTTCATTGATGGCTAAGCCTGCAGATGTATGCTTAATAAAAAGATGGAGTATTCCGACCAGAGGAAGGGGCGGTAATTTATTGATTATTTCATTCGTGATTAAATGAAAGCCTCTGGCTCGTTCTTTCAGCACAATTTCTATTTGAGATACCATCGGATTTAATGTTTAAAAATTAACCGGTGAAATGTTCAATATATTTTTCATATTTGTCGAATATAATCTTAAACCATTCAGTGTAATTAGAGGGATGTAAATCAATATCTTTTTTTAAATCGGTTAAGTTTATCCACTTTATCGATTCTACTTCCAAAGGATTGATAACTATTTCTCCGTCGTATTGGCCTATGAAAACATAATCATATTCATGTTCAATAAGCCCGTCCCCTACCTCTGCTTTATAAATAAAATCGAACTTTTTGTGCAATTCACAATCAAATCCTAATTCTTCTTTAAGTCTCCGATGCGCTCCATCCATATAACTTTCACCAATTCTAGGATGGCTGCAACAAGTATTGGTCCATTTCAAAGAGGAATGATATTTTATTTTTGCTCTTTGTTGAATTAAAAGTTCCTTTTTTTTATTGAAAATAAATATTGAAAATGCTCGATGCAATTCACCTTTTATATGGGCTTCTTGCTTTTCCATTTCACCTACTATCTCATCTTTCTCATTCACTAAAACTACGTATTCTGTCATCTTTTCAAAAATTCTTCTATCTGTAACGAAATCCTTGCGGATTTATAAAGTTATCTATATTATATCCTAAACCTACCATTAATCCATCACCTCCTTTTTTGAATACGTCTGTAATTCCAAAATTATATCCAAAAGTAAAATTTAATCTGCCTAATTCTGCTTGTAAAAATGGTGTTACGGAAAGACCGCCGCTAACTTGAGAATCTTTGGCTGTTCTATAACTAACTCCTAAAGCAAAAGCATTGAAATCATCTTTATATTTAGCTTTCAAATTTAAATCCATCATTCTTTCGGAATTTGTATTTAAGCTCATCATAAATGAGGGCTCTAAAAAAAAGGATTCCACCAATTCCCAATTATAGCCTAAATTCAAATAATACCAAGAAGGTGAAGGTTCAATGGAGTTTACCACCGGTTTGTTTTTTCCTAAAGGTATGTCTTGTACAGAAACTCCTGCAAAGAAACCTTCATAGGCTACAGACATCCCTAAATTCAGGTAAGGCAAAAATACAGATTTATCACCATATAATAGAGGATCATTCGCATCTTCGGGTCTCAATTTGGAATATTCAAATGATTGTGAAAAAAAACTGAACGAAGTACCGAATGAAAACTGACTTTCCGATCTGTTCTCTTCATCTGTTAAAGGAATATGATAGGCTCCAGAAATATTAGCTCCTGTTAGTGTAATCGGACCGTTTTCGTCCCTAAAAAAGTAAGCTCCCAATCCTACCCTGTCAAAAGCATTGAAATGGGTACTGATGGTTTGGGTATTCGGACTTTCATTAAAATTGCTAAATTGTTGATGATACGTAGCTTTTAATACAATATCATCAGTAGATCCTGTATACGACGGATTAATCAACACTTTATCCGACAAAAGATATTGTTGATCAAAAGGGATACTTTGTTGACCATATAATTTTACTTTAGTTAGAAAAAATGATAGCATTAAAAATAAAAAAAGTCGAAATGATCTCATTAGCAATTATTAAATTAGAATCTAAATAAACATTTATATATTGTACAAACTTACTAAAAAAAGAAATATTTTACGTATTACTAATGTTTTAAATTTTTTTTCATCAATTTTTATTATTTATTCATTTAATATTATATTTTCTAATGCTTTATTCACTTTTTTTGGTAATTCCAATACTAAAAGATGGGATCCTTTTTCTACGATTTCAAGATGGGGTTGTTGGGTGGTAGCATAACTGGTATGTATCTTCTTAAATGGAAAAATAAGATCATTTGTTCCGTGAATTTGATATATTTTTTTGCATTCTTTTTCGGGTAACCAATTTACAATTTGATCAATGGACCATTTAAAATACTCTGAATTTAAATCTACCATAAATTCGTCTAACTTAATTTGATTTCTTTTTTGTTTTTTGAATGGTATCGTATTAAAATAGACGGATCTCATAAATGTATATGAAAGCATTTTCTTTCCGGTAAAAAATTTCATGGGAAACCATTTTGCGAATTTAATTTTCTTTAAGATTTTGAATAATTCAGGAATTTGGATTTTATCTTTCATACTTGCTATCAGTATGGTTTTTTCCGGTTTCATAAACTTATTCATTTCTTGAACAATGACGCCTCCAAAAGAATAACCGACTAATATAAAAGGTTCGGATTGATCTATTTTTTCTGACATCTTTCGGACATAAGTAGATAAACTATCATTTTTTTCAGGAAGATGCCATTCAACATATATTTTTTCAAATCCTTCAGGTAGCTTAATGAACTTGAAACATTGACATTTTGCTCCTAATCCCGGAATGAAATATACCTTCATAGTTTTATTTATTTTGTAGTTAAGTAATTACTGTTATAATACAAATGTATTTTTTATTGTGCTAAGCATTAGCTTAACTATTGATACATGTTATAATTAACCTATATATTTGCAAATATTTTCATACGAAATGATTCCAAAGATAAAGTTACACAGAAATTTAATAATAGGTTTACATAAAGCCTTAGAAGAAAGTTTTTTCGAGCCCAATAAATACGCGGACAAGGTGCTGGAAAGAACTCTGAAATTCAATAAAAAATGGGGCAGCAAAGACCGTGGCTTTGTTTCTGAATCATTTTATGAGATAATACGCTGGAAAAACCAATTGGAATTTTTTGCAAATAAGAAGCTATCTCCCGAATCAATAGATAATATAATCGCCACGTATTTACTCCGTAGTAAAATTGAGCTTCAACCTTTTCCTGAATTCGAAAAAGTATATATAAAAAAGATTAAGGATCGTTTTAAACTTCCCTTTCCCACTCTAGCCATTAAATATTCTATTCCTGAATGGATGCAAAAAGTGTTGGAATCAGAATTGGGCGATTCATGGAGCCAAGAAATAAAAGCTTTAAATGTTCCGGCACAAACCATCTTAAGAGCTAATACTCTTAAAATCACAGCTGAAGAACTTAAAGACGTTTTGAGTGAAGAAAATATAACCGTTGATTTTATCAGGGGATACAAAAATGCTCTTATAATGGAAGAGAAGAAAAATATTTTTAAAACACAAGCTTTTAAAGACGGTTTATTTGAAATTCAAGATGCGTCTTCACAAAGAGTTGGAGAATTTGTTGACGTAAAACCCGGGATGAGAGTTATCGATTCATGTGCAGGAGCCGGTGGTAAAACATTACAACTTGCTGCTTTAATGGAAAACAAAGGCCAAATTATTGCCATGGATATTCATGAATGGAAATTGCAAACGTTAAAACAAAGAGCTCGCAGAAATGGTGCTCACAATATACAAACTAAAGTTATTGAAGATTCTAAAACATTAAAAAGACTTGAAAATAGCGCAGATAGAGTACTCATTGACGCTCCGTGTTCCGGTTTGGGTGTGTTGAGACGTAATCCGGATGCTAAATGGAAATTAAATGAAGAGTTTATTAGCCGTGTTAGAGAGGAACAAAGACAAATCTTGCAAAACCATTCCAAACTTGTTAGAAAAGACGGAATCTTAGTTTATGCAACTTGTTCCATTTTACCATCTGAAAATTCTTTACAAGTAAAAAACTTTTTGAAAGAAAACTCCAATTATCAGTTGATTGAAGAGAAAAAATTGATGCCATCCGTTTGTGGTTTTGATGGGTTTTATATGGCTAAAATCGTGCGAACTAGCTAGTCTGTTTGCATTTGATTTTTAAGATATTGACGGTTTGAATGACCTGATTCTTTAAATTTTCATAATCCGAATCATTATTTATATGAAAGGTGGATAATTTTACAATTTTACTCTGAGGCCATTGATGTTGAATACGTTCTTTAACTTCAGTTTCGGATAAATGATCTCTGGATAGTATTCTTTGCATCCGTAGAGAATCGGGAGAAGTAACAGCTATCGTAAAATCGCAATCCTTGTAAGAACCACTTTCAAATAAAATGGCTGCTTCTTTGATTCCAAATAGGGCATTCTGTTTACTTTTCCATAACTGAAAGTCGTGTTGCAAAGCAGTATGAACTAAAAGATTCTGCTTTTTAAGAAGTTCTTTATCGGTAAAGATTTTTTTTGCTATATATTTTCGGTTTAAAGTGTCACCTTCATAAGCCTCTTGCCCTAAAAGTGAAATTATATTCCTTTTGAGCTCATCGTTTTCAACCATTAGTTCCTTTGCTCTTGTATCGGAATTAAACACCGGAAAACCAAAATCTTCAAATATTTTGGCTACCGTCGATTTTCCTACCCCCATTCCTCCTGTTAATCCAACTATTTTCATTAAAAATTTATATAATATAGTATACCATGGCGTAATGGGAAGCGCTTCCTCCCAAGACAAATAAATGCCATATAAAATGAGCATAAGGCATCTTATCCCTTGCATAAAATATAGTTCCCAGAGTGTACAAAACTCCTCCCAGAACTAAAAAAAGCAAAGCCTGAGAAGTCATAGAATTTGCGATATTCTTTATGTCGAATACCAAAAGCCAACCCATAATCAAATAAAGAAGTAAAGATAACTTATCAACCTTACCGGTCAAAAAAATTTTCATGATAATACCTAAAGCTGCTATGGTCCAAACGATAGTAAAAAGCGTCCATCCCGAACTTTTTTCCAATGTGATCAGGCAAATCGGTGTATACGTTCCTGCAATCAGCAAAAATATGCTCATGTGATCTAAAACGCGTGCTTTTTTTTTCCAATTTTCATTCACAAAAAAATGATAGATGGTTGAAGAGGTATATAAGATGATGAGCGAAAGACCAAACGTCCAAATGCTTAAGGTACTGTATATACTACTATTATTATTTTTTACTAATAGAAATATTAGTCCGACAATACCCAATACAATTCCCATTCCATGCGAAATAGTATTTAAAATTTCTTGTTTATCTCTGGCTATTTGAGTCATTACCTTTAACTTTTAACAAAGTTACTAAATATATTTATCTGAAATTTAATTTTGTAATTTTTAACACTTCTTATTCATGAAAGCTTTATTCATACATATCGGCTATTACATTTATTATGAGTAATTTTGCAGTCACTAAAAACTTTATTGTCATATGTCATCAAAAGAAAAAAAAGTTTTGATTATATATTCTACTACCGATGGTCATACCATTAAAATTTCCAAGTTCATTGCTGCTAATTTAAAGGCGACGGTAACTATAGTATCAATTAATGATCCAATTCCCTCTCTTTCTAACTTTAATGGTGTAATTATCGGGGCTAGTATTCGGTATGGATTCCACAGAAATAAAGTAAAAAAATATATCAATACTCATTCTCAAGAACTAAGTTCAATGCCGAATGCTTTTTTCTCAATAAGTTTAATAGCAAGAAATAAAGAAAGAAGATTGGTTGAAAATAATCCATACGCTAAAAAATTTTTAAATAAAATTAAATGGAAGCCAAACCTTATAGGTTTATTTGGTGGCTTATTAAATTATCCTGCCTATTCAACTTTCGACAGGCTCATGATTCAGCTTATTATGACAATGACTAAAGGTCCTACTGACTCTTCAACCGTAATTGAATACACAGATTGGAAACAGGTTAAAACTTTTGCCAACGAGTTTAATTCTCAAATTGATGCCATTTGAGCACTATAATTTATAAAATATAACTTATTTTTGTAAGTGAAAAAACCTTGAAAATATATTTTTAAGTAATGGCAAAAGTAAAAATCGGATTGGTACAATCCAGCTGTTCCAATAATATTGAGAATAACATAGAGAAAGCAATTGAAGGAATTAAAAAAGCAGCTTCACAAGGTGCTCAAATAGTTTGTCTTCAAGAGTTATTTACATCCCTGTATTTTTGTGATGTTGAAAATTACGATAATTTTAAAATAGCTGAAACTATTCCCGGCCCCACTACGGACCGATTGGGAAAAGTAGCAGCTGAATTAAATGTAGTTATTGTTGCTTCACTTTTTGAGAAAAGAGCTAAAGGATTATACCATAATACTACTGCAATTATTGATGCCGATGGTCAATATTTGGGAAAATATCGCAAAATGCATATTCCTGATGATCCTGCATATTATGAAAAATTTTATTTTACTCCGGGTGACTTAGGATACAAGGTTTTTCAAACCAAATATGCTAAAATTGGAGTATTAATTTGTTGGGATCAATGGTATCCCGAAGCTTCTCGTATTACGGCTTTATTGGGTGCTGAAATTCTATTTTATCCTACAGCTATTGGTTGGGCTTCTACTCAAGATGAAGACACCAACATCGAACAATATAATGCATGGCAGACCATTCAGAGAAGTCATGCAATTGCCAACGGAGTGCATACAGTAAGTGTTAATCGTGTGGGATATGAACAAGACGGCGCGATGAAATTTTGGGGTGGATCTTTTGTTTCTAATCCGTTCGGCACTATTTTACAACAAGCTTCTCATGAAAATGAAGAGGTTATGGTCGTGGAAATTGAAACCGAACAATCTGACAGTTACCGAGTGCATTGGCCTTTTTTAAGAGATCGTCGTATTGACTCTTATTCTCCTATTACCAAACGTTTTATTGATGAAGATTAATTTATAGAGTAAATCATCTAAATTTTGGAAATAACAAAAATACCTTTAGGGGACAATCTGGTAAATTTTATTCTCTTAGGATCTTTACTATTATTGATTATTTCGAGATTTTTATTAATTCCTAAAGATGAACCCATTTTCCGTTTTAGGTCTATACCTACCGAAAATGAAAATTTTACTTTGTATGTTGCTATATGTAGTTTTGTTTATACGGTTATTTTAGCTTTAACTCTTCTTCCTTTTTTTACGGTAGTAATTCCTTTTTATAATACGGAAGCTTTAAAATTAATCTCATTATTTGTAATTTTAACCATATATCAAGTATCTTCTTATACGTTAGGAAACGGCTTTCTTTTGATATTAGGAAAAAACAAAGAATATCAGATTAATTATAATAATCGATTTATCTTTTTGTTTATCAAATTGTTTATTACAATACTACTTTGTTTTACAATATATTATACAGATATTTCGGTTCAATATGCCCCTTATCTTGTGGTAGGAACGCTATCATTTTTACTGGTTACAGAATGGATTTGGCTGATGTTCTTCATTAAAAATCAAATAAAACTTCCTGGTTATTATGAATTTTTGTACCTTTGCGCTTTCGAAATCTTACCGGCACTATATGTTTTAAAATTAGTGTTTTTAGGAGATAAATTTTAATTTATTATGAAAATAAAATCCGTTTTAATCTCTCTATCAAAGCCCGCTGGCGATAGTTCACCATATTTTGACATTGAAAAAAAGCATAAAATAAAAATTGATTTTTGTCCTTTTATCCATGTGCAAGGCGCTGATGCAAAAGATGTTAGATTACAAAAAATCGATTTTTCTAATTTTACCGCAATCATATTTACCAGCCGCAATGCGATCGATCATTTTTTTAGACTGGCCGATGAAATGCGATTTACGGTACCTGATTCCATGAAATATGTTTGTCAATCTGAGGCTATTGCTTTATATCTTCAAAGATATATTGTATACCGAAAAAGAAAAATCTATTTTGGAGAGAAAGAGGCGGAAGATATGATTCCTCTTTTGAAGAAGAACCCTAATGAAAAATATCTTTTACCAACTTCTGATGTGCTTAACCAGGATATCCCTGATGCATTAGACAAATCAGGAGTAGATTATACCCGAGCTATACTTTTCCGTACAGTAAGTAGCGATGTGGCTTCACAAATTAAAGATATTAAAGACTACGATGCTTTAGTATTTTTTAGTCCTTCCGGTATCAAATCCTTATTTGATAATTATAAAGATTTTAAACAAGATTCGATAAGTATCGGTATATTTGGTCATTCCACCAAACAAGCTGCTGAAGAAGCAGGATTAACTGTTAACTTCTTTGCACCAACCAAAGAAAGTCCATCAATGGCAAAAGCTTTGGATGATTTTTTACAATAAATTTATAAAATATATAAAGCTCAAATTTAAAATTAAATTTGAGCTTTTTTTTACTTTATTTTAGTTCTTACTTGCATATTGACTTTGCGTTACTTATTCCCTATTAAAATACTTGTAAGGCACATTTACCTTTTTAGCTTACGATATCAATAAAATTCATTCATTGATAATACACATTTTTTTAGCTTTCTACTTTTTACAACTGAATTTAATCTAGATTAAACTATTTATTAGGTATTAGGACGTAATGATTCGCTTAAAAATCATTTATAAATCCAAGTTAAATTAATTAAAATGATTCAACATTTCCTTGAGTTATAATATCTTTGCAATAATTTTACTATGTCGGGACTTTATATTCATATTCCTTTTTGTGTAAAAAAATGTAATTATTGTAATTTTCATTTTTCAACTCAATTCAACTATAAATCACAATTGATACAAGCTATAGGTAAAGAATTGATTTTAAGAAAGAATGAATTGATTACCCCCATTAAGACCATATATTTTGGTGGTGGAACTCCTTCAATCCTTAATTATAAAGAACTTGAATACTTATTTACTATAATCAAGGAACATTACAATATATCTGAAACTAAGGAAATTACTTTTGAAGCAAATCCGGATGATTTATCTGTAGAATATCTTCACTTCCTCAAAAATCAAACTCTTGTAAATCGTCTAAGTGTAGGGATTCAATCTTTTATTGATGAGGATATCAAATTTATGAATCGAAACCACAATGCATACGAAGCAATTCAATCTATTCGATCCGCTCAAGATATTGGTTTTAACAATATTACGATAGATTTGATTTATGGAGCACAAACTACTACCCATGAAAGATGGATGTATACTCTTGAGAAAGCTATCTCTCTAGGAATTCCTCATATTTCATCCTATGCGCTTACAGTTGAACCAAAAACCGCTTTTGACGCACAAATCAGAAAAAATAAACTTCCACCTATTGATGAGGAAAAACAAGCGATTCAATTTGAAATGCTTAGAAATAAATTAATTGAGCATAAGTATATCCAATATGAATTTTCAAATTTTGGAAAAGAAACGTTTTTTTCTCAACATAATACTTCCTATTGGAAAAATAAACCTTATTTGGGAATAGGGCCTTCCGCCCACTCTTATAATGGAAAAGATAAAAGAAGCTGGAATATTTCCCATAATATAAAATACCTTAAAGCAATCGAAAAGAATATACTCAATTATGAGGAAGAGGTAATTAGTGAAAAAGATCGTTTTAATGAAAAAATCATGTTGGGACTTCGTACCCTCTGGGGAATCAATATCGATGAATTGGAGAAAGAATTTTCATCTTCTTTGATGAAACACTTTTATAAAGAACTAAAGAAACTTGAAGCAACTAAAAAAGTAAGAATATCCAATCAAATAGTAACTATTCATCCGGAATCTTTATTTTTTACGGATGGAATTATTGCCCAATTTTTTTTCATTGATTAATAACTTATAAACACTTATTTTTGCATCAATGAAAGAAGAAGATCGACCTATTGGTATTTTTGACTCCGGAATGGGAGGACTTACTATTGCGAAGGAAATAAAACGATTGTTACCTCATGAAAGTCTAATTTATTACGGAGATTCAAAGCATTTGCCTTATGGAGATAAATCTAAAGAAGTTATAACCGAATATTCGATAAAAATAACTAAATTTTTACTCGAAAATAATTGTAAAGCTATTGTTATTGCTTGTAATACTGCCACTGCCAACGCTTTGAAAGAAGTAATTGCTTTGGCAAATGAAAAAAATGTGCCGGTATATGATGTTATTTCACCCGTAGCTGAAAAAGTAGCCTTCACTTTTAATCAAAATGTAGGTGTATTAGCCACCAAATCTACCATATCTTCTCATATTTATAAAAAAAGCATTCAAAAACTGAATCCACATATAAATGTTCATGAACTAGCTGCTCCCCTGCTGGTTCCGGTAATTGAAGAAGGTTTTAATAATCATGAAATATCTTCTATAGTTCTTAAAACGTATTTAACTAATAAAAAGCTACAAAATATAGATTCTTTAATTTTAGGGTGTACTCATTATCCTATCATTATTAATGAAGTTAAAAATTTCTATTTAAATAAAATTCAGGTTATTGATTCTCCACTGATCGTTGCCAATTACATTAAACAAGACCTAGAAAATAAAAAATTGACTTCACAATTTAAAAACCCTTTGTATGAATTTTATGTTTCCGATTTAACGCCTACTTTTTCTAAATTGGCAAAGAAATTTTTTGGAAGCTGCATACATCTTAAAATTGTTGATATTTTTAATACTATTAGAAATTAATTTATCAACAAAAAAAAATTTTATTAATTTATATAAATAAAAGTTTCTTTATACCCCTAAAATAAATATCTATTAAAAAATTCTAAAAAAAAATCGTAAATTGCATTGTTATTTCAGTATTTACTATGTTTTCATTGAATAATATATAATTTATGGATTTAATTCGACTACATATTAGAGGTATTTCATACAGCCAAACTCAAACCGGAGCTTATGCTCTTATTTTAGAAGAAGATTTTGGTAAAAGGAAAATTCCTGTAATTATAGGAAGCTTTGAAGCACAATCCATTGCTTTAGCATTAGAGAAAGATATTACTCCTCCTCGACCAATTACACATGATTTATTTACTACCTTTGCAAAAAGTTTTCATATTGTTGTAAAAGCTGTTTTTATATATAAATTGAAAGAAGGAGTATTTTATTCCAATATTTTATTTCAAAACAGAGATACCGATGAGGAAATTGAAATAGATTCTCGCACTTCTGATGCCATTGCGTTAGCCGTGCGTTTTGAAGCTCCCGTGTATGCCACTAAAGAAATCCTGGAAAAAGCAGGGGTATATACGGAAATGAATGAAGATGAATTAGCTACTGAATCAACTTTTGAAAAGGCGTTAGATACCATTGAAAATCAATTGAATATCAATGATATTGAAGATTCATTCGCCCATTTAACCGATTCAGAGATTAATGATTTAATTTCTAAAGCTATAGAAAATGAAGATTATGAGACTGCAGCGAAATTAAGAGATGAACTCGTTAAACGAAAATAAACTATCTCGCAACTTGTTTAAAGTTATCATTATTTTATAATATTTTAACATCATTTAATTGATTATTATTTATAAATTTAAGTTTCAAACTTTAAATTTATTATCTTCCTTATTTAAGTAAATAAAACATTACTTAATTTAATGTAACATATTTTTTGAAACCTAGGTTTCAAATGATAATTAATGCCTGAACATATTTGTTTTTATACAGTAAAAAAACCTTTTAAGTAAAAAGAGTACTATCAATATATATTTTATTACATTTATATTTTTAATATATGAAATTTCAAGTAGTTTCTCAATTTAAGCCTACAGGCGATCAGCCTCAGGCTATTGAATCACTTTCCAAAGGAATATTAAAAAATGAAAAGTTTCAAACTCTATTAGGAGTAACCGGTTCGGGTAAAACCTTCACTATTGCCAATGTGGTTGAAAAAATTCAACGTCCGACTATCATCCTGGCGCATAATAAAACGTTGGCTGCCCAACTTTATATGGAATTTAAAGAATTCTTTCCAAATAATGCAGTAGAATATTTTGTTTCATATTACGATTATTATCAGCCTGAAGCATTTATGCCTACTACCAATACGTATATAGAGAAAGATTTGTCCATTAATGAAAATCTTGAAAAATTACGTTTAAGCGCTACTTCTGCCCTGCTTTCCGGCAGACGAGATGTATTGGTGGTTTCTTCTGTTTCTTGTCTATATGGTATTGGAAATCCGGTGGAATTTAAAAGTAGCATGGTATCATTAAAAGTAGGTCAAGCTATTTCAAAAACAAAATTACTGCAATCTTTAGTGAATGCTTTATATTCTCGCTCTGAAATCAATTTTGGAAGAGGAAATTTTAGAGTCAAAGGAGATGTAATCGATGTTTTTCCTGCTTATTCAGATACAGGAATACGAATTCAATTTTTCGGAAATGAGATTGAACGTATTGAAAATGTTGATTATGTTTCTAATAATGTAATTGATTCTATTGAAAGTATCAATATATATCCGGCTAACCTATTTGTGACTTCTCCGGAAACATTAAATAATGCTATACGAAACATACAAATTGATTTAGGTAAGCAGGTCGACTATTATAATGAAGTAGGTAAAAATCTGGAAGCTCACCGTTTAAAAGAACGAACTGAATTTGACCTGGAAATGATTAAAGAGTTAGGATATTGTTCGGGAATAGAAAATTATTCTCGATACCTCGATGGTCGTCTCCCCGGAACCCGACCTTTCTGTTTATTAGACTATTTTCCTGAAGATTATTTAATGGTAATTGATGAAAGTCACGTTACTTTACCTCAGGTTCATGCCATGTACGGAGGAGACCGAAGCAGAAAAGAAACGTTGGTAGAACATGGTTTCAGACTTCCTGCCGCACTAGACAACCGTCCTTTAAAATTTGAGGAATTTGAAATGATGCAGAATCAGGTCATTTATGTTAGCGCTACTCCTGCTGATTATGAATTGCAGAAAAGTGAAGGTATATACATTGAACAAATTATTCGCCCGACCGGATTACTGGACCCTGTAATTGAAGTGAGACCTTCTTTAAATCAAATTGATGATCTGATGGCTGAAATTCAAAAAAGAATTGAAGAGGATGAAAGGATATTAGTTACTACGCTAACAAAACGTATGGCGGAGGAATTAACTAAATATCTTACGAAATTTGGGATTAGAACTCGATTTATTCATTCAGATATTGATACATTGGAACGTGTTGAAATTATGCAGGATTTACGTATTGGTAAATTCGATGTTTTAGTTGGTGTCAATTTATTACGTGAAGGATTAGATCTTCCCGAAGTTTCTTTAGTTGCTGTACTTGACGCCGATAAAGAAGGGTTTTTACGATCGCATCGTTCTCTAACGCAAACCGCGGGTAGAGCCGCTCGTAATATTCACGGTAAGGTTATTATGTATGCGGATAAAATGACGGATAGTATGAAAAAAACGATCGATGAAACAGCTAGAAGAAGGGAAATTCAAAATCAATATAATTTAGAACATCATATTACTCCTCAACCATTAAATAAAAAAATAACCAATATTTCCATCAATAACTTGGATAATGAAGTGAAATCGTATGCTCCAAGACATGAAATTAAAAAAGTGGCAGAGGATGAACCTCAATATAAATCAGAAGATTTAGAAAAAATTATCTCTAAAAAACAAAAAGAAATGGAAAAAGCTGCTAAAAATTTAGATTTCTTAACGGCTGCTCAATATAGAGACGAAATACAAGCTTTAAAGGATAAAATGAATTTATCTAATTAAATAGTATAATTTGCAAATTTAAAAATGGTCGTTGAAATTTAAACTTTATTAAATTTTTTAAAAATGCTTTTAATAACTACTTTATTTTTATTATTAATAAATTACTATAAATCTTTTTTTATGACATTAATTTGTCCCATACAATTTTTTAATCTTAATTAAACTTTATCCGGTTACTATTTAATATTATAGCTAATTAATTTTTCCCTAAATTAATTTTCCATATTACCAATCAAATAAAATTCTTAAATCAGTTTATCCTTAAAATATATTAATTAAAGCATTTGAAAGATTTATATCAATATAACTTATTCCTTTTATAATATTCTATAACCTACTATTAAAAACATAAATTACTATATTTTGCAGAACTTCAATCATTTGCTGAACACTTAATGTTTATTAATAGTATTGATATTTATTGATCTTTTATTTCATTTGATCACATACATTATGCTTTTAGCGTATGATGAATCCTAACTAAAATGATTAAACATTCCATAAATTTTATCTATTTTTCTTATGATCTTAATTAAGGTTCTATTTCATACTCTTTTTCATCCTCTGTTAATTTACTCTCTCCATATTTTAAAAAGAAATGACGTCGTCCTAGAGAATAGATAAAATATTCACCTTTGTGCTTGCCATTTTTGTACCCTAACCAAGCATTAGTTCCTCCTGTAGGATCTTTTTCCGGATGCATTTTTGATTTTATTACGGATGCTATTGTATTTTTCATATCTTGATCAAACGTTGAAGGATTTTTTCTACTATCCCAAAATCTTTTACCTATATTATTAGCATACTTACCGGAAAAGTAATTATCTTTATTGAGTCTACCACTTGTATCTCTAAGAAGCTGATGATATAACTTGTCTTCTTGTTTGTTTGCGATGCGTACGGATTGATAGGCATTTTCAATAGAATATGCATAAAACTCAGGAATTTTATATCCTCCTTCGGCGTAGATCCAATTAGCCCTGTCTAATACCTGAGAATGTGTAATTGCATATTTTTCTGTTAAATTTACAGAACTTTCAACACTGATAATTTTATTTGATTTATCCTTTTGTACTGATTTTGCTACATGTATTATATCATCATTTTTTCCAGAATGATAACCTAAGTAATTTCCATTTTTTTCATAATAATATCCTGGTTCAATTTTACTTTTTAAATTTTTTTGTATTTCAGGAGTATAATTTTGAGTTTTATTGTTTCCCGTTTTTTTTATTAATTTAACAAACATACTATTTAAATCTTTAATAGGTTTTATTGTACCACCCGTTGAACATTTGCAATAGGAATCGGTTGTAAGTTTCTTTTTCCCTTCAATTGAAAACGGTGAGGTATTCTGCCATTTAATTAAAGCCGGAATACAAGGTAAATATCCCCCCGAAGTCGGTTTTAATTTACATAACCCAAAAGGGATAATATTGGTGTTTGCCTGCTTATCTTCTTCAGTAGCTATGAGTTTACCATTGATTTGAGAAAATGTCTGGCTGGTTATTTGAAAGGGCGTTTCTTTTGTGCCTTTATCGCATTTAAGTTTGGTATTTTGTACAATCGGATGGCTCATAGGTATTCACTTTATTTTATTCTTATCAAGGATGTTCGTACATATTATGATAAATTATGTTAATCTTTAAATATCTATTCGAATTTTTATTTTAAAAATTTTAAATTTAATACTTCCTCTCAATCTTTTTCTTTTAATAATTTTATTAATATTTTTCTAATTTATTAGAATTAGAAAATTCCAAACAAAATAAATAATCATATTTGTTTTTGGAATATCATAACTCCCATAGGTTAACTGTTTATAATATATTGAGGTATTTATATTAATAAACTCTGTAAACTTTTTATATGTTTAGATAAATAGAATATCTTTCTGCATAAGGTATGTATTAGATACATCAAACGAACGTAAAGTACTATCTACTTTCATATCATTATTATTTACACATGAAGATAAGGCAAACTACTCATTGCATTTGTAATAATCCTATTTTGAGAAAATAATGATATAGTAGAAACTAACAAAAGAAAAAGTTATATATTTATTTTTTTACTTTAGTTCCAATAATAATATTACTATAATCAGGTTTTATTTGTAATTCGTAATTTTTTTTATGTACTTTTCAAGCTTTTTAGATTCAAAAAAATCAATACATTTCCAACATATATAATTAGCTTTCTCATCTTCTAAATTTTCACTAATACCATCTTTATAAAAAGAGGAGGTGTTATCTATTACATATTTATCTATTTTATCTAATAAATTATAATCAACCCTCTCAATCTGAAACACGTACGAAGCGGTATAATCATGACTCTTAAATGTTGAATCTGCTTGAGAATAATTATTCATTAAGCATTTATACATGGCATATTTTTTAATAATGTGTATTTCTTTCTTATTTTGACCAAATGATACATTTGATAGTGTTAAAACAATTATTAATATTTTTATTTTAATTCCCATATCCGTATTCTATTTGTTTGAATTATTTTATTTTTATTTTTATCTACATAGTGCATCCAAAAATAGCAATCTATTAAATTTTTTAAATTTCCACGATCATTACTTGCATAAAATAGTTTATCACCATCCCAAAGAGTGAAATGTCCGGAAGCATCACCCCAACCGGAAACATCAAAAGATATTATTCCTTTCATTTCTTTTATTTTAACCCATTCATCAGAGTCCTTCCAAATTTCTTTTTTATCTATATTATCTATAGATACAGGAGCAAGAGTTTTATCGAACTCAGGCTTACCAAATTTTTGGGCTAAATAATTATTTAATTCTTTAACTCTCAACCAATAATAATATCCATCGCCCCCTTTCATTACACCTCCTTTTTCTCCAAATCCCTTATTGCTTGAGGGTAATTTAAAGCCACTAAGATTTAATCCTCTACTCATTCTTATTGCACAAGAATTAGCCAAGTAACTCTTTTTAATTTCATCTATACTATTAAATTTAGAAAAATTTCCTCCTATTTTAATATATAGTTTATCAGTATCTACTCCATTTTTAGGATAGTTTGTTTCCATATCAACCCATTTGGGTCTATTACATTGTACAGGGGTTGATGAGCATTTGCCTGCCTGACCTATTAAATTTGCCATGACTATATTATTATAAATTTATTATTCATAAAGAAAACCTAAAAATCCTTTTCTGTTTTGTTTTTTTTGATATTTATCGCACTGTTCTTGTTCCCATTTACTAAACTCAGTTTCTTTTGTTTTTTTTTCATGTTCTTGTTCTAAATCAGCAGTATTATCATCCTCTTCATTATTTAAATTTAATGTGTATGGTTCCAATACATTTTTAAAAATAACTTCATTATTGTTGTCAACAATACCGGATAGGGTTAATTCTTGTAAATTATCTGTTAGAGGTGTTTCATCTTCATTTTTTATTACAACATCTATTTTTTCACCTTCGCTATAATTTCTAGTTTGCACATGTAAATTCATGTCTACATAAAATCTGGATTTATCAGCTAAAAGTTTATAATCATCTCCATAAGTCCAGTACATATCCACAATTTGAGGTTCTTTATTATATAAAAAATTCTCAGTTTGAGGCAATTCATCTATATAAGGCGACTTATATTCTAATTTATTGAGTGCAGTAATTTTGGAGTTCGCCCCATGTATGTGCATTTGAGAAGCCGCACCCCATTCTGTTATTCCACTTGAAAACCCAATCACTTTTTTACCTCCATAAATATCCATATCTCTCCTGGCTGAAATATAAGTATTATTATTACTAGCAATAATCGTATTTTTACCAGTATCTAAATCGTAATTTCCATAAACATTAGTTTTCATATTATTACCGACTTTTACTGTAATATCTTTTTCAGCCTTCATATTTATGTATTGAGCCTCTAAATTAATTATATCTAAGGCCTTTATATTAATCGTATTTTTTTCAATATCAATATGAAATTTATTTCCTTTAATATCTGAAAGAACAATATTTTTTAATCCTTCCATCTCCAACTTTTCTCCGTCTCGAGTCTTAAAAGCTTTAATTCTATTATCAGATGTGTGGTAACCCGATTTATGTTTACCATTATAAAGCGAGCCTGTAACAACAGGCACTTCAGCATTCCCTCCTCGGAAACTAACCATTACTTCTTCTCCTTGCTCTGGAATGATATGCATCCCTCTATCAGGTCCAGAATAACCCTGCAATAATCGAATCCATGGCGTAGTTTCTCCAACTTTTTGCCATGGAAATTTCAATTTAACACGATTCATTTGTAAGGGATCATTGTTATCAACAACCACAGCAATTTGATCAGGAGAATTTGGAAAAGCATTTATATCCCAATATGGAGCTGTCTTTTGTTCTCTTGGTATTCCATTAAAACTATTTCGATATCCTTTATCACTATAGTTAATGTTTATTTCCTGTATAAGGTAGCTCTCAATAGGCACTCCCTCTTCTTTAAAGGATTTTATGTTTATATCTCTGATACTTGCAAGTAATTGAGCTATATCACCTAAACGCAAACGGGGATTTGTTGTTTTAGCCTCAACTGTTACTAAATTTTGAAGGGAATCTTGATGAGCTTTTATTTTTTGTAATTGAAAGTAACTTTCTTCTTCTGAAAGACCATCAAAATAAGAAGAATTCTCGGGTTCCTGAAAAATATTTAGCGAAGCTTCTACAGAATTATTTTGAAAAGGATTAACAATATGCTTTAATGACACTTCATTTACATCAGAGCTTTTTAAAGATTGTTGATCCGCTATTTGAGGATAATAATTATTATAGCTTAAATATTGCTTCTGAGTATAAGCTTTAATACTATATTCTAAAAAATCTCTACCCTCTTTCAATTGTGTAGAATATTGAAACCCTCTACCAAATACTAATTGAGATCCATTCCAAAAAAAATATTCACCGTATCTTTTAGCCAGTCTTTGCATAAATTCATAAGCTGTTTCATTATAAGATACGGTATAAGGAATAATCTCCTGTTTTTCAGGAGCAATAATAAAATCTATTTTATTCCCGGTATATTCCTTCTTTACTTCATTCAAAATAGATTCTAGATTCATATTCTGATATGTTCGGTTCCCTGGAAAAGCATCTAGTAATATCGTATAAGATTTTCCGTATATAATAATGAGAGGATATTTATTGGCTCTTTTATATTCGATGCTTGTTACTTGTCCCGTAAATAATGACATCGTTTCTCCATGCTGAAGTATTTTGATAGTAATATCTGTTCCCAACAATTTTTGCGAATTTTCCATAGGATAACTATTTTTATCATTAAAAGCTTCACTAGGTATTGTAAGAACATATTCTGTATGCATCAGCATCTTTTGATGAATTTTCACAGATATAGAATATTTTTTTGAAATTTCATATCCATTAATACTAACTAGAGCAAAGGGATTAGAAGATTTTCCAAATGCACTTCTACGATAGAAATATGTATTGTTTATTTTATTTTTCATAAATTAATTGATTATGGAAAATGATAAAATTTTAAATGGTCCAATCATTATTAAATTCTAAATGATTGAACTTTAAACTTCTAGCAACTATAGTAAAATTTATGTTCATTGGCTTTCCATCCGTAGAATTAAACTCTTCCTTAAATTTAATACATTGTGCTTTTTTAAACTCTATCCCGAATAGGCGACTTAGAGCATCTCTACGAAAGAAAGTTATCATTCCATTTTTTTCCTTTTCAGGAGCAATAATCCATTCAAGTAGCTCCATATTTCCTCGGGTTTCTACAGTCATATGGATTTTTCCCCCTTTTACTTCCCCTGATGGCTTAGTCATAGTATCAACTGGCTTTTTAAATTTATACGAACATTTTAAAACGGTATATTTTTCACCATCCATATCCAATTTTGCTAAAAATGAAGACATAATAATTACATGTTTAATTTATTAATAATTTATTATAAGCAAATATATTAATTATTTTATTATAACAATAATTACAAATTAAATTATTTATTATAGAATAAAAACTATTCTAATTTTATTATAATGTATTTAACATATTTAAACTTACTATATATTTAAATTCTTCATCAAAGAAAAATTTATTGATTTAGATAAATCTTTAATTGTAATTAAAATGTTAATTATACACCTATATTGATATATTTGTAAAAAATATCTCTTCATTTTTAGTATTTTTACATATACAATTTTATTTAGAATGTAAATAAGTTTTTATTTTAAATAATTTTATTTTAAAGAGATAGAGTTGCAATCTTTTTAAGTAGGATAGCTCTTATTTTCCTAAAATGAACTGGAGTTATGGGGTCAGATTAAATGTAAACTTAAAAGTAAAACCCCGCAAGTTGCGGGGTCTTGTTAATGTTGATCTATTTTTACGTTAATTCAAACGTGATTTTAAACCTTTATACTTCGCTAAATACTCTTCATTACCTTCTTCCTTCAAATTACTTAAATAATCTCTCTCAAACTCCTCTATCGCGATATCTTCTATATTTAGATATTCCTTGCCTTCTCTTAAATTTTTTAAGCCCATACGCTTCAAAGTTCTATACATTGTAAATGTTAACATTCCTTCCCATTCAGTATATTTACTTTTATCTTTGTTATCTACAATAATTTCAACTTTTTCATAGTCATTCCAAATTACTTCTATAGATTTATCTGTATTCTTATTGTCGGGCAAATAATAACTTTCTTTCCATAACTTCTTAATAGGATAAAAAATCTCTTCAAAATATTTTTCTTCTATTTCTTTATTTTTCTTATTCATCATCATTTAGCTTTTAATGTCCTATAATTTTACCATTCTGATCCGTTGTAACTCTCTTTCCAGTAGTCTTACTTGTATTACCAAAATCTTTAGTTCCTTTTGGCCATATTTTAAACTCTCCTTCTTTTCCTCTATGAGTTGTATTAGACCTGCGATAAATCGCTCCAGTTTTTTTGTGAACTACTTCTCCATTTTGTCTTTTAAACTGATCATCATCTTTTTTAGGCGTAGGTAAGTTTCCATCTTCACCATATTTCTGTAATTTCTTCGCCGTTTTCTGTCCCTCTGATCCTTCTTTTAACTTTCCTAAATCACTACTTCTTGTATCACTCTCTCCTTTATCCTCACTTTTTAGAAGAGTTATCCCTCTTTCTTTTAAAGTTTGTTCATGGATTTCGTTTAATGCTTCTTGTTCTCCCTGATTCAATGCTGTTGAATGCAACACTGCTCCTAATACTGTGGTTGGAATATCTACTATTCCTCCTATTATTCCTCCTACTTTTTCTCCTAAAAATTTTCTTCCTACAACTTTTCCTACTGCGGCTCCTACTGATTGCTTTCCATTAGGATCTACTAATAGAACCGGATTTTGATAACAATATCCATACGTATTAAGGTTAAATGAATTATAAACTCCTCCATTATGTTGACCATCTATATAATGCTCGGTTTCATTATTCGGATTATATCCGCTTAATGGATCCGCACTTAACCATACACTTTATCTCACATCAAAATACTTTGCTTCATAATAGTAAATATATGTTTATTTATCTAATTATTTTCCACTAATATAGCTATCTTTTGTTAATTTGAAAAATCAATAATTTAATCAAAAAACCTCGCATAATGCGAGGTTTTTGATTTTTATTTACCTTTTGCCCATTCGGGACGTTCTTTCCAACCTCCCGGCGGAGCTTGCTTTATGCTATCCGGTACAGGAATATCCTGGAATATATCTGATACATTATTATCCTCCAATGAAAATTGAACTAAATATCGATGTCCTTTTTTAGGTCTTTTGTCACTATTATAAATACTACTTTTAGAATATTCTTTACCGTTTACGATATATTCATAGCTTACTTTTTTATGGTTTACTATAGGCCAATAGATCCGATCTATATATCCTATCGTGTAATTGCCATATTTAAGTGGACTAACTTTAATATGATTATATATTAAAACTCCCATAAAAGGTATTATAATAAGTAAATAATTCCATTTTGATTCCTTTTCAACTAAATAATAGCGTAAAGTTTCTATAAACTTATTCATTAGGGTTATTTTCTAATCCAATTTATTTTGAATTACATTGACTCCATAATCCGGGGCATTCATAAGTACAGTTGCGGCTCTGCTTCCTGCTGTTTGACCAAAGCGTACGCTGGTTTGCATATATGTCCCAATTACGGTTCCTTTAAATAATTGTGAACCGCTGATTCCTGTAGCTGCAGCTCCTCCTATTACGCCTGAGGTTGCCTGAGTTACAAAATCTCCTTTACTCATTGTTCCATTGAATATTGTTTTAGTAGGGTTTCCAATAGTTATTTGTGTTGTTGAAGAAAGCAAGGCATTTCCAACGTAATTCATACCCAATCCCGCTAATCCACTCTGGGTAAGGTTGACGTCTCCTATAGCTTTAGTCAAATCTCCTCCGTTTGTAGTCATGTTTGCCGCCGTTTGTACAGCTGCATCTGTGCCTACTCTACCCAAAACGGCTGTAGTTGTTGCTCCTCCGGATAAACTAAAGACTCATGCTGCTATGCCTTCAAAAGCCGCAACCGGTCCGAAAATCACGCATAATGCTCCTAACCTCCAGTTTTTTACATCATCTGTATGCATTAAGGGTTTTCCGCCATAGGCATCCAAATATCGTTGATAGGCTTCTCTTGAGCGTCTTTCTTTTTCCTGCTGTTGCTTGGTAACTTTATTGTTGGACGGTCTTCTTTTTCCTACTACTACTATTTCTGGTAATACTGTCTCATTTTCTGGATCTACTCCTTCTGTTTTCATTCCTGTTGGATCTGTATACTTTATTGGGTTCTGATAGGTATACTGATATATTAACATTGTTTTATCATATAAGGGATCTACACTTAAGAAGATTGACTCTCTTGGATTTAGTATCTATTGTCATTAAATTACTTTCTCTTTTAAATAGCTTTAATGACTAAATTAACTTATTTATAATTAATTTTAAAATTTATTTATCTTTTTTGTCATACAAGAATATCTTTTTTCTCAACTCCTTTTGTAATCTTGCTAAATCTTCTATTATTTTGACAATTATATCCTGAACTCATAGGGCAATATTAATGGGACACTTTAAGCACTATTGTAATTATTAGACTGCTTACCTGTAAGAATAATATTATCTAAAAATAAAAACCCACATAGTAGTGGGTTTTTGTTAGAATTTTAAAATAATTATATAATTATTCTTGCAATATTTCTTTTAAACTTTTATAAGGAGATTTAAATCTATAACTCCCATCTTCTTCAAGTTTAATAATTGGTGATATATTCATTATATATAAATTCAATTGATCTTTTATAAATACTATACTAGATAACTCTTTGAATCCAATATAACCAAAATCATTTTTATCTAAATTGTTAAAAGTTAAATCTATATTAGATGAATTAACTTGATATTCTATATAATTATTATTGAAATAATGCGTTAAAACCTTTCCATTTACATATATCTCAATGAAATCAACTTTATTAGCCAAAGGTAAAACATAAATATTAAAAAATGGATTAAAATTCACGTTTATACTAGTAGGATCTGGTGATATAATATCATAATTAAACCATTTATTTCTTCTAGGAATTTCGGTAGTTCTAAATTTTATTATATCATTTAAATCTTTATTATCTACCTTTCCAATTTTTATTATAGAAAAGTAGTAAAAACTATCTATTACCCCTCTAGCTCCAAAAAATTTATCTTCTTTATATAATAAAGATTCATACTCTATCCTATTTTCTTTTATAGTTAAAAGAGATGATAGTTTAAATTCTCCATGATTTTCTTTAGATATTAGCTTACTTTTAGATAAACATACAGAGATAAAAAAATATAATATATAAACTATTATTAAAAAGATTATTATCTTAAATATGTTAATATAAGTCCTTTGGGTAATCATCCTTTATATATTAGAAATTTTAAATTAATGAATTTCGAGTTCTTGATTAATAGGCCCAAAAATTGGAGTACAAAGTGAAGGTTCCAGTAAGGTAGGAGGTAATATTCTTCTTAAACCATTATTTATAGTTCCTATAATTATACTAACTGGTTTAATTCCTACACTAAAACCATTGGAATTATTGTCCTTATTTATATTCTCACTTCCACTGAAATAAATTTCACTATTCTTAATATCTGCATTTAGATTAATTCCAATATTAAAATCTAAACGACCTAAAAGAGAAACGCCAACTCCTGCTCCTAAACTTTTTTTTGTAACTTCTATATTACCTTTTATTATATTTAAATCTAACTGATAATCTTGCGAAATTTCTTTAGTGTTATCAGATATATTAAAATTCACTTTATTATCTATATTTATCACTTTTGAATTTCCAAATGTTGTTGTATTATTTATAGAAGCAGATAAAAATATATTTTTTGGTATTGACATTATTTGAGATTGTGATTTAGTACTTGAAATATAATCATTCCTAGAGCCACTACTACCTATATTTCTTAAGATACCATTTAATGGCTTCCAAATATTTCTATTAAACCAATTACTTCGTTTTCCCGTAATTACAACTTCAGGTAGGTCAGTCGGATCCTCAGGATCAATTCCTTCTCCTTCTAAGCCTCGAGGATCTATATACTTAATCGGGTTCTGGAATGTGTACGCATACGGCGATACATTCGGATACTTTTCTGCCAAAGGATCTACACTTAACCATACACTCTCTCTTGGATTATAGTATCTTGCGCCATAATAATACAGTCCTGTCTCTTCATCCAACTCTTTTCCATTGAACAAATAAGGGGTATTCCAACTGTTGTTTCTCTCCTCTATAAACACTTCTCCAAACGGTACATATTCTACATGTTGTACTATTTCGCCGTCTAAGTTAGTGATATAACTTGAGCTGCCCAAATGATCCGGGTGATAATAATACTGCATTTTCTCATAGTTCACATTTCCGATTCCTATACCTGCTCTTAAGGCTGTATTCTGAGAACAACAGAAGCCTTCCCCGTTAACGTAATCTTCATTGTCCTTTCCATTATACGGTACTTCAAAGTACGCATAGTTCTCTTTTAAGTCTTCAATGCTTCTTTGGTATTTCGCTTTCCAGTTGATCGTTACTCCGGGTACGCTTGATCCTGCATACTCTATTCTTCTCGGATCTGCGCCTAAGCTTTCTATATCTCCCAACTTACTTACTATTCGTTGGCTTCCTGCATAGTAATGTTTGGTATATTTTCCATTAGGACTTACTACTAAGTAAGGGTTAATATAGGCCGTGAATCCTTGTGTTTCGGTATTGCCGCCTGAGAATAAGGAATTGATATACACTTGTTCGCTCTCGCCGCTTGTTTTAATTACTCGTTCTCCTGAAGCATCATATACATAGTTACTTACATATCCATTATCATCTATGGACATTAATCGGTTTTCTTCATCCCAGCGTAATTTCCTTTCTTGGGTTTGGCTGGTTTTTCTTAAATCTTTCTTCTCTAAATCTACATTTACATAGGTTAGATTTCCGTTTAAATCATAGTGGTAATTCTTGTGCTCTTGGCGTTTTTCTTCTTCTTTGCTTTCTTCTTCTCTGTAATTGATGTCTTGAACGGTTTTTATTTGATTCTTTTTCGTTGAATCATAGGTATACGATAAGTTATAGCCTGCTTTTAATCCGCCTTCAATCATTATGCCTTGTTGACTTACTTGTTGGTTTTTGCTTACGATATTATGTAAGTTATCGTAACCCATTTGCAAGCTGTATGCGGCCGTTTTGTTATCCGCTCCTGTGTAACTTCCTTGTGCTTGTACTAAGCGGTAAAGTCCGTCGTAGGCATAGTCATGCTGCATTTGTCCCCCCATAGTCTTTTGGTTGTCCTGCGGTAGTGGGGCTTGGTTGGATACGCTTAGTACATTGCTAACAGCGTCATAGGTATATTTGTTATTAATAATCTGAGTTCTTACTCCTGACCTTTGCGTTTTCGGTGATACCCAAACTTGTAAATCGCTAAGTCTTCTTCTTTCTGGATCATACGTATAAGTGGTTTCCGAGCCGTTGCAATATTTTAGATAATTTCTTTGTTCGAATTTATCATAGCCTATTTTATTTACATAGTCATAGCTATAAGCTTTGCTTCCTTTTATTACGGTTAACAACCCTGCCGTATTATAGATATAATCTACTTTTTCTTGATCCGGATAGATGATCTGCTCTAGTTTATTCCAGCTGTCGTACTTGGTTTGGGTTAACTTACAATCCCTTCCAACTTAAGCGCACGCTCATTCTTGAGGATGAACTAGAACTACTCCATTTATTAAATAAAGAGTAAATAAAAACCCAAACCCCGCTTGGAGCTGGGTTTGGGTTATTTTAATATTACTATTAATTAAAAATATCTGGCTTACTATCCTGTAAATACTCTCTAACTTTCATCTCATCTATATCTCCATTATCTACTAACAACTTAAATATTTTAATTAATAAATTTAGCTTATGTGCTCCGCCAAAAGCGTCAAAAATTCCATTTTCAATTTTATAACCTATCCATTCAGTTTCTGAAATCTCTATCTTAACCCAAGATTTATCATCAATATTAATCCCTGTATCTTCCAACTCTATCTTCAATCCCCATCCTGGATTGTCAAAAGTTTCAATTTTAACTCCATAATTATGCTCCCAATATCCATCACATTGAGATGCATACCATTCTTCTAACCATACTAACATATCTTTTTCCATAATTTTTAGGGGTTTAATTTCTTTGGCATATCTTTTCCAGGAACAGCAGGTCTTATATCCTTTCCTTCATGAACATGAGGGGTAGGTATTTGATTTCCATTAGAATCTCTATGTGGCTTACCTTTATAGTCAACACTTTTCTGTTTCTCAAAACCTACTCCTTTAGAATTTTTATTTGGATTATTATCATTGCGTTTATATGTAGTATTTCCTCTTTCACTTATTACAGTATGATCTCCTTCTGCATCATCTGCTGGTTTTCTATTATTACTTCCTCTTGTTGAATTTTTTTGAGACTCATTATTTTTTGATTCTACTTTATCATTTCCGGATTTAGTATCTCCTTCCGACAATAATCTAATTCCATGCTGTTCTAAATCTCGTTTAGTTTTTTCCTCTAACCATTTTGATTCACCTTCATTTAAGCTTGTTGAATGCAATACTGCTCCTAATACTGTGGTTGGAATATCTACTATCCCTCCTACTATTCCTCCTACTTTTTCTCCTAAAAATTTTCTTCCTACAACTTTTCCTACTGCGGCTCCTACTGATTGCTTTCCATTAGGATCTACTAATAGGACCGGATTTTGATAACAATAGCCATACGTATTAAGGTTAAACGAGTTATACACTCCTCCATTATGCTGACCATCTATATAATGCTCAGTTTCATTATTCGGATTATATCCACTTAACGGATCCGCACTTAACCATATACTTTCCCTAGGATTATAGTATCTTGCTCCATAATAATACAGTCCTGTTTCTTCATCCAACTCTTTTCCATTGAACAAGTAAGGGGTATTCCAACTGTTATTTCTCTCCTCTATAAATACTTCTCCAAACGGTACATATTCTACATGCTGTACTATTTCGCCGTCTAAGTTAGTGATATAACTTGAGCTGCCCAAATGATCCGGGTGATAATAATACTGCATTTTCTCATAGTTCACATTTCCGATTCCTATACCTGCTCTTAAGGCTGTATTCTGAGAACAACAGAAGCCTTCCCCGTTAACGTAATCATCATTGTCTTTTCCGTTATACGGTACTTCAAAGTACGCATAGTTCCCTTTTAAGTCTTCAATGCTTCTTTGGTATTTCGATTTCCAGTTAATCGTTACTCCGGGTACGCTTGATCCCGCATATTCTATTCTTCTCGGATCTGCGCCAAAGCTTTCTATATCTCCCAGCTTACTTACTATTCGTTGGTTTCCTGCATAGTAATGTTTGGTATATTTTCCATTAGAACTTACTACTAAGTAAGGGTTAATATAGGCCGTGAATCCTTGTGTTTCGGTATTGCCGCCTGAGAATAAGGAATTGATATACACTTGTTCGCTCTCGCCGCTTGTTTTAATTACTCGTTCTCCTGAAGCATCGTACACATAGTTACTTACATAGCCATTATCATCTATGGACATTAATCGGTTTTCTTCATCCCAGCGTAATTTCCTTTCCTGCGTTTGGCTTGTTTTTCTTAAATCTTTCTTCTCTAATTCTACATTTACATAGGTTAGATTTCCGTTTAAATCATAGTGGTAATTCTTGTGCTCTTGGCGTTTTTCTTCTTCTTTACTTTCTTCTTCTCTGTAATTTATGTCTTGAACGGTTTTTATTTGATTCTTTTTCGTTGAATTGTAGGTATACGATAAGTCATAACCTGCTTTTAATCCGCTTTCAATCATTATGCCTTGTTGACTTACTTGTTGGTTTTTGCTTACGATATTATGTAAGTTATCGTAGCCCATTTGCAAGCTATATGCGGCCGTTTTATTATCCGCTCCTGTGTAACTTCCTTGTGCTTGTACTAAGCGGTAAAGTCCATCATAGGCATAGTCATGCTGCATTTGTCCCCCCATAGTCTTTTGGTTGTCTTGAGGTAGCGGGGCTTGGTTGGATACGCTCAATACATTGCTAACAGCATCATAGGTATATTTGTTATTAATGATCTGATTTCTTACACCTCCACCTTGCGTTTTCGGTGATACCCAAACTTGTAATTTTCTACCTAGTAGAATTCCTTGTCAGCGACCTGATTTTTTCGTTAAATTAACACTTTTTTATCATGACAACATAAAACAAGTCTTCAAATGAAAACCTAAACCTTAAAGAGTTTTTATCTTATCTTTAAAATCTCCCCTTTTTAGAATCTTATCAGGAACTAGGTTTTATTCTCAAATCACTATGTAAACAAACGCAAACCGCCCTAATGATGGATATCTCTTATCCTAATATCTCGGAACACTTCAAGTGGGACATTTTTAACATCCTTAACCTTATGCGTTCTCTCAATCCTGAAACTGAATAGAAACTGCTAGACCTAATTACAAAGAACTTTAAACAAAAAAAGCCTGATACAACATCAGGCTTTTTTATCTAAGTTAATATTTATAACTTTTTAGTTGCAATCTAAAAAAGTGAAAGAAAAGTTTTTATTTACTACATATTAGCTTTTATTTAAAAAGGTTCAAATCTGTATTCTTTAAAACTTCCATCCCACTCCTCTCCATTAGAAACAAACTCTATAAAATTGATAAAACCATCTAATATATCTACTTCATACCCCAATCCATTCTTTAATCCTTTAGTCATTATAAGCTCATTTGTACTTATTGAACCATTATCTATTTCAATAATTGGTATATTCTGATTCGTTTCAATATAACAAAAATTAACATACATTCCTACTCCTGTAAACTCCCTACTAGATACTCTCAAGAAAGGAATATGATACGAAATAGCTGGATATCTCAATGATAGTTTATTTAAAATTAAAACTTCAAGTTCATTCAAATTTTCCATATCAATTAAATACTATTTAAGCCCTTTTCTACTAAAGGATGAAAGTACTACTTTACCATCTTTTACCAATCCCCCAATAAGTCTTACATTAGTTTTTCCAACCTGTATTATATTTCCTGAATCTCCTGTTGGTAAAACTCCTTTTGCATTTGGCGTTAATTTACCAGATTTTAATGCTTCATTAGCTGCTTTCTGCACAGCATGATAAGCTTTTTCTTGAGAACCATATTGCTTTACAATTCCATCTAGAGCATGCTCTTCCTTTCCAAATATATGATTCAATCTAATAGCTGACGTACTAGTCCCAGATAACGATTTTGAAACTGCACTCGTTTTAGAAGCATTACTAATAGTACCTGCACCAGCTGAACCTACTATACTAATACTTGCATCTACAAGTTCTGCATTTTGCTTTGACATTCCTGCGGCTTGTAAGCCTTGACTAGTAAGTGAACTTTCTTCTTCTCCTGTCCAAACTTGTTTTAATCCGGAACTAGCTACATCAGCTCCATGAACTGCTACTACAACTCCAGCTGCTTTAGTTGCCATTGTGGGCTCTGGTGTTACTAGTAAAATTCTTGTCCCTACTTGTTTTCCATTTGGATCAATCAGTATAACTGGACTTTGATAACAATATCCATACGTATTAAGGTTAAACGAGTTATACACTCCTTCGTTGTGTTGCCCGTCTATGTAGTGTTCTACTTCCATAATCGGATTATATCCGCTTAATGGATCAGTACTTAACCATACACTTTCTCTTGGATTATAGTATCTTGTTTCATTAAATTACTTTCTTTCTTCAAATTGCTCAGTTAGCTAAATTAGCTTTTTAATACTTAATTTTAAAATTTATTTATCTTTTTTATCACTTACAATTATCATTTCTCTAAACTACCTCTTTTATGTTGCTAATTCTTTTTTATCTTGGCTATGAATCTTCCCCATAGTTCCGAAAAACAAATTTTGAAACACGTTTCTATGCTTTTATAATCACCTGGCTCTTATCCCCACGATGAACTGGAATTGTAGTATATGAGAAATAAGTAAACTTCAGTAAAAAAGAGGAGTAAATACCCCTCTTTTTATTTAATTATTTTTTAATAAAAACTATTTTTTATTTTTAAAAAAATATAAAATTCGAAATAATCCTCCATAAACACATCCTAACATAATTCCTACTAAAAATAATATAATTGGAATTTCCCACTTGTTCTCATAAATATATTTTATACTTATAATTATCCACAATATAATAGTTATAAATGTACTAGGATTATTTTTCACTAGTTTTACAAATTTTTTTCGAAAATTATTCTTTTTTATGCTCATTATTATTCTCCATTTGTTTTATTGTCTCAGTACCTACTCCAGATGCTATTGTTGAAGCTGAGGTTGTTCTTTTAGCTCCATAGACATCTAACTTTTTCTGTGCGCCTTTAACATCTGCTTTAGATTTTGGTACTGTATTAGATTTTCCTCTGGCAATATTCTTTTGAGTATTTACTTCAATTTGTAAAGATTTAGCTGTTTTTGTTTTCTTTAATAATTTTCCTGCTACTTGCCCTGCTATTTGTCCGATTGCAACATCTACAACTGTTTCTCCAGCACTAACTTCACCTTCATTAATAGCCTGACTAGCAACACTTATTCCTGTATCTGTAGCTAATTCTATAATGGCTGTTCCAACTTTTCCTACATTTTTGGCTTTTGCTGCTATAGCTATTCCTGCACTTAAGGCCCCCGCTCCTGCGGATACTGCTATGGATTTATAATCTATATCGGTCCATGCTTCTATTCCTCTTTTTCCTTCTATATAATTTACCCCTACTTGCAATCCATAATCTACTATTGCTCCAATTACTGCTCCTGCTATAGCTTGCTTTCCGTTGGGATATACTAATAGAACAGGATTCTGATAACAATACCCATAGGCATTATGATTAAACGAGTTATAAACTCCTCCATTATGTTGACCATCTATATAATGCTCGGTTTCATTATTCGGATTATATCCACTTAACGGATCCGCACTTAACCATACACTTTCTCTTGGATTATAGTATCTTGCTCCGTAATAATACTTTTTTTCAAATAACTCAGTTAGCTAAATTAGCTTTTAATACTTAATTTAAAATTTATTTATCTTTTTTATCTTGCAATGTTATTTTTTTTCTCACCTTTTTTTGTATCCTTGATAAATTTACTATTATTTAACAATAGAGCACCAAAAGGTTCAATAAAAAATTCTGGGATATTATAATACTTTTGTAATTATTCAGGTTCTATTCTCCTAAGACGAATTAGTATTTTTGGATATGATTAATAGTTAAAATTAAAAAAACCCGCTATTTGCAGGTTTTTTACAATTTATTCTTGTTTTTTATTATTCTTCATATATTCATATAACTCTCCTACTGTTAATTTTTTAATCTCTCTAATCTTTCTTAATCTCAATAAATTTAAAAAAGATATACTCTTTGTTATTTCAATTTCACTATGAAAATATTTATAAAAATCAAAACTTTCAAATGAAACATTAAAATCTTTTTCAATCTTATTTAATAAATCTTCAGCTGGATATCCATCAGTATATTTTGAAATCACAGTATTTTTATTAATCTTTCTCGTCTCGATACATAAATCCGCAGATATAACTTCTATTAAATTATATAATGTAAGTTCCATTTTAAAAACATTATTTACTGTGAAATTTGTTCATTTTGATTAATTCTATCTTGAATAGCTCGTAAGCCCCCGTCTATCCTCATTCCGCTTTCCAAATAATTATCACTTGGCCTAATACATGATCCACATGGGGTTATAGGTTCGAGAAGACTATTAACAGCTGACTCTCCTAATATTCCTCCTAATATTCCACCTCCTATTCCACCTGCAGCTGCTCCTATTGGACCTCCAATAACTCCACCAAAAGTTGCTCCTGATTCCGCTCCAGCTATAGCCCCGCCCCAAATTCCTGATTCTCTTATTGTGGCAATTGGTTTATTATCTGATATTGAAATATTATATATTGACATTCCTACTCCTCCTACTACTAATCCTCTTCCTAACACAGGAGTGAGTCTTCCCATCGCTGGCCCTATTTTATGATGTGTTATTGGAGAGCCTACTATTTCATTAATTTTTTTTGCTGTGGCAGCCGAAATTCCTGAAGGTTTATTAGCCCAACTCTTATCTCTAAAATATAATGAAGCTTTTGAAGTACCTATTGTTACATTAGTTCCTTTTACTGCTGCACCCAATTTTGCTCTAGTTGAAACATTATTATTTCCTAAATAATTTAACGTTCTACCCGATCCATAGAAAGCTCCTGTCATTTTTGAAGTAGAAGTATTAAAATTTGATGAATTTAATAATTCCGCTGAATCTAAACCATAAACTGATGAAGCCTGCTTCCCATTGGGATCTACTAACTTAACCGGATTATGATAACAATAAATATTGGTATTTAGGTTAAATGAATTATAAACTCCTCCATTATGTTGACCATCTATATAATGCTCGGTTTCATTATTCGGATTATATCCGCTTAATGGGTCCGCACTTAACCATACACTCTCTCTTGGATTATAGTATCTTGCTCCGTAATAATACATTTTTTTAAATAACTCAATTAGCTAAATTAGCTTTTTTATCATTATTTCTGAAATTAATTTATCTTTTGAATCATACAAAATTCTCATTTCTCTAAACTACCTCTGTAACGTTACTAATTTTTTTTATCTTGGCTATGAATCTTCCTCATAGCTCCGAAAAACAAACTTTGAAATATGTTTCTATGCTTTTACAATCACCTGGCTCTTATCCCCTCGATGAACTGGTATTATGGGATATGAGAAATAAGTAAACTTCAATAAAAAAGAGGAGCAAATGCTCCTCTTTTTTGTTATCCAAAATAAATTTAAATTTAATTTTTACTTGTTAATTCCGAAATAGTTGATAAAGTAGGTGATGTTGGAAATATTTCTCCATCTATAACATCAATTCTTGAAGATAAAATCATTAGATATACATCATTATTATCCTTATATATCAATATATTGACATTCTGATTTCTATAGGACTTAAATGTCATATCTTCCTCTAATGTATTATTAAAACTAAATGAAATTTCATTTGAATCAGTATTTAATTCTAATAAATTATCATTATTTATACTGTTATATACTTTCATATTCTGTTTAGTATAAACCAATATAGTACCTAACTCTACTGGAAATGTATGAGTATTAAAAGATAAAAGATAAGGATTATGAATACTTTTTGAAGGTTTATTAATAAAATCATTTCTTGTAAAGATATTTTCCTGATTAATTGTAGAAAATGGTTTAGATGAAATATGAATAACATCAGAAATAGGCCTGTATTTATCTTTTAAATTTCCTATCCTAACTACTATAAAATAATATTTATCATCTACCATACCTTCTGATGAAAAAAATTTATCCTTGAAATTATATTCACTGAAGTACTTTATCCTATCTTCTGGTATATTTAATATTTTACCTATTTTGTATATTTTAATATCGTGCATATCAACTAATTTGCTGGCAGACCAAAAATAATATATAAAACTATAAACAACATAAATTAAACCCAATAAGATAAATCCTCTTAAAACCTTTCTAAATAAATTTATATTTTTCACAATCTCCTAAATTAATTTACTGCTGGTTGCAAAATTGGAGGTGGAGTTAAATTTCCACTTCTGGCTGTACCTATTAATATGAGAGCTCCTGCAGGTTTTATACCTATATTTAATCCTGTACTGGTATTATCTCTATTTATATTTTCTGAAATCCCAATATTAATTTCAGAATTTAATATATCTGGTGTTAATTTCACCCCAACAGAAACATCATAAGTTCCTAACAATGACACACCAACACTTGCAGAAATATCACTTTTGCTAAATCCTACATTACTTTTAAGTATTCCTAAATCTGCCTGGTTTTCATATGACGTTGATTTTCCACTTGTAAATTTAACATCTGAATTAAAAATTCCTGGACTTCCTTTTGTTGTCGTTGTATTCATCGTTGCTGACATTAAAATATTTTCATAAAAAAGACTTTTTTCATATGAAATACTTGATGTATTCGTGAAAATTGTATTACGAATTGAAGAACTCAAAGAAGATGTTTCTTTTGAAGTTGAACTATTATTACCCTGTGATTGCTGATACTGAGATTGCGCTGATAATGCATTCATATACGATTGATTAAACATTCCTTGGAAATATGCTTGTTTTCCGTTGGGATCTACTAACTTAACCGGATTATGATAACAATAAATATTGGTATTTAGATTAAATGAATTATAAACTCCTCCATTATGCTGACCGTCTATATAATGCTCGGTTTCATTATTCGGATTATATCCGCTTAATGGGTCCGCACTTAACCATATACTCTCTCTTGGATTATAGTATCTTGCTCCGTAATAATACATTTTTTTAAATAGCTCAGTTAGCTAAATTAGCTTTTAATACTTAATTTTTTAAAAATTATTTATCTTTTTATATCATACAAAATTTTCTTTTCTAAATTACCTCTGTAATGTTGTTAATTCTTCTCTTATCTTGACTATGAATCATCCGGTGTTCTCGTAAAACAACTTCTTGATTATTATATATGCTTTTACAATCACCTTGCTCTTATCCACTACGTAAAAATGGATTTCCTCATATAATGTTATATACCAAAATAATACTCCTTAATACAAAAAGCGGAACTTAAAAGTTCCACTTTTCTTTGATATTTATTTGTAGTTCTATTTATCCGTAAATATGGTATACTTTTTACGATATTTAATAATACAAAAATCTATTTTTTATTTTTGGTAAAATATCTTATTATTTTATAAATAAAATCCTGTATAAATGCAAATAAACAACCTAAAAACAAAATAACAGCTATCATTATCAAAATAACATACCATTTTTCTATTGGTAATTCAAAAAGTAAAAAAATAAAACAAACAGTAATTACTATATATGTAAAGTTATTCTCTAAAAAACGCATAATTCGTATAATACTTTTTTATTAATTATTAACCTTATCTTTATCTTTTGAATTAGATTGTTTAATTATCTCACTACCTAATTCAGATGCCGCTGTAGATGCTCCCATTGCTCTATTATTAATATATCTATCTAACTTTTTTTGTGCGCCTTTAACATCTGCTTTAGATTTTGGTACTGTATTAGATTTTCCTCTGGCAATATTCTTTTGAGTATTTACTTGAACTTGTAAAGATTTAGCTGTTTTTGTATTCTTTAATAATTTTCCTGTTACTTTTCCTACTCCTTGTCCGATTGCAACATCTGCAACTGTTTCTCCTGCACTAACTTCACCTTCATTAATAGCCTGACTAGCAACACTTATTCCTGTATCTGTAGCTAATTCTATAATGGCTGTTCCAACTTTTCCTACATTTTTGGCTTTTGCTGCTATAGCTATTCCTGCACTTAAGGCCCCCGCTCCTGCGGATACTGCTATGGATTTATAATCTATATCGGTCCATGCTTCTATTCCTCTTTTTCCTTCTATATAATTTACCCCTACTTGAACTCCATAATCTACTATTGCTCCTATTAGTGCTCCTGCTATTGCCTGCTTTCCATTAGGATCAACCAGCTTAACCGGATTTTGATAACAATATCCATACGTATTAAGGTTAAACGAGTTATACACTCCTCCATTATGCTGACCGTCTATATAATGCTCGGTTTCATTATTCGGATTATATCCGCTTAATGGATCTGCACTTAACCAAACTCTTTATATCACATCAAAATACTTTGCTTCATATTAGTAAATATATGTTTATTTATCTAATTATTTTCCACTAATATAGCTATCTTTTGTTAATTTGAAAAATTAATAATTTAATCAAAAAACCTCGCATAATGCGAGGTTTTTGATTTCTATTTACCTTTTGCCCATTCGGGACGTTCTTTCCAGCCTCCCGGCGGAGCTTGCTTTATGCTATCCGGAACAGGAATATCCTGGTATATTTTTGAATAACTATTATCCTCCAATGAAAATTGGACCAAATAATAATGTCCTACCTTGGGATCTGCACTATCCCTATATATACTACTACTTGAATATACTTTATCATTTACGGTATATTCATAACTTACTTTTTTATGATTTACTATAGGCCAATAGATCCGATCTATATATCCTATCGTGTAATTGCCATATTCTACAGGATTATGTTTGTAACTTATATGCATATACAGCAATATAAAAGGTATTATAATAAATAAATAATTCCATTTTGAGTCTCGAGTCCAATAATAGCGTAAAGTTTCTATAAACTTATTCATTAGGGTTATTTTCTAATCCAATTTATTTTGAATTACATTGACTCCATAATCCGGGGCATTCATAAGTACGGTTGCGGCCTTGCTTCCTGCTGTTTGACCAAAGCGTACGCTGGTTTGCATGTATGTCCCGATTACAGTTCCTTTAAATAATTGTGAACCACTGATTCCTGTAGCTGCAGATCCTCCTATTACGCCTAAGGTTGCCTGTGTTACAAAATCTCCTTTACTCACTGTTCCATTGAATATTGTTTTAGTAGGGTTTCCAACAGTTATTTGTGTTGTTGAAGATAGCAAGGCATTTCCAACATAATTCATTCCCAGGCCCGCTAAGCCACTCTGGGTAAGGTTGACATCTCCTATAGCTTTGGTCAAATCTCCGCCGTTTGTAGTCATGTTTGCCGTCGTTTGTACGGCAGCATCTGTGCCTACTATACCTAAAACGGCTGTAGTTGTTGCTCCTCCGGATAAACTAAAGACTCCTGCTGCTATGCCTTCATAAGCCGCAACCGGTCCGAAAATCACGCATAATGCTCCTAAAGTCCAGTTCTTTACATCATCTGTATGCATTAAGGGTTTTCCGCCATAGGCATCCAAATATCGTTGATAGGCTTCTCTTGAGCGTCTTTCTTTTTCCTGCTGTTGCTTGGTAACTACATTGTTGGACGGTCTTCTTTTTCCTTCTACTACTATTTCTGGTAATACTGTCTCATTCTCTGGATCTACTCCTTCTGTTTTCATTCCTGTTGGATCTGTATACTTTATTGGGTTCTGATAGGTATACTGATATATTAACATTGTTTTATCATATAAGGGATCTACACTTAAAAAGATGCTTTCTCGCGGATTATAGTATCTTGCTCCATAATAATACTCATCCAACTCAGCTCTGCGTGCGTTTCCTTCGTCTAAAGCCGTGTGATTCTTCCTCAGAAATAGTGAATAATAGGGATTCTTTCTAATGATCATCATAATGATAAAAATACTTTTTTTTGATATAAAATATTTTTTTATCTTTTTGTTAAAAGATTTTCTTCATTTTCTTTCTGGTATTTTAATTTATATTAAAAACCCCGCAAGTTGCGGGGTTGTTTCTATATAAGATTTTTAACAATTAATTTAACATCATGATTTAAAAATTTCCACTTCTAAATATTTTATATTATCTTCTTCATAATAATCTAAAATAATTTCTTCCTTAAAATCAATACTAAGCAAAGTAATAATTTGAGAACTTAAATCTTTAAAATTAAAATCAAAATTAAAATCTGTAAATAAATTAATTTCAAGAGTACCGCAATCTAAACTATGAGATATAAATAAATAAAAATTTTTACTATTCACATATTCAGTTAATATTTTTCTTAATTTTTCTTTATTACTAAACGAAATTATATGTTTATTTATTAACTCACCTCTTTTATGCTGAGCAATTTTATCGGTAGCAATAATTGATAACAGATCTTTTGAGTCAATATTTCTAGTTAAAATATTACTTAATTCCTCCAAATAATATTTTAAATACTGTCGACCATAAATTCTCCTTTTCTTCTGTTCTAATGTCTCTTTATCTTCCATTTGCTAATAATCAACTTTAGATTTATTACTATCCAACTTAGGTCTTCCATAATTATTCATTCGAATTTCACCTGTTCTTGAATCTAATTTAACATATCCGCCTTCCCAATGTTTTTCTCCTGGATGACTTCTATCCATTGTTTGCTGTTGTACAGATTTTTTTTGTACACCTCCATATGATTTTGAAACTTCATAAGTATATTCTCTTCCTGCTGAATTTTTAGATTGAGACACTGGCTGTTGGCTGGTTGGTATCCCTTCTTTTCTCATAACATCCCTCCTAGCTTCTCTACTGGTTTTAGAAATATCCTTTACTATATTTTTACCTTCGTTTACACCTCCTTTTACCTCCTGAGCTAATACTCCTCCTGATACTCCAAATCTGGCTGTTACTATTCCTACTGTTGCATCTAATATATCTTCTACAATGCTGGTAGTGGAACCCTCAGGTAATTTTACTACTCCTATACCGCCATCTCCTCTATATCGGCTTTCTACCCCTAGTATTCGCGAAGCTAAATTCATTACTCCTGCTCTGGCATCTCCTATAAAGCCTACTGTCGAACTTACTATATATTCTGCCATGGTCGGCTCTTGGGTATCCCAAAATTCCGTCTGCTTCCCATTAGGATCTACTAACTTAACTGGATTATGATAACAATAAATATTGGTATTTAGGTTAAATGAATTATAAACTCCTCCATTATGCTGACCATCTATATAATGCTCAGTTTCATTATTCGGATTATATCCACTTAACGGATCCGCACTTAACCAAACAGATTCCCTTGGATTATAGTATCTTGCGCCATAATAATACAGTCCTGTTTCTTCATCTAGCTCTTTTCCATTAAACAAATATGGGGTATTCCAGCTGTTATTTCTTTCTTCTATAAATACTTCTCCAAACGGTACATATTCTACATGCTGTACTATTTCGCCGTCTAAGTTAGTGATATAACTTGAGCTGCCCAAATGATCCGGGTGATAATAATACTGCATTTTCTCATAATTCACATTGCCGATTCCTATCCCTGCTCTTAAGGCTGTATTCTGAGAACAACAGAAGCCTTCCCCGTTTACGTAATCGTCATTGTCTTTTCCGTTATACGGTACTTCAAAGTACGCATAGTTCCCTTTTAAGTCTTCAATGCTTCTTTGGTATTTCGCTTTCCAGTTGATCGTTACTCCGGGTACGCTTGATCCTGCATACTCTATTCTTCTCGGATCTGCTCCAAAGCTTTCTATATCTCCCAACTTACTTACTATTCGTTGGCTTCCTGCGTAGTAATGTTTGGTATATTTTCCATTAGGACTTACTACTAAATAAGGGTTAATATAGGCCGTGAATCCTTGTGTTTCGGTATTGCCGCCTGAGAATAAGGAATTGATATACACTTGCTCGCTTTCGCCGCTTGTTTTGATTACTCGTTCTCCTGAAGCATCGTACACATAGTTACTTACATACCCATTATCATCTATGGACATTAATCGGTTTTCTTCATCCCAGCGTAATTTCCTTTCTTGCGTTTGGCTGGTTTTTCTTAAATCCTTCTTCTCTAATTCTACATTTACATAGGTTAGATTTCCGTTTAAATCATAGTGGTAATTCTTGTGCTCTTGGCGTTTTTCTTCTTCTTGACTTTCTTCTTCTCTGTAATTTATGTCTTGAACGGTTTTTATTTGATTCTTTTTCGTTGAATCGTAGGTATACGATAAGTCATAACCTGCTTTTAATCCGCCTTCAATCATTATGCCTTGTTGACTTACTTGTTGGTTTTTGCTTACGATATTATGTAAGTTATCGTAGCCCATTTGCAAGCTATATGCGGCCGTTTTGTTATCCGCACCTGTGTAGGTCCCTTGTGCTTGTACTAAGCGGTAAAGTCCGTCATATGCATATTCATGTTGCATTTGTCCTCCCATAGTCTTTTTGTTGTCCTGCGGTAGTGGGGCTTGGTTGGATACGCTTAATACATTACTAACAGCGTCATACGTATATTTGTTACTAATGATCTGAGTTCTTACACCTCCACCTTGCGTTTTCGGTGATACCCAAACTTGTAAATCACTAAGTCTTCTTCTTTCCGGATCATAGGTATAAGTGGTTTCTGAGCCGTTGCAATATTTAAGATAATTTCTTTGTTCGAATTTATCATAGCCTATTTTGTTTACATAGTCATAGCTATAAGCTTTGCTTCCTTTTATTCCGGTTAACAACCCTGCCGTATTATAGATATAATCTACTTTTTCTTGATCCGGATAGATGATCTGCTCTAGTTTATTCCAGCTGTCGTACTTGGTTTGGGTTACGTAGGTAGCGATTGCTTGATTAGGTATTATAACCGTACGCCGTACTTCGGTGATTTCTCCTAAGGTTCCATATTTAAATTCCTGAGCTCCGGTTGCATCTTCTTGCAACATCACTTTTCCTATACGATTATATTTTGAATTTTTATCTCCATAGTAATAGGTAACGTTATTTTGTGGATGTTCCGGATAATGTATTGATTTTAATCGGGTATAATCATATTCGTATTCTATTTTTTGATTTGTTTTTTCTAAGTTGGAAGTCTGACGAGTTATTACATTTCCTAAGGCATCATAACTTAATTGGGTAATTCCTGCACTTGGATGTGATAAATGAATTCTTCTTCCGGCTAAGTCATACTTCGATTGAGTGATTTGTCCCTCGGTATCGATGACTTCTAATAATTGATTGATGCCATCGTAAGTATAACGGGTAGTAATTATTCCTGATGGGCCGGATAGTTGTTCGGTCTTAACGGTAAGACCCGATCCGTTGGCATAGGTTTTCTGTTTTCCTCCCATAGCATCCGTAAAGATGGTTACTTGCTGTCTTTCAGTCGGATTTATTGTATACTCGGTGGTTTGAGTACTGGAATCCGGAAGGATATTTGCTACGGTACGGTCTAACAGGTCATAGTTGCTTACACTTGGGTTTACTTTATCGAAGTTTCGATTAAATTCTATGGCATGTTCCGGCGATTCGGTAATCGGATAGTAGCTTTTTACTACTCGTCCGAATGGATCAAGGATATTTCTTCCACTTACTATAAGTACCTTTTCGTCCTGAGGATTACTTCCGTTTGCATCGGTCTTGGTTATCACTCCGTCTTTTTTTACCTGCAAGGTTCTTCCTGCTCCGTCAACAAAACTTAACGTTTTTATATCCTCTGTTGGGTGTTGCGGATTGTAATGATAAGTTATTGCATAAGCAGGGTTTTCAATGTCTCCATCTGAATTTAAAACTACTGACGGATTATACTTATATTTTATAGTATAAGGTAAATCCAATTCCAATTCATTAGGTCCGGTTATGGTCTCAATTCTTCCCAGATTATCTATTGTGGTTTCTGTAAAATATCCGTTGATATCTTTGCTGGATAATGGTATTCCATAGCGATAATCATAATTTTCCAATAAACTGGTATATCCATAGGCATTATCAATACGCTCTACATACATATGGTAATCTTTATCGTATCGATATTTATACCACATTCTTTGGCCTTTAGTATTGGCTGGTAAAGTTTTTTGGGTAATATTTCCGTACTTGTCGTAAGTTATATCAGTTACCGATTCTTCTTTATCATTGAGTTTTTGACGAACTCGGGTAAGATGATTTGAATAGTTTAGATCATACTCTGCCGTTACTTCTCTTTGAACACTTCCGCCTGATCCTTTGACTTGAACTTTTACCGGTAATCCGAAAATGTTCTTATTAGGATTAGAGGTATAGGAAACGGATGTTTGATAGTTATAGCTTCCTGCTCCGTTTTCGCCTAAATTTCCGCTATCACTGTATCGGTAGTTGGAAAGTTCTCCGTATTGATCTGCCAAGTCATACGAATACCAGGTTTCATTGGTTACTATCCCTTGATCTTTACCTTCAAACACTGTATTGCGGGTATATTGTAGGGGAGTAAACGACGCTTGATCATCAGAACATACTATGTTGGAAGAAATGCTATAGTTGTTTCTATCCTTTTGTTTTACTTCGTATTGATAATATTTGTTTTCAGTTTGGGCATATTTTTTCCCTTGAGCATCGGTAATAGTTGTTTTTAATAAATTACCTGAAGTATAGTAATTCGTAACATCATATTCATCAATGGTTTTTCTATATACTTGATTGTTGTTTTCGGTATTTATACTTATTTTTTCTACTTTTCCAAAGCCTAAAAATTCTCTTTCATGTCTGTCTTGTTTTCCTTCCAGATAACGATATTCCATACGGTTATTGGCTCCATCATCATGAATTCCATCGTCAATTTCTACAGATGATAACACCCATTTTCCTCCCGGATGTTCATAAGTAGCTTCGGAACGGTTATAATCAAGCATGAATTTTCCCCCTATGGAATTGGATACTTTGCTCAATTTATTGGTTCTTCCAATGGTTGAGCGCTTCACTTTTATACTTCCCGAATTATCTGTCCATACCATATCCGGATATCCATCCCCATCGACATCTTTGATTTCGAAGGTTGTGTGACTGGTGGAATTGGAAGAGTTTACTCCCGGATTTAAAGATAACTTTATTGGTGGAGCCACAAATAGTGGGATGACTATATTCACGGTATAGGAAACATTGGTTGAAATACTGACGGAAGAATTTTTATTTATACGATTCATCTCTTTCCACTCTTGTTCCGGAGCAAAAGAGGCTCCTTTATTTAGTGATACCCATGTTTTTCCCTCGTTAATGCGCACTTTATCTACTAAACCGTCACTGTTTACATCCATTAACTTAAAGTTGGATGTATTGGTTACAGTTGTTACATTAACTCCCCCTGAAAAACTGGATGAAGCTTTATCAAAAGATTTTATAGGCATATCCGCACCACCAGTGAATGTTTCAGATTTTCCGGTTTGTATATCGTTTATATCCCAATCAACTTCCGGACTGAAACTATAACCTAGATTAAAACGTACTTTACCATTCTTATAAACTTTATCCGGCAAACCGTCTCCATTAATATCCATTAAAGTATGTTCAACCTTTTCTTTCATTTTTGGTGGACTATCTACGGAAAGACTTAAAGACCCTATACCCAATTGAGCCGATTTAATATCTATAGAGTTTTTCTTTGCGCCTAAAGTTAGTTTAGTATCAATTGAAGAAGCTGTAATCGGAATAGATCCGAAAACATTTGCTTGACTACTACTGGTACTACGATGATTGCCTTCAAATCCGTTACGTGAATCAATCACTTCTCCGTCAAATCCCCCACGGGTATTGGTAAATTGTATCTTATTTTTGGTTATAATATCCGGATATCCGTCTCCGTTCATATCTGAAAAAGATACTGTTGTCTCATCACTACCCTCGGAATCATTATAGTTTACTCCAATACCAAATGACGCTCCTGCTTGTTTAGTCGTGTTTTTTGACTTGCTGGTTAATTTGACCCCCAATGCTGAAGACCCCTGTATACAGCTACCGGAAGATGGAGATTTACTGCTTAATCCTTCCAATGGATTGGTAAGTTTAACCTCTTTTTCTCCTAAACGAGAAGCACTTAGAATTCCTTCTTTTATATATACATATCGATCGGCTCCTGTCCAATAACTCTTGGTTTCATTATCTAATCCCATCGGAATAAAAATCATGGTACGAGGATCCATATCAGCATTTTCATTCTGCGGCAATTGTAATTCCTTTTCATCTATAGGACGTGCATAACGTCCGGCATTGGCATTGTAAATAAATTGCCCCCAACCGCGATACATTGGTCCGAAACCTTTGTCTGAATCTTTTACAAAAATATTTGCATATCCATTAGACGACAATCCGTTTTCGGGTTGCAAAGTAAAAGTTAAAGCTTTCAAATTTTTGATGATCGTTGCATCTTTGGTGAAAGCTTCCACCCAAATATTTTCAGTTAAAGACTCATTGGCTGCTACTTCCAAATCCATGAGAGGTGGGGTAACGACAATTCCATTCTCAACTCTGATTTTATATCTTCCCAATAATCCTGTTTTTTTCTTGATGGTAATGGCCAGTTCTCCATTCAAAAGATAAGAATTCATAGGATCATTTGCCAGCGCTTGAAATGTAAGTGATATTTTTTTAGTTTGGCCGGCATTTTCAAAAACTAAAGGATAGTAACTTCCTTCCCATTTTTGATGGTAAATGCTATAATTAACACTTCCCGGATCTGCCTCTTGACTGTCATCTAATTTTATCTGTGGTTTCCAACTAATTTTTTTCCAATTCACTTGACTGGGTGAACTCAAAGCAAAATAAAAGTTTGTCCAATTTTTGTTTTCGGGTACAGGTATTTCCAAATTTCCTTGATGAGTTTCGTTCCAATTAAATGTTTTTTCATAAACTATAATTTCCTCGGAACGACTGTCATTGGTTTGAATAACTTTTACCGTAACGTCATCAGATGTGATCGGTTTTTCAAAAGTTCCAAATATTACGGCTTTTTTATAATCACCGACACTGGTTGCTACATCCTGTGAAGCTATGTGGGATTCTGAGGATGGAAAACGATACATTTTTTGCCCGTCAGGATTTATACTGTTTAAGTCTGCTTCAACAATGGTAGTTTGTTCATAGGTTATAACGGGATTCCATTGTACTTGATCAAAGCTTCCATTAGACATTTCCTGGTTTCCTGATTGAACTCTGAAATAGATTTTATCTCCTTTTTTTACAGTCTCGGATAATTTTACATTGGCAGGATAATTAGTAAAATCACCTTTATTTATACTCTTATTCCATTTTTCTTTTCCTTTATACTGAATGGCAACTCTTACCCCATCGGCTTTTTCATATTCTTCGGTGTCATAATCTCCCGTTGGCGCTTGAAGCTGTACATTTCCTTCAATTTTTATCTTGCCGTCAAAAGGTGCTTCCCATACTTTTACTACATCATAAAGTGGAGAATTATAAATAAGATCTTTTTGTTCCTGTGGATCTACTGCAGTGTCGGAACTATCTATAGTTCCTCCTCCCATAATCGGGCTTGGAGTTAATGAACTTTCTAATGTAAAGGAAGGAATCAAATTACCATCACTATCTCGGGTAATATGATTGAAATACACCTTACCGTTGGATACTAGATCAATTAACCCATCACTATTTACGTCTGCAAAATAGACGGTTGTAGTTGTATTAGTTGTCCCTCCGCTGATACCTACAGTTGCAGAGGCTAAACCAATTCCTGCTCGGGCAGAGCCACCTCCATTGGAACTGGTTGACTTTGTTTTAGAAAATTTATTTATACCTTTTATAGCAATAGGCTTACCAAATTTTTCCCCTTTTATAGGTGTTAACAAATGAGGCTCATAATATAATACTCCATTTTTTTGATATACTTTATCCGTTAAACCATCACCGTTGATATCTATAAAAGTCGATTTACCTTCGGTTACACTATTGCTATAACTGTAGCTGCCTCCCAAGGTTCCACTGTTAAATATGGCATCTCCATTAAAAATTCCTACTCCGGTATAGAAAGATCCTCCATAAGAGGTAGTTTTACTTTGATTTATCTTTTCGCCAGATCTTGCCCAAACTTCTTCTTGCTGGTTAAAAGGTATGTACCCCTCTTGTGATTTAACATCATCATAATAATCAAAACGATTGGAGGTAAATTCTTTTCCTTTATCGTCTTTGTGCGTTATCTGGTCTAAAAGATCTGTATAAAATGCTCCGGATTTATATTTTAATTCATATTCTCTTAATTTGCTGTCTTCAAAGTCTATCTCAACATGGGTAAGTAAACGATTAGAAGAGGTAAAAAATCCATATCGAGCTGAGTTTGTTTCTTTTTGCTTAGTTTTAGCAGAGGTGAATTTAACCACTGTATGCGGATTTTGTCCTTTGTTACCGGCATGTACTTCTTTAAGATATAAAGCTTTGGATTTCAAACCTCCTTTTACCGGTTCTTCCACTTGTTCATAAATATATTCAATCCAATCTCCGTGTAGTTCTTCTACTCTGGAAACTTTCCATTCCGTAATTACGTCTTTGCTCTTTCCTGATATATCGGTAACAGTTCCTTTAAGTATTCCTCCATTTCCTCCGTAAGTATATTTAACCCCTTTTCTGTTGGTTACTTCCCAGGTATAATTTCCCGGATTAGTTCCTTTCCTTTGAATGGTAGCAAAGCTCCCTTCTTTTCTGGAATAAAATAAGCGGTCTGATTTTCTGGCTATTTTTTCTCCTCTGTGGGCTATGGACGTATTTCCATCGGCTCCTAGGGTTACCAACTGGGTCCCATCCATCGTATAGGTTTCGGTTTCTTTTGAGGTATCGTATCTCGGTACTCCCCAACGAGTATCTACTGTTATACTAGGAATATTCATATCCCAGCCTTCGCCTAACCATCCGCTTCCTCCATCACTATTATATTGGATACCTAAGGATGGACTCATTCCATTACGAGCAGGTGGCATTTCAAAGGTATAACTTAATGCTGCGGATCCACGATTATTAGCACTCGGTGCACTTATTAAATTCACCTTTGACAAGGGATCGGCAACTTTGATATCGCTCATAGTTGTAGGGGTAAAACCGTTTGTTTCAGGAGATTCAGGCGCTTGTATTACTCCATTAATCATATCGGTGAAATGAGTAGTTCGGGATATGATTACCTGATTTTTAGTATCTACACTGTCTCTTTCTAAAGCGACCCAATGACGGCTCTCTAAGTCAAAATAATATGTGTGTATATCTTTTTCAGTATAACCGTTTGGAATTTTGGTTCGATCATAGGCTAACTTGATGGTAGCTCCTTCTTTAAAATGTTCTCCGTGTGGTAAAAATTTATATCCATCTGCTTTTGCAGTGACATTTTTCATGCCCATGTCCAATGCCGGCATATCCACATCGCGAAGGCCTTGAATACTTATTTTTTTATCCGAATCAAGATTTATACCTTTTGCCAGTAATTCAGCTCCTAAAAGATTAATTTCATTAGTTTCCTTATCTTTTTTAAACCAAATTTGTTTTTGATCCAAAGCTGATTGTAATAAATTGGTAAAATCTGGCTTACCGGATAATATGGTTGATTCTTTTACATATGTTTTACCTTCAGATACTAATTCTATGGTATTTACATTTCCAGAAAGAATTGCTTCAAATTCACCTTGATAAGTGGTAGTCTGAACACCATTGATCTGTATTTTACGATTTTTTTCTTCCGGAAAATATCCTTTTACATAGGTGTCCCCTCCTTTATAGTATATAGCTTCCCATTGGAGAGGTTCTAAAATAGATCCCTGTTTTTCAATTTCAATTTTTAAATTTTTAATTTTGTAACCATAAGTAGCATCTTTAGGTATTGAAAATTGAATATAATTTTCTCCTTGTTGTAACCAGTTAGAATTTATAGGTTCTTTTTGCTTAGTCCAATTATAATGTTTTTTTACCAAGTATCCCCCTCTGCTTATTCGATCATTAATACTCTTTGAAATTCCATTTTTATCGGAAACCCCGTATAATTCATAAATTAAGTATGCCTTCTGATTTTGTAATGGTTTCTGATCTATATAGACCGTAAATATGTTATCTTCAGGATTATCAAAATTTTTATCATCCAATATTCCAATTATCCCTTCTTTAGTTTTCGAACTATAAAGAGTAGAAAGAGAAGTATTAGATTTATCTATTTGATTTTCTTTGCGAATTTTTAAATAATTTAATTCGTGCTCTTCAGACTTGTTAGAGTCTGCACTTATTTGATCAATTTTAATATTTTTTGTGTAAGTAACGCGTTTTTCCCTGGTTTTATATTTTTTATGTTCTAAAATAGGGATATATGGGGAAAAGCTTTGTAATGCCATGGTGGTAAGTAACACTAATGAAACAAACCTGGCTTGCTTTGAATTTAATTTCATAGTACAAAATTTTTAATTATGTATTTATGTATGATAATTAGTTGATTGAAATATGTTTAGTAAATTCTCCTTCTTCAGTAAATATTTTTACTACATATACTCCTTTTGGAAGACCTGAGATATCTACAATATGCTCCTTAGAAATTTCATTATTATTTTTATTATAAATCATGTTTCCGTTATAATCAAATACAGAAATCATTATTTTAGAAGGATTTTTTAGACTAATTTTTCCTGTTATCTCTGATTTATTATTGAAATCTTTATAATAAAATTGAACATGATTGTCATCATCTACATTGGATGTTATTTGATAGACTCGATTATTTTCTGGCTTATTTAAACAATTTTCGTCGAGAGTGATAGTATGTTCGAGTATCGTTTTTGATAAATTGACTGATTTAGGATAAGGATGGACACTTAGGAAATTCCAATAGGTAGGTAGAGATTCTGTAAATCCGTCTGTATTTCTTATATTATATATTCTTCCATCATTATTATTGACTTTAAAAGCAAAAAAATGATAAAAGGAAAGATATTGCGTATAAAAAGTTTGACCATTTATTTTATAATAAACTTTATATGGCGACACCTTTTCATTAAAATCTTTATAAATTTGAATTCTATCTCCTTCTTTAACAATTATATTATCTAACGGAGTATTACTTTTTGTATGTTCATTAATAATATAAATTCGCCCTTGATTAATTTCAAAGCCCGCTCTTATGTTAACATTAGCGACAGCATTGTCTCTTGGATGTAATGATAATCCCATTTGAAAATTTTGATCATTTCCTTTCAAAATCGTTTCAAAGAATCCGCCTCTATCCCAATCTATATTTTGAATACTATATGCTTTTGCTTCCACCGCAGTAGAATCTGAAATCAAATTAAAACCTCCCAATTCCTTTAATTTTAAAGTATATTGTCCGGATGAAAGTTCATTTATATTTAATTCGTTACCAAAAAAAACTCCTGCTTTTTTTATTTCATTATCTTTTTGATCGACTAATTCATATTCAAATCCTTCATCTCCTCTCAATATATTAACTTGAATAGTTCCATCATTTTTAGTAATTGAAGACGCATCACAGGTCGGATTGGATTTATTTATATTTGCAATTATATTATTTGGTCTGTAACCGAATGTAAATACATCACTTCCGTTTGAATCAGTATCGAAAAATACATTATTAAAAATTATTTTTTTTCTGTATGGATCAAAATCATCCGACTGATATAAATCAGTATTTTCTATTTTAAAATCTCCTTTACCTGATCTATCAATTAAAAGATAGGTTTTACCATCATTATATCCTTCAAATTCTTCAGCCCTATATTTTATATATCCTAATTCTATCTTAGTGCCATTATTTATAAAACCTCCAGTTCTAAAATCTTTAACTCGCGATTCATATTTCCATGGATACATTACTACACTAGTATAAAAATCATTTTCAATATCTTCTTCATTTATAGGTATATTCGGTGAAATTAAACCAGGAATAGGTGGAGCATATCCATTAAATCGAATAATAAAATCATCTTTAGATTTATCAATTTGAACCCGGTCCCCTACATTTAATTTAACTTTTATTTTATCTTTAACAATACCTCTGATAACGGTAAATACATCACCTTTATGATCTATATATAATCCATAATCGGAACTTTCATTTTGTTGATCTGTAATATTTTTAGTTCCAAATTTTAACATTATTCCTCCGTAAGGATTACCTAAGATAAAAGATGCATGTCCTTCGTAACCCGATAATGGTTTTTCACTATACAATATCTCAGGTTGAGAATTATTAGAATTAATCATTTTTATCTGAGAAAATTTGTATTTATCCTTAATAGCCTCTAAGTTATCGGAAACATGCCAAGTAATATCATTCTCACTTTTATCCATGTTGGTTTTCATTAACCATCGACGATTCATTATATTTAAACCTGCAAAACTTTCAATTTCTGAAGTTTTTAAATCCTCGTTATTATCTCCCCAAATCATGAATTCGGAATCAACCATGGAATTAGCCGGAAATTTTTCAATTACTAACAGCTTATTTCTATTAGACTGATTGTAATTATTGGCTGCATCAAAAGAATCCCCTTCCAAGCTATAACTTAAATAAGGACTTTCTTCATAAGATGTGGAACTTTTTCTTTGATATAACCCACTTAGATCATCTCTATAGATACCTGTAACCCTGTGATTAAATTTTTTTTGTTGATCTTTATCCCATAATAATTGATTATTGCTTCCTATCATGGAATTTTCTAACATAAAACCATATTTTAAAGCCAAATAGGTTTCCGATTTAATTTTTTCTAAAGGATTAAGTACCCTGTCATAAATTATTAATTCAGGAATATATGCTGTATAAACGGTATTTGGATCAAATAAATTAGTATCGTATGTTGAATTATTAAATTTATTAAACCAATAAAATTTTTCACCAAGAGATAAATTAGAATTCATTTTCTCCCCCCAAACATTCGTTGCCCTTTTATTTGTACGAAAATATGTAAACGAGCGCATCGATTTTTCCTTATACGATGTTATCCCCCCTAACGCATTTTCTTGTGGATGGTACATTAAATCATGCCCATTTTCCGAACCATAATCTAACATTCCTTTCTGACTTTCATTGCTATGAATAATTTTATCTTTATTCAAAACAATACCCTTTCCTGCAACTCCATTCAGAGCGAAAATATAACTCGGCTGCTCAAAATTTTCACCATAAATATTATTTTCTGCAAAAGTTCCTAAAATCGTAGCAGTTGATAAATTGGCGCTCCTTATTTGAACATCTTTACTATAAGAAGGATTAATTAAAAGTATAGAAGGGTTAAAATTATAAGACCTTCCAAAAGGATTCCATTCTACAATGTATTCATTTCCTGTATCATAATAATTAAGTCGTAAAGAATCACCCGAAAAATCTTTCCAAAGATATCTTCCATTTAAATTTCTGGTTTCTGGGACTGTTTTCATCCATAAAACAGCCCCAGGTACACCTCCCGGCCCAACAACTTTATTATTTTGAGCTGAGGTGAACATTGAATTAATACCAATAATTAATAAAAAGTATAATTTCCTCATAGTTTGTTAATTAAAAGTTTACATTTCAAATGTATTATTTTATTTCTAATAAGTATAATATTTGAAAAAAAAATTGATTAATATTTACAAATAACTATTAATTATACCTTTATTTTGTTAAAATGCTAATCTTGTCTATTATTTAAATATAAAAAATAGTAAATTGACAATTATTTTTTTATGTATTGAAATATTTGATTTATTTATAGTTATAATTGGTCATGGATAATAATTAATGTTAATTAAAATATCATTGCAATTCATTTCTTAAAGATATCCACTTCAAAAATTATTACAATTTTGACTCTTCATACATCTTATTATGCTTCACATTATTATATTGATTCATACTATCGTAAAGAAAACTGATTAAATAATCTAAAAAAGATATTATGTAATTTTGAAGAAAAATAATCTATGTCACCTCAAGAAATTCTCGCTAATATGCTTCTTGCTCATGACCTACCCAGCATTGAATATAAAGACTGGCTTTTGGTTGATGAACAACTTCCTGCCATGCGTGCTGAAACATTTGATTTTAAAGAATATGAAAACGGAGCCGGTATACGTTTAGATATAACCTTACTTTTAGCCAGTAAAAAAACTATCTCGGAAAGCTACTTAGGTATTGGTAAAAATAAAATTAGTGCCATACAAAATGCTTTTCAAAATTTTGTAGCTAATTCATTTCATGTGTTTTTATCTGCTTTTTGGCAAATTACTAATGATGATCAAATTGGAATTGAAGAATGGGAAATCAAAGGCAAAAAATGGAAAGTATATATCGGTAATTTTGGGTGCAAAGGCGATTTCAATATTCCCGAGAATTTATTTAAAATCATAGAGGAACAAATTCAAGAGGAAAATCTAGAGGAAGATTTATATTGGCTTCGCATCTATTATGCTAATGTAAACAGCCGAGAGATTATGATTGAAACTTTAAAAAATAATGAAGTATGGCCGGAAATGGAAAATAAATTGAAAACAGTTGCATGGGACAGTTCCGATAAATTTTACAGTCTAAGAAATTTTATAATATTGAAGCGTAAGTAAGTTTGTAAGAATTATTATATATATTTCATATCATATATCCTCTTTTACTATTGTAAATAATACGCATGCTTTAAGCTGAAATTCAATTTTAAAAATTGAATAAATCATTACCTTTGCAAAAAATTAATTCAATTTTACCCATGCAATATAATTTTCAGGAAATCGAAAAAAAATGGCAAAAAAAATGGAAAGAGCAACAAACTTTTGCTGCTTCAAACCATACAGATAAACCCAAGTTTTATGTGTTGGATATGTTTCCGTATCCTTCGGGAGCAGGTTTACATGTAGGTCATCCACTGGGTTATATTGCCTCTGATATTTATGCAAGGTTTAAACGCCATCAGGGTTTTAATGTACTTCATCCCATTGGTTATGACAGTTTCGGGCTACCTGCTGAACAATATGCTATTCAAACAGGCCAACATCCGGCGATAACCACAGAAGTTAATATTAACGGGGGTATAGATAATAAAGACAATGTTATTGCTGGATATAACAATCAATTGAAAAAATTGGGATTTTCTTTTGACTGGAATCGTGAAGTGAGAACATCTGATCCCGGCTATTATAAATGGACCCAATGGATTTTCATCCAACTTTTTAACTCATATTACAATACTGCTTCGCAAGAGGCTCGTCCTATTACTGAATTAGTAGATATTTTTTCAAAAGAAGGTAATGCTAAAATAAATGCCTGTACCTCACCAATCGAAATATTTTCGGCTGAAGAATGGAACCGTTTTTCAGATGAAAAAAAACAACATATCCTTTTAAATTATCGATTGGCATATCGAGCAGAAACAACCGTTAACTGGTGTCCGGCCTTAGGTACGGTTCTGGCAAATGATGAAGTAGTAAATGGAGTTTCTGAACGAGGAGGATATCCTGTTTATCAAAAAAGTATGATGCAATGGTCCATGCGGATCACGGCTTATGCTGAAAGACTTCTTTCCGGATTGGAAACTATCGATTGGAGCGAATCAATCAAAGAAAGTCAACGTAATTGGATCGGTAAATCTTTAGGAGCAGAAATCAATTTCGCTGTTGCTGATTCCGAAGCAACCGTTACAATTTTCACCACTCGTCCGGATACAATATTTGGTGCAACTTATATGGTTATGGCTCCTGAACATCCTCTTGTAGATCAAATTACTACCGGAACTTATTACGAAGCCGTAAACCAATATAAAGATCAAAGCACCAAACGATCGGAAAGGGAGCGAATAGCAGATGCTAAAACTGTTTCAGGACAATTTACCGGAGCTTATGCTATAAATCCTTTTACTCATAAAAAAATTCCTGTTTATATTGCAGATTACGTATTATATGGATACGGAACAGGTGCCATAATGGCTGTTCCTGCTCATGATGAGCGTGATCATCGATTTGCTAAACATTTTGGACTTCCGATTGTTGAAGTAATTAAAGGAGGAACCGATGTTCAAGAAGAAGCTTTTTCTTCTAAAGAAGGAATCTGTATCAATTCCCAAATTTTAGACGGATTGACTATTAAAGATGCTCAAGCTAAAATTATTGCAGAAATTGAAAAAATGAAAATCGGGCACGGAACCACCAACTATCGATTACGAGATGCCGTTTTTTCTCGTCAACGATATTGGGGGGAACCTATTCCTATATATTATAAAAATAATATTCCCTATGCTTTACCGGAATCTGCATTACCTTTACTTCTTCCGGAGGTTGAAAAATATTTGCCCACTGAAGACGGAGATCCTCCGTTGGGACGTGCTACACAATGGGCTTGGGATACTGAAAATGAACAAGTTGTAAGTAACGACCGTATTAATCATACCACTATTTTTCCTTTAGATTTGAATACAATGCCCGGTTGGGCCGGAAGTTCCTGGTATTTTCTAAGATACACAGATCCAACTAACCATTCTTGCTTTGCGGATACTAAAAAAATAAATTATTGGGAAAATGTAAATTTATATATTGGAGGAAGTGAACATGCTACGGGACATTTATTGTATTCACGTTTTTGGAATAAATTTTTAAAAGATTATGGATACTGTGCCGAAGAAGAACCGTTCCAAAAATTAATTAATCAAGGGATGATTTTAGGTCAAAGTGCTTATATATACCGAATTAACGGAACTAATAACTTCATCTCTTACAATTTATTACATGAAGCACAAGATACCACTCCACTGCATATTGATGTAAAACTTCTTAAAGGAGCTACAGATGAAGTTGATTTAGAAAAATTAAGAAATTGGAGAGATGAATTCAAAAATGCAGAGTTTATTCTTGAAGAAGGTAAATTTATATGCGGGAGAGAAGTAGAAAAGATGTCAAAATCTTACTACAATGTTATTAATCCGGATGATGTTTGTGATGAATACGGAGCAGACAGCTTACGTATGTATGAGATGTTTTTAGGACCTATTGAACAGGCTAAACCTTGGAATACTCAAGGACTTAGCGGAGTTCATGGATTCTTAAAAAAATTCTGGAAACTGTATCATTCCGGTGAAGGAGAAACTTTCTTTGTATCAGATGAAAAACCTACTAAAGAAGAACAAAAAATAATTCATCAATTAATAAAAAAAGTTAAAGAGGATTTGGATAACTTTTCTTTCAATACATCCATAAGTTCTTTTATGATTGCTACCAATGATTTGGTAAAAATAAAATGTTATAAAAGAGAAATTTTAGAATCTTTGTGCATTTTAATCTCTCCTTATGCTCCACATATAGCAGAAGAGCTATGGGAAAAATTAGGACATGAAAACAGCATTGAATTTCAAGCATTCCCTGAATTTAACGCTGAATATCTTGTTTCCGAAATACATGAATATCCGGTTAGTTTTAATGGAAAAGTACGTTTTAAAATTGAAATGCCTATTTCCGCTACTCCTAAAGAAATTGAAGAAGCAGTAATGGCTCATGAAAAAACACCGAATTATCTTGACGGCAAACAACCAAAAAAGGTTATTGTAGTGCCTAAACGAATTGTCAATATTGTACTATAAATAGACTTGAAAAAACCAATCCGTTTTGGGATTGGTTTTTTTATATTTCTTTATGCTATCTTTTATTAACTAATTAGTTGTTAACCCGCCATCAACTGATAAGATCGTTCCGGTAATCCATTGGGCTTGATCGGATGCCAGGAAAACAGCAGCCGCCCCAATATCTTCTACCGTTCCAATACTACCCATCGGATATATAGATTTAATCATTGTATGAAAATTTGTTTTCCCTTCTTCGCTTAGCTGTTCTAAATTATATCGTAGAAGCGGCGTATCGATACTTCCCGGAGCAATAGCATTAACCCGAATTCCATCTTTTCCTGCCTCAAAAGCCAATGATTTAGTAAATGAATCTATACCGCCCTTAGTCATGGAGTAAGCAGTAGATTCTCTTCCCGGTAACATTCTGTGTGAAAAATAAGATGAAATATTAATTATATTTCCTTTGGATTTTTTCAAAGATTGATACAAATTTTGAGTCAGTATATAAGGTGCTTTCATATTAAGATTAATGTGTTTATCTAATAAATCTTCAGATGTTTCTTCAAAAGGATTAAAACGACCGATTCCTGCATTATTAATTAACACATCAACTGTCTTTACTTTTTCTAAAATTAGTTTACCAACTGAAAATAATTTTTCAATTTCCGTTAAATCCGCAGAAATCAGAGAAACAGTTACGTGATACGACGAAAATTCTTCTTTGATTTTGTTTAATTTTTGAGGATCTCTGGCAATTAGAACAAGATTTGCTCTTTGTTGAGCGAAAGCACGAGCAATGCCCAAGCCTATTCCTTCTGTAGCGCCGGTTATAATAACATTTTTGTCTATGAGCATAATATTTAAATTTTAATTATAGTTTATTGTTAAATATTTACATTTTATGCAAATTATTTACAATTACAAATTTAACTTTTATTATGTATATTTACTTCAAATAATGTAAATAATTTACAAAATGAATGAAACCAATCATTTATCTTTCGATTTTAAGTTTTTAGAGCAATTAATTGTGGGCATTGGCGAAGTTTCTCAAATAACCGGAATTCCTACCCGACAAATTAGGTATTGGGAAGATAAAGGAATTATCAAAAGTCTTACAGAACAGGAAGGAAAAAACAGAAGATACAATTATGAAAATATTAAAAAAATGATTCTAATAAAAGAATTATTGGAAGAAGGGTTTACATTAGATGCTGCGTCACAAAAATTAGACAGTCGAATGCAAATGATTGAAAATGTATTAAAAAAGCTTACCAATAAATAAAATCAGTATCTAATGAATGGGTTGTTAAAATATCATTTACATTGTATAATATTATTATTGATCTTACTATAAATCATGCCCTAGTATAAAATATTTACCATTGCAAAAAAATGTATTTTTTTAAACTTAGAATTAATTTCGACGGTTATTTAAATGCTTCTGTAGGTAAATTGATTTATATCTAGCATACTTTATATCTTATATTATAATGATTATTAAAGATACAATACCTTTATAAATATTATAATAAAATCGTTTTTTATTGGAAATTAAAAAATAAAACTTATCTTTGTAATATATTTAACGATCATTAATAAAATTACTTATCAAGAAAGGTGGAGGGAATTGGCCCTATGATACCTTAGCAACCCTCTTATATGAGTAGGTGCTGCATCCAACCGTAAAGGAAAGATAAGTCGAAACAGCTTACATACAAATACAAATAATACGAGCTTCTTTCGACCTACAAAAAGAAGCTAATTCATAATTTAGAATTTAAATTAAATGGGAATCTTGTATAAGTTGTTTTATGATGATTAATGAATTTTAAGGCATTTATTAATTAGAAAAAACAACCTAGTCATGAAATTAGAAACAAAATTAGTACATATTTCTACTCCTGATGTACTTACCGGAGCTATCTCTACTCCTATTTACCAAACCTCTTCTTATGTTCAGGAAGAACCGGATGTGAATAAAGGATTTGCTTATACAAGAACGGCTAATCCTACACGTAAAGTTGTAGAACAAGCCATTGCTGAATTAGAGGGTGGTATTGCCGGATTTGCTTTTTCATCGGGATTGGCTGCAACGGATTGTGTTTTAAAGTTATTAAAACAAGGGGATGAAATTATTGCTGTAAATGATGTTTATGGAGGTACTTATCGAATAGTTACTACAGTTTATAATAAATTTGGTGTAACCTCTAAATTTATTGATACTACTGATATTCAAAATGTCTTACAAGCAGTTTCAAATAAAACTCGCTTCATTTGGCTGGAAACCCCTACAAATCCTACTTTAAAAATATCCGACATTGAAGAAATCGCTAAAATTTCCAAGCAAGTGGGAGCACTATTAATTGTAGATAATACTTTTTTATCTCCTGCTTTACAACAACCGATACGTTTAGGAGCAGATATTGTTGTACACAGTGGAACTAAATATCTTTCAGGACATGGAGATGTTTTATCCGGATTTATAGTTGTGAAAGATCCTAAAATAGCCGAAGAATTAAAATATTTACAAAATACCTCAGGGGGCGTACTCTCGCCTTTTGATAGTTGGTTAACCTTACGCGGAATTCAAACTCTATCTCTGCGTATGGAAAAACATTCACAAAATGCTCAAAAAATTGCTGAATTTTTAACTACACATTTCAAAGTAGATAAAGTATATTATCCCGGATTAAAAAATCATCCCAATCATCATATTGCGGCCAAACAACAAAAAGGGTTTGGCGGAATGGTATCTTTTAGTTTAAAAGACGATACTTTAGAAACGGCAAAAGATTTTTTAACACGTACCAAAATTTTTCTTTTAGCTGAAAATTTAGGCGATGTTAGGAGTTTGGGTAGCCATCCTGCCACCATGACCCATAAATCAACCCCTCTTGAAGTTCGTAAAGAAACAGGAATTCAAGATTCTTTAATTCGTTTATCGGTAGGAATTGAAAATGTAGATGACCTGATTAATGATATCAAACAAGCTTTAGATTAACGGTTAATTTTATAAATTGAATAATTAAATGATAAGAAATAAACTTAAATTAGGAATTTTTGGGTTTGGATGTGTGGGAACGGGATTGTATAAAGTGTTAGAAGAAGCCGAAAGTGTAGATGCAAATATTAAAAAAATATGTATTAAACATCCCGATAAACCGAGATCAATCGATAAAAAGTATTTTACTACCGATAAATACGAGTTATTATCGGACCCTGAAATTGAAGTTATTGTCGAATTAATAGATGACGCTGATGCTGCTTTTGATATTGTTTCAGAGGCCATGAAAAACGGAAAAGCTGTAGTTTCGGCAAATAAAAAGATGATTGCCGAACATTTACCTGAACTTCTAAAGTTGGAAAAAGAATACCAAGTTCCCCTACTCTATGAAGCCTCTGTTTGTGCCAGTATTCCCATTATCAGAAATTTAGAAGAATATTATGACAATGATTTGTTAACATCGGTTTCGGGAATTTTTAATGGTTCTACCAATTTCATTTTAACCAAAATGATCCATGAAAAACTTTCTTATCCTGTGGTTTTAAAAGAAGCTCAAGACAAAGGATTCGCAGAATCAGATCCTACCTTAGATGTTGAGGGAATTGATCCTAAATATAAATTGTGTATTATTCTTTTTCATGCTTTTGGACTTATTACTAAGCCGGAATCTATATTTAATTTTGGAATATCAAGAATTAGTGATTTCGACTTGGAATTTGCTCGTCAAAGAAATTTAACAATCAAGTTAATAGCAAGATGCAATAAAAATAATAATGAAATTACGGGTTTTTGTGCTCCTACTTTTATAGAAAAAGAAAATACATTAGCTCATGTAAATTATGAATATAATGGAGTGGTTTTAGAAAGTGCTTTTTCTGAAAAGCAACTGATGATTGGTAAAGGTGCCGGAGATAAACCCACCGGATCTGCCGTACTTTCTGATATTTCAGCTTTAACATATGATTACAGATATGAAAACAAAAAATATATTCATCTAAATAAACAATTACAATTAGTAGATACTAAAATTTATAAAGTTTATGTGAGATATCACGACCAATTTTCCGGTTTTGATGATTTTGAGTCCATCGAAGAACAATACAGCAGCCTTTCAGGTAATTATTTTATAGGTTTCATCTGTTTACATAAATTAGCGAATTCTTCATGGATTAAAGACCCGAATATAAATGTTATTTTTTTCAGCTGATTGGGTTGATAAGTATGTAAATTTAACTATTTAGTTATGATTGCACAATGCTCGGTCATACAATTCTTTATATATAGGAATTATCTTAGAATTATCAAAAAGTAAAGCTTGGTCTTTCGCTTGTTTTTTGAAAAGTGAAAGCATTTTTTCATCTTTCAGCAGCCTAATGGCATTCTTTGCCATGGAAGGAACGTCACCAACAGGTGATACAAATCCTGAAAAACCGTCTTTATTAACTTCTGTAATTCCCCCGGCATTACTTGAAATAACAGGTATACCACAGGCCATAGCTTCTAAAGCTGCCAATCCGAAACTTTCTTGTTCAGAAGGTAATAAAAATAGATCTGCAATACTTAAAATTGAAGATACATCTACCATTTTACCTAACGTTTTTATTTTATCCTCCAAATGATACACTTTAGTTAAATGCTCAATGGTTTCTGTCTCCGGTCCTTCTCCAACAATCAAAAGTTTCGATTTAACTTCTTTTTGTACCAGATTGAAAATCGACATTACATCATCAATGCGTTTAATTTTTCTCAAGTTAGATACATGGATAAGTAATTTTTCATCTTCAGCAGCAAAATTCTTTCGGATACACGGGCTTGATATTTTAACAGAATTATCAATAAAATTCGGAATTACTTCAATGTCTTTTTTAATAGTAAATGCCTCAAAAGTATCTTGTTTTAAACTTTGGGAAACTGAGGTTATATAATCGGATTTATTGATCGAAAATTCGACACCGGATTTATAAATGGGATGACTTCCTACCAAAGTAATATCTGTACCGTGTAAGGTAGTGATTACCGGTAAGTCAACACCCTTCTCTTTTAAAATTTGCTTGGCAAAATAGGCTGCATAGGCATGAGGTATAGCATAATGCACATGCAGCAAATCTAATCCGTAAGTTTCTGCAACATTTACAATGATTGTAGACAATGCTAAGGAAAAGGGTTGATATTCAAATAAAGGATATTGTTTAACGCAAACTTGATGAAAATATACATTAGGCAAAGTGACATCCAGCTTTGCCGGAATGCTATAGCTTATAAAATGAGCTTCATTACCTAATGCGGCCATCTCCATTCCTAATTGGGTGGCAACTATCCCGCTCCCACCGAACGTAGGATAACAAACAATTCCAATTTTCATCTTATTGCAAAAAATTTAAAAGATCATAATAGTTTTCAGAATTTATGCCATGACCTTCATTGTATTCATGATATTCATAATCTAAATCTAATTCTTCACATATTGATTTGAATTGACGAGACCATTGAATGGGAATAATAGGATCTTCTTTTCCATGTGAAAAGAAAAATTCCAATTGTGAAAAATCATCCCCCATGTTTACGTCTTTCAATAATTCCGGGTCCGGATATCCACTTAAACAGGCTATTTTTTTAAACCTTTTAGGATGATGTAATGCTAATGAAAAGGAAAGGATTGCTCCTTGACTAAAACCTAACAAGGTTATGGAATTAGTATCGAAAGGATATTTAGTTTGGATTTGATCCAAAAATTTCATAATAATTTTTTGCGATTCAATGGCCTGGTCGGAATTAATCATTTTGGCTCCTGAAGTAAAATCTAAATCGTACCAGGCATATCCACCCATGCTAATTTCTCGTATGGCTCGTAAACTAATCACGTAGGCATCATCGGGTAATTCTTCTGCAAAACTGAACAAATCTTGCTCATTACTTCCATACCCATGCAGTAAAAGTATTAATGAAGGCGTCTCGGTAGCTGACTTAGGTTCTCTTAATAAATAATGGACCATATTTAGAAATTTAGTAAAACAAAGATACTCTTTTTTGTATAATACATTTTAGAGAATCAAGCTATCTAAAGTTATCTATACGTTTCTTATGAAATTTATACTTCTTGGTGATTATCTTGAAAATGATTTTTTTTAGATCAATTGTTAATTAGAAAATTAAAGTAGATGATATTTTTTTAAATTATTAAAACATAATGCTTTTTAGTAAAATAGATACGGTTTAAAATTATTAGTAGTAACCAATCGATTTTTTATTCAATCACTCTATTTTCTAACATGGGAACAAATTGATAATCTCCAAACTCCATAGTCTCAAATGTATTTTCATCTAATTTTAGAACGGTATACATTTTTTGCTCTTTTTCTCCTATAGGAATAACCATGACCCCTCCAACTGCTAATTGCTCCAATAACTTTTTAGGCATGGTAGGAACCCCCGCTGTCACTATAATTTTATCAAAAGGAGCAAAAGAAGGAAGACCTAAATATCCATCGCCAAAAATTTGATGTTTAGGAGTGAAATTAATTTTTTTAAGGATTCTTTTGGAGAATTCAAATAATTCTTTTTGTCTTTCAATGGTAAAGACTTGTGCTCCTAGAGCTACTAAAACAGAAGTTTGATATCCGGAACCTGTTCCGATTTCTAAAACTTTTTCTCCTTTCTGAACGTGTAATAATTGAGTTTGAAAAGCTACTGTAAATGGATGGGAAATCGTTTGATTGGATAATATTGGAAAAGCTCGGTCTTCATAAGCCAGATCTTCAAATATTGAATCTATAAAGAGATGACGAGGAATTTTATTTAGGGCATTTAATACAATTTCATCATTTATTCCTTTTTGCTTAAGTAAATTAATTAGTTTATTTCTCTTTCCTTTATGTTTTAATGTATCCTGTTTCATTGTCTTGCAAGTTATTTAAAATATCAATGAGAAACAATATTTACCGGGACGCATAAAGGCGAAAAGCAAGCGATAAAAAATATTTTTTACATGAAAATTATTGTAAGTTAAAAAGTTCCTTATTTTTATCTTATTAGTATTTTTTTTGAATTTTTTATTTTTTTAATCTTTTAGGAAGTATAAAAGTTAAATTAAGTAAAACAATAGCGATAAGGATAAGTACAATGCCCACCCATTGCAGGGAAGTTACTTTTTCGCTAAGCACAAATTTAGCCATCATAACAGAAACCGGAAGTTCCAAGGAAGCAATTATACTTCCTATTCCGATTCCCACCACCGGCATACCTTTGGTAAATAAAAAGGGAGGAAGAATAGTTCCGAAAACAGCTAATATAATACCCCATTTATAGAATATTGAAAAATGGAACGGTTCAGTTATCAGCGCATGAGCCCAAATTAATGAAACCATAAGGGTGGCTCCTACTAGCAGATAAACAGACCGCAAAGTAGAGGGCATAGATAAGGCTACTTTATTGGACGTAAACATAGAAAAAGTATAGGATAGTGCTGCTAAAATTCCAAAAATTACACCTGTTGCATTCAAATGAACGTGAGATTCATTAATAAGATTGGTTGCTAATAAAGTACCCAAAAGAATGGTTATAATGGCTACAATTTCAACAAGTGTAGGTTTCTTACGATTTACAATAAAATCCACTAATGCACCCATCCATACCGCCTGCATAAGTAAAACTATGCATATGGATACAGGGATTCCGTAATGAACAGCTAAATAATAAAAGGTGCTGGTAAGACCAAAAGATGTTCCAGACAAAACTAAATATACTTTATCTTTTAAAGTATATTTTTTTTCTTTACTTACCTGTTTATTTTTACTAAAACCATGAAGTATGATAAGACCTAGCAAGCCGAGGACCGCTTGAGAAAAGGTAACCTCCGCAGTAGTATAGCCGTTGTTATAAGACAGACGAACAAAAGTTGCCAATACTCCATAAGAAGCTGCTGCAAACGCCACAAAAAATAGCGATTTTAAGTAGTTCACGTTCATTTATTTGTATTTATATAATTTTAAGCAGTTTCAAAGTTAAAAACTTAAATTCAGATACTTGACGAAAAATTCATTCAATTCATGATTTTTTTTAAATTTAGATTAAACAATTATCATTTAAAAAGATAAACTTTTAAATAAATAATCATATGAATCAGTGGATTATGGGCGTATTATTATTTGCATTTATAAATAAAAAGCACTACATTTGCAAACTTAAAAATTAAAAGAGCATAAATGCCAACTATTCAACAATTAGTAAGAAAAGGAAGAGCCACACTTACCAAGAAGAGTAAATCGGCTGCTTTAGATTCTTGTCCACAAAGACGTGGAGTATGTACTCGTGTATATACCACTACACCTAAGAAACCGAATTCAGCACTTAGAAAAGTAGCCAGAGTTCGTTTAACTAACGGTAAAGAGGTCAATGCGTACATCCCGGGAGAAGGACATAATCTGCAAGAGCACTCGATAGTATTGGTGAGAGGCGGAAGGGTAAAAGATTTACCTGGTGTTCGTTATCACATTGTCAGAGGTGCTTTAGACACAGCTGGTGTTCAAGGACGTTTACAAAGAAGAAGTAAATACGGAGCTAAACGACCTAAAGAGAAAAAATAAGTAATAACGAAATTATTCAGGTAAAATGAGAAAAACGAAAGCAAAAAAACGTCCGCTTTTACCGGATCCTAAGTTTAACGATCAGTTAGTAACTCGTTTCGTTAATAACTTAATGAAAGACGGTAAAAAAAGCATAGCTTTTAAAATTTTTTACGATGCGTTGGAAATCGTAGAAACTAAAAAAGAAAATCAGGAAAAAACATCTCTGGAAATTTGGAAAGATGCTTTAGAAAACGTAATGCCTCACGTTGAAGTACGTAGCAGAAGAGTTGGGGGAGCTAACTTCCAGATTCCAATGCCTATTCGTCCGGATAGAAAAATTTCTATGGCGATGAAATGGTTAATAAAATATTCAAGAGATAGAAATGAAAAGTCCATGTCTCAAAAGTTAGCTGCTGAAATTATTGCCGCTGCTAAAGAGGAAGGTGCTGCAGTTAAAAAGAAAACCGATACGCATCGTATGGCTGAAGCTAATAAAGCATTCTCACATTTCAAATTCTAAAGAAAATATGTCTAGAGATTTAAAATATACACGTAATATAGGTATTGCTGCTCACATTGATGCAGGAAAGACAACTACAACGGAAAGAATTTTATTTTATACCGGAGTAAACCATAAAATCGGAGAAGTTCATGACGGAGCTTCAACGATGGACTGGATGGTTCAAGAAGCTGAAAGAGGAATCACTATTACTTCTGCAGCTACTACATGTAATTGGAATTTCCCATTAACTGATGACGGTAAAAAACTACCGGATACACAGTCTTACCACTTTAATATTATCGACACTCCGGGACACGTTGACTTTACTGTTGAGGTGAACCGTTCATTAAGGGTATTAGACGGATTAGTTTTCTTATTTAGTGCGGTTGACGGTGTTGAGCCTCAATCTGAAACTAACTGGAGACTTGCGGATAATTACAAAGTTCCTAGAATGGGATTTGTAAACAAAATGGACAGACAAGGTTCTGACTTCCTTAATGTGTGCCGTCAGGTTAAAGAAATGTTAGGATCTAATGCGGTTCCTATCGTATTACCTATCGGATCTGAAGAAGATTTCAAAGGGGTAGTTGACTTAGTTAAAAACCGTGCTATTGTATGGCATAATGATAACTTCGGTTCTACTTTTGATATTGTAGATATCCCTGAAGATATGAAAGAGGAGGTAATGGAATATCGCCAAAACCTTATCGAAGCAGTTGCTGAATACGATGAAACTTTAATGGAAAAATTCTTTGAAGATCCGGATTCAATTTCGGAAGAAGAAATCCACGAAGCGCTTCGTAAAGCAACTATAGATATCAGCATTATACCTATGGTTTGCGGATCATCTTTCAAAAATAAAGGGGTTCAGTTTATGTTAGATGCTGTTTGCCGTTATCTTCCTTCTCCACTGGATAAAGAAGCTATTGAAGGTACAGATCCTAAAACTGATGAACCGATTGCAAGAAAACCGGATGCAAAAGAACCGTTTGCAGCTTTAGCGTTTAAAATTGCTACCGATCCTTATGTTGGTCGTTTAGCTTTCTTTAGAGCTTATTCCGGTCATTTAGATGCCGGATCTTATGTATTAAACACTCGATCCGGTGATAAAGAAAGAATTTCCAGAATCTATCAAATGCATGCCAATAAACAAAATCCTATCGAATATATCGAAGCCGGAGATATTGGTGCAGCAGTTGGATTTAAAGATATTAAAACAGGAGATACACTTTGTGATGAAAAATCTCCGATTATTTTGGAAAGCATGGTATTCCCTGATCCGGTTATCGGTATCGCTGTAGAACCTAAAACTAAAGCGGATGTTGATAAATTGGGTATGGCTTTATCAAAATTAGCGGAAGAAGATCCAACTTTCCAAGTAAAAACAGATGAAGCTTCAGGACAAACTGTAATTTCAGGAATGGGTGAGCTTCACCTTGACATCATTGTAGACCGTTTAAGAAGAGAATTTAAAGTTGAAGTAAACCAAGGACAACCTCAGGTTGAGTATAAAGAAGCTTTAATGGGATCTGCTGATCACAGAGAAGTTTACAAAAAACAAACCGGTGGTCGTGGTAAATTTGCTGATATTGTATTCCAAATCGGACCTGCTGATGAAGGAAAAACCGGATTAGAATTCGTAAACGAAATCAAAGGTGGTAACATTCCTAGAGAATTTATACCATCTGTTGAAAAAGGTTTCAAAGAAGCTATGAAAAATGGTCCTTTAGCAGGATATGAGATTGACGGTATGAAGATCACATTGAAAGACGGATCTTACCATGCGGTTGACTCTGACCAGTTATCTTTCGAATTGGCAGCTAAACTTGGATTCAAAGAAGCAGCTAAGAAAGCAAAACCGGTTATTATGGAGCCTATTATGAAATTGGAAGTTTTAACTCCGGAAGAATATATGGGGGACATTGTAGGAGACTTAAACCGTCGTAGAGCAACAGTAAGCGGAATGGATGATAGAAATAATGCCAAAGTTATTAAAGCATTTGTTCCATTATCTGAAATGTTCGGATACGTAACTTCCTTAAGAACTTTATCTTCAGGACGTGCTACTTCAACTATGGAATTTGACCACTATGAAGCAGCTCCTCAGAATATAGCTGATGAAGTAATTGCTAAAGCTAAGGGTACAAACGTTTAATTTTTAAAACAATGAGTCAAAAAATAAGAATAAAACTTAAATCTTACGATTATAATTTAGTTGATAAATCAGCTGAAAAAATCGTAAAAACCGTGAAAGCAACCGGTGCTGTAGTTAATGGTCCTATTCCATTACCTACTCATAAGAGAATTTTTACCGTATTGCGTTCTCCACACGTTAACAAAAAATCTCGTGAACAATTCCAATTAAACTCTCATAAAAGATTAATGGATATCTACAGTTCTTCTTCTAAAACTGTTGATGCATTAATGAAATTAGAGCTTCCTAGCGGTGTTGAAGTAGAGATTAAAGTATAAGTTTTTAAACGAAACTTTAGATATAAAAAACCTTCTGAATTATAATTCAGAAGGTTTTTTTATTTTATATAGTATTACAAAAACGCACATTACCACTTAAATATAATATTTATTTATACAGTATTCGGAATATATTTTAAATATTTACTTTATTATTATATAAATTTTGGCACGAAATTAGTGTTTAATAAAAGCATAAATAAATCTATTATGAAAAATAATTTGGCTTATTTTTTTAAAAGTATATTGTTCTCAACTGAAAAAAGTAGTATTAGTCATTCTAACTTATTGCCAATTGTAACTTTCAGCACATTTATAATTCCATTTTCAATGGTAAAATTAACTAGCTTAGTATATCTATCTAACTTTCTAAGATATTTTTTAAAAGAATTCGGATTTATATTTTTTAGAAATCTAAATATATATTTTTCAAGATCACAATCAGTAATTTACTGCGATTGTTGCTATAAAAATTAATTAAAATATTATTGAATATTTTGAATGGTTTAGAATTTTAATTATGAATGAATTATAAGATAAAAAAGAATAGAATCAGAAAATTTAAAGACTAATTATAAGTATATGTATAAATTCACCAATTAAATTTGTAAACTCATTTAATTTAAATTCAATAACATGTTAAATTCTATTTAGTGATGCAGGCTTTTTTAAGCCTGCTTATTTTATATTTTTATCTTTATATTCTTCAAATTTTAAATATAATTTTTCTTCTTTAACTCGAGGCATTCTTCGATGAGGCTCTGTCACATCCGTTGGTAAGGAAATAAAATCTTTAATGGTATCGACCTTTTCAATAGAATCAACCAACAGTTGCATTTCTAAATTCCAAAGTTTAAAGCATAGGGTATGAAACGTATCTTCTGTAGCTATTTCTATTTTTTCTTGAATAATTAAAAGCCCCGCATCTGCTTCTTTGTTTACATAATGAACCGTAACTCCTATCGGTAAATCTTCATATACCGCCCATTTCAGAGCATCTAAACCCCGAACAAAGGGAAGGTATCCCGGATGAGAATTTATAATTTTATGGTTGGAAACTAATTGTTCGGGCAATAAACCCGCTCCCGCTATTAAGATAGAATGATACGAATTTTCTGTAAAACAGTTATCCAACTCTCCTATTTCTTTTTTTATATAAGTATAGTCTAAATTTTTAGCTAACTGTTCATTTTCCAGGGTAAGAAGTAATTCGGAGGGACGATGTGTAATAAGTGCTTGTATAGGTTTTCTGGGAACAAATGGTATTGCATATACATCAACTTCATGATATCCTTTCCCTTTTAATCGCAACAATACTTCTTGTATTTTCCTTGTGGGATGGTCATAACAAATAACAGCTATTTTTTTATTCATAATAAATATTTTAAAAATTAACTAGTTCAAGTGAGATTTACTAAAGTGTGTTATTTTAAAGCATTATATAAATAATAATATAATGAACGGGAAAAGGACGTTCTATTGTTTAAAACTTTAAAAATAACACTTAAATTTAAAATTAATTTTGGGTTGAATCTTGTAAAAAATCTACTACCACATATTCAGAATTGGTTCCTATTCTGAATCTTCCTCCCCAAATTCCGATTCCTGCACTTACATAGATATGAGTATTTCCCTTTTTTAGATAACCGTGAGATTTCTCGAATATGGATTTAGTAATTAAAGAAATCGGCCAAACTTGTCCTTGATGGGTATGTCCTGAAAATTGTACGTCTACTTGATTAAGCTCGGATTCTTCCAGATGATAGGGCTGATGATCTAAAACGATTATAGGTTTAGAGGAATCAAAATCTTTAATTAATTCATTAAGAGGCTTTCTAAAGCTATTGGTACGATCATCTCTTCCCACAATATAAAAACTATTTTCAATTAAAATTGAAGAGTCTCTTAGTAAATGAATACCGGCATTTTTAATAAAATCTATACTTTCAGTAATTCCACTTATATATTCATGATTTCCTAAGCAACTGTAAATACCTAAACGGGATTTTATATTTTTAAAGTGCTTTTCCAATAAAAAATGCTGTAAAGGCTTAACATTAGTGTCAATGATATCTCCTACTATAAGAACTAAGTCAGGTTTTTCTTTATTAATTTTATTAATCCAGCTTTTCAATTCATTTCCCTGAATGGCATAACCCAAATGAAGGTCGCTTATCATTACAATTCTTAAAGGTTTAATTAACTTTTTATTGGTTGTTAATTTTAAATAAATTCTCTTTTTATTAAAGTAATTTCTATATCCATAGAAACCTATACAAACCACTAAACATAGAATCAAGATAATACCATAATTGTTATTAAAGAAATTTTCAGGTATAAATTCACCAAAATTATTTAATAATAGCAATCCATCATAAACAAGAAAAAGTAAAAAGGAGTATAAAAGAACAACCGGCCAACTAGTAGAAATTTTATATAAAATCGTTGCGGATGGTAATGGTAATTTTTTTGAGAAAAGTAAAAACAATATAAAAGATGAGGGAAGAAAAAATACCAGTAAGAAAAAAATGCTTTTTACAAAAATTGATTGTTCAGATAGTAAGGAATATATATGATAAAAAGTATAAAAGTTAGCTAAAAAGTATAAAAATATGGTAAACGAAAATAAAAAAATTTTTTTCATAGAATCTTTTTTTATCTAATTTTTATTAAGATAGCTAACTTTCATTTCAATCAAATTTAATTTTTATGAATCAAAAATATTTTACTATACTCAAATAAAGCAGATTAAATGATTTTAATTGATTAAAAAAATATATAAATCAGAATAAATTAAACAGTCTGTTTAGTCTATTTTATTTAAAAATTGATTTCAAGTATAATTTTTAATCACCTGTATAATAATTATTTTAGTTAGATACCTGCTTTATTTCTTCTATAAACCTATCTGCCAATTGATCGGCTTCTTGTTGCGTAGGAGCTTCAGTATATATACGGATGATAGGTTCTGTATTTGATTTTCTTAAGTGTACCCAATTATCGGAAAAATCGATTTTCAATCCATCATAAGTTTTTATATCTTCATTTTTATATTTTTCGGTTAATTTTTGTAAAATAACATCTGTATTAATTTCCGGACTTAAATCAATTTTTTTCTTTCCCATAAAATAGGAAGGATACGTATTTCTAAGTTGTTTTATTGTAATCTTTCTTTCAGCAAGATAGGATAGAAAAAGGGCAATTCCAACTAGTGAATCACGACCATAGTGTAATTCCGGATATATAATACCTCCATTACCTTCGCCTCCGATACGCGCGTTGATATCCTTCATCTTTGTTACTACATTAACTTCTCCAACTGCGGAAGCATGATATTCTTGATTGTATTTTTCTGAAATATCTCGTAATGCCCGTGAGGATGATAAATTAGAAACCGTAGCTGAAGGAGTTTTACTTAAAACATAATCTGCAACAGCAACTAATGTATATTCTTCTCCAAACATGGTTCCATCTTCGCATATAAATGCTAAGCGATCTACATCCGGATCCACAACTATTCCTAAATCTGCTTGTTCTTTAGGAACTCTTTTCATTATTTCGCCTAAATTACCTTCCAACGGTTCAGGATTATGAGGAAAATGGCCGTTGGGTGTACAATACATTTCGATTACTTCAACTCCTAATTTTTCTAATAAGGGAAGAACCGATATACCTCCTGTAGAATTTACGGCATCAACCACCACCTTAAATCCTGCTTTTTTTATTAAATCAACGTTCACTAAAGGCAGTTCCAATATTTTGTTTATATGATGCTCTATTGCTTTGTCTTCTTTTAGATACGATCCTAAATAATCTACTTCAACAAAATCAAAATCTTCCGTATCAGCTATGTTTAATAATTCTTTACCTTCTTTATCGGATATAAATTCACCTTTAGCATTCAATAGTTTTAACGCATTCCATTGTTTAGGATTATGACTTGCCGTTAGAATAATTCCTCCGTCTGCTTGTAAATATGGAACCATAATTTCCACCGTAGGAGTTGTCGAAAGTCCTAAATCAACAACATCTATTCCCACTCCCTGTAAAGTGGATGAAACTAACTCGGAGATCATTTGACCGGAAATCCGTGCATCTCTCCCAAGTACTACTTTAATTTTTTCTTTATTTATTTTTCTTTTTAACCAAGTTCCATAAGCCGAAGCAAATTTTACGGTATCAATCGGTGTAAGATTTTCTCCTATTTTACCCCCTATTGTCCCTCGAATTCCGGATATACTTTTAATTAACGGCATAGATATTTTCTTTTATTCTTATAATTATTTTGAATATTCTTCAATTTTACTTAAAATGAATTCTTTGGAAAGATTTCCTAAAAATCCTTCTTTTTTATTTCCTTTTTGTATAACTGTTACCGGTATACCCCCTTCTAGATCAGGACTAATCGTACCAATATGGTCTCTCATATCTTTAGAGGATATATTGTATACGTTTTTCATTTTATTTTTTTGTACAAATGATTGTAATGTACTTTGGGTATCTATTTGATCGATGCTTACAAAGATAAATTTTATTTTTTCATGGGCGTATTTCTCTTGAAGAGCCACAAAATCAGGTATTTCTTTAACACATGGAGGACACCACGTTGCCCAGTAATTGGTAATATATATAGTATCACTCTTCGTATTTAATAAACTTTGAATTTTTGAAAAATCAGACTTGATTATTTTAGTTTCTTGATTACTTACTTCAATTTCGGAATGATCTACAGTAGTTTCATGAGTTTGTTTTGAACTCTGCTCTTTACCAGTATTTTTTTCTTTACAGGAAACTAGTAAGGCAAGGCTGAATAGTACTACATATATTTTTTTCATTTAACTATTTTATTTACAAAAGTAATCATTTAAAAGTTCAAATTTTTATTTTATAAAATCAATCATATAGTTTATGTAAAAAAAAACATATTTTTTTAAAGTGTTTTTACAGGTATTGTTTATAAATTATATCGCAGAATACTACTCTTTATTTTTATAAATAAAATAGACCGTAATTGCTATTTTTTTTATATTTGATAAAATTAAATGTTTATGAAAAAAAATTTTTATGTTATAGCAATCCTTACTTGTGGATTGATTTCATGTGATAAATATTCAAGCGGTAATAAAAATATTATTCCTGCCGATATTGAACAAAATGTAAATTCACAATCTCAATCAAATGATATCCTAAAAAAATCTTCTATTGTTATTGATTCTTTAAAAAGTGAATCTACAAAAGATTCCTTAACGAAAAAAAATCTTACCCAAGATTCATTGCATCCTACGAAAACAGTTATAAAAAAGTAACTAATTATTTAAAACTAATTATTTGATTTATTAAATAATTTTTTACTAACAATTAAAACTTTTAAGATGTTATATAATAAATATATTAGTTTAATTTTATCCGTTCCACTAATTTTGTTTTCTTGCGGAGATAATAAGAGTAATAAATCTACCTCGACTTCTGACGTAAAAAGCACTGAAACTACAACACAACAAATTAAACCTCAAGGAAAAGAATCCAGTTTCAAAAAAGAATTAGTATGGACGGCTTATAAAACTCCCAAAAAAGTACCTGTAAGTGGTAGTTTTAAAAATATTTCTTTAATCAACACGAAAGAAGATAAACCGTTGGATGAATCATTGGAAGGAGCAAAATTTTATATTGATGGAACAACGGTTTCTACCGGTGACACTTCAAGAGATGGAAACTTAACTTTATTTTTTTTTAAAAGATTATCCTCTCCTGAAATTTATGGATCATTTGGGAAATTTGAAAACAATAAGGTGAAGATCTCCTTAACTTTAAATGGAAAAACAATAACCAAAGAATTTTCATATAAACTTGACAAAAAAATGATGATGATTCATGGTTCAATCGACGTATTAAAAGATTTTAATTCTGAAAGAGCATATACCAGCTTGCATAGAGCTTGTTTTGATCTGCATGAAGGTAAAACTTGGACAGAAATTGATTTAATGATTTTTATTTCTAAATAATACTTGTTATTTACAATTAAGTTTGTTTGCGACAAGTTAAACCTAAAATAGTATCAATCACAATTAAACAATCAATACGTAATTAATTTAGATACATTAGATGATTGATTCAGTATCTATTAATCGATAAAGAATAAAATTTTAATAAAATCAGTGTTTATTTCATTTATTATTTTATTGAAATTCATAGATTTAATAGTATTAAATGAGATTAATTACTTTAAAAATCGTTATTTGTAGCAAAAAATATGAATTTTTCAATCAAAAAAGTTTGTGAAATTGAAAAATGAGTTTATCTTTGCACCACTGAAATTATTAAAAATAAGTCTTCAGAAAAGATCCGGTAGTTCAGTTGGTTAGAATACCTGCCTGTCACGCAGGTGGTCGCGGGTTCGAGTCCCGTCCGGATCGCTAAGAAACATAAATTTCTTTATTTTTTTATTGCACACTATGCAATCTACCCTGATCCGGTAGTTCAGTTGGTTAGAATACCTGCCTGTCACGCAGGTGGTCGCGGGTTCGAGTCCCGTCCGGATCGCTAAATTTATACTTAATTTTCATATTAATTCCTATTAATCTCCTTTTTTATTTATTAGTATTTTATATATGAAGACTCTTAATATAGATCTCTAAAGATCTTATTTTGTTTAGAATTTAATTATTATAAGAGTTGTTTGCATGAATATCTACCCTATTATACTAATTACTATAGCAAAGCATTAATTCAATTTTTTTTCTTTTAACCACTTTTGAATATGATCCGCAATTTCAATATTATTTAGGTCTGACATAATAAAATGGGTATTTCCATTTATTCCAATGTCCGGCAAATGAATAACAGTGACATCTCCACCGTTTTCATTAACTAATTTCGCCCATTCTTTAGCAGAAATCAGTACTTCTCTCCAAAAATTTTGCGAATAAGTAGTAGTTTTTTCTTTGGGAATAAAATCTCCATAATATATGAGTATAGGTATACGGGTTAATTTCATAAATTGATCCATGGGTATACTCCCTCCCCTATTTCCTACAGGAACTTTCCCTTCGGGAAAACTAAACGCACCCGGTTCAATGGCAATAATTGATTTTACCTTTTCATTCTGTATAGCTGTTTTCCATCCGGGCAATCCTCCGGCTGAATGTGTAAAAAGAATAGCATCTCCCGATTTATTCAATACTTCTGATAATGAGTTTACAAGAGTTTCCTCATCTATGCTGCCTGTATTGGGTGTCATCATTCTAAAAAATTGATCGATTGATATACTATCTTTTGGAAATTTTACTCCCTCATAATAATTTGGATATTTTCCTATCCGAAATTGTGTAAACCAGGTTTGATCATCAGGTGCTGTTGAAATAGCTAGGGGCTTACATGTTTGTCCTGCTTCTCCCCTTCCGGGTTGATCTACCAGGTATATACTATACCCCTTTCTTAAAAATATATTGGAAAATCCCTCTCGCCCGTCTGCTGTCGTTTGCCAGCTTCGTCTGGATTGCCCATACCCATGTAGAAAAACCATGGACGTATGTTTAGGATGAACAGGAATTTGATACCATACATCGGCATGATCACAATGTCTTGTTTGTCCTCCTTGTGGCTCGAACCAGGGCTTATTAGGATCAAATACTCCTTCACTCTTACTAATTTTACCTCCTGAAGAAAATTCCCCCTGTTCTTTGATTAGTATGGGCTTTTCTTCAAACTTATCATCTTTTTTTTGACCATAAGCCAATACTAGCAAAAGTACACTTGTCATTAAAAAACTGTTTTCATTATATTATATAATAATTGTTAATTTTATCGTGTTCTACAAAGTTTCATAAATACCAATTTATCTGAGTTTTTTATTGAACTTAAAGAGATATATTTAGCAAATCTAAGAATGAGATTTATTTCAGGATAAATTATTTTAAAAATATTTTATCTCTAATCCGAATATTATACTTATTAATTGAAAAACTTTATAAATAATTTGCCTGAAGATTAAATAGGATTTCTATTTTATAAATAAGTGTATAAAATAAAGTTTACCATAAAATAAAACGACTTTACTTAAAGACTGTAAGTAAAGTCGTTTTATATTGTAAATATTTTAATTTTTAGTTTTCAAGAGGAAGGAATCCATAATTTTTAGAGTAGAACAACATTTCTACTGCAAATGATTCCGGATAAGTAACTTCAATATCAGTTATTTCTCCTTGTTCATTAGTTTTAGGAACTAAAATAGGATTGATGAAACCTTTATAAGCTGCGGTATTAAATTTAGAGTTTCTTTTTAAAACTTCTGCATGTAATTCTTTATCCACTTTTACTCCATACGTTTCCACTAAATTTTTTGCAGCATTATAATCTCCTTCAGATTTAATTCTTTGAGTTTCTTTCAATAATTCTCCAAATAAATTGTGAAGCTTTTCATAATCATTAATTTTAAAATAGGTTTTACCATCTTTAACCACTTTTTCAATTACATTATCTTTTTTACCTTTTTCATACGCCCACGCACTTACCCATTGACGATTTCTCATATGTGCTTCTTCTATATCTCTTCCCGGTTCAATTCTAACTAATTGAGTCATTAATCCGTTTCGTATATAATCATTATAGGCTGTCATTCCTACTTTTTTCCAGTCATCTACTAATCCAAGCTTTTGTAATTCCGGATCATATAAATAATACAATCCTACTAAATCTGCTCTTCCCTCTTCCATTGTAGATGCATAACTTTTTAAAGTTTCTTTAGGGGTTCCGACTCCTTGATTAATTTGTCCAGAAGCATGACCCACAACTTCATGTAAAGCTGTATGCAGTTTATCTGCTAATTCTCCGTATTTTTCTGATAATTCTATTTCTTCTTGGCTGTATGCAAATTCCTTTAACTTTTCACTTCCTCCGGCTAAATTATAAGCGTCTATAATATTTCCTAAAGAAACCGACTTTGAGCCATATTCCGCACGGATCCAATCCGCATTAGGTAAATTTACTCCAATCGGAGTACTGGGTGAAGAATCTCCCGCTTCCGATGCTACATTAACTGTTTTATACGATATCCCTACTACATTTTTCTTTTTATGTTCCGTCATTAAAGGAGAATGATCTTCAAACCATTGTGCATTTTTGGATATAACTTCCATTTTTGCCGACATGTCAAAATCTTTGATTTGAACAATATTCTCATAGGATCCTTTGTGACCAAGCGGATCATTATACACCTCTACAAATCCGTTTATATAATCTATATTTCCTTTAGTTGCTTTAAGCCATGCTATGTTATAATCATCCCAAGTTTTTAAATCTCCTGTTTTGTAATATTCAATTAAAAGTTTTAAAGCATCTCCCTGTTCTTTATTTTCAGCTACGGTAACAGCCTTATCCAACCAATAGATTATTTGATCAATAGCTGAACCGTACATTCCCCCGCTTTTCCAAATCTTTTCTTCTAAAGTACCTTTACTGTCTTTAACTAATTGGGAGTTTAAACCAAAAGATAAGGGACGAGAAGCATCCGGACTTTTTTTAGCTGAATAATATTTCTCCACTTCCTTTTCGGTAATTCCTTCTCCATAAAAATTTACTGCAGATCCTGAAATTAACCCTTTGGATTCATCTAGATTTACTTTTTTAGAATCTTTTTCATTGAATAAAATGGAAACGATCTGAGAATCCAATGAAGTTTGAGTTTCTTTCATTAGCTCCTCAAAATATGCTTGGGTAAATTCAGGCATAATTTTATCATTAGAATAATGATGATGAATCCCATTTGAAAACCAAACCCTTTTTAAATATACTTCAAAATTGTTCCAATCTTTTGAGGTTTTATCTCCTTTATAATTTTGATAGATGGATTCTAATGCTTTTCTTATTTTCAAATTATATTTATAGTTTTGGTCCCAAAGGATATCTCTACCTGCTAATCCGGCTTGAGAAAGATAATAGACCAATTTTTTTTCATTTAAAGACAACTTATCCCATTCAGGTATTCGATATCTTAAAACTTCAATATCGGCAAAACGATCGACTTTATAATTAAAATCTTCTTCACTAATTTTTTCGGTTTGCTCTGAATGTTTTGATTCACAAGACCCCAAAATTATTGAGGCAGCAAGAATACCCGCAACAATATTAATTTTCATCTTTATAATGTTTATATGTTAATTATGTTAACAAAGATAAAAAACTATATGATAAGGAGAGTATAGTTCTCAAAATTATTATAAAATGAATGGGATAAGTTTGTAATTAAAAAATAATACTCAATACGTTATATAGAAACCTTTAAAGAATATTACTTTTTAATAAAACTGATATAAGAACCTTCTATAAAACTATTAACCACTACAATTGGGATTTATATCTAAATTCTCTAAACGGGGAAAATACTGGCTTACTCTTCCAAATTAAGGACGCAATCTATTTAAAAATGAAAGTTATTATCTCAATCAAGAAAAATATATTACAAAAGAGTATTCATAAACTAAATTTAATTTTAAATGTTTAGAACTTATATTATTTAGAAATGGGTAAGTATATTATTACTAAATTTTTTTATTAAATACAGGCTTAACAAAATGAAGACTTTATTTATAAATAATCTTCTATTTTTGTAGTTATTAATGTGGCATGAAAATTACATTATTATCGATTGGCAAAACAAATTCTAAAGAATTAGTATTTCTAATGGAAAATTTAGAAAAACGCTTACCCGCTTTCATAAAATTTGAACGTAAAGAATTGCCGGATGTAAAAAATTCCAAAAATCTATCAGAAAATGAATTAAAAAATGCGGAAGCAGAGTCCATTCTTTCTTTTTTGGATTCGGGAGATACACTCATAATTTTAGATGAAAAAGGCAAAGAGTTTACTTCGACTGAATTTTCTTCATTTCTGGAAAAGCAAATGAATAATTCTGTTAAACATTTAGTTTTTTGTATCGGAGGAGCTTATGGATTTTCTGACAAAATTTATAATCTAAATCCGCAAAAACTAGCTTTATCCAAAATGACATTTACGCATCAGATGGTGCGTTTGTTTTTTGTTGAGCAATTATATCGCGGCTTCAGTATTTTACAAGGAAAACCTTATCACAATGAATAATTATCTTAAATTAAAATGGTACGACATACTTTTAGCTCTTATCTTATTTTTTTTGGGAGCTTTAGTACTAAGTCCTCTATTTTCAATTCTAGCTAAAAAACTACATACCAATCCCTACGTTTTTACCCCGATTTTAACTATTGGAAATTATCTAATTGTTTATTTAGTCTATTATTTTGTGGGATTGAAACCCAGAAAAGAACGTTTTACAATAAGTTACTCTCTAAAGAATAGTAAACTCTTCCCAATTGCCCTTTTGTTATTTTTTGGACAATATCTAGTTTCAGAATTTTTAACCGGATTAATACCTACTCAAGGCGGAATATTCGAAAAAATGTATAAAACCATGTCGTATGCCTTATTGGGTAATGCCGGTAATTATCCTATAATTACCTTTATATCGGTATGTATCGTTGCTCCAATTTTTGAAGAATTATTTTTTAGGGGATTTATTTTAAAGGGAATGCTCAATAATCAAATTAAACCACAAAAAGCTATATTAATATCAGCCTTAATTTTTGGAGGAATCCATATATTTCCTTGGCAAGCAGTTGGTGGAATTTTAGCCGGAATTGTCTTGGGAATTACTTTCTATAAAACAGGTTCCCTACTTACCTGCACACTACTTCATTGCATTAATAATACGATAGGTTTTATATTTTTTATACGATATAAATCATTGGAATCACCCGAATTTGGTTTTAGTAATTTTACTCTGTTCATTGTTGGTATTATTATAATAGCTATATTTGGATGCATTTATATGAAATTAACAAAAAATCAATCATGGAAATCCTATTAGCTACACAAAACGAACATAAAAAAGCTGAAATAATTGAAATTTTACCCGAAAATTTTCAACTTAAAACCTTTGCTGATTATAATTTTGAAGGCGAAATTGAAGAAACAGGGACCACTTTCCGTGAAAATGCTTTTATTAAAGCTAAATTCGGATATGATTTAACTCATATACCATGTTTTGCTGATGACAGCGGATTAGTAGTTGAAGCATTAAATGGAGAACCCGGAATCTATTCTGCGCGTTATGCAGGCACCGGATCTTTTGATGATAATATTTCTAAAGTGCTAAAAAGTATGCAAAATAATACCAATAGAAAAGCTTATTTTATAAGCGTAATCTGTTGGGTAAACAATGAAGAGGTTAAATATTTTGAAGGTAAAATTTTTGGAACTATTACTACTGAAATCAAGGGTGACGGTGGATTCGGATATGATCCGATATTCATTCCTGACGGATATTTGAAAAGTTTTGCAGAATTTTCACCTAAAGAAAAAAATATGATAAGTCACAGAGCTATTGCTTTACGAAGATTTACCAATTTTTTAAAGTTATATTAGTTAACTTCCAAATATAAATGATCCAATATATTTTTTTACTTTAATTTAAGCAATTACTGAATTTCATTTTCTTAACATACGTTGATATTAACATTAATGGAAAGATGCACAAGTCTTATGAAAAAATATTTCAATTTTAATTTGATTTAAAAAAGTTGGATCATGAAAAAATATTTTCTAAAAATATGTCTTGCGGTATCTATAATTACCTCGGCTCAGAATTTAGAGATCATTCCATTAGGAGTTTACGGAGGAAGTAATGAAAGTAATCTTTCTTCTTATCTAATTGCTGAAGAAAAAACAACCAATTATTTAGCTTTGGATGCCGGAACTATTTATAGTGGTATTAATAAGGCAATTGAAAAAGGAACCTTTACCAATACTACAATTGAAAATGTATTAAAAGATAACATCAAAGGATATTTTATATCTCATGGCCATTTAGACCATTTATCAGGAATGTTGATTAACTCTCCCGAAGATTCCTCCAAGCCAATTTATGCAAGTAAGGAAACCATAGAAGTTTTAAAAAATAAATATTTTACCAATGCTGCCTGGATCAATTTTGCCAATGAAGGCGAAAGTCCAATTCTAAATAAATATCAATATGTATACACAGAAATAGGAAAAGCATTCCCTATTCTTAATACTCATTTAACGGGTACGGTTTATGAATTAAGTCATGTAAAACCACTTAAAAGTTCCGCCATTTTAGTGGAAAATAATACCCAAGCAGTTTTATATTTTGGCGATACCGGAGCAGACAGAATTGAAAAATCCGATAAACTCAATAAGATATGGAACCTTATGTCTCCTAAAATTAAATCAGGAAAATTAAAAACCTTTCTGATTGAAGTTTCTTTTCCTAATTCTCAACCTGAAGAATTATTGTTTGGTCATTTAACGCCCAACTTACTAAATGAAGAAATGAAAAAATTAGCTCAATTAGTAGGAAAAAAAAATATGAAAAAACTTACAATTATTGTTACCCATATCAAACCCAAAGGAAATCATGAACAAATAATTAAGGAACAATTAGTAGACAATAATCCATATTCTATCAATTATATATTTCCTAAACAAGGAGAGCGTATTATTTTGAAATAGTTGATAAAAATAAGAACCTCTTACATCTTTCTGAAAAAAATTTTTACAGTTTATTATTTCAAACATTTCACATTCTCAATCTAAACTTATTTTTGTGTTTTACCATCAAAAAGTTTATAAAATAAATTAAAACCAATAAATAAATTTATTTTAAAAATAAAAATTACAAATTATATTTACATTTAAGCTAATTTACTTTAATTTTACAAAAATTAATAAACAAAAAAAATGTGTGGATTTGTAGGAATTTTCGATTTAAAAGAAGCCGTTGAAACATTAAGACCTCAGGCTTTAAAAATGGCAAAAAAAATTCGTCATAGAGGTCCGGATTGGTCCGGAATCCATTGCGATAAAAATGCAATCCTTGCTCATGAAAGATTATCCATCGTTGATATTGCTTCCGGTGGTCAACCCTTATATAGCAGCGATAAAAAATTGATATTAGCCGTAAACGGTGAAATTTACAATCATAAAGAAATTAGAAAGAAATTTGAAGGAAAATACGATTTCCAAACTTTATCTGACTGTGAAGTTATTTTAGCTTTATATAAAGAAAAAGGGGTTAAATTATTTGAAGATATTACAGGAATTTATGCCTTCGTTTTATATGATCAAGAAAAAGATGCTTATTTAGTTGGAAGGGATCATATGGGAATTATTCCTTTATATATGGGATATGATGAAAAAGGGCAATTTTATGTAGCCAGTGAACTCAAATCGTTGGAAGGAGTTTGTCCGGATATCAAAGAATTTGAACCCGGAAAATACTTATATAGTCTGGACGGAGAAATAAAAACTTGGTATCATAGAGATTGGATGAATTTTGATTCTGTGAAAAACAGCATTTCTGACATTCAAAAATTAAGAAAAGGATTAGAAGATTCTGTACACAGACAGTTGATGTCTGATGTTCCTTACGGTGTTCTTCTATCCGGTGGATTAGACTCATCCATTATTTCAGCTATTGCAAAAAAATATGCAAGTAAACGAGTGGAAGATAACAATAATTCGGATGCTTGGTGGCCTCAACTGCATTCCTTTGCTGTCGGACTAAAAGGTGCTCCGGATTTGTTGGCAGCCAGAAAAGTGGCAGACCATATCGGCACCGTACATCATGAAATTCATTTTACCATTGAAGAAGCTTTAGATGCGATCAATGATGTCATTTATCATATTGAAACCTACGATGTTACAACGGTTCGGGCTTCTACCCCCATGTATCTGTTAGCCAGATATATAAAATCCATGGGAGTAAAAATGGTATTATCGGGAGAAGGATCCGATGAACTTTTCGGCGGATATTTATATTTCCACAAAGCACCTGATGCTCAAGCATTTCATGAAGAAACCGTCAGAAAATTAGATAAACTCCACCTATACGACTGTCTTCGTGCCAATAAATCCTTAATGGCTTGGGGCGTTGAAGGACGGGTTCCTTTCTTGGACAGAGAGTTCATGGATATTGCCATGACTTTAAATCCTAAAGATAAAATGTGCGGAAACGGAAAAATTGAAAAGCATATTTTAAGAGAGGCATTTGAAGATTATTTACCTGAAGAAGTTGCTTGGAGACAAAAAGAACAATTTTCAGACGGAGTGGGTTATTCCTGGATTGATACATTAAAAGAAACGGCTGATAAAAAAGTTTCTGATAAACAAATGGAAAGAGCATCCGAACGCTTTCCAATTAATCCACCAATGTCAAAAGAAGAATATTGGTTCAGAAGCATATTTGAAGAACATTTCCCTTCTCAGGCAGCAGCACAAACGGTTCCTTCTGTACCTTCTGTAGCCTGTAGTTCTGCCGTAGCTTTAGAATGGGATGAAGCATTTAAAAATAACCCTGATCCATCAGGTAGAGCCGTAAAAACGGTGCATACTGATGCTATTTAGGTCAAAATTTCTCTTTCATGGCTTTTATTATTGATAATAAAAGCCATTCTATTCTACTACTATCCCATTTGGAAATAAGTTTTTCTTTTTTAGATAATTAAATATTTTTGGAAAAAAAATGCGTAAAAAGAGTTTTATCTTTAATTTTCTATTTTCTCTAACGGATTGTACCACATAATCACTTATGGTTTCTTGATTAAATACAGAAGCCGGAATTTTACTTTTTAAAGTTTCAATGGCTTCATTATAATTGGTTACTTTGCTTTGACTTAATGATTTTCCGTCATGAATTCTTCTATATTTGTATAAGGGTTGATTGAAATAATAAAAGCTATAATTTTTTACTGCAGATCTTGACCAGAAATCCCAATCTTCTGCATACGACAAAGTTACATCATAGCCTCCATTATCCTCCCATACCTTTTTTTTATAGATACTTGAATTGGGTAAAAAACATCCGCTATTTATTAAGCGTAAACGATTATATTTTCCTGATTTATTGTACCTGTTTTCACTTCCGAAAATTATATAATCTCCATAGAGAATGTCAATAGTTGGATCTTGAACCATCTTGTGTAGGGCTTGATCATAATAATTGCCATTCATTATATCGTCCGAATCGAAAGGTAATATATATTGACCTTTTGCATTTTCAATACCCTTGTTTCTTGCCCTGGCTACTCCTCCATTTTCTTGAGTTATAATTGTATATTTTTCATTGTAATCTTCCAATATTTTTAAAGTCTCCGAATCTGTTGATCCGTCATTTACTAATATTACTTCATAAGGACATGAAAAATTTACCTCTTCAATACTTTTAATAGTTTCCTTCAAATATATTCCTGAATTAAAAACCGGAACAACTATAGATAAAATAGGATTTACTTTCATATTACAAAAGTAATTTTTTTATGGGATTGAATTTTATAATCCAAAAAAATAAAATTAAGATCATTACCATGACGATAAATTATCTGTTTTAGTGACCCTTAATTTTACTAGTTTTAAACACAATATACGTATGAATATTTTAACAAATGATTCAAATACTTTATACTATCTTTTTGATTGTGCAATTAGTAAAATAAGGATAATCGGAACCGAGCTTTATTTAAAAAATGGGTTGAATGAACCATTTGACAAGTCTTGGTTTTTAAGAAACCTGATCAAAGTTATAAATTTAAATAGTTATCAATAAGCTCAATAAACGGAAGAATCTATTGGAAAACTTTAAACATTTTTTATAATGGATATTTTTTAACTCATGTCATGAATTTATGAGTTAAAAAATTTATATCTTATTTAAGATACTAATTCAAATTACGATAAAGTTTTCGAAATGATAGCATCTGAAAATCCTATTTTTTTATAGATTTCCAATAATTTTTTGGCTGAATCGTAATTGCTCACTTTTCCGCTGGTATAAATGTACAAATTGTTATCCGTTTTTTGTCTTATTACATTATTTAATCCTTTGAAAATAGCATCTCTTTCTCTGTATTTTTTAGGTGATACAAATAATTCAATGGTATAGTATAGACCGGTTAGCACTTCTTTTTCATTAAATTCAACTATAGAAGCATCTGTAAACCCTGCTTCTTTAGCAATTTTTAATGTCGTTTCACTTTCAGAACGTAAATTGGTACTTCCTGCATAATATATATACTTACCGTTTGATTTAACAATTTCAACATTTTTCATACCTCTAAGTTGCAAGGAATTAGGACTGTATCTGTTGAATGATGCTAAGAATTGTACCTTTAGTGATAAGTTACTGTCCACTGGATTTTCAACAACTTGTTGAATTTTTTCCTCCGCTTTTTTCTCTGATTTTTTATCGTATTCTTTTTTATAGCTTAAAAAAGCTTCGTATATATCTTTAGCTATAGTATTTTGTCCATCTTCTGAAGCTAAATATTGTCCTTCTTGAGGGTTAGAGATGAAACCGGTTTCAATTAATACTGAAGGCATGGCTGTTTGAACTAAAACCAAAAAACCGGCTTGTTTTACTCCTCTGGAAAATCGATTTTCTTTTTTAAAATTATTTTCCACATAGCTGGCCATTTTTAAACTGTTTTCTAAGTATATGTTTTGCATCAATGTGAGGCCTATTACCGATTCGGGTGATGAGGGGTTAAATCCTTCATAAGTCGTTTGATAATCTTTTTCCATATAAATAACCTCATTTTCCCTTTTTGCAACATCAAAATTATCTCTATTTCGATGAGCTCCCAGAACAAAGGTTTCCGTACCGTACGGTGCACTTTTAGGGCTTGAATTGCAGTGGATGGAAATAAATAAGTTGGCTTTTCCTTTATTGGCAATATCTGCGCGGGTCATTAATGGAATAAATTCATCTGTCTTTCGAGTATAAATAACTTCTACATCTTTATTGTTATTTTCAATCATGGCTCCAACTTTTAAAACCAATGAAAGATTAACATCTTTTTCATTGGCAAAAGCTCCTCTGGCACCATTATCATGCCCGCCATGTCCTGCATCCAAAACTAAGGTAAAATCTTTTTTTTGAGAAGATAAAGAGCCGGTGAAAAAAATTAAAGTTATTAGTAGTATATTTTTTAAGTTAAATATTGTTAAAACTCTCATTAATTCTTTTTTTTGATTAATTTTGACAGCAAAATTTTTTCTGAATTTATATGCTTTGATCAATTCAAGTTTCAAATATAATATACTTTATTTATTTTTTCTAATTTTTAACATTCTCTTAGCACAGGAAAAAAGAGTTAAAACCCTTTCTGACACTGTAAAAATCCCTACTGATTCTATATCAGTTAATAAAGAAAAGCTTGAAAATATTGTGGACACTAAAGGGGATGAAATTCGTAATGTTTTCTCAAAAAAATTAACCTATCTGATCCATAATGCACAGGTCAGCTATCAGGATATGACCATTAAGGCAGATTATATTGTTATGGATTGGAATACCGGAGACATTTTAGCTCGTGGAAAAGTGGACAGTTTAGGAAGAATTATTGATAATATAAAATTTATTCAGGGAGGAAAAGAGTATGAATATACAGAAGCCCAATTTAATATGAATACCAAACAGGGTACGGCTTTTAATATTCGAACGGAAGAAGATGAAATGGCAATTATTGCTAAGAAAGCCAAAAGAATGAATGATGAAGAATATTATATGAGGGGGGGATTTATGACTACGGATGAATATTTTAAAGCAAAAAAAGATTCTATTCCTGATTATGGTTTATCGACTAATAAAATGAAAGTTATTACCGGTAAAAATCAAAAAACCATCATTGCAGGACCTACCACGATGTATATTGAGCAAGTCCCGACTCCATTCATTTTACCCTTTTTATATTTGCCTTCTACCGGCAGCAATCGACAGGCTGGGATTTTAATCGGAACGTTCGGTGAACGGCAAAATAAAGGATTTTATTTGGAAAGATGGGGAATTTATGTTCCCATTGGTGAATATTTGGACTTAGAAAGCCGTTTTGGATTTTATACTAAAGGAAGCTGGATGATCGATAATCGATTAAGGTATTTGAATCGTTACAAATATTCAGGTAATTTAAATTTTATTTATGAAAAAAATATAAACAGTACCAAAGGACTGGATGATTATTCAGAAATTGAAAATTATCGTATTACCTGGTCTCATTTACAAGATGCCAAAGCCAATCCAAATTTGTCCTTTAACGCATCGGTAAATTTTATGAGTCAGAATTACTACAACAACAGCATATATAATCAAAATGCTTTACATGGTAATGTAAATAACAATCAGACTTCATCATCAATTTCTTTGGTTAAAAGATTTAATAATAATCCCTTAACTATTTCACTTAATACCTCCGCTTCGCAAAATATTTCAACCGGCGATGTAACCATGGTACTTCCTAATGTAACGGTTACGATGCCTCAAATTTATCCTTTTAAACCTAAATCAGGACCTAAGAAAACCATTTGGCACAATATCTATATGGATTATAAAATGAATCTTCAAAATTCATTGAATACGACTACTGACGATATGTTTACGTCAAAAATGTTTAAAAACTCTAATAACGGAATGAAAAATTCCACCAGTTTTGGTACTACTTCCACGCTTTTTAATTATTTTCAATTAGGTATCAATGGTAATTATCGAGAAATCTGGACTACAAAGACTATAAGAAGGGACTATAATGCTTCTACGGATAAGGTTGAAACGTTTAATAAAGATGGATTTAAAACTTTCCGAACTTTTGACGGGTCCCTTAATTTAACAACGACTTTGTATGGTATCGCCAACTTTAAAAAAGGAAGTATGATTCAGGCAATCCGTCATATGATATCTCCTACGGTCAGCTATGGTTTTATGCCTGACTTCTCTAAAGATTCTTGGGGATATTACGGTACGTACACAGATAAAGATGGAAAAAAAGTAAAATATTCTTATTTTGAAGGAAATGTCATGGGTAATCCTTCCAATTATGAAAACAGTGCCATAAATATTTCCCTTGCTAACAATCTTGAAATGAAGGTTAGAAATAAAAAAGAATCCAGCGGTTTTAAAAAGATAAAAATATTCGAATCTTTAAATATCAATACATCTTATAATTTTGCTGCAGATTCTTTGAAATGGAGTCCTATTAATGCTTCGGGTTCTTCCTCTTTATTTAATTCTAAATTACGTGTTAATTATGCCATGAGGGTAAATCCTTATAAAATAGTATTTGATACTCCCGAATCAACAGTAGGTCATGCTATTGATAAGTTTGGATATTTCACTATTGCCAGTTACACGATGGGATTGAATTTTTCTTTGGATAAATCATTATTCGGTGAAAAAAAAGTAATTAAATATAAGAAGCAAGGAACAGTTAGATATGAAAAATACTACTTTGATGATGAAAATTACGCCCATTTCGATATGCCTTGGAAATTGGACGTAGGATTGAATTATGCTTCTACGAAAGAATATAATAGAAATACTAATGTTTCTGCTACGGTAAATCTTTCGGGAGAAATCTCCCCTTCTCCGTATTGGAAGATTACTGCATCTACTAATTACGATTTGGAAAGTAAAGAATTCGGATACACTCGACTAGGATTTATGAGAGATTTGAGAAGTTTTAATATTAATTTTAATTGGGTTCCCATATCTTCAAGTTATAACAAGACATGGAGTTTTTATATAGGAGTAAAAGCAGCCATATTAAAAGATGCGGTAAAATACGAGGCTAAAAATTTCAATGACAATGCAAGTTTTTAAAAAATTTGTATATTTAATTCATGATTAAAAAAATAATTAATACTAAAAAAGCTCCTGCAGCTATTGGATCTTATTCTCAAGCGATTAAGGTTAATAACTTTTTATTTGTTTCCGGACAAATACCGGTAAATCCGCAAACCGGAGAAATTCCTACTTCCATTAATGATCAAACTCATCAGGTTATGAAAAATATTGAAGCAATTCTTAATGAAGCTAATTTAAATTGGAATAATTTGGTTAAAACTACCATCTTTCTTCAAAATTTATCTGATTTTGCCGCGGTTAATGAAATATATGCTTCATATTTTTCCGATGCGTATCCGGCCCGTGAATGTGTACAAGTCTCAGCCTTACCCAAAAATGTTTTAATTGAAATTTCAGTTATTGCTACAGAATTATAAAACGAAATGATAAGAAATACTCTTGCAGTTATATCCGGGCTTTTAGTAGCCATTACAGTAATTACTCTTTCTGTTATGATAAATTCTTATTGGATACCTTACAATTATAAAGGTCTTCCTATAGAATATTGGAGATCCATTGTTCGTACTGCTAAAGGCGAATTTTTTATAGCTTTATTAATTTCTTCCGGGATTGGTTCTCTATTAGGTGGAATAGTTTGCGCTTTATTAGTAAAAACAGCAAAAACTGCTTATGCTATGTTGATCGGATTTATACTTTTACTAACAGCTATTATTTCTGTTTTTACATTTAAGGGACATCCCACCTGGTATATAATAAGTATGTTTTTTATATTTTTTCCATTCTCATGGCTTGGGGCTAAAATAGTGGAATGGTTACAAAATAAAAAAATAATTGATTCACAAAAAAACAAGTAATTCTATATTCGTATAGTTTTCATCAACAGCTCCACTACTTCGTAAGCAGCAGGACATATGACTGTATTTTTTAAGGTTAATTTATTTATCTGATAGAATTTTTTACGATCCGTATGGGGGTATTCTTTACATGCTTTTGGACGTACTTCATAGATGGAACAATAATTGGAGCTGTCCAAAAATGGGCAAGGCAATTGTTTAAAAATCCAATCGTTATCTTCATCTTTATATAAATATTGATCTATAAAATCAATCGGTTTCATTCGTAAATATTTAGATATTCTTTCAATGTCTTTTTCCAAAAACAAAGGTCCTGTTGTTTTGCAACAATTAGCACATTGTAGGCAATCTATATGTGAGAAAACTTTATCATGAATTTCGATTAATTCTTGATCCAATTTTTTAGGCTTCTTATTTTTTAGTTTTTCTAAATATTTTTTGTGTTCTGAAGCTTTTTTTAACGCTTCGTTTTTATATTTATCTAAATTCATTATACTTTTAAAGTGTATATATTATTTAACTTAAAATATTAGCCCTTTTTAATTGAAAATGGATGATATTTTTCAATGGTATCTCTTAGTTGTTGACTATCTAGATGGGTATATATTTCTGTTGTGGTAATACTTTCATGTCCAAGCATTTGCTGAATTGAACGTAAATCGGCACCATTTTTCAGTAACACCGTTGCAAAAGAATGCCTGAATGTATGGGGGGAAACTTTCTTTTTGATTCCAGCCTTTTCCGCAATATTTTTTATTATTATAAAAATCATTTCACGTGTTAGCTGTCCTCCTCTTCTATTTAAAAAAAGTATATCTTCACATTTAGGTTTAGGGTTTAAATGGATACGAATTGAGTCTTTATAAAGATTAATATATTTAATCGTCCAATCCGATACAGGAACTAATCTTTGTTTATTACCTTTTCCGATAACTCTAATAAAATTTTCATCCAAATATAAATCGGAGAGTCGTAAATTAATTAATTCTGAAACACGAAGGCCACATCCATATAATGTTTCAATAATGGTACGGTTCCTCTCTCCTTCTGATTGGGATAAATCTATAGACTGTATTATAGTTACTACTTCTTCATGACTTAGCACATCGGGAAGATACAGGCCAATTTTAGGACTTTCGAGCAATTCTGCCGGATTATCTTGCCTTTTTTCTTCAATTTGTAAAAATTTAAAAAATGATTTTAATGATGATATTACTCGTGCTTGAGATTTTGCTGAGGAAGATTTTTTTGCAAAATCATAAATAAAATCTTGAATTAAAAATCTGTCTATAGTATATGGGGTAATGGACGTATCATGTTCGGTAAATTTTATTAGTTTTTTAATATCCCTTATATAAGCTAATTGTGTGTTTTGAGAAAGGCCTTTTTCTAATAATAAATATTCTTGAAAAATATGTATTTCTTGATTCCATTCCATTAATACAAATTTAATATTTTGGCAATTAATATTCTTACTAATTAATTAAAAGCCGTTATTGCCAATGTCTAATTATGTTTTCGTATTTTTGTCGGTATAAATACTGAGAAATGTTTTTCAACTCATTTGAATACGCAATTTTCCTACCTATCATCTTTATTATTTATTGGCTTATTTTAAATAAAAATTTAAAACTCCAAAATTTATTCCTTTTAATTTCAAGCTATTTTTTTTATTCTTGCTGGGATTGGAAATTTTTATTTTTACTTGCCTTTTCAACCATTCTTGATTATATAAGTGGTTTAAAAATATATAATTCTAATACTCAGATAAAGAAAAAAATTTGGTTAATTATAAGTGTATCCATAAATTTAGGTTTTCTAGGTTTTTTCAAATATTATAACTTTTTTATTGAATCTTTTGCTGATTTAATTCAAAAATTGGGTTTTACTGCTCATTATTCAACTTTAAACATAATTCTACCGGTCGGCATTTCTTTTTATACTTTTCATGGCTTGTCTTATGTATTTGATATTTATAATAAAAAAATCAAACCTTCCCATAATTGGATTGAATACGCTTTATTTGTTAGCTTTTTTCCTCTCTTGGTTGCCGGGCCTATTGAAAGGGCTACTCATCTACTTCCTCAAATTGAAAAACCAAGAAAATTCAATTATGAACTAGCGGTAAGCGGTTTAAAACAAATTTTATGGGGGTTATTTAAAAAGATAGTAATTGCAGACAATTGTGCTAAAGCAGTTAATTTAATTTTTAATTCCTATGAAAGTCAATCGGGCGGGACTCTTTTTTTAGGTGCCATTCTATTTTCTTTTCAAATTTATGGAGATTTTTCAGGATATTCTGATATAGCTTTGGGCTCAGGTAAACTTTTGGGAATAAAACTGATTAAAAATTTTAATTATCCTTATTTTTCTAGAAGTATTGCTGAATTTTGGAGACGTTGGCATATATCCTTATCTTCTTGGTTTAAAGATTATCTGTATATTCCTCTAGGTGGAAGTAAAGGAGGAACAATTAAGAGAATTAGAAACACTTTTATAATATTTTTAGTGAGCGGTTTTTGGCATGGAGCGAATTGGACTTTCATTTTATGGGGAGGATTAAATGCTCTTTTTATTTTGCCTTCCATTATTTTTAAAACTAACAGAAATAATATGGATATTGTAGCCAAAGGAAAAATTTTACCTAATTTCAAGGAGTTTTTTCAGATTGTTTATACATTTCTATTAGCTTCATTTGCTTGGATTTTCTTTAGATCAGAATCTTTAAGTCAGGCATTTTCTTATATTAACAAAATGTTTAATTCAATTCATTTACCTGATTTAAGTATTTTTAATCTAAGTTTATTTCCTCTACTTTTACTTTTAATTTTAGTTGAATGGAAAGGAAGAGAAAATAATTATGCTATTGAAAAATTATTTTATAAATCAAAAACTTGTATTCGTTGGAGTTTTTACTACATTCTTATTATTTTAATGCTTGTTTTTGGTCAAAAAAATTCTCAAGAGTTTATATATTTTCAGTTTTAGTAAATACATGAAGAAGTTTATTTATAGAATTTTAGCTTTCCTCCTACCCATAATATTTTTGGCTTATTTAAGTGACTTTATTATATCAAAAAAAATTAGAGCATCTGGTGCTGGTGACTTTTCAGTATGGGAAGATATTTATAATGGTAGGATTAATTCAGATATAGTAATTTATGGTTCTTCTAGAGCTCTTAATCATATTAATCCAGTAATCTTAGAAGACGAATTTCATACAACTGCTTATAATCTCGGAATGGCCGGACAACATATATGGCTACAAAATTTAAGGCATATTGAGTTTTTAAAATATAACAAAAAACCAAAAGTAGTTATTTATTCTTTAGATGATTTATTATTTAGTGATCCAATAGGTATATATCAACCCGATCAATTTTCTCCCTATATGTTTTGGCCTAAACATAAAGAAATTGAAGAGCAACTTTCTGTTTACAAATTTCCTCATTTTAGCTATTTTGATTATAAAATTCCATTATTGAGATATGTTGACTCATTTTATTCTAATAAGGCTTTAGAATTAGGGCGTATTAAATTTCTATCTTTTATCCAAAATATTTCACAGCAGAAGTTTGAAAATTCTGACTCATTAAATGAAGAAATATCTAGGATTATTAATAATGAAAATATTATAAAACCCGAAAAAAGAATTAAAGGATATCTACCCCGTGATTTAAATTGGAATAGTGATTTTGATAATGCTTTATTTTCTAAAGGACATTTAGAAGTTTCAATAAATAAAAAAGGGATACATTTATTTGAAAAAATTCTTACTGAGTTAATTCAAAAAAATATTTATGTATTATTTGTATACACACCTGAATATATTGAAGGACAAAAATTCATTAAAAACAGAGCTGAAGTTATGGAAATATATACAAACATTTCCAAAAAATATAATATACCATTTATTAACTATTCAAATGATACAATGAGTTACCAAAAAAAATATTTTTTTAATTCATTACATCTAAATGCAAATGGAGCTGAAAAATTTTCAAAAAAGTTTGCATTAGATATAAAACCAATATTATATAGGATAATAAATAAGTTTTAATAAAAAGTTGTCTAATTTAGTTAAATGAAATAAGATTTAGAAAAACTTAATATCAATAATTAAAAACTCTTAATTCAAAGGTAAAGATATAATGTTTATTAATCTTTATATACTTTACTTTATTAAAATAAAAGACATAATTAATTAAATATTCAATGTATTTATTAATTACATACCAATACTTATAATTTTAATTTTTAAGATATATATATTATTTATAATTAATAACTTAACTTTAATAAGTTTATCAAAATGAGCTTAAAAGATATACAATTACAGGTCGATGAATGGATAAAAAAATATGGTGTTAGATATTTTAGTGAATTGACAAATATGGCACAATTAACCGAGGAAGTAGGTGAAGTTGCTAGAATTATAACAAGAAGATATGGGGATCAATCAGAAAAAGAATCAGATAAAAATAAAGATTTAGGTGAAGAGTTAGCGGATGTAATTTTCGTTGTAGCCTGTTTAGCTAATCAAACAGGAATTGATTTGGAAAATGCCTTTCAAAAAAAGTTGGTTGCAACTACTCGTCGTGATAGTGAAAGACATGTTAATAATAAAAAATTAAAATGAAAGAAGTAACTATCAATCTATCTGGATCAAAAAGTATCACCAATCGTGTATTATTATTAAATTCATTATACAACGATCCACTTCGTTTACAAAATTTATCTAAAAGTCAAGACAGCCAAAAGATGGTAGAAGCTTTAGCTTCTAAAGAACCACTGATTGATATACATCATGCGGGTACAGCAATGAGATTCTTAACTGCTTATTTTGCAATTCAAAAAAATAAAACCGTTATACTTACCGGTTCAGACAGGATGAAAGAAAGACCTATAAAGATTTTAGTAGATGCATTAAATTTTTTAGGGTCTCATATTTCCTATCTTGAAAATGAAGGATATCCTCCTTTAAGAATTATGGGAAAAAGAATTATATGTGATACTATTAATTTACCTGCTAATATTAGCAGCCAATATATAACTGCCTTATGTTTAATTGGAGCAAAACTTAAAAACGGTTTAATTATAAATTTAGAAGGTAAAATTACTTCTAAACCTTATATAACTATGACTCTGCAGATTTTAAATAAAATAGGAATTTCTGCTACTCTATATGAAAATAAAATTTCAATACTCCCAATTAATGAAATTAAAAAACAAGATTTTATAATTGAAAGTGATTGGTCATCCGCTTCATATCATTATGCAGTTTGTGCATTAAGTAATAATTTTAGAATAAATATTAAATATTTATTTCAAGATTCTTTACAAGCAGATCGAAGAATTGTTGATATTTATCAAAAATATTTTGGTATAAAAACTTTATTTGCAAACGATGAAATAACCTTATTTAAAATCGACCATTTTGATTATCCAAAATATATCGAATTAGAAATGAATGATTGTCCGGATATTGCCCAAACTGTTGCATTAACTGCTTTTGGACTGCAAATACCAATCAAAATAACTGGTCTTGAAACTCTGAAAATAAAGGAAACTGATCGATTAATCGCTCTTAAAAATGAAATCGAAAAATGTGGAGGAAGTGTTGAAATTACTGATAATTCTTTTAAGCTTCATAAAGTCAATATTTTTAATGAAAATCAAAAAATTGAAACATACAATGACCACCGAATGGCTATGAGTTTTGCTCCTCTTAAACTATTATTTCCAATAGAAATATTATATCCAAATGTAGTTGAAAAGTCTTATGTGGAATTTTGGCATGATATGAAATATTATGGAATAAAGTAATATTTACTTATGAATATGCTATCATAACACCCTTTTTTGACCAAATCTATTTTATATAATAATTTTAAATATACTACCTTTGGATCGTTTTTGATAATTCATGAATTATAAAATATCTATAATTGTTCCCGTTTATAATGTTGAAGCATATCTTCGTAGATGCTTAGATTCATTAATTCATCAAACATGTAAAGAAATAGAAATCGTTATTATTAATGATGGATCTACCGATAAATCGCAATTAATTATTGATGAATATGTATTAAAATATCACAATATAAAATCAATAATTCAAAAAAATAAAGGATTAAGCGAAGCCAGAAATAATGGGATCAGAAATTCCTCAGGTGATTTTATAGCCTTTGTCGATAGCGATGATTGGATTGATGAAAACATGATGAATGATATGTATAATTTAGCAATTAAACATTCTGCGGAAATAGTTGTATGCAGTTTACAAAATGTAGATATATATGGGAACATTATAAAAAAATTACCTCAGTCACATCAATTGCCTGAAAAAATAGACCTCTCAGAAGATTTCACAATTTTTGGAGAAATGTCTTGTTTTGCATGCAACAAGATTTTTAAAAGAGAATTATTTAATGAAATATCTTTTCCATCAAATTTGCATTTTGAAGATGTTGCTACGATACCTCGTTTATTTTTAAAAGCAAAAACAGTAGCAAAAACTAATAAATTTTTCTATTATTACCTTATTAGAAATGGTTCTATAACAAGAAATTTTACAATTAAAGGAATTAATATGTTGGATGCCATTGAAATGGTTAAACAGGATTTTTTTAAAAGCAATTATAAGAAAAATATAGATGAATGGAAAAAATTTATTATATTCCAAGGATTTTATTCTTTTTTAGCTTATTATGCATTTGTAAATGATAATGGTGTTAAAAAACAAATGTTTGATAAACTAAAAAAAATATTAAAAATTGAAAACATATCTAAATGGCAAATTTTTCAATATAAACGATTCGGTAAAAATTATCTATTTTCACTAAACCTTAAAAAAATAGTATTTTATTTATTACAATTAATAAAACTATGAATTAATGCTTCATCCTGTATATTATATTATTCTCTTTATAATTACATTTTTTTCATATTTAGAAATATCGAATAATGGCCTAAAGGCAACGATTAAAGTACCTTATATAATTATTTGCTCACTTCTTATTTTTCTTGCAGGAATACGTGTGGCTCAAGGTGCAGACTATTGGCCCTATTATCGAATATATTTAAATATTAATAAATATATTACATGGAATAAAATTTTTAATGCGGATATTGAAGTAACATATGCATTAATATCAAAAATTTTGGGATATTTTAAAATGCCATTTTTTTTATTATTATTTATATATGCTTTAATATCAATCTCATTAAAAACGTATACCTATTACAAATATTCTCCCTATCCGATGCTATCGTTAATGTATTTCTTTATGCCCAATTACTTTTTTAGTGATTGTGGACATATTAGACAAGCTGCATCAATAGCATTGTGTTTATTTTCCTATCAATATATTGAAAAAAGAAAATTAGTAAAATTTTTATTGTGTATTTTTATTGGATATTATTTTCATAAAACTACATTAATATTTATTCCTGCTTATTGGATTGCTAAATTTAAATTATCAACATTTAACTGTATATTAATCATTGTTTTCGCTGTACTTATATCGCCATTTAAACCGTATTTAATTTTTGAAAACTTATTCTCAAATATCTCTTCTGACATTATTTCAGAAGCAACCGGGGGCTTCTATTCTTATAGAAGTTTAGAAGGAACCGGATGGGGGCTAAATGATTTTGTAAAACTTATTTTTTTAGTCATACTTTTACTCAATGACAATTATATATGCAAAACTACCTCCGATAAAAATTATATGATGATTAGAAATCTAATCATCACTCACTATTTTATTTATTATTCTTTACGTGAAAATTCAATTTTTTCAATAAGACTTCCAGCGGCATATGGTGATTTTTGGTCTATTTTAATAGCTATGATTGTTAAATATTGTAATAAAAGTTACAAATACTTTTACTATTACTTTTTTATACTTTATTTTTATTTAATGAGTTGGAGAATGTGGCCTAATTCTGTCCATTTAGGCTTTGATAAAATGTCTAATATATTTAATGAAAATATAAATATTAAAAAGTTTATACCTCAAGAATTTGCTAATGATAATTAATATGATTATTAAAAATAATATTAAAAAAATATATAAAATCCTAATTTATTAATTGGATGTTTTAATTTATAAAAAATGCTTCTTATATCTTAAATTAATTGTAAGCATGCAATTAACTGTTAATCCTTAAATTATGAATAATCTTACTTCTGTATCTATAATTACAGCTAATTTTAATTCGGCAAATTTTATTGGCGATACGATTGAATCTGTTTTAAAACAAACTTATACTGATTGGGAGTGGATAATTATTGATGATTGTAGCACTGATAATTCTGTTGAAATAATTAAAAAATATACTGATAGTAGAATAAAACTTATTGTTTTAGAAAAAAATCAGGGTGCTGCAATAGCTCGCAATTACGGTGTAAAAAATGCATGCGGAAGATATATAGCTTTTATAGATAGTGATGATTTATGGCTTCCTAATGCTCTTGAAAAAAGAATTAATTTTCTAAAACAAAATAATGAAAAAGCTGTATATACTTCATATAAAAGAGTTGACGAAAATTTAAACCCTTGTCTTGCTGATTTTGTCGCGGAAGATATGGTCTCATATAAACGTTTATTATTTAACTGTCCGGTATTTATATCAACATTAATTTATGATTCAAATAAAACAGGTAAAATATATTTTCCTGATGTTCATAAAAGAGAAGATTATGCTATGATTTTAAATCTTTCAAAAGTCATAGGTAAATTTCGTGCTCTAAACTTACCTTTGGTAATTTATAGAATACGCCAAAATTCATATTCTAGAAATAAATGGCTAATGCTAAAACTTCAATTTTTAGTTTATTATAAGTTTTTAAAATTACCATTATATAAATCACTATATTATACAACTCATTGGGTTATAAATGGCTTAAAAAAATATAAACTAATATAAATTTTCAATCATCATATAAAATATATTCTATTATTTATATATTTAAAAATAGAAAAGATTTATATCAAGTATTTCAAAATGATCAATTAAGATGGTTTAGCAAATTTCGTAAAATTTCAATAAAAAAACTCTCTAATATAAAATATTAGAGAGTTTATTATTAGCAATAAGAAATTTTAATTTTTTATAATTTTTTTAGTGATAATTTTTGAGCCTGATTGAATTTTTACAATATATATTCCTGAAGGTTGTCCTTGAATATTTACTTCAATATCTGATGAATTAAATTGTTTAGAATAAACAACACTATTATTAATGTTTAGTATTTGTATTGTTCCTTCAGCAATATCTTTCAAATTGATTGAAAATAAACCTGTATTTGGATTAGGATATATTTGAATGTAAGAATCGTCTAAGTTTTCATTATCATTTACAGTAAAAATCTCATTAACATTATTTACTGCTTTATGAAAAGTATTTACACTTCGTGTATCTTTTACACAACGAACAGAACGACCTTGACCAATATTATTAAATCCTAATATATTTAAATTAGAATTATTAGCATAAAAAAGATGTGCATTTGAATATGCGGATTGTATCCAATTAGCTATGGATGCTGTCCACAAGGAGGATTCAATACCAAAATTTTCAATTGATGATTTTCGATTATCTATAACCACTCTAAAACCTGCTGCAGGATACATTCCTAATTTATAATCCGGTCTATCAAATATAAAACCTGATCCGTTTATTATTTTTTCTTTATCTATGTATAAGGAAATATTTTTGCCTCCTAGTTCTTTATATTCTTTCTCATAGAAAGCATCATACATAAAATAATAAGTACCTTCTTTATACCAAGGAGATGCAGGTGGTATATTTCCACCTTCAGGAACTCTCCATCCTCCAGGACATGGATCAAAAGGAGATTTCTCTTTTGCTTTACCCCAAAGTTCATTTCCATTATTTAATAAAGCATAGGGAGTCCAAGTATTTTTAGAATCAACGATAAAAGATAAAGGATTTCGGGTTGTAAAGAGCAATGCTTCTTTTGTTGAACCAAATTCTTTACGTCCTATATAATCACTATTATCGTATTGATCGGATGTCATAGGAGTATAATCTTGTCTTCCGTTTACTGTGTTTCCTATATAAAGAGTATAATTTTCTTTAGAATTTCTTTTAAAGTTTGGAATTGGATCTTTTCTTCCCCATTGGTAGTGCATTCCCACGAAATCCGTTTTAGTAATATTAGCATCTAATGCTCCCAAATCACGATCCATAAATTCTGAAGTTGAAGGTTTATAACCGGATGTTGTTTCATATACTAAGAATCTTTTATAATCAATTAATTTTTCTTTAGTATCACTAAATCGTTTTTCCGTTGTGTAAGTATTTATTTTTACTTCATTTTTAGTAACCCAAATATGCCAACTCCATAATACTTGATCTTTGGAATTTCTATTGTTTCCTGCATGTACTGAAATAATAGCATTTCCTGATTGATTAGGATTTATTTGGACTTTTATTTGAGAATTTTCTTTATTTCCTGTTGTATTATATAAAGATATAGTTTTTATTAAATCTTTATTAGTAGTCCAATATACATTAGATGATAATTCGCCTTGAGGCCATTCACCATCAGTTAAATAGGTATTATATATTGAGAAAGCTTTATTTACAGGAATATTAATTTCTTGAATACGATTTGATTGAGTTAACAAAAATGTATTAGGATTATCCATCCCTTCACTGTAATAGGTTTTTCCCTTAAGATATTCTGTATCAAACAAAAATGTATCAGCCCTATCTTGTTTAATACATCTTACAGCATTTAATAAATATGTAGCTCCACCTCCAGATCCTTCCGGATCAAGTAAGTATTGTCCAGTCCCCTTTTCAAAATCATTTGCTGTTAAGGAAAATTTTTTTGCATAACCATATTGTTCTAAAGTTGCCCCCCAAAGAGCTATTTCACTGTTTTGATCTTGGAATACGAGACCTCTAACAGGATTATATCCATAATATCCTACATAATGACCTGCTAGTGGAAATGTACCTATATCATTACCCGGAACATCACTAAAGTCATATCCTAAACTGGGATAAATTTTAATTCCAGGATACTTATCAACGGGCAACATCGTATCATCCTCGTAACCATTAGTAAATTTGTATTTTATTAAGTCTAATTTTTGACCAAAAGGCTCATTCCATCTATTTGTACCATCTTTTCTATATCCAATAGTTGGATATTTTCCCCATGGACTTGAATTATATCTGTCATAGCTAGTACGGCTAGCATAAGACGGAACTTTCCATCCGGATGGACATGGATCAAATGGTGTTTTTTGAGCTTGAGCAACCACCCAACCTGCTGAGTTTCGTGCACCTTTTGAATTATCACCCCATAAATCTAAGGTAGATTCGTTATTACTAACAGAAATGTTATTGGACAACCAACTAACATTACTTCTTGTAGTTAAAAATTTTTTGTTTCTCTCGTTCCATTTTTGAGTGTATTCTTTTTCCAATGGATAAAAAAATTTAATCGGATTATGAATACTAGCTTGAATATTTTTATTAACATCTGTCTCATATGGCCTTTCCATTATCATATGATTACCATAATTCCATCTATTTACAAAACCTTTTTCACCTAAATGTATTTCGGGAGCATAACCATCTAAATATAAAAATACCGGGTATGGATCTTTTCTTCCCCATTGATACATAAGTCCCCCTGAACGTGTCCAATCATTTCCTAAAAAGCTTGCGGATAATGCACCTAAGTTTCGGTCCATAAAAGTGGAAACCATTCTTGTTTGTCCATTAGGATTATTATTATTAGTGCGAGCATTTTTAGTAGGATCGTCTGTTACCCAAATATGCCAACTCCAGTATATAGGATCTGAACTATTACCATTAGGACCAACATGGAGTGCTACTATAGCATTTCCTTTTCCTTTCCTTTTATCTATATTAACATTTATTTTTGCATTTTCCCTATCAGAATCTGATGAATTTATAACTTCAATTTTTTCAACTAATCCATACACATCCTGCCATTGTAAATCTGCAAATAATTTTCCTTGTGGTATAGGTTTATCTAAAAACTTATTATTTTCCCAAACTGCAAAAGCTTTTTTTACAGGAATTGAAAGACCACCTAGATTTTCTTTATTCGCTTTGTCGATATCGAAAATATAACTGTTTGGAGCCAAAGTATAATCTTTTTCATTTGATGGAGATATATATACTTTTGAGGCAACGTTTAGAGATTGTCTTGCTCTACTGCTGTTGACATAAACTTTAACTTTTATGTGATATGTTCCCGGTTTTAATTCTGCCTCTGCTAATGGACTTCTCGAATTAAACCACCCTTTAGCTCCATCATTCATCCACGTAGTTTGAGTTAGTAACGTCTCTGTTTCCGTGCTATTAGTATTTTCCTTAACTAAATATGTCCATTGCCTCATATAAGCTAATGAACGAACTTCTAAATCAGCTTTATTTCCTTTAGGTACCACAAAAGATTTACTTTTATAAATAAAATACCCTTCGCCGGGATCTCCCGGAGCTCCCGTAATCCATCGCTCATTATAAGTATTATCTTTGAATTGCGGATAATACCAACCTGAATAGGTATGCCTTGTACGAGCAACGTGTTCTGATCCATCCGGACGAATACATTTCCAATCCGGATCTTCGATTTCAATTGGCATAACAGAGCCGTCGTCATTACGGCCTGTACTAAGATCAATTACCTTGACCTGGGCTTTCATTATTGAAAATAAAAAAATAAAAAGCCAATAAATTTTCCTCATTTTACTTGATTATTTAATATTGTTCTGACAAATATACATTTTTATTTATTTTTGATTTTATATTTAAATTAATATTTTTATTAACAAATTTTATATTATTAATAAAAATTATTACACAATTACCATACAATAAACGTTTTAAATATATAATTAATAATTAAACTTTATTATTTAAATTATATTGTTATCATATAAATATTTTTAATTCATTTTTAAAATAAAATATGTCGGAAATTATAATAAATTTGATTAGGAATAAAAAACTATAAAATTCTATTTAAAAACTTTCGATATATTAATTATTTAAATATATCTTTGTTTTTACTTTAAGAATTACGCGATTTTGTAAGTCACGAAATGACTTAATAATATGGAAGGATTTGATATAAGAAGTATTAAAGATTTTTTAGGTATTGACAGTTTCTATCTAAAGTGTATTATAGGATTTTTAGGATCTTTCTTATTAACTTATGTGTCAATCCCAAAAATTATAAGAGTTTCTTATAAAAAAAATCTTATGGCTACTCCAAAGGAAAGAAGCTCTCATATAATAAAAACTCCCAATTTAGGTGGAATTTCTATTTTCTATTCTGTTACCATTATGTCATCCATCTGTGCTTACGAACTATTTTCTTCCTATATATTTTTATTTTCTGCTATAATCGTTCTTTTCTTTATAGGATTGATGGACGACATACTAGTCGTTTCTCCGAACAAAAAATTTTATGCTCAAATTGTAACGGCACTGATGATTTCAGTTGGTTCTAATGTTAGAATAGGTCATTTTTTTGGTATTTTTGGTATAAATTTACTTCCTTATTGGTTTAGTATTTTATTTACAGTTATAGTCTTTATATTTCTAATTAATGCTTTTAATCTGATTGATGGAATAGACGGTTTAGCCTCGGGCATTGCAATATTAGTATGTGGTGCATTTATAGTAACTTTTTGGAGATTAGGTGCAATCAATCATCCTATGATAGTTTTATCTTTAACAATTATAGGAAGCCTTTTAGCTTTTATCCGATTTAATTTTTCAAAGAAGTATAAGATATTTATGGGAGATACAGGATCTATGATTATAGGATTTTTGCTTTCATTTATGGGAATTAAATTCCTTAATCTTTTTTTGTTACAATATCCTTATGGTGCTCCTGTTTATTGGATACAAACTGCTCCTGCAATTGTAATTGCTATATTAATTATACCTATTATTGATACTTTAGGTGTATTTGTAATTAGGTTATTTAAAGGTCATTCTCCTTTTAAAGCTGATAAAAATCACATGCATCACAGATATTTGCGTTTGGGTTTATCACATAAACAAGTTTCAATTATAATGATATTTGAAAATGCTATTGTTATCTTAGTCGCATATTTTTTAAGGCATATTGAAGTTAATTTACTACTTGCAATTATTCTTTCTTTAGGTATTATCTTTTCATTTCTTCCATTATTATATAAAAAAATAAATCTTATAAAAAGTGATTCATAATACGAAAATATATTTATCTCCTCCACATATAGATCAATCAGAAATAAATAGTGTTATAGATGCTTTAAATAGCGGTTGGATTTCTCCATATGGCTCCTATGTAAAAGATTTTTCAAATAAATTATCACGATATTTTAAAAAAGGTGTTTTATTAACAAATAGTGGAACATCTTCCATTCATTTAGCACTGAAATTATCAGGTGTTCAAGAAGGGGATTTTGTATTATGTTCAAATTTCACATTTGCCGCTACAGCTTTTCCTATTTTATATGAAAAAGCTTTTCCTGTGTTTATCGGTTCCGAAAAAGAAACATGGAATATTTCTCCTGGATTTCTTCACTCCGCAATAAATGATTTAAAAAGAAAAGGCATAAAACCCAAAGTTCTAATTATTGCTCATATTTACGGAATGCCAGCACAAATGAAAGATATTATTGATATCTGTAAAAATAATAACATCATTATTATAGAAGATGCAGCAGAGGCATTAGGTTCATTTTACCATAATAAGCCTTTAGGCTCGATTGGCAACTATGGAATTTTATCTTTCAATGGAAATAAAATTATAACTACTTCACAAGGAGGAGCTCTCATATTACCCAATAAAAAAAGTTATAAATATGCAGAAAAATTAGCTTTTCAAGCAAAGGAAAAAGTTGATTATTATAAACACAATGAAATTGGATATAACTATTCAACAAGTAATATTCTTGCAGCTTTGGGTAGCAAACAATTTGATAAATTGGAAAAAAAAGTAAATCGTAGAAGAGAAATTTTTAATTATTACTTCTCAAATTTTGAAAATAAAATTAATTTTGATTATCAAAAAGAGTTAAAAAATAATTTCACTAATAGATGGTTAAGTGTATTTATTTTCCCCCCTTCTATAAATAAAAAAATCAAAAATTTACTAAGTAAAAATAATATTGAATCCAGATACGTTTGGAATCCATTAAATAAACAAAAAGCTTTTAAAAATTTTTTATATTATGGAAATAAAAATTTAGAAAATAAATTATTTTCAAACGGTCTTTGTCTTCCATCTGGTGATAATTTAAATAGTAATGACTTAGATAAAATTGTAGAATTAATAAATAATGGTTTTAAGTAGTTAAGATGTCAAAAATAGAAGATACAATCAAAATTCAAGATCAAGATATTTCATTTGAAAGTTTATTTGATAAAAAAATTGACTATTCTTTTAAAGAATCATCATTTTTAAATGATAAAATTATATTTATAACAGGAGGAGGAGGATCCATAGGGAGTATATTGATTGAGCGATTACTCGAACAAAATATAAAAAAAATTATAGTATTAGATCATTCAGAATATGCTATTTTTAAACTTAAATTAAAATTTAGAAAAGCGATAGAAAATAATAATTTGTATCTAATTTTAGGAGATATTCGAAATAAAACACTTTTAAAAAAAATATTCACATTATTCCCAATTCAAATTATTTATCACACAGCGGCATACAAACATATAGACATCTTAGAGAATAATTGTGAAGAATCATTATCTGTAAATTTAAACGCAACATTAAATTTATTAGAAATTGTTTTAAAAAATTCTAATTCTGAGCAATTTATTTTCATTTCAACTGATAAAGCCGTCAATCCCGTTAATAATATGGGAATATCTAAAAGATTAGCAGAATTATATTTATTAAAAAATATTTTTCAAAATGAAATAAATAATCGTGTTAAAATTAAAATTATTCGTTTTGGAAATGTTTTTAACAGTAGTGGCTCTGTTTTTACTATATTTAAATATCAAATTGAAAACAATTTACCTATCACCATAACTAATAAAAACATGAAACGATATTTTATTTCAAAATATCAAGCATCAAAAGGATTAATTGAAATTGCTGATTCTAAAAATATTTCTGGTATTTATGTCTTAGATATGGGAGATCCCTATAATATCACTATACTTTTATACAATTTATTACAAAAATTGCAGCTTAATTATACACCAGAAATATCTTATCTAAATATCATACCTAAATTTGAAAAATTTGAGGAAGAATTATATTTACCTTATGAAGAAATTGAAAAAGATATATCTATTTATAAAAAAATAGATTTAAATAATTATAATTCGAGTAATATTAAAACAGAAATATCAAATCTTATACAAATATTAAAAAAATAATTATTTTTGTAACTTAAGTTATTATATGAAATTAAATCAAATTATTTTTCTTATTTTTTTCGCTTTATTTTTATGTTCTTGTATTGGAGTAAAAGACTTAAAATACCTCCAACCAAGTGAAAATTTACGTTTTAATGAATATGGATTGGTTCCGGTAATATATGAAAACTACAGGGTAAAAAAAGATGATATACTAGCAATGACTCTTATTACCTCCGATAAAAATGCTTCCTTGTTTTTATCCGAAGAGAATACTTCTGTATTTAAAGGAGCAACTAACACTGGAGATAGTAGATTAAGATCGAGTGGATTAATTGTGGATGCCAATGGCTACATATCAATATATGGTTTAGGTGAATTTTATGTATATGGTTTAACTTTAAAAGAAATTACAGATCTAGTTCAAGATAAATTAAATAAAGTGCTTTATAATGAAGGCAAAGCAGAAGTAAGGATGAATATTGGTGCTATCAAATATTATATGGTAGGGGAAATAAATACTCCAGGTGAAAAAATAGAATTATCAAACCGAGTGGATTTACTACAAGCAATAGCTAAATCCGGCGACTTAACTAGATATGCTGATAGAAGACATATAAGAATTATTAGAGAATATCCTGAGGGAAAAAAGAATATAGTTCTTGATATAACTCATGATGATATTCTCAATTCGCCCTATTTTTATTTGCAATCTGGAGATCAAATTATTATCGATCCATTAAAAGAAAAAATATCTGGATTAGGTGGTGGTACTACTATTGGAGATGTGACCCAATTTCTATCTGTAGGTATTCAGGCAATTACAACATATTTATTTTTTAAAACTTTATAATAAATTACTAATTGAAATTTATGAATACCTCTGAACATCAAAATAATAATCAGAAAAACAAAAGCTCTGATTTTTTAGAAAAAAATTTTTTTAGTTTAGAAAGGTTTATCCGAAGATTGATTAAAAACTGGTATTGGTTTCTAGTAGCCTTCATCATTGGGTGGACCATTGCTTTTTTAGTCAATCGCTTTTCCGATAGATTTTATCAATCATCTACAACTGTTAGCATATCTTCTGGTACTTCGAGCGTTTTAGCTCCTAATCAATCCATAAATTTTATATGGGGAGGAAATTCCGGAGCTACACAGGGTATATACTATAAAAAATTATTGACTTCTAGAACACATAACGAAAATTTAGTTAAGTCGCTAAATCTATATATAAATTATTATTTGAAAGGTAATATAAAAACCACTGAAATCGATTATGTAGATGTACCTTTTAAAATTACAGTAGATACAAGTTATGCACAAGCATTATATTATGATGTTAAAGTAGATATACTTCCAAATAATAAATTCAAACTAACTTTTCCAGATAATCTAAATGATACTTGTTTCCTTTACACAAATGAAAGTTATTTTTTACGTAAAGATAAATACGTTAAAGAAATTATAGTTCCTATTAATACTTGGGTTAAAACTAATAATTTAAAATTTAAAGTCGTAAAAAACAAGGATTATGGAGGAAGATTCGGTGATAATTTTAAAGACCTTAGTTATTATTTTTATCTTTCATCCATCAATTCTTCTGTATCTAAAATAAAATCATTAGTTTCCATAGATTTTGATCAAGATCTTCCTTCCATCATGATTATTACTAAGAAAGGTCTCAGTCTTAATGGAACTATTAATTTTTTAAATAAATCTGTTGAAGAAATTATTAAAAGAAGACTTGAAGATAAAAATAAAGTTAATTTAAATACCATTGAGTTTATTAAAAAACAACTTATAATTACTAAAAAGAAATTAGATAGTGCGACAGTAATATTTCAAAAAGTCCAGGTTGATAATAAAATATTTTCTAATAGTGATGTAAGTACTAATGTATTATTATCAAAAATCCAAGCATTAGATCTTAATAGAGAAGAATTAAAATCGAAAATTGATGCTTTTAATCAATTAAAAAAATCGATATTAAATAAAAATTTCTATAGTAACGGTGAAATATTGGGATTATCGGATACAAATTTAGATGGACTAATTGATAAAGTTCAAACTTTAGAACTTGAAAAGAGAGATTTATTATTAATTTATAGAGAAAATTCTGAACCCATTAATGAAATAAACTATAAAATTGATAATGCAAAGAATAATGTAATAAAAATACTTGAAAGTTCATCTAAAGATCTTTATAGCAAATTAAAAAATGTTACTAGTCAAATTAGTAATTTAGAACTTGATATTGAATCTTTACCTGAAAAAGAACGAATGTTCATAAATGCTCAGAGAGGTTATTTACTAAATGATGGAATTTATAATACACTCTTGGATAAATTATCTGAGGCAGAAATGAGAAAAGCCACTACAATTTCAGATATTACTGTATTAGATAAAGCAAAAAATACCGGACAAGCCCCCATTACTCCTAACATTCAACAGAATAAATATAAATTTATAGGAATATCATTATTTATTCCATTTATTTTGCTTTTTATTATTGAATTATTAGATAACAAAATAAAATTAATTTCAGATTTGAAATCGGTTACTAAAATTCCAATTATTGGTACTATAGGACCCAAAAATACCGAGAATAATTTAGCTGTTTTGGCAAGACCAAAATCAAGCATATCTGAAAGTTTTCGAGCTATTAGATCCAATTTAAGGTTTTTATATAATGAAAAAGAGATTAAAGGTGGAAAAGTTATTTTAATAACGTCTTCAATAGGTAGTGAAGGAAAAACCTTCATAGCAATTAATTTAGCGTCTGTTTTAGCTTTAAGCGGTAAAAAAACGGTATTGGTAGGTATGGATTTAAGAAAACCTAGAATTTTCGATGATTTTAATATTAGTAATAAAATTGGATTATCAGCTTATCTTTCCGGTACCAATTCTTTAGATGAAATTCTTAAAAAAACAGAATATGAAAATTTAGACATTATTCCGGCAGGACCTATACCTCCAAATCCGGGTGAATTATTAATTAGTATGGAAAATGAAGGACTGATTAAAAAATTAAGAACTATGTATGATTATATCATTATAGACTCTCCACCGGTTGGTTTAGTTATCGATGCGTATGATCTTATGTCTCTTTCTGATGCAAGAATATATGTAGCAAGATGTAATTATACATATAAACAACTACTTAAAGGTATTAACGATAAATACAATAATGATGAAGTAAATCATATCGGTATTATTTTCAATGATTATATTAATCCGAGAGGATATGGTTATGGCTACGGGTACGGATATGGGTATGGATACGGGTATTTTGAAGAAGATGAAAACTATGACAATTCATTATTTACTCGAATAAAACGTTTATTTAAAAAATAATTATCAAAAAGGTTGGAACATATTCCAACCTTTATTATAAATATATCTACCTCAAAATTTTCGTATATAACATAATTAATCGTAAGTGAAAAAGCTTATCATTATAGGAGGCGGAGCTTCCGGATTTTTTTTAGCATCCAACATTAATTCCAAAAAATGGAAAACAATTATATTAGAACAAGCTAAAAGTCCCCTTCAAAAATTAAAGATATCGGGAGGAGGAAGATGTAATGTTACTAATGCTTGTTTTATACCTAAAAAACTGGTAAAATTCTATCCTAGAGGATCCAAAGAACTTTTAAGTGTATTCAATCATTTTCAACCATCTGATACTTTTGAATGGTTTGCTCAAAAAGGCGTTAATTTAAAAATTGAAAACGATAATAGAGTATTTCCCGAATCTAATTCTTCTCAAACCATTATAGATACATTTATTGAGCAAGCAAGCAAAAAAAATATTGTAATTAATTACAATTCAACGGTAATTAACCTAAAAAAAATAAATGATCAATTTGAAATAATTACAACCCATTCCACTTATTATGCTGATGCCCTAGTAGTTGCAACAGGAAGTTCATTAAAAATGTGGAAAATCCTAAATCAATTAGGTCATACCATCATTCCTCCTGTCCCTAGCTTATTTACCTTTTTATGTGATGATCCACTGATTCGCAATTTACAAGGAATTACTTTTCCAGAAGCAGAAATACATATTCCTTTATTAAAATCTAAGGAATTTGGATCTTTACTTATCACGCATTGGGGTATAAGTGGACCTGCCGTATTAAAATTATCTGCATGGAGTGCCCGGGAATTATATACACTTAATTATAAATTTGTTGTACGGGTAAATTGGATTTCTGAAACTTTTGATAAGGTAAAAGAGGTATTAATTCAAGAAAAAGAAAATCATCCCAAAAAATCGATTTATAGTGTAAAACTATACCATTTAACTCATCGATTTTGGAATAATCTTTTAGGACATCTGCAAATTAACGATAAAAATCTAGCCGATTTAAGTAAAAAAGATATTAATAAAATAGCAGAATCACTTACCAATACGCAATTATCCATTAATGGAAAAAATACGCATAAAGATGAATTTGTAACAGCCGGAGGAGTAGATTTAAAAGAAATTGATTTTCGCACTATGCAATCTAAATTAATACCTAATTTATATTTTGCGGGTGAAGTTTTAAATATTGATGCATTAACGGGGGGATTTAATTTTCAAGCATGTTGGAGTGAAGCATATATCATAAGCCAACATCTTAATTCATATAATTGAAATTTAAATTTTATTTAGTAAATTGAAAAAATAAAATTTAAACTAACTATTATAAAAACAATTTAAAGATTTTAATAATGATTTCATTAGAAACCTATTTAAAACATGTGAAAGATCTTACCATATAAATTATTTATTATTTTAAATACCAAACATCAGTTAGTGCCGACAAGCTACCATTTTATATGCTCTTTTACTAATAAAAAATAATTTAACTAGTATGAATTTTAAGTATCCGTTCATTTTAAATAATAACATTATATCCTTATAAAATAACTTTGTAACAATCTTATTATATTTATATTTCATTTTTATACTAACTAATACTCAAATTATATGAAACCTTTCTATTCTATTTTAATCTTATTGGTATTTAATTTGTCATTTTCACAATCAATAAATTTTGAAACGATAAAAGATAATGTAACGGATAGGAATTCGTCCTATTATTATGATCAATTAATATCTGAATTCTTAAATAATACGTCTGCCTTCCATAATGAGAAAGTTAAATCGTATTATCTTTATTATGGTAAACTATATTCTTCATATTATACTAAGTTTTTGGAAGGAAAAAACAATTACTTAAAATTCATGAAACAAATAGCAGCTAAAAAATATACTAAAGCAGTTATTTTAGGAGAAGAATTACTAAAAAATGATCCGGTTAATCTTACGGTGATTTTAAATCTAATTATATGTTATAATGAGAATAATGAAAATGAAGAAAGATTAAAACTATTAAAAAATCAAGCTGAAATATTAATGAGAGCTATTGCTGACTATGGAGATGGAAAGAGCAAAGAAACCGCTTTTAAAGTTATTTCATTAAGTGATGAATTTGCACTTTTAAATTATATGGGAATTAATCTTGAAATGTATAGTAGAAATTCAGAAAAGCTAAATTCAACTACTATCTTAGATATTTGGACTAAAGAGCAGAAATATCAAAAAGATAAAAGAAATAAAATTTATATAGAGGTTTTTACAGAACCTTCTGTTAAATAGAATAACTGAATCTTCTTTGTAGATCAACACTTAGTTTATAAACTTTTAGAGCAAATAACTTATATTTACAAAAATAATATTTATGATAGTCCACGATTTCAGTAAATCTAAATCCATTTTAAATCATTTTGTAGGAGAATTAAGAGATGTTACTATTCAGAAAGACAGAATGAGATTTAGAAAAAATTTGGAAAGAATAGGTGAAATTTTAGGTTACGAACTAAGTAAGACGTTAGAATACCAGACTGTTAACATTGCTACTCCTTTAGGTAGTAAGCCTACAGAATTGATTATCCAGCAACCTGTACTATGTACTATTTTGAGAGCGGGATTACCTTTACATCAAGGAATGATGAATTTTTTTGATCAAGCAGAAACCACATTTGTATCCGCATTTAGACATCATCCGAACAGTAATAAAGAATTTGAGATAGTAGTTGAATATTTGGCAACCCCTTCTTTGCAAGATAAAACATTAATAATTTCAGATCCTATGCTGGCTACCGGTGAATCTTTAGCAAATGTTTATGAAGTTTTATTAAGTCAAGGAAAGCCCAAGAAAGTACATATTGTTGCAGCCATAGGCTCCAAACCGGGAATTGATTACATTAAAACTAAATTACCTGAAAATTCAGAATTATGGATTGCGTCTGTTGATGATGAACTAGATGAAAACAAATATATCGTACCGGGATTAGGAGATGCCGGTGATTTGGCTTTTGGAAAAAAATTATCCAAATAGATAAAGAGGATTGTTTTTTTTAGCTAAAATAATAAAATAAAAAAAAGAGTAACGTTTAATTTAACTTACTCTTTTTTTGATTGAATAATTATTAATAACTATTTAAAAATAAATAAAAATATCTTTTTAAAATTTCAAAATTTATTTTTTGAAATATTCTTCTTCGTAATCACAGATTCGTTGAACTTTTGGAGCAGAACCGCCACCGCTAAATTCTGACTCTAACCAAGTATTCAACAAACTTTTTGCAAGTTCATGCCCAATTACTCGTTCACCAAAACAAATAATTTGTGCATTATTACTTTTTCTTGCTCTTTCAGCAGAAAAAGGATCATGACAAACCGCTGCTCTAACTCCCGGTATTTTATTGGCTGTTATTGCCATTCCTATACCCGTTCCACACGTTAACACAGCTCTTTCAAATTCTCCTGCTGCTACAGCCTTTGCTACTTTTGCTGCAACATCCGGATATAAAACCACCTCTCCTTTTTCAGCACCAAAGTCTTTGACTTCATATCCTAATTTTTCTAAATGATCTTTTAAGACAATTTTTAAAGCATACGCTGCCTCATCGCAGCCTATTGCAATTTTTTTCTTACTCATAATATTGTTTGTGTGTTTTAGTTAAATCTTTATTAAGATTTCTTTAACAAATATAGGTACTATTTAGCAGTTTACCAACAGAAATTTTAATTTTTATTCACAATTGTAAATAATTTTAACTTTAAGTTAGCAAAAAAATATTTTGTAAAAAATTACAATACAATTAAATACATTAAAAAACTCAAGTAAAAATCTGATGAAAATTTTTTATTGATTTCTTAAAATTATCTTAAGAAAAAAATAAATGTTAATAAAATTAATACTATTGAAAAGTAATATTTCTTTATTTCACGGAAACAAATTTTAAAAATCTTGATAGAAATTAAGATAAATAGGTAAATTATGAACGGGGTAGCCGGAGCAATTAATACACAATTTGTTTATAAATAATTTAGCAATAATTATAATTCATCTTTTAAAAATTTTGCAGTATAACTGCTTTTATTTTTAACTACTTCTTCCGGAGTACCTTGTGCAATTATTTTACCTCCTTTATCTCCCCCTTCCAGTCCGATGTCAATAATATAATCTGCTGCCTTAATAACATCGAGGTTATGCTCTATAATAATAATTGAATTACCTAAATTTACCAAACGATTAATTACTTCCATTAAAATTCTGATATCTTCAAAATGTAAGCCTGTAGTTGGCTCATCCAATATATAAATGGTATTCCCTGTTTGTTTTTTACTTAATTCTTTAGCTAATTTAACTCGTTGAGCTTCCCCTCCCGATAGGGTTGTTGATTGCTGTCCTAAAGTAATATAACCTAAACCTACTTCTTGTAAGGTTTTAATGATGTGATGAATTTTAGGGATTGGCTGGAAAAAATCTACAGCTTCATCTATGGTCATATCCAATACATCTGAAATAGATTTACCTTTGTATCTTACCTCTAAAGTTTCTCTGTTAAATCGTTTTCCATGACAGGCTTCACAATGAACATATATATCCGGTAAAAAATTCATTTCAATCAATTTCAATCCGGAACCTTGACAAACTTCACATCTTCCTCCTTTCACATTAAAAGAAAACCTACGCAATTGATATCCTCTTATCTTTGATTCAGGCAATTGAGCAAACAAGTTTCGTATATCTGTAAAAACTCCTGTATAGGTTGCAGGATTGGATCTTGGAGTTCGACCAATTGGCGATTGGTCTACATCTACAATCTTGTCTAAAAATTCTATGCCTTCTATCTTCTTATAAGGAAGAGGTTCTTTTTCAGCACGATAGAAATGTTTGTTTAATATAGGATATAATGTATTAGTTATTAACGAAGATTTTCCACTACCGGAAACTCCGGTTATGCAAACCAATGACCCTAAAGGTATATCGAGGGTTACATTTTTTAAGTTATTTCCTGTACATCCTATCAATTTTAAATGATTTCCATTTCCTTTTCTTCGTTCCTCGGGTATGGGAATTTGTAACTCTCCATTAATATATTTTGCAGTTAATGTATTTGCTTTTGATATATTTTGTGGTTTTCCTTCCCAAACTACCTCACCTCCTCCCTTTCCGGCCAACGGTCCCATATCAATTACATAGTCTGCATTTAGGATCATATCTTTATCATGTTCCACTACTAAAACAGAGTTTCCTAAATCTCTAAGTTTTTTTAAGGAGTCTATTAATTTAATATTATCGCGTTGATGTAATCCAATGCTGGGCTCATCCAAAATGTATAAAACATTGACTAATTGTGAACCAATTTGTGTAGCCAAACGTATTCTTTGAGATTCTCCACCGGATAAGGTCTGCGAGGGCCGATCCAAACTAAGATAATCTAAACCAACGTCAACTAAAAAACTAAGTCTCTTGGAAATTTCTTGAATTAAATCTTTAGCAATTTTTTGGTTATTTTCAGATAATTTTGAAGGCAATTCATGAATCCATTCACTTAATTTTTGTAAAGAAAAACGGGCTATTTCCGAAATGTTTTTGTTATCAATCTTAAAAAATAAACTTTCTTTTTTTAAACGAGCTCCCTCACAAACCGGACAAATTCTGTCTTCAAATACCTGAGTTTTAAATTTTTGAGATTCTTCTTCATCTTTTCCAGTGGACAAACGAGTTATATAATCAATGATTCCTTCAAAATTTACTTTATAGGTCTTCTTAATTTGAGCATAATCTAAATCTAAGGTAACCTTATCATTTATTCCATAGAGGATTTCATCTTTTGCCTGTTCTGAAAGTTTTTCCCACGGAGTAGACATTGTAAAACCATTCTTTTTTAGGATAACATCTATTTGAGATAAAATCCATCCGGTATGACTAAGTTCTTCAAAAATTGGAAAAACGTTTTTGTCAAAAGATAATTTGGGATTGGGCACCAACTTATTTATATTGATTTCCTTAACTCTTCCTAATCCGTTACAGTGCTCACAAGCTCCTTTAGGAGAATTAAAAGAAAAAGTATTTGGCTCGGGCATTTGGTAAGAAATCCCGGTACTGGGACACATTAAATTACGACTAAAATATTTTCCCTGCTCCTCTCCTTGCTTCAAAAGCATTATGGTACCCTCTCCATATTGCATGGCTAAACGTATCGACTGTATGATTCGTTGAGTATTCTCTTTTGTATCTATAATCAGCTTATCTATTACAACCTCAATATCGTGAATTTTGTAACGGTCTAACTTCATATCCGGAACAATATCCAATAATTCTCCATCAACTCTAACTTGTAAAAAGCCCTTTTTAGCAAGATTTGCAAACAACTCTCTATAATGTCCTTTTCTTGATCTAATTAAAGGCGCTAAAACCAACACCTTTTCTCCTGAAAAATCCTTATAAATTAAATCAGTAATTTGATCTTCCGAATAAGTAACCATTTTTTCCCCCGTCTTGTATGAATATGCGTCCGAAGCTCGGGCATATAACAATCGAAAAAAGTCATACAATTCTGTTACGGTTCCTACAGTTGAACGTGGGTTTTTCGATGTGGTTTTTTGTTCAATAGCTATAACGGGAGATAATCCATCTATTTTATCTACATCCGGACGATCTAAAGTTCCCAAAAATTGACGTGCATAGGCTGAAAATGTTTCAATATATCGTCTTTGACCTTCTGCATATATTGTATCAAAAGCCAACGAAGATTTTCCACTTCCGCTTAAACCGGTAATTACTACTAATTGATTTCTGGGAATTTTAAGAGAAATATCTTTGAGGTTATGTTCTCTTGCTCCATAAATATTTATATAATCCTGATTCATTATAGGTTATCTCAAGTTAATTAATTAACTGACTTAAATTATAGTAGTGCGCAAAGATATGAAAATTTGCTTCTTTTTATTTAAATCTGTAGTTAACATATTATGTATAAATAACACAAATAATCATACCAAATCTTTGACATATATATGTTCTGAAAAATTAGGTAAATTTGAACCTATAATTAATCATCAAGGGTTATTCCAATTTTATAAAATATACATTACAAGCAAGTAGTAATGAGATAATTAAATCCCGTATTTTATAGAGGAAATAATTCTTATATATCCCTCTAATTAAAAGTTTTAGTTTTTGATATTTTATAATTTTAACCAATCAAAATTTAGTTAATTAAATTAGTAACGTTCAAACCGGCTAATGCTAAATTATTGTAATTTTGCAAGTTTTAATTGAATTGATAACCATGAAAGAATACGTTTTTGAATTAGTTCGACAAATCCGCTTCGTTGACATTATTGAATTTATAGGAACATTTGCCTTTGCAATCAGTGGTGTTCGGGGTGCTGCAACAAAAAAATGCGATTGGTTTGGTGCTTTTGTTTTAGGTTTTGTTACTGCCGTTGGAGGGGGAACCTTTCGAGACCTTCTTTTGGGTATAACTCCTTTTTGGATGCTTAATAGTATTTATGTATGGTGTACTCTTTTCTCTTTGTTATTTTATATATTTCTACGTGAGCATCTTAATCATTTAAATAGTTTCTTTTTTTGGAGTGATAGTATCGGTCTTGGATTATTTGTTGTGGTAGGCGCTGAAAAGGCCATGTTGCTAGGATATGACTCTTGGGTCATAGTGATTATGGGAACTATTACAGCTGTATTAGGTGGAGTAATTCGTGATATTCTTTTAAATAAAGTCCCTCGAATCTTTAAGCGTGAAATTTATGCTTCTCCCTGTATAGTTGGAGGTATTTTTTTTGTAACGCTTCAATTCTTCAACTTTAATTTACCTTTTATTAGTGCTGTAACTATCGGAATTGTAGTTTTATTAAGATATATAGCAGTTAGATGGGATTTGCAAATCCCTAAACTTAAAAGTGAAAAACTTTAAATCATTTTATGCCTTTACTTTATAACCTAAATTTATAAATTAATTAAGAAGTTAGACCATTTCATTTTAAAAATTTAAAATATACATTACTATATAAAAAGAAAAAGGGAGTTTAAACACTCCCTTTTTTAATATCCTATGGTAAATCTTTGTTGATGATGTTTTGGATTTTGAAGTTCGTCAACCATAGCTTTCGCATAATCCTGAACAGATATTTTACTGTTCCCTTGATCATCTGTAATAAGGTTATCTAATCCTAAACGATATTTTCCTGTTCTTTCTCCCGGCTCTATAGTTCCGGCAGGTGAAAAGAAAACCCAATCTAGTTCTTTTTCCGGTAAAAATTGATCTTTTAAGACTAATGCTAAGGCTTTAACTCCCGGTAAAATTTCGTCCGGAATGGCTCCTGAATCTACAACGGTTTTACCCGGAGCTACCAATAAGCTTCCTGCTCCACCAACCGCTTGTAATCTCTTAATACCCGCTTTTTTAACTGCCTCAATTATTGATTGATATCCTTTTATTGTATCATCGTAAATATTGGGATTAGTCCAGCCCGGATTATATGCACTTATTACTGCATCATTATTTTTTAATACTTCAGCTAATTTATCTGTGTCAAATACATCTGCACTTACCACTTTTAAATTTTTATCGTCATTCTTAATTTTATCAGCCGAACGAACGATTGCTGTTACTTGGTACCCTCTGCTCAGTAATTCTTTTACTAATTGTGACCCTATAAATCCTGAGGCACCTATTAATGCTACTTTTTTCATAATTTGTATACTAATATTAATAATTTATTCTTTGATAACTTATTTTCATATAATAAATGAGATTTCCATATTTGTTTTCCCTAAAATTTCATGCTGAAATCTAGAAGGGTTACTCCTTCCAGTTTTTTAAATACTACCTCTTCAATAGTTTCATTCAATTCGCTAATGTTTTCATTAATTTTTTTTCCGACACAACATAAAGGATTGGGAGATGGTAAAAGTTTTCCTACTAGCGATTGATTGTAAACACTTAAATAAATTTCAGACAATGCAATTTTTTCAGGAGATTTTAATAATCTACTTCCCCCGTTCTTTCCTTCTTTTGTTTCTATAAAACCATGTTTTTGAAGGTTTGTTAATTCATTCCTGACTATAACAGGATTAAGATTTAAACTTCCTGCTATATAAGCTGACGGTAGCCATTGATCCAAATTTTTTGCCAAAAGAGTAAGTATATGCATGGAAACTGTAAAATGGCGGTCATTCATTACTGTAATATTTTTAATTACAGTTCAAATATAAGCTTTTTTTATAAAATATTTACATATTTATTAAGTTATTTAATATTTATTAAAATAAATTAGTAAACTATTATTCTAATTATTTTGTATTGTCTCTATTTCAAAATGAATTAGTTTCCGATATATAACTTTTATTTACTTGTTATACAGACCTTAAAAAAATAGATTTTAAAAAAGGAATTCAAAGAAATGTTACAACAAAAAAAGAGCTACTAAAGCAGCTCTTTCATAAGTATAAATATATTTATAAATTTTATTTCTTAAGAAAACAGGTCTTTAAAACAATACTTGAACCGTCAATTTTACAATCTACTTCTTCCGGATTATGAGTTAATCGGATGCTTTTTACTTTAGTTCCTCTTTTAATTACCATAGAAGAACCTTTTACTTTAAGATCTTTAATGACTGTAACCGCATCTCCATCTTGAAGTTCAGCTCCGTTGCTATCTTTAACTATTGAATTACCTGCCGATTCTTCTCCCGACCATTCATAAAAACAATCCGGGCATACGTAGGAAGTACCATCAAAATAAACATTTTCCATTGAACATTTTGGGCACTTTAAAACATCTGTCATTATTTTTTCTTTTTAAAGATTACTAAATTTAATTGGGTTGCAAATATAACTTATTTAAACGCAGAGAACAAATATTCAATTTACTATTACATTTATATTATTCTTTTTTCTAATTATTTACAAAGTATTTTTCAAAATTTTTAAAAACATGTATTTATAATTTTTTTTATAACTATATAAATTATTCTTTAATTTATAAGATTCTTTTTGTCAAAATAAAAAAGTTTACCTTTGTTTTATTTCGACAAATTCATTTACCATGAAAGATAGAATTGTTGTAAAGATTGGAAGTCAGCTGTTAACCCGTAATGATGAAACTTTTGACATTACCCAAATGTCTGATATCGTCGATCAGATTGCCGAATTACATAAAAATAATACGGAAATCATTCTGGTATCATCCGGAGCGGTAGCGTCCGGTAAAAATGAATTTAAAATCCATTCAAAGCTTGACAGTATTTCAGCTCGCCAGTTATATTCTTCTGTTGGACAGGTAAAACTAATTCATAGATATTACGACCTATTTAATCAACACGAAATTCTATGCGGACAAATCTTAGCAACTAAAGAAGATTTTTCAACACGCAGGCATTATCTAAATCAAAGAAATTGCATGAATATTATGCTTGAAAATCATGTGATTCCAATTGTAAATGAAAACGATGCGATTTCCGTTAATGAACTAATGTTTACGGATAACGACGAATTATCAGGCTTGATAGCTGCTATGATGGATTGCAAAAAATTGATCATTTTAAGTAATATCGATGGAATTTACACCGGCGATCCTTCAGACCCTGAATCTAAGCTTATAAAAGAAATAGACAGTTCAAGTGATTCTGTTGAGGATTATATACAATCTAAGCGGTCGACTACCGGAAGGGGCGGAATGAAAACCAAATATAATATAGCTAGAAAAGTAGCAGAAGAAGGTATAGAAGTTATTATCGCCAATGGAAGAATAAAAAACATCATTTCTCGACTTGTAAATGGCGTTGACACACCTTCCACACGATTTATTCCCGCGTCTAAAGAAATTTCGGGCGTAAAAAAATGGATCGCCCATTCTGAAGGTTTCGCTAAAGGAGAAATACATATTAATGAAGGAGTAAGAAAAGCTTTATTAAATTTTAAAGCCGTCAGCATATTGCCTGTAGGCATAACTCGGATAGTCGGAAATTTTGAAAGTGATGATATTGTTCGTATTATTGATCACACCGGAAAACAAATTGGAATAGGCCGATCTTCCTATTCCAGCGAAAAAGCGAAAGAAATTTTAGGACAGGCCAACAACAAGCCGATCATACATTACGACTATTTATATATTGAAAAATAAATGATGTCTTCTATACAACAAAATATTTTTACCTCATCCGTTAAAGCGGTAAATGAACTAAATTTAGTTGATATTGATAAAATCAACCAAGTTTTAGAAGTTCTTGCCAAAGAAACTGAAAATTCAATTCCCTATATTCTTTCTGAAAATAAGAAAGATATAGAAAGGATGTCTACTTCCGATCCGAAATTTGATCGGTTGCTTTTAACTGAAGAACGCATACAAGATATAGCAAAAGATATTCGCAAAGTTGCCTCTCTTCCCTCACCTGTAGGAAAAATAATTTCAGAAAAAATTCTTTCCAATGGTCTTAAGTTATCTAAAATTACGGTTCCTTTCGGAGTTATAGGAATTATTTATGAAGCCAGACCGAATGTAAGTTTCGACGTATTTTCTTTGTGTTTAAAATCGGGTAATGTTTGTATTTTGAAAGGAGGCTCTGATGCTTTTTTTTCTAATACAGCGATTGTTTCGATTATTAAGAGAGTTTTACTACAGGAGGGATTGAGTCCCGATATTTGTAATTTATTGCCCGCTGATCGTTCTTCGACTTTACAATTATTGAACGCATGTAATTATGTTGATCTTCTTATTCCGAGAGGAAGTAAAGAGCTTATTAATTTTGTTCGTGAAAATTCGAAAATCCCTGTAATCGAAACCGGTGCAGGAGTATGTCATACTTATTTCCACCGGGAAGGTAATTTAGAAATAGGAAAAGAGATCATCTTTAATGCTAAAACGCGAAAAGTTAGCGTTTGCAATTCGTTGGATTGCTTACTTATTGATAAAGAAAGAATACAGGACCTTCCCGAATTGTGTAAAAAATTAATTGAGAAAAAAGTAGTTATTTATGCGGATGAACCTGCATACGCTCAATTAGAAAACTCTTATCCATCCAATTTACTGCATAAAGCAACTTCCGCAAATTACGGAATGGAATTCTTGGATTATAAAATGTCTATAAAAACGGTAAATTCTATTAAGGAAGCAATTGAACATATAGCGAACTACGGATCCAAACATAGCGAAGCAATAATAAGTGAAAATAAATCATGTATAAAAATTTTTGAAAAGCTGGTAGATGCCGCTTGTATTTATGTTAATACTTCTACTGCCTTCACAGATGGCGCACAATTCGGAATGGGTGCAGAAATAGGGATCAGCACGCAGAAAATGCATGCACGAGGTCCTATGGCTCTGGATGAATTATGTTCTTATAAGTGGATTGTAGAAGGTAACGGTCAAATAAGACCGTAAATAATTTAGATAGTAGCTATACCATTTTTATTTCTTAAATTAATAAACTTTTCGGTTTTTAAATTCAGTATAAAAATTGGAATTTAAAAAAGATGAATGATTTATCTTTATATGTAAAAAATTTCATTAAATATAAATTTTGAAAATAATAAAAGGCAATGGATGAATTAAATTTTAATTAGAAAGTAAAATTTAATTCATCCATTACAAAATATATATTTAGTAGAATAAATTCTTAATCAAATATATCTTTCTATAAATTATTTATTTTTCCATCACCGTTTTTCAATCTCATCCTAAAATCTTCGAAGCATCCAAAACTATTTTCACTAAAAACAATAACGAAACAATATAAACCGTTGGAGTAACCTCTTTTCTTCTGCCTCCTAATACTTTTAATAAAGTAAAGCTTAGCATACCAAATACAATACCTTCCGCTATACTAAATGTAAAAGGCATAAAAATTATGGTTAAAAATGCGGGTAAACCTTCCGTGATATCATTAAAATTAATTTTTACAACAGAAGAAATCATAAAGAGACCGACAATAATTAATGCCGGAGCTGTGGCAGCTGCCGGAACCAGTAAAAATATAGGAGCTAAAAATAAAGATAAAAAGAACATCAAAGCTGTACTAACTGCTGTAAGACCGGTACGTCCTCCGGAGGCTACTCCGGAAGCACTTTCTACATATGAAGTAATCGTGCTGGTACCCAAGATCGCTCCAACCGTCGTTCCCAATGCATCAGACAATAATGCTTTTTTCATTTGAGGAAAATTTCCTTCTTCATCCGTGAATCCCAATTTAGATACAACTCCTATTAATGTTCCAATCGTATCAAACAAATTAACAAATAGAAAAGTGAAAACTACAATCAACATATCCACTGAAAATATTTTGTCCCATCCTTCAGAAGAAAACATTGGTTCGACAGCTTTACCAAATATCGGTTCAATGGAAGGAGGCATGCTTACCAATGAACCTGGTAATTGTATGTCGCCCAACAAATAGCTGAATAAAGTGGAAACTACAATTCCCGCTAAGATGGATCCATTTATATTGCGCGAATGAAGTACAGCCGTAACCAACAATCCCGCAAAAGCAATCCATACCGAATGTTGTTTAAAATCACCTAAAGCAAGAAAAGTATTGGGATCTGAAACAATGATATTCGCTCCTTTTAGTCCAATTAAGGTAATAAATAATCCAATTCCGACAGGGATTGCCTCTTTCAGTACTCTAGGAATGCTTTTAACTATCATTTCCCTGACATTCAAAAAAGTAAGAATTATAAATATAAGCCCCTCTATAAAAACAGCTGTTAGAGCAAATTGCCAAGAATATCCAAGTCCTAAAACTACAGAAAAAGCAAAAAAGCTGTTCAGTCCCATTCCGGGTCCTTGAGCTATGGGCAATTTTGCCAATATTCCCATTAACAACGTCGCAAAAATAATAGCTAACGTAGTTCCTGTAAAAAGAGCTTCTCTATCCATTCCCGTTTCCGATAAAATACTAGGATTGACAATCAAAGCATAGGACATGGTTAAAAAAGTGATGATCCCGGCTACTAATTCTTTTTTAATAGTTGTACCATTTTCGGATAGCTTAAAATATCCGTCTAGAAAAGTTTTCATGTTATCAGTTTAGTTTAGTTTAGTAAAAAGCAAAAGTACTAACAAATAAGTAATATTGGTTAGTGTTTTTGTGTGTAAAGGCTGCCTTTCCACTCATTTAATCAATTGCATTTTTTATTTAATTAATTATCAGTTCATTAAAATCTAAAGTTAAAAGCTCTTCGGGTAAAATCGTATTAAAAAAGACTTGATTGGCTTCTTCTTTTAGTATGGATATATCGGTATAACGATTGGAAAAATGCCCTAATATTAATACTTTAACGTTTGCCATTTTTGCTATTTCTGCGGCTTGATGTGCTGTGGTATGTCCTGTTTTAGAAGCTAATTCTCTTAATTCATCTAAAAAAGTAGCTTCATGGTATAAAACATCTACCCCTTTAATTAACGGGACTATATTGGGACTGAATTTAGTATCTGAACAAAAAGCATAGCTGTAAGAATGTTTAGGAGGAAGGGTAAGATACTCATTTTTTATGATATCTCCGGATTGAGTTATAAAATCTTTACCTAATTTCAAATTATGATAATCGCATACTTCAATTTCGGGATTGTATTTAATTACATCCATATTAAGCCTTCTCGGCTTTACTTTTTCTTTAAATAAAAACCCATTGGTGTAAATACGATGGTTTAATGGAATCGTCCAAACACACAATTTATTATCTTCATAAATTAATTCACTTTTTAAAGAAGTCAGTTCAATAAAGTTAATATCAAAATGATTACTACTCTCAGTTAATAGTAATTGAATTTCAATTAATTTTTTAATTCCTTTAGGCCCATAAATGGTTAAAGGTTCGGTTCTTCCCAATAAATGAAAGGAAGATATAAGCCCGATCAAACCAAAAACATGATCGCCATGCAGATGAGAAATAAATATAGTATTTATATGGGTAAATTTTACTCTTGCTTTTCTAAGTTGTACTTGAGTCCCTTCTCCACAATCTATTAGAAAATATTGGTTATTACATTCTAATAACTGAGATGTAGGATTGGTACGAACAGTGGGAACCGCTGAGTTATATCCTAAAATAGTAAGTTTCATAAATTTTAAGTTGTATTTTTGAGTTTTTACAAACTATTACCTTACTAATATTTTTCATAAAAATACATGATTTTTTTCATTTGATAAATAAAAAATTAATTTTTAAGGCACTTTTTTTTACGCTTTTTTTTCATTTTTAACGCATTTTTTAAGAAAAATAAGTGAATTTTTAATGAATTTTTTCTTAATTAAATTAGCGCAAAATACTAAATTTCAAACAATTACATTTTCAAAAAATGTTTTTTAAAGAAAAAAATTACAATTTATAACAATTCAAATATATTATTCATATATTACTGTCCTTAATAAAATAAAAACATTATGAAAATACTTAAAAGTCTTTACGTACAAGTAATAATTGCTATAATTATAGGTATTCTTATTGGATATTTTTTCCCAAGTGAAGATATTATAGTTAATGGAGTTAAACAACACAGTACGGGACTTGGTGAAATGCTAAAACCATTAGGAGACGGATTTATCAAGCTAATTAAAATGATTGTAGGACCTTTGATTTTCTGTACCATTGTGCTGGGTATTGCAGGAATGGAAGATACTAAGAAGGTAGGTAAGGTTGGTTTAACAGCTATTGTTTATTTTGAAATTATGACAACAATAGCTTTAATCATTGGCTTGGTTTTCGTTAATGTGCTAAAACCCGGAAACGGCATGCATGTAGATCCTTATGCATTAGATTCTTCATCTATGTCCCATTATATAGAAAAAAGTAAAGAAGATCACGGAATTATTACGTTTATTTTAGATATGATTCCTGAAAATGTTATTGCTTCAATTGCTTCTAATAATTTACTTCAAGTGTTGGTATTTGCCATTCTTTTTGGTTTTGCCATGACGAAAATTGGACCTAAATCTTCAAAACCGGTTCTATCCGTAATGCAATCTTTCCTGGATGGACTTTTTGCTATTATAAAAATAATTATGTATCTGGCACCTTTAGGAGCCATGGGTGCTATGGGATATACCATTGGAGTTTACGGATTGAAAGCATTGAGTAATTTAGGAATGTTAATCTTATGCTTTTATCTAACGTGTATTGTTTTCATTTTCGGAGTTATCGGAGCAGTTCTTTATTACAATAAAGTCAACATATTCAAATTTATTAAATATATTAAAGAAGAACTTTTAATAGTGCTCGGCACCTCATCTTCCGAATCAGCATTACCGGGAATTATGAGCAAGATGGAGAAGATAGGATGTTCTAAGTCTGTCGTTGGTTTGGTTATACCAACCGGCTATTCTTTTAATCTCGACGGTACTTCCATTTATCTTACCATGGCTGCTGTTTTTATTTCTCAAGCTTTAGACATGCATTTGAATTTACAACAAGAAATTACGCTTCTTTTAGTATTGCTTTTAACCTCAAAAGGTGCAGCCGGGGTAACAGGAAGTGGTTTTATTACTCTTGCCGCTACCCTACCGGTAGTAGGACATGTACCGGTTGAAGCTGTGGCGTTAATATTCGGTATTGATAAATTCATGAGTGAAGCAAGAGCTTTAACTAATTTAATAGGTAATGCAGCAGCTACTATTGTTGTTGCCAGAAGGGAAAATGAATTTAATTACGATAAAGCTGAAAGCATATTAATATCCAATAAGTCTTAAGTGTGATTTTTAATTTATTTTTAAAAAATATAATTTGTTAAATAAATATTATCATTTTTTTGGTAAAATTATAAATTAAAAATAGATTTGTATAAAATATACTAGTTTTGAAAGTCCTGGTAGATAATTTACTAGGGCTTTCTTAGTAAATTTTCTATTTTTTACTTCGACTTATTTATAAATATTCTTTTTAACGCAGGCTTACGTAAATTTATGAACATATATTTTTTATTTTTGTAATACTATGGATTAGCATAATATTAAATTTTTTAAAAGAAATTTGAAATTTTAGATTAATAAAATTTATTATTAGAAAATATAAAAGTTTTACTATGTTAGTTTTTATTTATATTTTAAATGTTAATCTTATGAAGTAATTTATTTCGATAAATAAATTATCTTCAAGCATTTAAAATAGAATACGAGCAACTTTTGAATTATAATTAAGCAATTAACCAATGAAAAAAATATATTTAGACAGTGCCGCTTCAACCATTATAGATGAAAGAGTTATTGAAGCAATGATTCAATCTATGAAAGAAGATTTTGGTAACCCTTCTGCTATACACAGCTTTGGGCAAGAAAGTAAGTCAAAAATAGAAATGGTCAGAAAAAATATAGCTCAATGGTTGCATGTAAATCCTAATGAAATCATTTTCACAAGCTGCGGTACTGAATCTAATAATTTAATTTTACGTTCTTGTATAGAAAACTTATCCATTAAACGAATCATTTCTTCTCCCTTAGAACATAAATCTGTTTTGGAAACCATCAGAGATCTAAAAGAAAAACATCCTGAAATTGAAGTTGTTTTTCTTCCCTTGAAGAATAAAAAAGGAGATTTGGATATTGCTTTTTTAGAAGATTTATTAGAAGAAAATACTCCTACATTAGTTTCTTTGATGCATTCCAATAATGAAATTGGAAATTTAACGGATATTGATTGTATTGCTCAATTATGTAAAAAATATGGAGCTTTATTTCATTCAGATACTGTTCAGACCATGGCTCATTATCCTTTAGATTTCTCTAAAACACCCATTGATTTTGCTTCTTGCAGCGCCCATAAATTTCATGGTCCTAAAGGAATAGGAATGGCTTTTATAAGAAAATCAAGCGGTTTAAAAGGTATTATTACCGGAGGAACACAGGAGCGTAATTTACGAGCCGGAACCGAAAATGTTTACGGGATTGTTGGCTTAGGTAAATCTTTTGATTATGCTATGCAAGAATTAAAGGAAAGAAGAAGGCTAATTGAAGATTTAAAACAATATACGATTGATCAATTGTCTAAAAATATACAAGGGGTTTTGTTTAATGGGCATGGAACAGATTTTACTAAAAGTAACTATACACTTTTAAGTATTTTACTTCCTTTTCCCAATACTTTAGTTGGTTTTCAACTCGATATGAAGGGTATCGCCGTTTCTCAAGGAAGCGCCTGTGCTTCCGGTGCTTCCAAACCGTCAAAAACCATGTTGCAGCTTTATACTGAAGAAGAATTAAAAAATACAACGACGTTACGCATTTCATACAGCCATTATAATACAAAAGAAGAAATAGATGTTTTGATCAATTTTCTTTCTGAGATACAAAAGAATTTAACTAATACCATCCCCGCCGAAAATGGGTAACCACCGCGCTTAAGTTAAAATTAAAGGTAAATCGAATATGGGATAAATAATTATTTTTTGCCGGTTCAAATCCCAACGTTGATTGAATGGGTAAATACAATTCTAAAAATTCAGGTATTATGTTCAATTTAACTCCTGAATCGTAGATAAAATACGTAGATTTCTTTTTATTCGAATACAATCCCATATCTGCATATAAGTCAAAAGGCTTCCATAAATGTATTTCTCCATTTAATGAAGTAATCCATTTATTGGCTGATTTATCCAACATGGATTTAAACCCTCCTTCAGCCATTATATATTGTTGATAAAACAATCCACCGGTTGCAGATCTTCCTAAATAATCCATGTAATTGAAACTATAATCTGTGATATGATCTACTCCGAAATCAAAGTAAGTAGAATTGGAATGATTGTTAATAAAATATCCTCCAAAATAGCGTAAACTTATTTTTTTATTCGGCGCATATTCATGTCTAAAATATATTTCTGTACTTATTTTATTGAAAATATTAGAATGTTGGAAGTTCGTTTTACTATACCATTCATTGATGATTCTTTTATCTGAATGCGAATACGACAGATCCAGCAGATTATAATGGGAATAATCATTTTTTTCAAGAATTTTAAACGGATCTTTTTCTCTTTCAACACTATTAAATGAAATTCCTATGGTTCTGTTAATATCTGATCTGGGCCTCTTTTTAAATATAAGATTTACATTTCCTGAATATTTTTTATAACTCAAATTCTTATCATAATGATAATAAGTATATCCTGTTCCCATAGACATTCTTCTGAATAAGCCCTCTTCCATATCGTAATTGTAATTTAAGGCACCTGAACCCGTTAAACTTTTGGTTCCTGTGGAATAGGTTGGAGAAAATGAATATTCAAAAGGTCTTGAAAATGGAGAACTATTATAAAAACGTAATCCTAGTATAAATTTATCGTAATTGTTCCAGTTTATATTGGGTTCATAAAAAATTTGTGTATAATTAGGATTATCAACGTCTGCATAGAATTTCATTTGCAATTTCTTTCTGTTCTTATAGATACCCTCTGTATTCAATAAATTATCATTATCGTTAATTTCCGGAAACAGGTAATTTTTATTTATAAGTAAACGATCATATTCTCCATTTTTAAATGAATATAAAGAATCTTTATTGGTTGAAAACACCCATTTCTGATTGATTATCTTCTTGTTTTTTTCTCCCGTGATTAATATTGGAATCGGTAAAGCCGTTTTATTAGTGATACGTACTTTTATAGTATCTTTTTCATACTTATCCTCATAAAATTTTTTAATCTTAAAATTAATACGATCATTGGTAACTATATAATTTTGAAAAAACCATGCTAAATTTTTTTGAGAGTTTATTTCTAAAATCCTTTGAAAGTCTGATGAAGTAATTTCACGATCTTTTCCTTCTTCTATAAGCTTTTTAACTGAATTTTCGAAAAGATCCGCTCCCAAATAGGCGGATAGAAAATTAAAACTTAATCCCGATTTAAATCCACTAATTATATACTGGTTGATATTGCTCAATTCTAAAAAATCTTCACTTATCGGCTGATCATAATTTTGAGTTGCTATATATCTATAACCTAATTTATATCGATCGGTTATAGGAACTTTAGATATGAAAAAATATTGTAACGGTTTAATTTTTATTATGCTAAGTTCTTTAGGAAGATTACCTAATAATTTAGTGTCAGGATAATACTTCTTTAAATAATTTAATTGATAATAAGTTAGCAAACCGTTAGGTATCCAATGATATTTATTTTTATCCACTTGTATTACCTGATTGATAACTGAATAGGCTATTTGCTGAAACATTTTAAGATCAATTTTTACATCATCAGGAAAAAGTTTCCATTCTTTTAAACCCAATAATTTAATATCATCAACTCCTATAAAATTGCGATCTTTTTTAATTTTAGAGCTAATTAATAATTTTGAGGGTAGTTTGCCTAATTTTTCATTTAAAAATAGTAATTCGCGTTTAATATTTTTATAATAAATTTCTTTAAATTCTTCATTAATGGAATATCCAATTACTACTTCGGTTTGCGATCCGTTTATAGTATAAATAAAAGAAATTGGTTTATTTTTAGTAAGGATCATAGTCACAGCATCACCGGATGTTCCCTGTAATTGATTTTCTCCCGCTTTTGTAAGATCTCCATCCATATATAAACCCATAGGATAGTAAAAGTTAATAGTATAATTGGTTTTTCTATAGGGATTAAACTCAGTATCGGTAAATGGCTCCAATTTGGGTTTTGAATTGATAAAATCTAGAGGCTGTATAAAAAAGTTTTTTAATACATAAGTACCTTTCGAAGAAAATCCATATCCGGTAATTTTATTGGAAGGTATTTTTATATTATAATTTAAATCCAAAGATATACTATCATTGGGTAATAAAGGAGAAAAAAGATTTACTTCGTAAAATTCAAAATCTCTAAGTAAAAAAACGGGTTGTCGTTTATTTATAAAGATGGTCAAATCATTGATTCGACCTCTATCCATATATTTAGAAAAATATAAAGTTTTATTTCTATCCTCTAATTTTCGTTTTCCTAATACCGTATTAGTATTAGAATAGGAATTAGCGGCTGCGTGTAAATATATTTTATCTAAAGTTATACCCGTATTATTATAAAAAACGATCTTTTGTTTTACGGATATATTTTTAGTTAGGCTGTCTAAGGTTGCTGATATAAGTATTTTGTCACTTTGTGAAAAGCACAAAACAGGTAAAATTACTAAAATTATATTCGATAAGATTCTTAGAATTTTCATAGTTAACAGCAAGAAGTCATAGCAGATGATTACTATTTAAATCTTATTTCAACGGCTCCAAAACGATATTTAATTATATCTGCTTCAAAATATTCAATATCATTCATACTATTTAATATTTTATAAATTTCTTTTTTTAATACTCCTTTTCCCTTGCCATGTATTAATATTAACTTCTTAACCTTATCTTTCTTGGCTGATTTTATTTCCTCCATAGCTTTATTAATTTGCTTTTCAAGCATTTGATGAGGCATCATGTTTTTAAATGAATCAACAATATTTCCTATATGCAAATCAATAATTCTTTCTTGTATAATTTCTTTTGCTACATTGTTTGTCTTTTTAGAAGTTACATCTTCTTTTTTAGCATTAAAATCGGTAACTTCAGTATACATGTTTGCATATTTATCATAGGCAATTAAGTTATTTAGTAAATGTGTAACTTCAAATCCATAAGAATCTAGTAAAACTGCTTTATTTCCTATAAAATTTTTTATAGTAAAAATTCCTTCTTCATCCAGTAGTTTAACTTTATCCCCGATCTTCATACAGATTGAATTAATAAATAAGGCTATCTTGAGGATAGCCTTATTTGTGTTGTTTATATTATTTAATTTATTTTACATCATTTTCTGGGAACTCTATTGCTGGCTCCTCTTTTGGTTCTTTTAGAAGAAGATTCTTTACCTTTATGATCTTGAGCTACCCTAAATCCAACCCATACGGCAGACTCATTTTCAAGCATATACCTTCTTTGTCCCGGATCTAACCAATAAGCGGTATCATTCCAAGATCCTCCTTTAATTACCCTTAAATCATTACTGATTTGAGAAGTTCTTTGTTTGGAATCTTTATCTAACACAACTCTTCCGTTTTTATCTACTGTCCAGTTTCTAATAGGTGAATTGTAGTAATTAAAAGTACCGGTTGAATCAACACGACCATCTCCCGATTCTAAAGATGATTGTAAGTCTCCATCTCTAAAATTTCTTGCATCATCTACAATCTCTGTTTCAAATTTTCCTGATAAATTTCTATACAATTTTCTTCCGTCTGCCAAAGTATCGTATTGAATTGAACCGTCATCAACTTTTTTAAATCTTCCGGGATTTCCTTCTTCACTAATAAATTGTTGATAAACGTTTCCTCTATAATAGTTGAAATCATTAAAATCAGTATCTATTAACGGTCTATAAACGTCTTGTGTCCATTCAGCAACATTTCCATACATACCATACAATCCAAAAGGGTTGGATGGATATGCTCTAACATCGGAAGTAATTGCATTCCCATCATTAGCCCAACCTCCACTACCGGAATAATCTCCTTGTCCACCGGATTTAAAATTATCCAGGAATTGACCTCTATTTCTTCCTTTTTTAGCACGCATTCTATTGATCATTACGTCTTTACCTTCAATGATGTTATACTGTCTGTTATCTGCTTCAGCCAGTGCAGCATATTCCCATTCAGCTTCTGTAGGTAATCTGAATTTTTGTACTAAATTTCCTTGAGCACTTTTATTAACTGCTATAATTCTTTCATTTTTGCTGGTTATACCGCTTTGTTTAGCGATTTTATCTTGATTAACAATACCTTCCAATTCAGGATCATTGTATTTATATTTTTCAACATTAAATGAATTTGAACCCACATTATTGGCCGGATTACTATAAAAATCTTTTGGGATAATACCTTTATTCATTAATTCTCTTTCATTGGCTCTATCGGTCAACCAATCACAATATCTTTGTGCTTGTAACCAACTTACTCCAACTACCGGGTAGTTATCAAATTGAGGGGCTCTGAAATAATCTTCTGAATAAACATCGTTTCTGGACAATTTATTTTTCCAAACAAGAGTATCAGGAAGGGCTCCATAATAAATATCTTTATAATTCTCATCCGTTGGTGAATATACATACTTTAACCAAGTTACATATTCACGATATTCATAATTTGTTACTTCAGTTTCACCGATAAAAAAAGATCTTACTTGCATTCGGTTAGGGGTATTGTTCCAATCATGCATTACATCGTCTTTAACTAATCCCATAGTAAAAGCTCCTCCTTCCACGAAGACCATTCCAACCCAACCTTTTTCAGTCTTTTTCTTTTTACTATAAAACCAGCCGTTTCTATCATTGGCCTTCCATCCGGTCAAACTTTTTGTATTTTTAGTTCCACCGCCAGGTTTAGTTCTCCCACCACCGCAACTAACTAATGCTAAGGAAATTGAAGAAACAACGGATATTAATAATATGAATTTCCCGATTCTCATTGTATTTATTTTCATAATTAAGATCATGCAAAAATAATATAATATTACTGAAAGAAAAATTTTTTCTACTTTATATTACATAACCTCAAATAACGTTAACTTATTTGTAGATATTGTATATTTAGTAAAATATTATTTCTACTTATTCGTTATTTAGAGGTAAATGAAAAGATTTTTATACATTTTTATAGCGTTTTTCATTCAAGTGTTCACATTTATCCCTGTGGCACAAACTATTACGATTAATTGGGACGGTATAAAGAATTTTTATTATTCAACTGAGCAAGTAAAAAAATATCCTTTCTTTACCAATGATAACTATTCCATTGATGAAGGAATACCTACTTTATATTATGCCGAGAAAACTGATTTTAATGGAGATGTATATCTAACCAATTTACAATGGCAACCTATTGAAAAATCGCAACTTGGCGATACGCCTTTGGACTTCATTCCTGATAATGATATTTTTAGCGCGTCAATTACTAAGTCACGAGATCAAAAATTTATATCCGTAACCATTAAAACATTAAAGAAAACAGGCAATACCATTTTTAAACTGGTACGTTTTACCATTGAGAAAAAAAATTTGTATAGTAAAAATTTTTCATCTACAGATTCCTTTTTGAATATTGAGAGTGTTCTAAAAAACGGATCATGGTATAAAATTAAAATAGCTAAAACAGGAATTTATAAAATTGATCGTAATTTATTACAATCTTTAGGAATAAATTGTAATTCTTTAGATCCCAAAACTATACGAATATTTGGTAATGGAGGAAAAATGCTTCCGGAACCAACCTCATCGTTCAGATACGATAACCTAAAAGAAAATGCCATTTTTGTCCGAGGAGAAAATGATGGAATTTTTGATTCAGATGATTATATATTATTTTATGGGCAAGGACCGGACTATTGGATAAGAAATTCAAAGGTTAGGCATAAAAAAAATATATATGAAGATTATGCATATTATTTTATTAACGTCAATCAAACTTCGGGAAAAAGAATTCAATCCAATCCTTACAAAACACCAAACGCTAATGTATATGTAGAGTACGATGATCATCAATTCTTTGAAGAAGATAGACTAAATTTAAATCAATTAGGTAAAATATGGGTGGACGAAAATTTGGGTTTGAAAAATTATAAAGAAATCCTATTTCCGGTTCATGACTTAGTTCCGGGTTCAAGCATAACTTGGAAATATGCTTGGGTATCAAGAAACGGTATTAATGGAAAAATAAATGTGTCGTATAATGATAATCCGGTATATTCATCGATTTTAAGGCCATCCCCTAATGAAATTGATTTTGCAATTGGAAGCCAAACACAAACTATTACTCCAACTAATAATCAATTAAAATTTACATTAGGATTTGATAATTCGGCCAATCCCTCGGCTGAATTTTATCCCGATTATTTTGAAGTCTTATATAAGCAAAAGCTTAAATTTAATGGTAGTCAAATGAATTTCAGAACATTTGATCCCATTGAAGATGGAAAAATATATGGATTTACTTTTGTTCCTTCTGAAGATTTCGAAGTTTGGGATGTTTCAGATGTAGTCAACGCAAAAAAACTGGAACGATCAGCAAATGCTTTTACGTATTCCTATCAACTATTATCAACTAATTTTAAAAACGAAATGATTGCCTTTAAGCACTCAGCTGCCTACATTCCGGAAGTTGTTGGTAAAATTTCAAATCAGGCTTTACATTCCATCTCCGATGTAGATTATATTGTCATAACTGTTCTTGAATTTGTTTCTCAGGCAAATCGCATTAAAAATTTACATCAATCTAAAAATCGATTAAAAGTAGAAGTAGTTACAGTAAATCAAATTTATAATGAATTTAGCTCCGGGGGACAAGATTTAACCGCAATAAGGGATTTTTTACGTTATTTATATAAGAAAGACAATGGAAAATTAAAATATGTGCTTCTACTGGGCTCTGCCTCGTATGATTATAAAAATAAAACCGGAACCGGACATAACTTAATTCCTACCTATCAAAGTTATAATAGCACCGGTCTTAATTACTCTTATGCAACAGATGATTTTATAACGATATTGGATGATGATGAAGCTAATTTAATAGGAGAAGATGCCAATCTTTCAGCTACTCAATTAGATATAGCAGTGGGAAGAATGATTGCAAAAAATCTATCCGAAGCAACAGCGTGTGTAGATAAAAGTGTAAAATACGATAATGGACAAGCTCCTCAAGGTACTCCTTTTGGAAATTGGAGATTAAACGCCACTGTTATTGTAGACATTGACAGTGATAACAATTTCCATAAAAAAATTGAAGAAACTATTGCTCAAAATATTTTTGATAAATCTTTAAAAGAATATACACTTAAAAAATTATATATAGATTCTTATAATGCAGATTACACTACAGGTGGAGCCAGATTTCCACAGGTAAATGAAGCTATAAAAGCCGCTTTTAACAATGGTAATTTAGTAATAAATTATTTTGGACATGGCGGGACATTATCTCTTTCTCAATATAGGCTATTTTCAAAAGAAGATGTAAACAGCTTGTCTAATTTTAACAGAGATTTTTCTCGACTGCCTTTATTTATTACTATCTCATGCGATGTTTCCGTATGGGACAATCCTTCTTTAAATTCTTTAGGGGATTTATTATATCTCAAAAAAAATGGTGGAGCAAATTCGATGATTACAACTAATAGGGCGCTATCAATATATTATGGGTTGAATATGAATCCTATAATCATGAAAAACATATTCACAAAAAAAACTGAAAGTAATCAATATATAGCTCTAGGTGAAGCACTTCGACTTTCCAAAAAAGAAATCTTAAGTGGAGAAAGTCGAAAAATAAATTTGTTCGGAGATCCCGCGCAATCATTGGTATACCCAAAACGTAAAATTAAGGTCACTAAAATAAACGGATTGGATGCAGATCATTTCTCGGGTATTATAAAAGCCCTTGACTTTATTACCATTGAAGGCCAAGTACTAAATGAAAATGGAGATGTTGATCCCTCTTTTTCAGGAAATATCCAAACTGTTTTATATGATAAACCTGTGGATAAAAAAACTCTAAATAATTTTAATTATAATTCACTTAAACCACCTCTTGAATATAAAGAACAGGTTAATGCTATATATAAAGGAGGTTCACAAGTGAAAGATGGAAATTTTAAAATAGAATTTTACGTTCCTAAAGATATTAATTATGATATCGGTGATGGCAAATTACTTTTATATGCCGATAATTCTGAAATTGATGCCTTATATTTTAAAAATGATTTAAAAATTGGAGATATAAATCCCAATGGAATAAATGATTCGGAAGGCCCAAAAATAGGTTTATACATGAATAATCTAAATTTTGCTAATGGAGGAATAACTGATCGCTCACCGTATCTTTTAGCCTGTGTAACGGATAGTACCGGTATTAATTCGACCGGTTTAGGAATTGGACATGATATCACGGGCGTGTTAAATAATAATGTAAACGGTACCATTATTCTGAATGATTTTTATACCGGAGGAGAATCTTCTCCTTGTCTAAATCCGAATTTAAAAGATTATCAAAAAGGAAAAGTTTGGTATCGATTAGAAAATCTTGAAACAGGAAATCATTCAATTAAATTCAAAGTTTGGGATATTAATAATAATTCATCTTCTGCTACCTTAGATTTTTTAGTTGTTGATAACGGTGATCAGGGATTAATAATAAAAAAATTATTAAACTGGCCTAATCCATTTACAACTAAAACATTTTTTCATTTTGAACATAATTGTCCCGATATTCTTGATGTTCAAGTCCAAATTTTTACCGTATCCGGAAAATTAGTTAAAACCATTAACAAAACCGTTACTTCTCAACCTTTTAATGAAGGATACAGAACCGACAAATTCGGAATTGAATGGGACGGATTGGATGATTTTGGAGATAAAATCGGAAAAGGTGTGTATATTTATCGTGTAAAAATAAAAGGAACATCTGAATTTTGTAAGGGTTCAGTTTCTCAAGTGGAAAAATTGGTAATATTAAAATAAAATTTATTTTTGCATTAGAAAAACGCTATAATAAAAAAAATTTATATCATTTTAACTCAAATAGTTCATGAAAAAAAGAATTTTAATTCTGACGTTGTTATTATTTAGCGCCTTTAAGGCTCAGAATAGAAATTACGCCATAGTCACCGGAGCACCCTTTTTAAGAATATCACCTGATGCTCGTTCTGGCGGTTTAGGTGATCAAGGGGTGGCAACTTCACCCGATGGGTTCTCCCAATTTTGGAATCCTTCAAAATATGTTTTTGGAACTAGTTATTCCGGAGTAGGTCTTTCATATACTCCCTATATGAATAAACTAACTAGCGATGTATTTTTATTAAACGGAACTTTTTATACATTCCTCGGTGAAGAAGAAAGAAGCACATTAGCCGCAAGTATTTATTATTTCAACATGGGTGAAATCCAACTTAACGAATTATTGGGAAATAACATTGTTGAAAAAGGTATTTCTAAACCTAATGAATTTGCATTAGATGTGTCTTATGGACTTAAATTAGCGGATGTATATTCCATGGCGGTTACCGCAAGGTATGTTCGTTCCGATTTATTTAACAATGTTGATAATTCATCTGCCCAAACAAAGGCAGCCAATACATTTGCAGTTGATGTAACCGGATATTTCCAATCTGAAAAAAGCAGTTCTTTCGGCAATTATGAAGGAAGATGGAGAGCTGGTTGGGGATTATTTAATATGGGACCTAAATTAGACTACTCAGACAGCAAAGAAAATTCCAGCTATTTGCCTACTAATTTAAGATTAGGTGTGGGTTATGACCTATATTTCGATGACGATAATAAATTGGGATTGACTTTTGAAGCTACAAAATTACTTGTTCCTGCACCCGAAGAAGTTAAAAATCCCGATGGTAGCATAACATATCAAGTTCCAGATAAAAGCTTTATTTCCGGAATGTTTAACTCATTTAGTAATAAAGATGTGGGCAAAGAAATTACGTACAGTATTGCAGGTGAATATACTTTCAATAACGCATTTGCTTTTCGTACCGGTTATTTCTACGAGAATCCTGACAAAGGAGGTAGACAATATGTAACACTAGGAGCGGGTCTTAAATATCAATCGTTCGGTATTGATTTTTCTTATCTGATTACAACTTCAAGTGTTAATAATGCTTTAGACAATACGTTACGATTTGGATTGACGTGGGATTTTGGTGGTGATGCAACCAATGCTTACGACAATTATTAAAATTTCAACTGAAATATCTAACCTATAGTAAGAATCACTCTGTATAAAAGAGTGATTTTTTTTACATTTACCAAAATTATACAGTACGATGTTTACACCTGAAAAACTCAATGAATTAAAACAATTAATAAAAACAAAAAAAAATATACTCATTTTGGCTCATCAGAATCCGGATGGCGATGCCATTGGTTCTTCTTTAGGATTATATCATTTTTTACGTACCCTTGGAGTTCAATCCACGATAATTGTACCAAATGAATTTCCTAAATTTTTAAAATGGTTGCCGGAAGCCAAAAATATTATCATTGGTGAATATCGGGTAAAATTCGTTGAAATAGCTTTTAAAAATGCAGATTTAATTTTCTGTCTTGATTTCAATACTTCTTCAAGGATTAATCAATTGGAAACAAAATTAAATGAATCAAGAGCCATTAAAGTCTTGATTGATCATCATCAAAACCCGGATAATTTTGATTATATATATTCAGATACTTCTCAACCGGCTACTTGCCAAATGATTTATAAATTTATTGATGCCTTAGGTGAAGTATCGAAAATCGATGAAAAAATAGCAACTTGTCTATATACCGGAATTTTAACTGATACCGGAAGTTTTCGGTTTAGAAATACCACCGCTGAAACTCATAAAATTATATCCGTATTTTTGGAAAAAGGAGCTAAACCGGATCTTATAGCTTCCAATATTTTTGATTGTAATACACCGGAACGACTAAAACTTTTAGGCTGTGTTTTAGAATCCATTGAACTTATTCCTAATAAAAATACTGCAATATTGTATGTAACCAGAAATCAATTGTTAGAATTGGGTTATCAAAAAGGAGATACGGAAGGATTTGTTAATTACGGACTTTCAATTATAGGAATTAAATTTGTTGCATTTTTTATGGAAGATCTGCAAAATGATTTTGTTAAGATTTCTTTCCGTTCCAAAGGTAATTTTGACGTTAACGCGTTTTCTCGAAGCTATTTTAATGGCGGTGGACATATTAATGCTGCCGGTGGCAGAAGTGATCTTTCTTTAAAAGATTCTATTTCAAGATTTAAAAATATAATTGAAAACGAAATCCATGAAATTTCTTAACATTGCAATTATATACTCATTTTGTATAGGCATTTTATTCTCGTGTCAGAAAAAAGAAATTTTCCTTCCGGTTACTAATTCAAAATCTGCATATGGCAAAAAATTATTAGAAAACTCTAAAGCTAGAGAAGATAAGGAAAGGGATTTCTTGCAAAACTGGATTAGTAAACGAGAGGATTCTTTACATTTAAAATTTATGCCTACTTCTTCGGGTATATGGATTCGATATATTTCACATAAAAAATCTCCACAACCTAAAAATAATAGTTGGATTAAATATTCTGCTGAAATAAAAACACTTTCAGGAGATGTAATTTATTCTTTTGATGAGTTTGGTGAAAAGCAGGGAGTTTTAGGAAAATTTAAAGAGATAAGAGGAATTGAGTCAGCATTGTACATGATGGAAAAAGGAGATATAGCTGAAATAGTCCTCCCCTCCTTCTCTGCCTATGGTTTATATGGTGATGAAAATAAAATTGGATCGAATGTTCCCCTCTTAGTAACCCTGACTTTAATCGACATTAAACCTTTATCGAAATTATCGAAATGATTATCTTATAAAATTTGGGAGGATACACTTATTTTAAAAAATTAATTATATAAATCTTTAAAATAGTTTTGTGTATTTTTTTTATCCAAAGTCAATCTAGCCTTAAGTTCATCTAATGAAGAAAATTTGATCTCATCACGTGCTCTATCATAGAAATAAATTTCAATTTCTTTTCCATATAAATCCCTATCAAATTCAAGTATATGAACTTCAATTTGTTTTTGTAAACCTTGTATGGTAGGACGCATTCCTATGTTCATCATCCCGTAAAAAAAATCATCTTTAATCTTAACTTTGACGTAATATACCCCATTTTTTGGGCATATCTTGTGTGGATCAATTTCAATATTTGCAGTAGGAAAACCGATGGTTCTTCCTATCTTATCACCGGTAACCACTTTGCCCTGCATGAAAAAATTATATCCTAAATACTCGTTTGCTTTACCTATTTTACCTTCGCTAATTTTATTTCTAATTTTAGTGGAACTAATAACAGAAGTATATCCACTTACCGAAGGAAGTTTGTAAAGAGTAAATCCAAATTGTTCGGAATATGTTTGCAAACGTTCGTAATTTCCATCCCGATTATTTCCAAATTGATGATCATAACCAATAACTAATGAATGTATGTGTAATTGGGATACTAATAGATCTCTAACAAATTCTAAAGCACTTAACCGGCTAAACTCTTTCGTAAATTCTTGTACAAATAAATGCTGCACATTAAATTTTTCCAAAAGTTGTATTTTTTCATTTAAAGTAGTTAAAAGCTTAAGTTCAGTCGTGGGTTGCAAAACGAATCGGGGGTGTGGATTGAATGTCATAACTGCTGTTTCAGCTCCCTCTTTATTTGCAATATCATGCAAATAGTTTAAAACAAACTGATGGCCCAAATGCACACCATCGAACATACCTAAAGTTAGTATAATTTTATTTTCTTTAGCTACTCTGAAATTTTTAGTATGAATATTCACCGGTAATGAAAACAAATTGTCTGCAAAAATATGATATTTTTTTGGTTTTTTTTCAACGCCTATAAGCTTTAAAATAGTATATTTGTAATTCCACAAAGGAAATGTAATTATTTGAATTTTAAATTATATGGTAACGGAAAATAAAGGTAAAATATCTCAGGTAATAGGTCCGGTTATAGACGTTGTTTTTGATGACGTAGAACAACTTCCCAATATATATGATGCTTTAGAAGTTATTAAAGATAACGACGAACCCAATTTAGTACTGGAAGTTGAGCAACATATAGGTCAAGATACAGTTAGATGTATCGCTATGGATGCTACCGATGGCTTATATCGAGGTCAGGAAGTTATAGCAACCAATAAACCTATAACGGTTCCTATCGGTGAAGAAATTAACGGACGTTTATTCAACGTTATCGGAAAAGCTATTGATGGAATCGGTGATGTTCCCAAAACTCATGAATTACCTATACACAGGCCTTCTCCGAATTTTGAAGATATTTCTACTTCTGCAGAAGTTTTATATACCGGTATTAAAGTTATCGATCTAATTGAGCCTTATTCCAAAGGAGGTAAAATTGGACTTTTCGGAGGTGCGGGAGTTGGTAAAACCGTATTGATTCAAGAATTGATTAACAATATTGCTAAAGGACACGGTGGGTTATCTGTATTTGCCGGTGTTGGAGAACGAACTCGTGAAGGTAATGACCTATTACGGGAAATGCTGGAATCTAAAATTATCTCGTATGGAGATGAATTTATGAAATCTATGGAAGAAGGCGGATGGGATCTTTCAAAAGTTGATTTTGAAGCTTTAAAATCATCGAAAGTTGCCTTTGTTTTTGGTCAAATGAATGAACCTCCCGGTGCTCGTGCCAGAGTAGCTCTATCCGGTTTAACCTTAGCTGAATACTATAGAGACGGATTAGGAGCCGGAAAAGGTCGGGACGTATTGTTTTTTATAGATAATATTTTCCGTTTTACTCAAGCCGGATCGGAAGTTTCTGCCTTATTGGGTCGTATGCCTTCTGCGGTAGGATATCAACCTACCTTAGCCAGTGAAATGGGGGCACTTCAAGAAAGAATTACCTCAACTAAAAACGGTTCTATTACATCTGTTCAAGCGGTTTATGTTCCGGCAGACGATTTAACTGACCCTGCCCCTGCAACTACATTTGCTTATTTGGACGCTACTACTGTATTAGACAGGAAAATTGCTTCATTGGGTATTTATCCGGCCGTAGATCCACTACAATCTACTTCGCGAATTCTTTCTCCTGAAATTTTAGGAAATGATCACTATGAATGTGCTCAAAATGTTAAGGAAATCCTTCAAAGATATAAAGCTTTACAAGATATTATTGCCATCTTAGGTATGGAAGAATTGAGTGAAGAAGATAAATTAGTGGTTTATCGAGCTAGAAAAGTACAAAGATTCCTTTCACAACCTTTCCATGTTGCAGAACAGTTTACGGGAACTCCCGGTGCATTAGTGGATATTAAAGACACCATTAAAGGGTTTAATATGATTCTTAACGGAGAATTAGATCAATATCCGGAAGCTGCCTTTAACTTGAAAGGAACTATCGAAGAAGTTATTGAACATGGTGAAAGACTATTAGCTGAATTAAAAAAATAATTTGTTGAATAATTTTAAATTTTGATGAAAATACAAATACTTACTCCGGAAGAGGTTATTTTTGACGGTGAAGTGTCATCTATAACAGTTCCCGGTTCATTGGGTGAATTTCAAATGTTGGAAAACCATGCTTCTATTGTTTCTACTCTTGAACCCGGAATCATTAAGCTGGAAAATGTAAGTTCTTCTTCCAACGCTACTAAATTAACGAATGATGGCAAATACCAAACATTCACTATTAAGAGCGGATTATTAGAATTTAATAACAATAAAGGTATAATACTTTGTGATTAAATTATTTATACAATAATATTATAATAACATAAAAAAGGATTGTTACTCAATCCTTTTTTATTATATATAAATTAGTATTAAGTTAAGATATTTATAATTTCTTAATTAATATAGCAAGAGAATCCGCTAATAGTTATATTTTAAAATTTAGATAAGTGATAGGTTTACCCTCTTTCAAAAACATATTCTCATAAAAAGTTTTTATTTCTCTTACGTAAGAAGGTAATTCATATTCCGGCGCTCCATAAATATCATGGTGAGAAGATAACATGGTATATCCCAAACCATGTATTAATCCGTTGGCATAACCATGTAAAAATTCACTATCCGTTTTTAAATGGATACTACCTCCTTCTTTCATAATTCTTTTATATTTTTCAAGAAAAATAGAATTTATTAATCGGTGCTTTGTCCTTTTATATTTAATTTGTGGATCCGGAAATGTTATCCAAATTTCATCTACTTCTCCGGGAGAAAATACATGTTCAATTAATTCAATTTGAGTGCGCAAAAAACCAACATTTTTTATTTGTTGTTCTATGGCTGTTTTTGCTCCTCTCCAAAAACGTGCTCCTTTAATATCTATTCCTAAAAAGTTTTTATCAGGAAAATGTTGCGCTAAACCAACGGAATATTCGCCCTTTCCACAACCCAATTCAATGATTATGGGATTATCATTTTTAAAAAATTCTTCTTTCCATTTACCTTTATAATGAAAATTAGAAAGTATTTCATCTCTCGTAGGCTGTATTACATTATTAAAAGTCTTGTTTTCAGCAAATTTACGAAGTTTATCCTTGCCCATAATTTAGTATTGAATGTACAAAAATAACTATATTCGTACACATTTCAAATTTCTTTATTGTTAGCTAGTTTCATAATGTGACAATAAATGAATACCCCTAAATATAATTAAGATCTGCTAACTAAAAACGTTTCCTTTTAAATCTTCTTAAATTTCTTTAAAATTCATTAAAATATTAAAATTAAAGTTACAATTATTATCGTATTTATAATTCATTCATAAAAAATTTCATATACTTAAAATTAATTTAATATTTTTATGGATTAAACACTATTATCAATGAATCTTTCTCAACCAAAACTTACTCCTAAAATACTTTGGCTGATGGCTATTAGTTCAGGACTAGTAGTAGCAAATAACTATTATAACCAACCACTATTGGGTTTAATGGCCAATGATTTTAATGTCAGTGAATCAAAAATAAGCGGTATAACAATGTTTACGCAGATCGGCTATGCCTTTGGACTATTTTTTCTGATTCCTTTAGGTGACATGTTTCGTAGAAAAAAAATTATTCTTATTGATTTTATATTCATTATTAGTAGTTTATTAGCTATGGCTGTCAGTCCTTCCATAGAATTATTATTTCCTATAAGTTTTATAATAGGTTTTACCTCAGTTATTCCACAATTGTTTATACCCATGGCTGCAACTTTGGCAGCTCCGGAAGATAAACCTAAAGCCGTTGGATTTGTGATGAGCGGATTACTTATTGGTATATTGGGATCGAGAGTTTTAAGTGGATATATCGGCGATATTTTAGGATGGAGGGAAATGTTTTATATCGCAGCTATATTAATGGGTGTTGTGTATCTTTTGATATATTTTAATTTACCGGAAATCTACCCGAATTTTAAAGGAAATTATAAAAAGTTAATGCTTTCACTCGTTGAGCTTTTTAAAACAGATTCATCATTACGCTCTGCCGCTTTACGAGGAGGACTTAGTTTTGCTTCTTTAAGTGCTTTTTGGACTCCTTTGGTTTTCCATCTTGAAGAAAATTTTCATTTAAGCGACGGAACAGCAAGTAATATAGCCGGAAAATTTGGCTTAGTAGGTGCATTTGGAGCTCTGGCTGCTGCCCTCATGGGAAAAGTTATATCTAAATTCAATAAAAATACAATACTTGTTTTTACTGCATTATTGATTTTACTTTCATGGATTATATTCTACTATGGAGGTTATTCTTATTTGGGTTTAACTATTGGAATTATATTAATTGATATTGGGGTGCAATCTACCCAAATTACTAATCAATCTATTATTTTTTCAAATCACCCGGAAGCAGGTAATCGTGTTAATACTATTTATATGACCAGTTATTTTATCGGTGGATCACTGGGAACCTTTATTTCCGCCTATGCTTTTGAAATTTATAATTGGACCGGTGTCATTAGTGTAGGTAGTTTTTTCGCTATAATAATGTTAATATTCCATTTACTTTCAATAAAACGATAATGTATTGTTAGTTTATTTCTTTTGTAATTATTGATAGTATAAAATAAACAAGTATTATTTAATTCATTAAACCGGTGGTAACTGACTTTATTTCATAAAAAAAACTCCTATTTTCTAGGAGTTTTAATTTTTTTTTAACAGCAGCTAAATTATTTGGATTGTGGAATATAAATTTGAAATCCTAAACCAAAACCTAAACCACTTTGTTTGTTTCCGTTGTTAATATTTTGAATTGCAGCTGCATAGTTATATCCGATGGTACCTTCTAACGCTACAGAACGGGTAATAAAATGAGCGTAACCCACATTTACACCAAAGGCAAATCCACTGTCTGAGCTTCCGTTAACTGCTGCTCCTTTGAATCCAACATCACCTTCAGCAAAAAATCTTCCGGTTTCTTTAGCACCTTCAGGGAAGTAATACCTTACAAAAGGCATAACCCCATAGTTCCAAATAGGTTTTTCATCATCTTGAAATACTGCCCCGAAATCTATAGCTGCACCAACGGCTATTCCATGAGAAAGAAAATACCCAACTCTAGGAGTTAAATTAAATGAAAATCCTTTGTTTTCGAAATCATAGCCGAGATTTGTAATACCTGCTCCGGTCAACCAGCTTCCTTTTTGAATTGGTGTAGAACCTACGTTAGCCGAAGTTTGTGGTGTAGTTACAATCTGTGCATTTGATATTGCTATACTACCTAAAAAAATAGTAAACAATAAAAGTACTTTTTTCATAATTATTATATTATTTTTATACACCATAGTAAACGACAAAACCTATGCCAAAATTTTAACAAAATATTATATTTTTTTTAATTAGAATAATTTGGTGCTTCTTGAGTAATTATAACATCGTGAGGATGACTTTCTTTTAGTCCTGCTGAAGAAATTTTAACCATTTTACTTTCTTTTTGCAATTTTACTATATCTTCTGTACCGCAATAGCCCATACCTGCACGAATTCCTCCACATAATTGATAAACCACATCGGATAATTTTCCTTTATAAGGAACTCTTCCTTCAATTCCTTCCGGTACTAATTTTTTTGTTCCCGACTGGAAGTAACGATCTTTGCTTCCTCTTTTCATGGCAGAAATTGAACCCATACCTTGATAACTTTTGAACTTTCTTCCTTGAAAAATAATTTCATCTCCGGGCGCTTCATCTGTTCCGGCAAATAAAGATCCCAGCATGACACAGGATGCACCGCTGGATATAGCCTTAACTATATCTCCCGAAAGTTTAATTCCTCCATCTGCAATCACCGGTATATGATGCTGATTTGCATATTCATAGACATTATATATAGCAGATAATTGAGGCACTCCCACTCCCGCTACTACTCTAGTGGTACATATAGATCCGGGACCTACACCCACTTTTAATGAATTGGCTCCGGCATCTATTAAATCTTTTGCCGCTTGTGCGGTAACTATATTTCCACCAACAATATCTAAATCAGGAAAAGAAGCTCTGATTTCTCTGATTTTATTTAATACATTGATTGAATGTCCATGAGCGGAATCTACCGCAATTATGTCCACTCCGGCTTTAACTAATGCTTCGACTCTTTCTAAGGTATCATCTCCTACTCCTACCCCTGCTCCCACTCTAAGTCTTCCTTCAGAATCTTTACATGAATTGGGATATTCCAACAAATTATCAATATCTTTTATGGTAATCAACCCTATTAATTTGTTGTGGTCATCTATAATAGGGAGCTTTTCAATCCTATTATTTAATAATATTTGCTTGGCTTGTTCCAAAGAAGTATTTTTTGAAGAAGTAATAATATGTTCTTTGGACATGACATCTTCTACTTTCTGATTTAAATCCGATTGATATTTAATATCTCTATTGGTAATTATTCCGACTAAGGTATCATCTTCTTCTATTACAGGCAAGCCGGATATTTTATATTCTCTCATTAACATGAGCGCATCCTGTAAGGTATGGTTTCGACTTAAGGTAATGGGATTGGAGATCATGCCGTTTTCTGACCTCTTAACTTTGTTTACTTCAACAGCCTGTTGATCTATCGGCATATTTTTGTGAATAAATCCGAGACCTCCTTCTCTGGCAAGAGCAATGGCTAAACCTGATTCAGTTACAGTATCCATAGCTGCTGAAACTATTGGAATGTTTAATTGAATTCTTTTAGTTAACTGGGTTTTTAAATTTACTTGAGAAGGTAGAATCTCTGAATAAGAAGGAATAAGCAAAACATCATCAAATGTGATAGCTTCTTCTACAATTTTAGAACTAAGCGACATATTGTTTTTTGCCAAGCAAATATATAATTTTTTTTCTAAAAAAATAATTTAATTTTTTAAAAAAAGTATATAATCAAAATAATACATAATAAAATAACAGGTAATTTTTTATAAAAAGACTAATTATTTATAAAAATAAATTAAATTGATATAGATATTTTGGATTTATTTTTATTAAAATTATAAATATTTTTTTTCTACAATTAAAATAATTTAAATTAATTCTTACTACAATTTTTTATATTGTGAATTTCTTACGCTTGATTTTTATCCACATTTCTTTTTTGATATTCTGCTTTCAGTTTATAATTAAATCGCGCTTTAAATTTTTGGATTTTAGGTACAATGGTATAGCTGCAATAAGGTTGATTTGGATTTTGTTCATAATATCTTTGGTGATAATCTTCAGCCGGATAAAATTCTTTAAAAGGTACTATCTCTGTCACATATTTACCTTTCCATAAGTCAGAAGATTCTGATTTTTTTAAAGATTCTTGAGCAAGAATTTTTTGTTCTTCGTTTCTATAAAAGATAACAGATCTATATTGAGTGCCAATATCATTTCCTTGTCTGTTTAATTGAGTCGGATCATGTAAAAACCAAAAAACATCTAATATTTCTGAAAAAGAAATTTCTTCAGGATCATATTCAATTTCAATTACTTCCGCATGTCCCGTAGTGCCAGTACAAACATCTTTATAATTAGCATTTTCTTTTTTTCCTCCGGAATATCCTGCCGTAACCTTAGTAATACCGTTTAACATTTCAAAACAAGGACTTAAACACCAAAAACATCCTCCTCCTAATGTAATTTTCTCTAATTTTTTTCTCATTATATCCGTTTTCTTTTCTTGTGATTGATTGGTCTGACAACTAAACAAAAGTAAATTAATAGCATTAAAAAAAATAAATAATTTCTTTTTTATATTATTTGTTAGAACTAGTTGCATATTTATAAAACAGTTATAAAAATTTAAGTATTTAATATTATTCTTTATTAAACAAAAACTGTACTAAAATTTATTTTTTTTTAAATATTTTAGATAAACAAAAGGATTTATTTATATTTTTTTTTGAATAAATAAATTATTCCATAAAAAAAATATTTATTTTGTTTAGAAAATCATTCTAAATTATGTTATAAGAAAGTATGATTAAGGTAATTAATTTGCTAACTTTGCATATTACCTATTCTATAACATGAGTACAGATACTGCAAATAAAAATTTTGAAATTGTTAAAGATGTTTTTATAAAATATTTAGAAGATCGAGGTCATAGAAAAACTCCTGAAAGATTTGCTATCGTTGAGGAGATCTATTCAACAGATGAACATTTCAATATCGATTGGCTGTATATGAGAATGAAAGAAAAAAATTATAGAGTGAGTAGAGCCACTATTTATAATACCATTGAAATTCTTTTAGATGCCAAGTTAGTCCGAAAACATCAATTTGGAGAAGGACTTCAAGCTTTATATGAAAAATCGTATTTTGCTAAGCAACATGATCATATCTTAATGATCGATTCGGGAGAAGTTATTGAATTTTGTGATCCTAGACTTCAAACAATTAAAGATTCTTTAGAAAAAATATTTAATATTGAAATCGAAAGTCATTCTTTATATTTTTATGCAAAAAAGAAAAGCAAGTAAATGAATTTAAAAATTATATTTTTTATTTTCTTTATATTCACAGGTGTATTTTTATTTTCTCAAGTTACCCCTCCGGCTTCTTCAAAAAAAGATAATCCCAAACCCATAAATCTTATCAATGCCGACATGGAAGAGGTGAATGAGCATGTATTTAACGGAAATATTGTTTATTCAGGACATGTCATAGCAGAACACGAAACTTCTCATTTAGAAGCAGATTCAATCATTTATTTTAGCGATAAAAATTTTATTGAAGCAAGAGGAAATGTTTTTTTTAGGGATAAACAATCTACCTTGAATTGTAAAAAATTGACCTATAACGGAATAACTAGAAATGCCATCGCCTATCATAACGTAAAATTAGTTACCCCCGATCAAACGGTTGAAACTGAGGAAATGATCTATGATGCCAATCGGGATGTTGCCTATTTTGACAATTGGGGAACAGTTTATAAAGGCGAAAATATAACTCATACGAAAGTTGGAAAATATTTTGTTAAAGATAATCGAATTGAATTAGGGGATAATTCCACGTTAGAATCTCCTGAATATATATTAGAAGGATCTGATATTAAATATGATGCTAAAAATGAAATTGCAACATTTACTAAATTTACCCGCATAACCAATAAAAAAGATCCTACGGTTTACGTAACGGGAAGTACAGGTTCTTACAATACCAAAACCAAACAATCCGATTTAAAAAATGACGGAAAGGTTTATTACCAAGGGAAAATATTATCCGGCAATGATTTATTTTTTGATGAAATAAAAGGTTTTGGTAGAGGAATTAAAAACGTTAAATTGGAAGAACCTAAAGAAAAAAGATTTTTAATCGGTGAATATGCTGAAGTATACCAATTTAAGGATTCTGCAATGATTACAGGAAGGCCTTATATGGTAAAAGCATTTACTAAAGATTCTTTATACATTCATTCCGATACCTTGATTGCCATTCAAGGAAAAGATAAAAAATCCACCATTCGTGGGTATCATAACGGAAGGCTTTTCAAATCGAATGTTTCCGGAAAAAGCGATTCTCTGGTGTATCAAGAAACCATTGGTAGAATTGATTTTTATAAAAAACCCATATTTTGGTCAACAGGAGGAAGACAATTAACCGCAGATACTCTTTCTGCGTATTTAAATAGTTCCAGTCAAGCCATAGATTCCATTTATGGCAGATCCCATGCTTTTGTAATTAGTAAAGTAGATTCTTTAAGTCCTAAATTGGAATTCAATCAAGCAAAAGGAAGAATGCTTCATGCCTATTTTCAAAACGAAGAACTTCATTTAGTAGATTTAAAAGGTAATGCCGAATCCATCACTTATGTAGAAGAAGAATCTAAAACAAAAGGTAAACAACGTACGGGAATCAGCATATCTGTATGTGGAATTTTACAAGGTGAGTTTGTTGAACGCAAAATGGATATTGTTTCTTGTCAGCTCAGTGCAGAATCAAAATTATACCCTGAAAGTAGGCTTCCCGAGCAAAACAGATATTTACCTGACTTTGAATGGAGAGATGACGAAAGATTAAAAAAATGGCAAGATATATTTCCGGATGTCTTTCCCTATAATAAAAACGAGCCTAGAAAAACCATTGAGCAACTATTGGAAGAAGAGAAAAAATAAAATGCAAAAATCAGCAATCGATAATTATCAGATACCTATATAAATATCTATATTTGCATCTTACATTAATATAAATTAGTATGGAAAGAGAAATAATTCGATGCGAATGGGTAGGATCTGATGACATTTACAAAAAATATCATGATGAGGAATGGGGCAAACCGGTATATGATGACCGATTACTATTTGAATTTCTTTTACTTGAAGGATTTCAAGCCGGTCTTAGTTGGATTACGGTATTAAAAAAAAGAGAGAGTATTCGTGAAGCTTTTGACAATTTTGATTATAAAAAAATTTCACAATATACTCAGGAAAAAATGGATCGTTTACTTCTCAATGAAGGTGTTATTAGAAATAAATTGAAAATTAAAGCTGCCACAATCAATGCTCAAAAGTATATGGACGTGCAAAATGAATTCGGAAGTTTTAGCAATTATTTATGGAACTTTGTCAACCACACACCTATTTGCAACCACTGGGAGACCATTAAACAAGTTCCCGCTTCAACTCAACTTTCCGATAGTATTTCAAAAGATTTAAAAAAGCGTGGATTTAAATTTGTGGGTACCACTATTATTTATGCATTTTTACAGGCAGTTGGAGTGGTTAATGATCATATTCTTACTTGCTCATTTCATCCTGTTAATCATTAGTTGATTGTAAACATGTTTTTTTCAATTTACTTTTATATTTAATAACTAATTAGAAAAAATTTCTCTTAGGACCTATTGTACTATTCAGTAAAAATACAGAATTAAAAAAATTGTATAATTATTGAAAGATATCTGTTATGATAAATCACATTATGCAGTAATTACACATACCTTATAAAATTTAATAGTATTACACATTATTAAAAAACAATACATTTGATAAATAAATCGAGTTTAAAGCAGATTAATTTTATATGTTAGAAAAAAAAGAAGCATTATATGAAAAAGCTATTCTAATCGGATTGATTACTCAAAACCAAGATGAAGAAAAGTTAAATGAATACATGGATGAATTGGAGTTTTTGGCAAATACAGCCGGAGCTGTAGTTTATAAAAGATTTACGCAAAAGCTAGATCAGCCACATTCAAGAACGTTTGTAGGAAAAGGAAAGTTGGAAGAAATTAATAGTTATGCTAAAGAACATGAAATCGATACAATTATTTTCGATGATGAATTGACTCCTTCTCAACTTAAAAATATAGAAAATGAATTAGACAGGAAAATTATTGACCGTACAAATCTTATATTAGATATTTTTGCTCAACGAGCAGAAACATCTTATGCCAGAACACAAGTGGAACTTGCTCAATATGAATACCTTCTTCCTCGCTTAACTCGTATGTGGACTCACCTGGAACGTCAAAAAGGAGGGATTGGATTGAGAGGGCCGGGAGAAACTGAAATTGAAACCGACCGCCGTATTATCAGAGACAGAATATCCTTGCTTAAAGAAAAATTAAAATCTATTGATAAGCAAATGTCAACTCAACGAAACAATCGAGGAAAATTAGTTAGAGTAGCTTTGGTTGGATATACTAATGTAGGAAAATCTACCTTAATGAATGTGTTGAGTAAATCAGAAGTTTTTGCCGAAAATAAATTATTTGCAACACTAGACACAACTGTAAGAAAAGTTGTAATAGGTAATCTTCCTTTTTTACTAACTGATACAGTCGGCTTTATAAGAAAATTACCTACTCAGCTGGTAGAGTCGTTTAAATCAACGTTAGATGAAGTAAGAGAGGCTGATCTTTTGATTCATGTGGTTGATATTTCTCATCCCAGCTTTGAAGATCATATTAATTCCGTAAATACCATATTGGCTGAAATAGGTTCTGCAGATAAACCAACAATAATGGTATTTAATAAAATTGATAATTTTTCTTATGAAAGAAAAGATGAAGATGATCTAACACCGGTTACCAAAAGAAATTATTCGTTAGACGATTGGAAAAAAACATGGATGGCTAAATCCAAATATCCTAGTGTTTTTATTTCTGCTTTAACTAAAGAAAATTATGAAGAATTGAAGAAAATTATTTATAATCAAGTTAAAGATATCCATACACAACGATTTCCTTATAATGATTTCCTCTTTGAATATTACGATCAAGAAGGAAAAGAAATATAATTTAAAATACAAAAGGGCTTAATTAATAAGCCCTTTTCGTTTTATATTTTTTTAATAAAAAAATTATTTTGCCCGGTTACAATAAATTCTCCAATTAACTAATAAGGCGGAAGGAAAATTCCTTTTAATTCTTTTTAAATCAGATTTTGCTGATTCTCTCTTAAAATAATCTCCGGCCAAAAGTCTCCAATCAGGACGTAAATAACTTTTTTCAACCCGTAACTCAGGGAATAACTTTCTAAATTCTGTAGTCAACGTATTAATTTCCTTCTCTGTTTTAGCTTCTCCAACTTTAATCATAAAACCGGGTATATCGTTACGTCTGCCACAAATGTTTTCAGGAGAAACAGGCCTATTCACCGGTTTTTTATCGGTGGAAGAAATAGGTTTAGATTCTCGCGTGGTGTCTCCAAATTTTTTGCATAATTCATCTTCACTAACCATTTTCAATATTTCTTCATCAGCATTAATAATCAGCTTTCCCCCGGTAGCTGAATCTACTTTAGTAATGATTTGCTGGGCTTTAAAAGAAATACATATAAAAAAAAGTAATAAAAAAATATAGCTTTTCATTTGGATATTATGATAAAATTAACTACACAAAAATAGCATTTTATAATTAAATCTAAAGAAATATGCTATTTAAAAGAGACTAAAAGTTAATTTAAGAAATAAATTTTTATCGAAAGTAGGAAGGTGATAGGCTCCCATTCTATAATAAATTCCCAATCCAAAATAGTAAATTAGCTTATTAAGCTCCATTCCAACTTCTTGATAATAGTTGTCGGGAACTGAAAAAGAAGTTAATTTATGGATTTCTTTATGATTCATATTTCCTAGTAATCCATTATAAACTAAAGAAAATTGCAACTTACTGTTTCCTATAAAATTTATGTCTTTAAAAGAATGAGTTAAGAAAAAAGCCACATATTTATCCGCATAAAACTCTCCGGGTGCTAAGGTTTCCAGTGATCGATAGCCTTTCATTGAAAATCTATTTCCTATTGATTTCCCTACTTTCGCATTACCAAAACTTCCATAATTATTCCATAAAACCGTTTTTCCGAAAATATATCCGGAATTCATAACTAAGGAACTCTCCCCTATTGGATTAGTAACAGATATATGAGCAGCTAAGTCAAAGCGATCATAGTTGAAATCAGCTCCTAAAGTTTTCCACCCTTTGGTATAATCAAAATAAAAATAAACGGGCTTATCTTCTACCGTCATTTTTCCTTCCGGAGTAATCAGGTATTTAGCAAATGGTGCGTATTTAAGATGTAAAGAAGTTGAAAATAACGTATATTTATGAGAAGGCGTATAAGATTTAAATGAATATTCATAATCCGATTTTTGAACTTCATAATTCGCTTCCACCGAAGCAGTAACTTTCTTTACTATATCTTGTTCATAAGCGAGCTTTCCTCCTCTGTAAGTATAAAAAATTGAATTTTGAATGTAATTTAATTCGTCCTTTATTTGTTCCTCACGATTAGGAAATCTATCAATAGTTTTAGAAAACGGATTTACATCAGAGTATCCTAAAAGCTTTATTTTTCCATTATTTTTTTTGTTGACATTAAAATCCATTCCCAACGCACCTTTAATGTTGGTATTTTTCGTCCCGAAGGCAAGATATCCGAGTATGGATATATTTTTACTAAACTTGTAATTGGTTTTTCCTCCTAACTGAAACCTAAATCCTTCATAATCATTATAATTCATCAAATTCAATACATTTAAATCCACTTTACCTAAAGGTAATTTCCAATTTTTTACCGAATTCAAAAGACGAACATTTTTTTCAATGGGTAACGCATTGAAAAAGCTGGAATTTGCATAGGTATTCTTTTCTCGTTGCGTTAAAGGAGTTTTACGAAAGTTTTTAATTTTAGATTCCGTATTCGTATTAAAATTTTTTTCCAATTCATATTCATACCCTCTAAAATCTTTTCTTGTAAAAGACTTAGATGTAAAATGAGACGTTGTCATCTGGATAACTATCCAGGGAGAAAACAAAAATTTTTGTTCCTTGTTGGAATTTGTCAAAAATTTGGTAATATCAATGGTACTTATTCTTATTTTATTGGTTTTAGACTTTAAATACCATATTCCTTTGAACGATTTCCATTGATATTCAAAATAACGAGTATAATTTGAGTTATATTCCTCACCTGAATATTTAACTACTGCAAAACTTTTAGCGTCAATATACAATGTTCCCCTACTCCCTTTTACTAACAAGTTTTTCTTGGATCCGAATGAAATAATGTAATTTTTTTTAGTATCGATTACAATACTGTCAATTAATTTAAAATTATAGGAATTGAATTTATTCTTGAAAAGATTAGGAAATTCTTCTTGAAAAAAAGGTTCAGAAAACAACTCATAAAAAGTTTTTTTAAAACCCGAAACCTGATCGGCTAAAATTATATTTTTTTTTCCGTATCTTCTGTCATATCTGCATTTCATCACCCGCTCTCCTAAAAATATATATTCCTTTTTCTCTAACTTAGCAATCTCAGATGAATCACTATTCATACTATGCATAACATTACTAAAATCATCAATATAGAATTTAGTATATAAAAAATAATTATAAGAATTTAAATGGTTAGGATGGTTAATTTTTTCGTTCTTTTTAACCATTTTTAAAATTTTATAAACACGGGAATGAGGATGATCCGGTAGATAATATTTCATCTCTAAATTCTGAGAGAACATAAATATTTGAAAAAACAAAAAAATATAAACCGGAAAATTCTTCATATAGTCAAATAAAAGTGTATTACAACTAAGTTTAAAATTAAAACTTAATCATACTTTATTTTAGGGGCAAATATAAAGTATTTAACATAAACAAATTTCTATAAAAATAGTACATTTGCTATTTGTGATTGAATAAATAATACAACTCAAAAATGGATTATTTTATTGTAGCTGAAAATGTTACCCGAACTTATGAAGACAAAATTGCCTTAGATAACTTCAACATAAAAATTCCTAAAGGCAGTATCTATGGAATTTTAGGTCCGAACGGTGCCGGAAAAACTACGTTTATAAGAATCATTAATCAAATCACTAAGCCGGACAGCGGTACAATTTATTTTAATGGAGAGCCTCTACAACCCAAACATATTTCACATATAGGTTATATGCCGGAAGAAAGAGGACTGTATAAAAACATGAAAATTGGCGAACAGGCAATTTATTTAGCCCAGCTCAAAGGCATGAATAAAACGGAAGCCAAGTCGCGTTTAGAATATTGGTTTGATAAACTAAAAATTGAAAAATGGTGGAATAAAAAATTGAGTGAATTATCTAAAGGTATGGCTCAAAAAATTCAATTTGTAGTTACTGTATTGCATAATCCCGAATTATTAATTTTTGACGAGCCTTTCAGCGGATTTGATCCGGTAAATGCCAATCTTATAAGAGATGAAATTCTAGAGCTAAAAGAAAAAGGGACTACTATTTTATTTTCATCTCATCGAATGGAATCTGTTGAGGAACTCTGTGATTACGTTGCTCTTATCCATAATTCAAAAAAAATTTTAGATGGTTCGGTTAAAGATATTAGACATAAATTTAAACAAGGAAAATTTAATATCAGGATTACTGATATACAATCCCATGATATTGAACATCTACTATCTAATCATCCGATCGAAAATTTAATAAAAATGGATAATGAGTATTCATTTTCAATTAAGCTAACCGACCGGGAGAGCTCAAAATCCCTTTTATCAGAACTTTCATCTAAAGGAACAATCCTTTCTTTTTATGAAGAAATACCCAGTATGAATGAAGTTTTTATTAATGCTGTAAATTCAAAAAATCTATGAGAAATATCTTTTTGGTAATGAGAAGAGAATTTCTTACTCAGGCAAGAAAAAAATCTTTTGTTCTTATTACTTTTTTTGCTCCGATATTAGTAATCCTAGCCGTAGCAATCATTGGTTTTATGATTAAAATTAATGAAAGCAATTCACGTATTGCCATCATTGATTCAACCCATGAATTTTATCCTGATTTCAAGAGTAATGAAAAAAATATCTTTAATTTTTATACAGATAATGATTTACAAGCTTTAAAAGATTCGTTAGCACAAAGTAACTCATTAGATGCTATCTTGTATATACCCAAAACCAAAGATTCTCTCTTAAATAATTTACAAGATCATATCCAACTTTATACAAACAAAAATCTGAACAAAAATCTTCTCTATTCATTAGAAGAAACCATCAATAAAAAAATTGAAGAAAAAAGAAGAAAATTATTAGGAATAAATCAATCCGATATAGATAAAATTAATTCCAAAATATCTTTACAAATTACTAATGTTAAAGAAGGCAAATCTGAGGATAACCACTTAATTAAAGAAATTCTTTCTTTGTCATTAATGTATATAAATCTTATGTTTTTTATTATTTACGGAACACGTGTAATGAGAAGCATTATGGAAGAAAAAAATAACAGGGTGGTTGAAATAATTATTTCATCCGTTAAACCTTTTGAATTAATGATGGGAAAAATATTGGGTACAACGTTAATTGCTTTAACTCAATTTTGTATATGGATTGGAATGACCCTGCTCCTTCTTAGTATGGGTAAACTGATATTAGGGCATGAATTAACACTTTCCATTCAACAAAATGATTTACGAAATATTCTTAATCAAGAAATGCAAATTCAAATTAGCGACACTATTAATGCCCTTTTCAATCTTAATTATCCGTTAATTATTTTCGTTTTTCTTTTCTTCTTTTTTACGGGATATTTATTTTACAGTTCTTTTTTTGCAGCCATTGGAGCAGCTGTGGATAATGATACAGAAACTCAACAATTTATTCCAATAATTGTAATCCCCTTACTTTTAGGAGCTTATGGATGCATAAGTATCATAAACAATCCGGAAGGACCTGTGGCTTTTTGGTTAAGTATTATTCCTTTTACCTCTCCCATGGCTATGGTTACCCGATCCTTTTATGGTATTCCGGGTTGGCAATTGGCAATATCAATTATTACCATGGTCGGATCGGTATTAGTAATGGTTTTTATTGCAAGTAAAATTTATAGGATTGGTATACTTATGTATGGAAAAAAAGTAACTATAAAAGAAATTTTCAAGTGGATTAAACAATCATAATATATTTCTCTGCTTTATTTCTTACTCCGAAAATTAGTAAATAAGAATTCAATTGATGCTTTTATGTAAAGGGCTTTAATTTAATTTTAAATCAATAGTCACCTCTACAGCACAATCAAAAATTTAAAAAGTAAAAATTTAGAACATGAATTAAAATAAATTTTATATTTATGCTCAAATACCATCTTATTAATTAAAAAAAATCCGTTCTGATGGAAAAAAACTCTTTTATTAAATCCCAAGGTTTGGGTAACGAATACATAGTAATCAATGAAGATGCTATTACTTTTCCTTTAACTGAAAAAGCCATTCAAAAAATCTGTAACGTAAACTTCGGAATAGGTTCTGATGGAATATTAGTAAAAACAAAGTCAGAAACGGCTGACATAGGTCTGAAAATTTTTAATCCGGATGGTTCCGAAGCAGAAAAAAGCGGAAATGGATTACGAATTTTTTGCAAGTATGTATACGATTATAAAATTATTCCTCAAAAGGAATTTACAGTAGAAACCAAAGGAGGAAAAGTTCGTGCAACCATACAAAAAACTTTAAATGAGAGGGCTGCTTTAATAACAGTAGATATGGGTCATGCCTTTTTTGATTCAAAACAAATACCCACTTCCTTTAATTCGGAAGAAGTGCAAGATGAACGTATTACTATCGATGATCAAGAGTTTCTAATCAATTGTGTTTCTGTAGGAAATCCACATTGTGTGATTCTTAAAGAAAATCTAGATAGTGAAGAAATAAAAAAATATGGACCTAAAATTGAAACATTTTCTAAATTTCCTAACCGTATAAATGTTCAATTTGCAAAAGTACTGAATAGAGATGAAGTTCAAATATTAATTTGGGAAAGAGGGGCCGGTTTCACCTTAGCCTCAGGAAGTTCGTCTTGTGCAGTAGCCAGTGTATTAAGAAAAAAAGGGTTAATAAATAATAAAGTAACCATTAAAATGCCCGGAGGTGAACTTAAAATAGAAATTGATGATCATTGGCAAATAAGAATGACCGGAGAAGTTCGACAAATTTGTGAAGGTGTTTTGCATGAAGAGCTAATAAACAGTTTTTTATAATTATTCTCAATAAAAAAATATTTTCTGAATTTGATAAATGATAACTTAAAATTGTTAAAATATTTTTAAAATCTAATATTTGATGGAAAAAATTATTAATTTTTTTAAAAAAGCATTTATTAACTAGTAAATTTATAGATATTTGTAATCTGATTTTTTTCCACTATTTAAAATGAAAATAAAGTATCACGATTTAATTCAACAAACTTTTGATTTTCCACAGCCCGAATTTAAGGTTGATAACGGAAATTTATTATTTCATGACATCCCTTTAATGGACTTAATTGAAAAATTCGGAACTCCTTTTAAGTTCAATTATTTACCTAAAATATCGCAAAACATACAACAAACCAAAAAATGGTTTAAAAAGGCTTTTAAGGAAAATAATTACAATAATGAATATAGATATTGTTATTGTACGAAATCAAGTCATTTTTCATTCGTGGTTGAAGAAGCTTTAAAAAATAAAATTAGTTTGGAAACTTCTTTTTCAAACGACATGGAAATTATACGAAGATTATACGATAAAGGAATTGTCGATAAAAATATAGAAGTTGTTTGCAACGGATTCAAAACCGATGAATATTTAAAAATTATTTCGGAAATGATTAACGGCGGATTTTCTAACATATTACCTGTATTGGATAATTTCAGAGAAATCGATCGGCTTTCCGACAGCATAGATACTAATTTTAATATAGGTATTCGAATTGCTTCTGAGGAAGAACCTAAATTTGAGTTTTATACTTCTCGTTTGGGAATCGGATATAAAGATATTGTTCCTTTTTATGCTCAAAAAATCCAAAATCATCCATTTGCTCGTTTAAAGATGTTGCATTTCTTTATCAACACGGGGATTAAAGATACTTCCTATTATTGGAACGAACTTTATAAATGTTTGCGAGTTTATGCTCGATTGAAAAAAATCGCACCCGAAGTGGATTCGCTTAATATAGGAGGAGGTTTTCCTATAAAAAATTCCTTGAATTTTGATTACGACTATTATTATATGGTCAATGAGATTACTTACCAAATAAAAAAATTCTGTGAAGAAGAAGGAGTAGAAGAACCTACTTTATATACCGAATTTGGTTCATTCACTGTTGGAGAAAGTGGAGGAATTGTTTACAAAATCTTAAGTCAAAAAAGACAAAATGATCGAGAAAAATGGGATATGATTGACAGTTCTTTTATGACTACATTACCTGATTCTTGGGCTATTTCTCGTCGTTTTACCATGCTTCCTATCAATCGTTGGGAAGATTCCTATGAACGGGTTTTCTTAGGAGGTCTTACTTGTGATAGCGATGATTACTACAATTCTGAACAGCACGTTAATGCCATTTATCTTCCTATTTTCAGTGAAGAAAAACCTTTATATATAGGTTTTTTCAATACAGGAGCTTATCAAGATGCCATTAGCGGGTTCGGAGGCGTGCACCATTGTCTAGTTCCTCAGCCAAAGCATATTTTGATAAATAAAAATAAAGACGGCGAATTTACTTATGAGGTATTTCGAGAGGAACAAAATTATAAGCAAATTTTAGATCTTTTAGGTTATTAGTAGCCCCATACAATAAATTGACAGATTCATAGTTTATAATTACAAAAAAGTACCATCAAGCGTACCTGATTTATTTTCTTGTAATTTTTACTATAATGCGTCTATTGCATAAATTTATACTAATTATATTCATTAGTTTATACTCCATTGTCTATTCTCAAAACGGGCAAGAAATATATACTTTTATGAATATGACCGTATCTGCCCGTCAAGCAGCTTTAGGAGGTAATGCTAATTCTTCTTGGGACAATGATCCTAATATGGCTATGTTCAATCCGGCAATGATGAACGATAAAATGCATAACCAAGCGGGAATAAATTATTCCTCATATTTAGCAGATGTCAAATTGGGTGCTGTTTCCTATGTATATAATCCCAAAGAAAGTAAGCACTTTTTTTCCCTTCATGGAAGATATGTAGATTATGGAGATCTTAAGGCCGCCGATGAAATTGGAAATGTAACCGGAAAATTTACAGCAAAAGACGCAGCAGTAACTTTAGGTTATGCCTATAATATCTCTGATTTCTTTACGGTGGGCGGAAATTTATCTTATGTTACCAGTAAAATTGAAAGTTATACTTCTTCCGCTCTTTTGGCTGATCTTGGGTTGGTATTTCACGATATTGACTACTATACTACCGTTTCTGCTGTGGTTAGAAATTTTGGAGGACAATTAACTTATTATAATGATAGAAGAGAAAAATTACCCATTCAAGCAAATTTAGGAATCTCGCAACGATTCGAAAAATTACCGATGGAATTAACTCTTACCTTACATGACTTACAAAAATTTGATATTTCATCTCCAACTAATAAAAAGGGAGAAAAGATCAATGGAGGAAGAAAAATTATAGATCATATTTCGTTAGGTGCCGAACTATTTCCCGAGTCAGGATTCAACCTCAGAGCCGGATATAATTTTAAGAGAGGTAATGAATTGGCGATCGAAGATCAACGTTCATTTGCCGGTTTAACTCTTGGTTTTGGTGTGAAAATTTCATATTTTCGCTTTGATTACGCTTGGGGGCGATATAATGCTGCGGGAAACACCAATACATTTGGACTACGTATAGACTTGGAAAATATGTTTGCCCCTCGTTATGACTGGTAATAACATGAAAAACAACAAAATAAAACCTATAATTGCCATAGATGGTTATTCTTCCACCGGTAAAAGCTCCTATGCAAAAATGTTAGCCAAAGAATTTGGATGGATTCATATAGACACCGGTGCTATGTATAGAGCCGGAACTTTATATGCTATTGAAAATTTTTATAAAAATAATACTATAGATGAGCTAGCTTTATTAACCCATTTAAATGATATTCATTTGGACTTTAAGCTAAACTCTGATTCCAATACCAATGAAATTTATCTTAATGGAAAAAATGTTGAAAATAGAATTCGTGCTTTTGACATATCTGAACATGTTTCATGGGTGGCAAAAATACCTGAAGTAAGAGAATATTTAGTAAAACAACAGAGAAATATAGGAAAAAACGGCGGGATTGTTATGGATGGTAGAGATATTGGAACGGTCGTATTTCCAAATGCCGATTTAAAATTTTTTATTACTGCCAGTATAGAAGAAAGAGCTAAACGAAGATTCACTGAATATAAAAATCAACACAAAAACATTTCTTTAGAAGAAGTTCAAGAAAATCTTAAGCAACGAGATTACATTGATGGCAGCAGATCGGTGTCACCACTAACTCAGGCAGCAGACGCCATTCTTATCGATAACACTCATTTAAGCAAAGAAGAAACCTATAATAAAATGGTTCAAATTGTTAAGGATAAATTTAAAATCTGATTTATAAAGTAATTCTTTTTACTTTATCTTTTTATTACTGATTATTCAATTTATTTTTAAAAAATTCGAAAATATATCTATTTGTTTATAGTATGAAGGATTAATTTTTATTAATCTGTTTCTTATTAAAACTTATAAATAAGTAAATTAATAAGGATTTTATTTTTCAATAAGATCTTTTGTTTTAGAAAAGAAAATGAAAAACTATTCTTCAATCTCTTCTTGTTTATGATAGGCTTCTAATATTTTTCTTACTAATTTATGTCTTACCACATCAATTTCTGTCAATTGCACAAAACCTATTCCCTTAACTCTTTTTAAAAGATGAACAGCTTCTTTTAATCCGGATTTCTGATGTTTAGGCAAATCTATTTGCCCGGGATCTCCTGTAATAATAAACTTCGCATTAGCCCCCATACGCGTTAAAAACATTTTCATTTGCAAATGGGTCGTATTTTGAGCTTCATCTAAAATTACAAAGGCTTCATCTAATGTTCGACCTCTCATAAATGCCAAAGGAGCAATTTGTACGACTCCTTTTTCAATATAAGAAGCCAGTTTTTCATGACTGATCATATCTCGTAATGCATCATACAAAGGCTGAAGATAGGGATCTAATTTATCTTTTAAATCACCGGGTAAAAATCCTAAACTTTCCCCTGCTTCCACAGCCGGGCGAGTAAGCACAATTCTTTTTACTTGTTTATCTTTTAAAGCTTTTACAGCTAAAGCAACGCTAGTATAGGTTTTACCTGTTCCTGCCGGACCAATGGCAAATACCATATCATTGTTTTCAACTGCTTTTACCAGCTTTTTAAGATTTTCTGTTTTAGCCCTAATAAGTTTTCCTCCTATTCCGTGAACAATAATATCCTCAGATTCGGCTCTAAGTTCATTCTGCTTTTCTCCATTAGAGAGTATTCCCTCCAGAGCGATATCATTTAACTTATTATATCTGTTTATATATTCTGTTATTTCTTTAACTTTATTATTAAACAAAGTTAAATCCGCATCATTTCCTGCTGCCGACACTACCCGATCCCTTCCTATAATTTTTAATTTGGGAAAATGATTAATCAACAGATTAAAGTTTTGATTATATTCACCATAGAAAGTTTTTAAATCCACCCCTTCTAAAGTAATTCGTATTTGATTCAAATTTTAACTCCTTTTTTAATTTTACATAACAAAAATAAGCAATAACTTTGTGTAGGATAATAAAAAATGGGAATAATAACACTCACTACCGATTTTGGTTTAGACGATTACCATGTGGCTGCTCTTAAAGGTGCTATATACAGCCAAATTTCGGATATTATAGTCGTTGATATCTCACATCAAATTATGCCTTTTGATTTAATTCAAACTGCTTATATTATTCAAAATTCATACAAAAATTTTCCTAAAGGAACCATTCATATAATTGGTATCGACGCGTTGCCTTCTCCATTTGTAAAATCTTTAGCTGCAGAAATTAACGGTCATTTTTTTATATGCAATGATAACGGCATTCTTTCTTTAATCGCTGAAGAATATATTCCCGATCAAGTATATGAAATCACGATTAATAAATACGATGATCTTCATTTTTTAACTAAAGATCTTTTCATTCCTGTGGCCTGTCATCTTGCCAGAGGCGGAAAAATAGAATTAATAGGTAGAAAAATAAATTCTTATAAAGAATTAACTCAACCCAAACCGGTCGAAAAAAGCGAAGATAATTCGTTAACAGGAATGGTTATTCATGTAGATAATTTCGGTAATGCAATAACCAACATTAGTAAAGAACAATTTCACCAATTTGGAAAAAAAAAGGACTTTATAATTTTTGCCAGAAACGTTCAATTCACTGAAATTAAATCTAAATATACCGATATACTTGGGACAGATTCTGAGGACAAAAAATATCATGGAAAAGCTTTTGCTATATTTAATTCTTCGGGCTATTTACAAATTTCCATGTATAAGAGTAATTTAAAAACCGTTGGAGGGGCCAGTTCTCTAATGGGCTTATACATAGGAACTAATATTCGCATTGTTTTTTCTTAGTTAGTAAATCATATTTTTTATACTTCCTATTTTATACACATTTTTACCTATACATGTGATCATTCGTGTGTAATACTTTTATAAATTCTGATATATATTTTTTAGAAAAAAATAAGAATATAAAAATATACTTTGGTACAATATTTTCACATCTACACATCAGAATAAATTTACAAATTATTTATAACATTCTATTTTATAAAAAAATTAGTTTATTTTGTTCGTTTAAACAATTAATATAAAAAACAATTAAAATATAATATATTATGAAAATTACCATAGATGATTTCCGTGTGTTAGAAGGAAAATCAGTAAACCTTAAAAATTATACTACTCAATCACCTGAAAATTTCAAAAAAAATAAAAAAGAGATAAAGAAAATAATTAAAAATATAGATTATTATCAAAATATTTTAAATGCTGAAAACAAACAATCTTTATTAATTATTTTACAAGGAATTGATGCTGCCGGAAAAGACAGTTCCATACGAGCAATCATGACGGGAGTAAATCCTCAAGGAGTAAATGTATCATCTTTTAAAACACCTTCTTCTTTAGAATATGAACATGATTATTTATGGAGACATATTATCAAAATGCCCGAACGTGGAAAAATAGAAATATTTAATCGTTCTCATTATGAAAACGTATTAGTTTGCAAAGTACATCCTGAATTTATTTTAAATGAAAAAATTCCTACTATAAATTCTGTCAAAGATATTAATGATGTTTTTTTCGAAAAAAGATATGAGGAAATTAAAAATTTTGAAAATCGTATGTTTAACAATGGTACTCGAATTATTAAATTTTTCCTCAATATAAGTAAAGACGAACAGAAAAAAAGATTTATTAAAAGAATTAATGAAAAAGAAAAAAATTGGAAATTTTCAGCTTCTGATTTAAAAGAACGTAAATTTTGGAATGAATATCAAAAAGCTTTCGCTATGGCTTTTGAAAAAACATCCACTGAAAATTGTCCCTGGTTTATTGTTCCTTTTGATAATAAATCTTACGGGCAATTGATAATGGCTTACATCATAAATGAAACATTAAAATCTATGAACCCGAAATATCCGGAGGTAAATAAACAAGAAAAGGAGGCTTTAAAAATTGCTTATCAAGATTTACTCAATGAAAAAGATTAAAATTCACACTTTGTTTATTTTAGTTGAGTAGAACAAACAACTTCCATCTTATTGCTCAACAATTTTTAATTATCTTATAATTGTTTCTTTCAACTTTGAGATAAACAAAAAGTGTTTTTTCTAGTTTATAATTAATTTCTTCGCTGAGATTACCTTAAATCTATATTATATTAAAAAAACTTTTTTAATAGAATTATAAATTATACTCAAAATTATAACAAAGGAACTATATAATAAATTATTTTTTTATCTCAGATCTTTTAACATTGGTTATACCTTCAATATTATGCAACTCTTCTATAATTTGTTCTAATTGAAGAGTATTTTTTACAAATAATATTAAATTTCCGTAAAATATTCCATCTTCGGAATTAATATTTATTTTTTTTATACTAATTTTAAATTTATTAGAAATAAGAGTGGTTATATCATTAAAAATACCGTTTCTGTCAATTCCTTGTAATGAAACTTCTATCAGAAAATCCCTGCTTGAACTACTTACCCATTTAGCCGGAATTACTCTGTAATCATAATTAGCTCGCATATCAATAGCATTGGAACAGCTTTCTTTATGAACTTTTATACCACTGTTTATCGTTACAAATCCAAAAATATTATCACCCGGAATTGGATTACAGCATTGCGCTAATTGATAGTTTAGTTTTTCTTCATCGTCTCCAAAAACAATCATATCATAATTTTCCTCCTCTTTAGGTTCTAGAAAATTATTTTCAGTGATTATAGAGGTTTTTTTTCTTAATTTGGATAATAAGTTCGTTAAAACTCCTTTACTATCTCTATATTTTTTTAGTGCTTTACTATCGATGACACCGGTAGCTACTTGATAAAAAACATCGTGACTGGTTTTTGCTCCGAAAAATTTTTGAATGGAATTTAATTCTTCTTCTGAAAAATTAATTTTTAAATGCCGTAACTTACGAATTAATAATTCTTTACCTTCTTCTGTATATGTTCTTTTTTCCGAATTCAATGCCGCTTTGATCCTTGATTTTGCTTTTGAAGTGGCGACAAAATCCAACCAATCTGCTTTAGGTTTTTGAACATTGGACGTCAGTATTTCCACCTGATCTCCACTTGATAACTTATAACTTAACGGCACCAATTTATTATTCACTTTAGCTCCTAAACAATGATCTCCGATACCGGAATGCACGGAATAAGCAAAATCTAGAGCCGTTGCTCCTGCAGAAAGTACTTTTAAATCTCCTTTAGGAGTAAAGACAAAAATGTCCTTTGTGTATAAGTTTAATTTAAAATCATCTAATAATTCCTTTGTAGAGGCCGTTCCCAAGTTTTCCAACATTTCTCTGACTTGAGATATCCAATTTTCTATTTGATTATCTTCTCTTCCCTTATATCCTTCTTTATATTTATAGTGAGCGGCAATACCTTTTTCAGCCAATTCATCCATTCTCTCCGATCGGATTTGTACTTCCACCCATTTAGATTCCGGACCAATGACGGTAACATGCAAACTTTCATATCCCGTGGATCTGGGAGTTGTAATCCAATCCCTCATTCTGCTGGGATTAGGCATAAATTTATCCGTAACTATGGAATAAATTTTCCAAGCCAGGAATTTTTCATTTTTATAATCAGATTTATATATAATTCTAATAGCAAATAAATCAAAAACTTCCTCAAAGGAAACATCTTGTTTTTTCATTTTTTTATAAATTGAAAAAACGGATTTATGTCGTCCTTTAATAGTAAAATTCAAACCTTCGGCATTTAAGCTTTCTTGCATAATCCTTGAAAACTCTTCAATATATCGTTGACGGTCTTTTTCTGTTTCCTCAAGTTTTTTAACGATTAAAGAATAAGATTCCGGGTCGGTATATTTTAAGCTCAAATCTTCAAGCTCAGATTTTATGGTATATAGCCCCATTCTATGAGCTAAAGGAGCATATATATAGGTGGTTTCAGCAGCAATTTTTTTCTGTTTAGAACTTTTCATGCTGTCTAAAGTCCTCATATTATGAAGTCTGTCAGCTATCTTAATTAAAATAACTCTAACATCTTCAGACAAGGTAAGTAACAACTTTCTATAGTTCTCGGATTGTAACGAAAGATTTTGATGGTCTATGTTGGATATTTTGGTAAGTCCATCTATAATTTTAGCTACTTTAGGGTTAAATAAATTGGAAATATCTTCAATGGTATACTGAGTATCTTCCACAACATCATGCAGTAAAGCGCATGCTATGCTTGTTGCTCCTAAGCCTATTTCATCAGCAACAATTTTAGCTACGGCTAAAGGGTGATATATATAAGGTTCTCCGGTTTTTCTCCTTTGATCCTTATGGGCCTCTTTTGCAACTTCAAAAGCTTTTCTAATCAGAGATTTATCTTCTGTAGTCAAATCTCTGTAGGTGTTACGAAGCATATCTTTGTAACGTTTGACTATTTCTTCTTCTTCTTTTTTTAAGTCTATTTCGTCCATACCACTATTTAGTCTATTTTACTGGTTACAATTTATATGCGAATCATAACATTAATCATTACTTATGTGTTAAAATCTTAACTTTTATTAGTTACACAAAGCTAATTAATTTTTCTTTTAAATATGCATTCTAACTTTTTTATGTTATTATATTATTAATAAATTTATATTTTTGAAAAACTAATTATAATATCAATGAAAAAAATTACGCTAAAATCTTTTTTATTAACCTGTTTTTTTAATGCTTCATTTTTAATCTCTCAAACGGGTGGGGGTATGTGGATACCTAATCAGCTCAATGAAAAAGAAATGAAGGAAATGGGTTTGAAAATATCTCCAAAACAAATATTTAATACCCATAATCCAAGCATAAAAGATGCGGTTGCTCATTTCGGAGGAGGCTGTACTTCTGAAGTTATTTCACCTAAGGGATTATTACTTACTAACCATCATTGCGGTTACTTTAGCATACAATCACACTCTACAGTTACCAATGACCTGTTAACCCATGGATTTTGGGCTTCTAACTATGAAGAAGAAAAACCGAACGAAGGCTTAAAAGCAACTTTTATTGTTGATATTATAGATGTAACTTCTCAAATATTATTGGGTATAAGCGATAATTTTACTGAACAACAAAGAAACATTATTATTAAAAATAATATTAATAAAATTAGTTCAACCATTAAAAAAGAGTACTATCATGACATTGCCATCTTGCCTTTTTACAACGGTAATCAATATTATGCTTTTATTACAGAAACTTACGAAGATATCCGATTAGTGGGAGCTCCTCCATCTTCTATTGGAAAATACGGATCAGATACCGACAACTGGATGTGGCCTAGGCATACCGGAGATTTTTCCCTATTTAGGATTTATGCAGATAAAAATAATCATCCGGCAAAATATTCTAAAGATAATATTCCTTATACCCCCAAGTATTATTTGCCTATTTCAATTAAAGAGAAAAAAGAAAATGACTTTTCATTTGTATACGGATTTCCCGGGAGAACTCAAGAATATTTACCGGCATCTGCTATTGAACAACTATTGGAAATAACCAATCCATCAAGAATTTCTTTACGTAATGAATCTTTAAAAATTTTAGATCATGCGATGCGTGCAAATAAAGAAATAAAAATAAAATATGCGGCAAAATATGCATCTATCGCTAACGGATGGAAAAAATGGATCGGCGAAAATCAAGGGTTACTTAAATCAAATGCTATCGAAAAAAGAAAAGAGTATGAAAATCAATTGGTAGAAGAAAGTCAAATAAATCTTGATACTAAAAATAAAAATCTGTCTTTAGTAAATGCATTAAATGATTTATATAAAAATAATAGTGGATATAATAAAGCTTACACTTATTTTAATGAAGTTTTCTATTCGAATTCTGAAACTTTTCGTATGGCATATATAGTATCCAATCTTCTTAATGCTTCTGATCAAGACTTTGAAAAAATTAAATTAAGAATAATAAAAAATGTGAGTTCAATTTATAAAAATTATGATTCGGAATTAGACAAGAAAGTTTCTTCAAAAATGCTTTCCATGTACAGTATGAATATTGAGCCAAGATTTCAAGTAGCCGGTCATGAAGATTTTGAAAAAGAATCTTCGTGCAATATTTACCTAACCGATTTATGGAAAAATTCATATATAACTCGTAAAAAAGGAGATCTTATATCAATATTATCTTCCGATTCTAAGGAAAATATAAAGTATAAATTAAAAGATGATGCAGTACTAAACTTTATTACTCCTTATATTGAAATGTACAGAAGAAAAATTTTACCATTTCATGATGATTTTGATAAAAAAAATGACAGCCTGCAAAGAAACTATATGAATGCTCAATTAAAGAGTTTTCCTTCAAAAAAATTCTTTCCTGATGCAAATTCTACTTTAAGAGTTACTTATGGTAAAATAGACGGATATACACCAAAAGATGGAGTTTATTATAAACCTTTTACAACATTATCGGGTGTTATTGAAAAATATATTCCTGATGATTATGAATTTAATTTACCTAAAAAATTAATTACCTTGTACAATCAAAAAAATTTCGGACCTTATTCACAAAATGGAGATATCATAGTAAATTATATTGCAACCAATCATACTACGGGGGGCAATTCAGGAAGTCCCGCCTTTGATGCACATGGTAATTTGGTAGGACTTAATTTTGACAGAGTTTGGGAAGGCACTATGAGCGATATTAATTATGATCCTTCTATTTGCAGAAACATTATGGTTGATATTCGTTATATATTATTTATAATCGATAAATATGCAGGAGCCCAAAGGCTTATAGATGAAATGAAAATTGTAAAGTAAAATAAAAAAGGTTTTCTAAATTAGAAAACCTTTTTTTATATAATTATTTTTAAAACAATCCTATCGCTTTCCACCAAGCGGTTCCCACTAGTAGCCAAATGGCCAAAATAACTAAACTCATAAAAAATCCGATCTTCCACCATTTTGCCAATGGTATATATCCGCAACCGAACAAAATAGGAGCCGGTCCGCTTGAATAATGTGTAATTGACATATTTAAATTACTGAAAAATGCAAATAATAATATTGCTAACATTGGTGGAGCCCCTGCAGCTATCGATATGGAAACAAATATAACGTACATCGCACTGATATGTGCTATAGCACTTGCCATAAGATAGTGTACATAATAATATACTAATAAAAGTATAAATAACATCGGTAACCAAGGTAATCCTTTCACAGATTCAGCTACATAATTTCCAAACCAAGGAATAAATCCTAAGGTATTCAATTGAGAAGCTAAGGTCATTAGTATCGCAAACCATATAATTGTATGCCATGCTTCTTTTTCACTAATTACATCATTCCAATCTAAAGCACGAGTTAATAATAAAATACATAATCCTACAAAAGCTGTAAATGTCGCATCTATTTTAAGAAATGAACCTAATACCCAAAAAATTACTAAATAAGAAAATACACCTAGAACAATCCACTCCTTAGTAGTCATTTTACCCATCTCTTTAAGCTTTTCTTTTGCAATAGCTTTCATTTCGGGGGTATGTTTTAATTCAGGTGGATAAAATTTATATAATACATATGGAATTACAAGTAAAGATAACAAGCCGGGAACAATTGCGGCCTTTGCCCAATCAGTCCATGAGATGGTATATCCCATATTCTCAACAAATTTTGCTATCATAGGGTTGCCTGCCATCGAAGTTAAAAACATGGCACATGTAATTGCATTACATTGAAATATACATTGTACTAAAAATGCCCCGATCTTATTCTGAGTTCCTTTTTCTGGAGTAGAATCATAGGCATTTGATATAGATAAAAATAAAGGGGTTATTATTCCGCCACAACGTGCAGATGTGGATGGCATTGCCGGCGCAAAAATTAAATCGGTCATAACCAAACCATAAGATAAACCTAAGGAACTGTTTCCTAATTTACTAATGAAAAGATATCCTACTCTTCTTCCAAAGCCTGTTTTAATAAATCCTCTTGAAATAAAAAAAGCACAAGCTATCATCCAGATTGTTGTATCTCCAAATCCTTTTAAGGCGCTTTTAATCGGAATTAAATCTAGAGCAACTACCGTGGTCATACTAAAGATTGCCATTGCTCCCAAAGGAAACGGAGAAAGAATCAATCCTAAAACCGTTGCGATAAAAATTGATGCCAAATGCCAAGCTTTAACATCAAGACCATCCGGCACAGGTACGAACCAAAGAATAACTCCTACTAAAATAACCAATAAAAACTTTAATATATTTTTATTCATAATTTAACTATATGTATTTAATTTGTTTTTAATTATTATATAAATAAATTCTAATTGTTTAACGATATAAGTCAACTATCAATAAATATATATGAAGTAAAAAATGTATCATAGTATTTAGAATCATTTATTCCCTTCGAAATTACCATTTTTTAAACTTTTAGTTTATATGAAACATTTCATAAAATTTTTTATTCTAAGAGCAATAATTAATCCAAAAAAAAGTGTAGGAGATTCTAGTTTTTAAAATAATAAAAATGTAATGATCTAATAGTCACAAGAATATATTTAGTAGATAAATTTATAAATAAGTTAAATTTTAAGATAAGAAAAAACTAAATATTAGATATTTTTTTAAAATATTGTTCTCTCCGAAGAATCAAAAGAAAAAATCCATCAAAAAAGAGTTATAAAAGAAATAAAATTAATAAAACCTATTTTTCTAAACTATATGATTTCAAAAGCTATTTAGATTTACTATTTTTAAATAAGAAGGTCCTATCGGGATTGAGATTGTTTCTAATAACGTAGAAGAATATGTATAGTAAATATCATCATAGACAGTAAAGGTCTGATATAAAATTATGAGAGTTAGCTTATAAGTTTAGCTAAATTAAAAGTTTATAAGTTTAAAATTCCACCAACCAAAAAAACCACTTCAATACAAAACAAAAAAAGCCTTGTATAATCCTATACAAAGCTTTCTCTTTTAAAAAACCGGCGGCTACCTACTCTCCCGCGTTTGCAGTACCATCAGCGCAAGTAGGCTTAACTTCTGTGTTCGAAATGGGAACAGGTGAGCCCTACCGCTATAACCACCCTAAATATCTTAATGGGATTTTATATAATTTTGTAAACTCTTACGGCCAATTCTATTAACTTTTATTTTTTTATTTTGGACGAAATCTCCGGGTAATTAGTACTACTCGGCTATGACATCACTGCCTTTACACCTGTAGCCTATCA